>NZ_JBRKBN010000006.1:0-34902 GCF_053474885.1 Sulfitobacter sp. M13 | reverse complement strand
TTACGGACTCAATGTTTTTGGCGTTTGTTACATCCAAAATCAAAGATTTCGCTGCCCCGCCACCACTTTCAATCTCCGCAACGATGTTTTGCAGCAGTTCGGAGCGTGGCATTGGTTTGCCTTCGACATCCATGTGACCGTCGATGTCCGTAACAACGACTGCTGCACCATCTTGCGCAAGCCGTCGAGCAATTGCGCGCCCAATTCCATGTGGAGCAGATGCACCAGTGACCAACGCGACTTTACCTTCAAGCGGATACATGGCCGAGCCTCTCATTAGGGAGTTTATTCAAGCAAGAGCTACATGAATGACCACGGGTATCAAGATGACTGGGCTCTCATTTAGCAATGGCAACAAAGCCCACAGACTAAACTTTATAGCAGTTCAACAAACCCTCGATTGTGAACGTTCGAAAAGGGTGTTGTTTGCCAGTGACTTAACCCATGAGTTCGGTCCGATTGCAGCGTCAAAGCCGACTTCTTTACCAGCGCTCCTGAAAAGCCCACTGCCCACAGTGCGATTTTCTAAACCCTAAGCGTTGAAGGTTATGATTGGATATCGCAGTCACCCCTCCGAAACAGTATGTCTGTCCCTGAATTTATATCTTGAGTCTTGACTGGGATCCAGACTGTAGGCTGCTCATGAAAGGGATTCGCATGGCATTGAAAATTGGAGCGTTGGCCAAAGCGACAGGGGTCAAAATTGATACAGTTCGATACTACGAACGTATCGGTCTGTTGTCGCCGGAAGGTCGAACCGAAGTTGGCTACCGGGAATACGCACCTGATGCCATTCAGCGGCTGCGCTTCATTCGCAAGGCACAGCGTCTAGGGTTCTCCCTTGAGGAAATCGGCGAACTTCTGGTGTTTGGGTCCTCTCCAGAGAGTACCGCAGGCGACATCCTGAAAATTACCGAACAAAAGATCGAAGAACAGCAGGCAAAGATCGAAGATTTGGCGCAATTGCACGCCTCTCTTGTCCAGCTTGCCCTCGATTGCACTGGAGAGGGCCCCGTCGAGGAATGCCCCATCCTCAACCACTTCTACGACGATAGCGACGCTGTCCTTCCGTCGGCGAAGAACGCCGGAACAATTCCGGCACCTGCCTCGACCAGAGGTATATTTGCAAACCGTCCATCAAGGACCTCAAAGAAAGACGATATCATGAACCACGATTTTGACGCCTGTACACAGGCCTGCCTTGACTGCATGACCGCCTGTGCGCGTTGTTTAGACGCCTGTATCGGAAACCAGAACATGGTCGACTGCGCCAAGCTTTGCCGCGATTGCATGTTGGTCTGCAATACCTGCGCCATCCTGTGCGCCTCCGGTTCAGATAACTGCGCCAGCCTGTGCAAAGCCTGTGCCGAAATCTGCGACGCTTGCGCCGAAGAATGCGAAAAGCACGATTCCGATCACTGCCGGAAATGTGCTGAAGCGTGCCGCAAGTGCGCCGAAGAATGCCGCAAAATGGCTTAACCTAAAGAGGGCGGACTGTTTACGGTCCGCCCTTTATTCCCGGATAAAGGTAGGATATCTTTTGTCGATATCCGAAAGACAATCAGGACCTTGTTGAACCGATGCTGAGTGCCATTTTCATCAGCACCGCGCTGATTGGTCTTACCCTTTCCATTCACTATGTCGTTTTCCGACACGTCAGTGCTGCACTGATCGACTGGGGCTGTCCGTGCTATCGCGGACTTGCACTAGCCGTCTCCGCGATCACGTTGGCCCATGTTGTTGAGGCCGCCGCTTTTGCCGCTGGTTTCTGGTTGGGCGACGCGGTGTTTAACATCGGCTCGTTCAATACGGCGAAGGCGATGTCATGGATGGACTATTTCTATTTCTCGCTGGTGAATTTTACAACGCTGGGACGCGGGGACATCACGCCAATCGGCCATCTTCGTTTCATCGCGGGAATCGAAGCCTTCGTAGGGTTTCTGATGATCACGGCCTCCGGCAGCTACGTTCTACAAGTGATGGCTGGCAAACCACCCCGTGTCGGGATCAGCGATTAATGTGCGACAGCGTTTGAACGCTCAGGCGCTCTCAGCTCACGACCTCTGCCTCAAACCCTCCTTTTTGGCACGGTCGCAAACTACCCCGATTGACGCCGCCAAAAACCCCGTTCAAAACCCAACCAGTTGTTGAAGGTTTTTGGGAGGGTCATATCAGTGATCATCGGCTACGCGCGTGTTTCGACAGAAGATCAGCACCTTGATGCCCAAACTGTCGCCCTTGAGGCGATTGGTGCGGACCGCATCTTTGCCGAGAAAATCTCTGGGACCAAGAAGTCCCGGCCAGAGCTGAACCGCATGATCGAGCAGTTGCGGGATGGCGACGTGGTTGTCGTGACCAAGTATGACCGTCTTAGCCGATCCTTACAGGATCTCTTGAGTATCGTTGAGGCGGTAGGCGCAAAAGGAGCAGGGTTTCGATCCTTGGCCGAGGATATTGACACCACGACACCAGCCGGACGGCTGGTCTTCCACGTCTTTGCCTCCATCGCCCAGTTTGAACGTGAGCGAATATCCGAGAGGACCAAAGAAGGTCTTACCGCCGCCCGCAAACGGGGGCGTGTTGGGGGCAGACCCTCTGCCCTATCCTCGGAGCGCCGCGCAGAGGTTGCGCGTATGCGGGACCAGGAGGGCCGTGGCATTGCAGAGCTGGCGCGGCTGTTCGAGGTCAGCCCGAACACCATCAGGCGGGCTTAACAATCGCCTAGCCCCCTACCCTCTTTGACAGGTCATGCAAATATGGCATGGTGGTGTTATAAACTGGGGTAACACCAGTACTAAACACCGATACTACCCCTCCTATGGTGAGCAAGGAATACAGGCATGAAACTATCAGCAAACCAAGCCTCCAAAGAGGCAGGTAAAACTAAAAAGACGATACTTGATGCTATAAAATCAAAGCGCATGAGTGCATCAAAGAATGATAATGGGCATTGGGAAATTGATCCCGCTGAACTTTTTAGGGTGTTTCCTAAAACCAGTGTAACACCACCACTAAACACCACCACTACACCCCCTATAGAAAACCATGAAAACCGTATTAAAATTGCAGAGTTAGAGGCCGAAGTTAAGGCACTTAAGCGGGAGGTTGAGCGCACGGATATTGAACGTGAAAGAGAACGTGAAAACCTGTCTCAACACATCGAAGATATGCGCAAAGCCATGGCGCAACTAACGGATCAAAGAGCAAGGCAGGGGGGACGACGGTGGCTTGGCTTGCTGCCCGCAAGGTAGCCGATGATCGAGCTGTTGTTCTTTCAAAAACCTTCAACAACAGCTTTGATTTTGAACGAGGTTTGTGATGGCGAAAAATGGGGGCCACTTGGTTCTTGGACAAAAGCCACTGTACACCGTTTTTGCCGAAATCGTCGGAAGGTTAGATTAAAACGTCAACCATGCTTTTGAGTTTCGCAAAGCCGATGGTCACCCAGAATTTCTATCACTCGGCAGTTTCCAACGGCCCCACCTTCGCATCGTGCGAGCATCAGTTCCAACTCGCCGCGTAAAGCGGCGAGGATCGACAGTCGCCGCGCAACGGCTTTGAGATGCCGACCGGTTATTTCGTGCGCAATTTCACAGGAGATATCCGGACGGTCCGTCAGGCTTGCCAACTCCAGTATATCGTCAAGCTCGAAGCCCAGCTCACGAGCGTGACGAATGAAGGTCAAGCGCTCCAAAGCAGACTTTCCGTACCGCCGCTGCCCTCCTTCTGTTCGGCCAGGTTCGGGTAGCAGCCCACGCGTTTCGTAGAAACGGATGGTCGTTACCTTGACCCCGGTTCGTTTGGCCATTTCACCAATAGAATAGTTCGCCATCAAAGAATTCCCTTGAACCTACAGTGACTGTAGATCGTATATGAACAGCAGGCCACGGGAATCACCCGCGATATCCGGAACACCGGCCTGAAATCTGTGTTGGTAGGAAGATTTTCAGCTTGGGCCATGGACATCATCATCACGTCGATCCGAACGCAGGCGACAGGCGTGTATTTGCCGCCATTGTGGTAAACATGGCTCTGACCGTCGCCCAGGTCATTGGTGGTATCTTGTCCGGCTCGCTTGCACTGATCGCGGATGCGCTTCACAATTTTTCTGATGCCATATCGCTCATCATTGCTTTTGCAGCACGAAAAATTGCGCGCAGGCCGCGCGATGAAAAAATGACGTTCGGCTATGGGCGGGTTGAGATCGTTGCCGCGCTGATCAACTATACCACCCTCATCATCATCGGCCTCTATCTGCTCTATGAGGCGGGGGCGCGATTCCTTGATCCGCAACCGGTCGCGGGCTGGATGATCGTCATCATCGCGGGCATTGCTCTGGCCGTCGATGTTGTCACAGCAATGCTGACCTATTCGATGTCGAAAAACAGCATGAATATTCGTGCGGCGTTTCTGCATAACGTGGCTGATGCCTTGGGATCGGTGGCAGTGATTGTCGCGGGAACCCTGATCCTTCTTTATGATTGGCGGCTCATTGATCCCATCGTCACGGTGATGATCGCTGGTTACATCCTATGGCAGTCCTTCCGGGAAATCGGGCCGGTCATCCGAATTCTGATGCTTGGCAGTCCGCCAGACATCAAAACAGATGCCGTGCTGCGGGCAATCCAAGGGACCGATGGCGTGACCGGTGTTCACCATGCACATTTCTGGCAGATGAATGAAAACCGCGCAGCACTTGATGCGCATGTCGTGATTGCAGAGGGCCAATGGGAGCGCGCCGATGAAATCAAGGCAGCGGTCAAACAGATAATACGGGACCGTTACGGGATTGACCATGCGACGCTTGAACTAGAGTGCGCCTTCCACGTTTGTGACGAAACATCGAAATTTGGCAGCCCCCACGCCCAAGATAACGAAAGCGGGCATGGGGAAGCTACCGGATGATCGTCTTGCACTTCCTGGATTGGAGATATGACGTAGTTTAGAAGATAGGTCCTTCGGTGCGCCTCGGCTAAGATTTTGCCTTCGTACCATGCTCGTGGACCGTTTCGACAAGTGAATGATGCCCACCTTGTCTGGGCGCAAACCAGCGGTGCAGGGCGGGCATGACCAGTAGGGTCAGCACGGTTGACGAAACAAGCCCCCCGGTTACCACAGTGGCAAGCGGGCGTTGGACCTCGGCACCGACGCCGGTGGCGAAGAGCAATGGTGCCAGCCCAAGTGCCGTCGTCATGGCGGTCATCAGGACCGGACGCGCGCGCAGCCCTGCGGCCTCAATGGCCAAAGCCTCCAGATTGCGACCGGCGCGCGCAAAATCATCCATGAAACTGACCAATACCATACCGTTGCCCAACGCGATGCCGAACAATGCGATAAACCCGACGGTAGCAGGCACCGACACCGGTAACCCTGTCAGCCAGAGCGCCATCGCACCACCTGTCAGCGCCAAGGGGATATTCAACAGGATGAGGATCGCTGATTTCAGGCGACCAAAGGTTACCAGAAGGATCAGCAGAACGATGCCCAACGTAATCGGAATAACCACTTTGAAACGGGCATTCGCCTGTTGCTGAAGCTCGAATTGGCCGCCCCAGACCAAACGATACCCGGGCGGTAGATCCAACTGAGCGTCCGTCAACGTCTGCGCTTCGGCAACGAAAGAGCCGATATCGCGACCGCGCACGTTGGACTGGACCGTGATGAAGCGTTCGCCATCTTCGCGTGTGATCTGGCGTGGACCGATTACAGTTTCGATATTGGCCACTGTGTCCAGCGGCACCCGTGCGCCCGAAGGCGATTCCAGCACGATGCGTCTGATCGCCTCCGGTGTGTCGCGGCTTTCTTCGTCAAAACGCACCATTATCGGAAACTGTCGCACGCCCTCGAACAGTGATCCGGCTTCGGCCCCGCCGACGGCTGCACGCAGCCCATCCAACGCGTCCTCAACATCAAGCCCGTAGCGACCAAGGGCTGACCGATCCACGGTTACCACAAGTTGCGGCGCACCGGTGATCTGGTCGGCCTGTACCTCGGCAGAACCCTCAACCTGTTGCAGGAGTGATTGCAGGACTTGTGATCGCTCCAACAGAATTTCGGAATCCGGTCCAAAGATTTTGACGGCCAGTTCGGCGCGTGTGCCGGTCAGCAATTCATCAACAGCCATCGCGATGGGTTGGCCGATATTTACCACAATCCCCGGAAAGCTTTCCAGATCTTCCGAAATCGCCGTGCGCAAACCTTCGGCAGACAAGCCGGGCCGCCACTGATCGACCGGGTTCAGCTCGATGAAGGCTTCGGCGCTGTTGGTCGGGTCAGCATGCGCGCCAACCTCACCACGCCCAATACGGGTCACGATGGACTTGATTTCAGGAAAATTCTTTAACAGCCGCTTTTCCACAAGCGTCGTCGTCTTCGTTCCTTCGGTAAGCGAAATCGAGGGTGCCATGGTGACGCGCATCAGAATATCGCCTTCCTCCAACGATGGCGTAAATTCGGAACCAAGTCGCGATCCTGCAAAACCGCCCACCGCCAAAAATATGCCGCACAGGACGATGGCGAAAAAACGGTTACGGACAAAGAACCCGGCCGCACCACTGACCATCGCGACAGTCCGCCCCGGCTTGTCAGGGGCCCTCTTGCCGGATCGGCGCATCACCGAAAAGGCCATGGAAGGCGCAATCAGGGCCGCATAGAACAGCGATCCGGTCATGGCGAGTGCAGCCGATGCCGCCAAGGGCCGGAAGGTTTTGCCCTCGACCCCTTGCAGCGAGAAAAGCGGCAGGAAAACAACGATAACCACGGCAACCGCCGCCACCAGAGGTGCGATTACCTCGGCGGTAGATCGGGCAACCAACATACGCGGCTCTTCAGTGCCGTCGTCTTCCTCAAAGCTGCGATCCACGTTTTCAGAGATAACAATCGCCCCGTCGACCATCATCCCGATGGCGATGGCGACCCCTCCTAATGACATCAGATTGGCGCTGATACCGAGCACGTACATTGCGATAAACGCAAAACCTACGGAAAACGGGATCGACAGGACCACAACCAGACTGGGACGCCATCCGCCCAGGAAGACAAACACCACCAACGCTACGAGCACAGCCCCCTGCCACAACGCCGTCGTGACGGTTGCGGAGGCCTTGTTTACCAGCGTTCCCTGATCATAGTAGGGGACCGCCAGTACACCATCCGGCAGGCTTGCGTTGATTTCCTCAAAGCGCTTCTGGACCCGCGCGATGACATCGGATGTGTTGGTGCCATAAAGTTTCAGAACCAGCCCTGCGACAACTTCGCCTTCACCATTGGCGGTTGCAAGACCTTGCCGAACGCCACCGCCAACGGTGATGTGGCCCAGATCGCGCACGCGCACGGTGCGCCCGTCCTCCACGTTGACGACAATCTCTGCGAGATCAGAGATTGTCTTGGCAAGTCCAACGCCGCGCACCGTGTATTGTTCGGATCCGATTTCGAGGAATTGCGCCCCTTCGGTTTTGTTTCCGCGCTCTAATGCGCTGATCACATCGGCGATTTGAATATCATAGGCAAGCAGCGCATCGGGATCGAGCCTGACCTGATATTGCTTTTCATAGCCACCAAGGGACAAAACCTCGGTGACACCCGCCACGGTCTGCAACTGATACTTGACGATCCAATCCTGAATTTCGCGCATCTCGACAAGGTTGCGTTCGCCGGTCTGGTCTTCCAGGCGGAAATACAGGATGAGGCCAAGCCCGGTTGAAATCGGGCCCATTTGCGGGTCGCCAAACCCGTCTGGGATGTTGCCACGCGCTTCGGCGAGCCGCTCGCCCACGACCTGACGGGCGAAATAGACATCCGTCCCGTCCTCAAAATAGATGTTCACCACCGACAGCCCGAAGTTGGAGACCGACCGCATGTTTTTCAGTTTCGGAAGGCCCGACATCGCCGTTTCGATCGGATAGGTCACATAGCGTTCAACCTCTTCGGGGGCGAGCCCTTCGGTTTCGGTGAAAACCTGAACCAGCGCGGGTGTCACGTCCGGAAAGGCATCAACAGGCAAGGCGCGAAACGCAAAAAGCCCGCCAAGCGTCATCGCAAAAGCCGCAATGGCCGCCAAAAGCCAGCCGCCTGCGATGCGGTGCATAAAATCAGTCATAATCAGCTATCCTAATGTCCGTGGCCGTCGCCAAAGGCGTCTTTTTCAAGTTGGGCTTTGAGTGTGAAGGCCCCGTCAGAGACAAAGAGGTCGCCTTCCTCCAGCCCGGTGCGGATTTCCACATAGCCGCCAGCGGTTGTGCCGACCATGACGGCGCGCGGTGCGAACCCGCCGTCAACAGGGACAAAAACAGACGGACGGTTCTCTACCAGTTGCACGGCGGATTGTGGCACGCGCAAAACCTCCGCGGCATTGCCGACGCTGAGATCTGCAATCACAAACTGGCCGGGGGTCAGGGTTCTGTCAGAGTTGTCGATGATGACACGCGCCGTCGCCGTGCGCGACACTTCATCAATAACCGGTAGGACAAAAGCCACCGTTGATTGCGCAATAACATCGCCAGCGTCTGATTTAAGGGCAACCGGAGCGCCAATCCGGACGCGGCTGATATCCTGTTTGTAAACTGCGATATCGGCCCAAACCACGCTGTCGTCGACAATCGTGAACAGCACCTTGGCGCTGGAATCCCCGGCTGTTACCGTTTCCCCCAGTGTCGCCGCACGTCGCACAATTGTTCCCGCAAGTGGTGCAGTCAGATAGGCATTGGCGTTGTTGCCATCCGGCGCAGTGGCTATCTTGTCGAGATCGGCGTGATCAATTCCGACGGCATGCAGTTCGGTTTCTGCGGCTTCACTTTCGGTCTTTGCCGATTCATGCTCTGCGCGGGCCGTTTGGACATTTACCTCGGATGTGATTTTTTGCGCCCACAGCCCTTCCAGGCGCGTCAACGACTGTGCCGCAAGGGCTTCGTTCGTTTTCGAAATCATCCATTTCGCTTTCAACCCTGCAAGCTCGCGGCTTGTGATCAGTGCCAGCGTATCTCCATAGGCAACGGTGTCGCCTTCACCAACCAAAAGCCGGTCGATGACTCCACTCACTTTGGGCGTGACATTTGCCATCCGGTCCGCGTCAAAGCGGATTTCTGCTGGCAGACTAAGGGATTCGCCCAAGGCACCCAATTCAGCTTGCTCGAGCAGGATTCCGGCCTCTTTCGCGACTTCGGGGGTCAGTTTAACAACATCGCCACCGCCTTCATCGCCGTGTGCGCCTTCAGCTTCGCCTGCATGATCGTCATCGCCATGCGCATCCTTGGCTTCACCTGCGTGGTCATCATCGCCATGCGCATCTTTGGCTTCACCTGCGTGGTCATCATCGCCATGCGCATCTTTGGCTTCACCTGCGTGGTCGTCATCGCCGTGCGCATCTTTAGCTTCACCTGCGTGGTCATCATCGCCGTGCGCATCCTTGGCTTCACCTGCGTGGTCGTCATCGCCGTGCGCATCTTTAGCTTCACCTGCGTGGTCATCATCGCCATGCGCATCTTTGGCTTCACCTGCGTGGTCGTCGTCGCCGTGCGCGTCTTTGGCCTCATCGGCATGATCGTCATCTTGCGGCGCTGCTGCAGCTGCTGCAGTCATTGGCAATGGCGTTTCCGCATTTCCAGTCGCGCCAGTGATCGGGACCAAGGCAAATACGCCCACCGTCATCGCAGCCATGGTCATCGTTGTCAGTTTCATAATCGTACTCCAGGAATTGAATAGGTCACTGAAAACACGTCCAGGCACCTGTTGGAACTTAGTCTGGCATGATCAAACCGATGAAATGGCCCTGAAACAGGCTCGCCTCAAACGGTTTGGTCTGCTGTGATATTTATGAGTTTCTACAAAGCCCGTTCCGACACGGGATATGTAAAATACCACTCTGCAATGGGGGCAGATCAGCCTCGCGGAGGACGGTAAAAACCTTGGAGCGTGGCAAGGACCACAGAGGCGTCAGCCCAGTGTCGCGATCGGTCTGCTGACGACTGATCGCATGCCAACTGCGCCTGCTTCAGTCCAATGATGTGGATATGGCAATCGCCAAAGCCATGGGATGCCTCACCATTTTCGCTAAATCTTTGATCCTGAGTAGCTAAATCAAGATCACCCGTATCGGTAGCAAAAATAACTTTTTCAAAGACCGCTTCACTTGCCTCAAACACATGGGCATCGGCTTTTGCAATGCTGAAATTCAGAGCAGCCGAAAGCAATATGGCCAACCCGATTTTAGCAACACGAATGGCGGACAAATACTTCATATTGGTTGGTTTACAGGGCATGTCGCCTATGATCCATCCATTAGTCCAACCCACCCCATCAGACCCCTTGATAGCGTACCTTGGCGCAGCCGCAGCGAAAGCTAACTTTGTCCCGCACTGTGTGAACTCAGGCGCAGTGCAGCGAAGGTCGGTTACTGCTCTTCAAAACCTGACTGACATCGCCAGCCATAAGGCAGGGGAAGGGAGGTTTTGCTTGGTGCGCAGCACCAACCCTACCGCTCGATCCCATGCCCTCGGTCGCGATGGGCTTCCCGCTCGATCTCCTGCTGACGCTCCAGCTCTTTCACCCGTTCCTGTTCTCGCGCGGCCTCCTGCGCGATGTGCCGTTCCTCGGCCTCACGGCCCTCGCGCAACGCGGCTGCGCGATCCGCTAAAGCATCCGGGTCGATCCCCGCTGCTGCCTCGCGCAACCGCGCCGCCAAATCCTGTGGTTCCGGTGCATCCCGCTCCGGCGCATCGACACCCTGTTCCTTTTCGCGGCCCTGCCGCGCCTCCCACGCATCCCGCAACCGCGTGGCAAGATCGCTCCGGTCGGACCGGTCAGGTTCTTCCTCTCGGCCGTCACGGCCCCCGGCAAGCGCCAGCTCGGACTGTCCTGAACCCGCAAACCTCGCAGGTTCCAGACGGTCCATGACCCGCTCTGCCGCACGGTCCAGCCAATCGCGGACCTGTCCGGTCAGCTCCTGCACCACCTGCCTGACCTCAGCGGCACGGTCCTTGACCTCATGCCAGACGCGCACGGCGGCAACCTCGATGCCGCGCTCCTTGAGCTGCCACGCGCCAAGGGAAAGCTGCGGCAGGGGCGGGCGGTCCAGCGACATCGCCCGCACGGTCTCGTTCAGCTCTGCGCCCTCGTCGCCGCGCTCCCGTGCCGCCGACGCCAGCTCAAGCGCCTCGTCGCGCTGCGCCACCAGCGTCCGGTGATCCACGCGATCCTCAAGGCCGGCGCGTTCAAGCGCCGCGTTGCTATCCCGCGCCCACGCCTCGCGCCAGCCCTCCAGAACCTCGACCTTGTTCCAGTCGCGGTTCTTGGTGGTGAAGCCCCCGCCGGGCACGCTGCCCTCTGCGTCCAGCTCGCGGGTGGTCAGCAGGATGTGGGCATGGTGGTTGCGTTCATCGCCCTCCCGTCCCGGCGCGTGCAGGGCGATGTCGGCGACCATGCCACGATCCACGAACTGCGCCTGCGCATAGTCGCGGACCAGGGCGACACGCTGCGCATGGGTCAGCTCGTCGGGCAGGGCCACGCGGACCTCGCGGGCGACCTGGCTGTTCTTGCGGGTCTCGGATTCCTCGACGCGGTTCCACAGTTCGGATCGGTCACGGACCCAATCCGGCGCGTGATCCGGTGCAAGGATTTCGGTGTGATCGACGCCGCTCCGCGCCGCGTAATCGAAGGTCAGTCCCGTGCGGCGATCTTCGATGCGCTCGGCCACGCGATAGGCGGAAGCCGCCGTGGCGCTGCGGCCCTGACTGCGGGAAATCATCGTTGCGCGTAAATGATAGATCGCCATTCGGGGGCTGCACTTTGCTTAGGGGTCGAGGGGAAACGCCAGTCTCCCCCGCCCACACAAACGCACAGCGTTTGTATAAGTGGGCACTTCGTGTCTTGCTCTCTACATTAACGTCAGCCTAAAAGCAACTTAGGACAGTGGCAAAGGGGACAAGAATGGCGCGGACAGTAGATCAGCAGATAGCGGAAACACAGGCAAAGCTCGCCCGCCTCAAAACCCGCCAGAAAGCCAGCGAGACCCGCCGTAAAATTATCGTTGGGGCCATCGTAACAAGTGCGGCTTTGAACGATCCGAAGATAGCACGCTGGATGGCTTCGACCCTGCGCAAGAACGCCACTCGCGAAGTCGATCAGAAAGAACTGGTCGGGCTGCTGGAAGATCTCGATCAGGTCGCGGCGAAGGCGGATCAGACATGAGCAAGGATCCGTTCCAGATACTCGCCGATGAGTTGACCCTGATCCGCAAAGACATGGACCAGCTCCAGCGCACCAGCCTCGACAAGGACGAGGCGAAAAAGCTGAACCAGATCGTGACGGCAGCAGTCCTGAAAATGGCGAAGGCGGCCGAAGATGCGCCGGGGGAAATTCAGGGGGCTTTGGAAGCGGACCGCGATCAGATGGCCCGCAGCGCCACACAGGCCGCAACGAAGGCCGCTGAGAGCGCCATGGCCGGAATCCGGCACGACCTCGACAACGAGCGCTCAAGGCTCTCACAGGCCGCCGGAGAGGCCCGTAGAGAGGCATGGCGGTGGTTTGGCGGGTTCTGGGTGTGGTTGGCCTCTGTAGGGGCCACAGGGGCCGTTATCGGGGCGCTGGCGATGGCGTGGATTGCCGGACGCGGTGACGCCCGCGAGTTCGGGCAGTTTCCAAGCATCTATTGCGGCACCGCAGGCGGGCAGGTGGTCGAACAGGACAACGGGTCCAGCTACTGCGCGATTTGGATCAACAGGCCGGATCAGTGAAAATCAGTCCGGCCATGCGTGGGGATCAGAGGTTGAGATTTGCGTCCTGCCGCTGATGCAGCACACGAATCACCTCGATCTGGTCGCCACTGTCGCGGAAATAAATCATATGCGATCCGACCGGGCATTTCAGATAGTCGGGGCGCACATCGACTTCCCGGCCCCTTTTGGTGCCAGATACCAACCCCTCGAACGTCGCAATCAAATCACGGTGGTAGCTGTCAGCCTGCGCAAGTGACCAGTTCTGAAACGTGTAAAGCCAGATGTCTTCAAGGTCGATCTCAGCCAGTGGCGAAAGCGCGTAGGATTTACCCTGCATGTTTGGCAGCATGCTTCGCGTGCATCCGGCTTAAAAATGCCTCGCTGTCGAAAGGACGCGGTGTCCCTGACTGTTCCCCAGCAATCAACGCATCCTGCAAAGCGCGGACCTTGGTTTCGTGTTCTTCGAGAAGTCTCAAGCCTGCCCGCACAACATCGCTGGCGGACCCATAACGGCCAGCTTGTACTTGCTCGCCAATGAAATCTGAAAAGTGAGTTCCAAGGGTTACGGACGTGTTTCGGGGCATATCGACAATCCTTTTTCTAAGCAGACCCAGCATGTACCAATAAGTATTACAGTGCAATCCTGTCGTCTCGGCTACCTCTGGGTTCCGAAAAGGCCAAACTTTTCTGTCTAGCCATGCCTCGGTTCAAACAACATCGTTCGCCGCAGCGTCGATGATCTTTCGCACGGATGCCATTGCATCCTCATGGCTCACCGTCCGGCCAGCTTTGACATCCGCAAGCCCGCGCTCGATGCCTCCGATGATGGCCCGCTTTGTTTTGAGAACGGTCGCTGTCGGGCTGTTGGCTGTCATGGCATCGGCTCCCACGGGTTGATGATCTGCACGCCTGTCGGCTCGAAGTCCGCAACATTGCGTGTGACGATTGGCATGGCGTGGGTGATCCCTGTCGCGGCGATCAGGGCGTCCCGGTCACTGCGGGGGTCTGGGACATGCAAAGCGGCACAGCAGAGCGCGACAGGCCCGTCCACGGGCAAGATACGCCCCTCGAACACCGGAAGCACCCGATCAGCCATCCAAGCCCTCAAGACGGCGCCCTGCGTGCTATCACGCCTCTCCATCTGCCGGACGCCCATCTCAAGTTCCAGAAGCGTGATGGCGGACAGAAAGAGCGCTGACGGGTCTTGGTCCTCGGCCCACGCAACGACATTGGCATCGGCCTTCCCTGTTTTTGCCTTGCGCAGCTCGGACACCACATTCGTATCGAGGATGAACATCAGGACAAATCAGCGGGACGTGTGAGGCGACCCAAGCGATCCGGTTCAAAAGCTACATCTGCCGCTTCTGGGTCGGCCAACAAATCCAAAATGCTTTCCTGTGGACCTGCAAGCCGTCTGTAGGCTTCGATGCTGAGCAACACATGAGCGGGTTTGCCCCGGTCCGTGATGAACACAGGTCCGTCCTGTGCAGCCCGCTTTGCGCCACTTGCATCCTGGTTGAACGTTCGGCTGTTGATCGTTGTCATTCCCATGGCTCACATCCTTCTAAGCAGCTTAATGTAGAAACGTAACTACAATAATCTGGAATGTCAACCTGAACCCTCCAATGACGAGATCAGGGAGGGCAATTAAGCGCCAAAATCACTCAAATATATTTATCAAAAAGCGCGGAGCGCCTTTCTTGTTCTTAAGTTCTATAAGTTCATGCGAAAAAACGTGTTTAACAACAATATATTGCGTGGATTAGGGGGAGAAATGGGGACCCAAAAGGGAGAAATGGGGACCCAAAAGGGAGAAATGGGGACGATACCAGCTGTTGACGGGGGAGTTCAGCACCTTTAAAAAACTCCCCATGGTGAAAACACTTCAAGTTGCTGCTGATCGCGCCAATGACGACGCTAAAACCGTGCTGCCTGCGGAGGTGGCGCGAGGCGTCTACATTGAAAACCCACCGAGCGCCGAAGCTCTCAAGCTGATGCACTTGCTCATCGCGACGGCGGGCGGGCGCATGGCGGAGGACGTGCGCCATGAGTTGCGGCTGGCCAGCATCAAATCCATCACTGGGATGCGAAATCATTCACGGGCGACGCTGCGCAAACTGTTCATCGAGCTGGCGGGGGCTGTGATGGTCTTCGACGACACCGACGCTCAGTGCGAGATCATCGGCGGGTTTCTGGATCGGGCAAAACTGGATTACCGCGATGAAGCCACTGACGACCTGTTGGTCGCGTGGTGGTTCGGTGGTGCATTCCGGGAAATGGCCGAAAAGTCGTGTCACTGGGCCATCATGGATCGGCAGACGGTGTTTGCCCTGTCCTCGAAGTACTCGATCCTGCTGTTCCAGTATGTTGCCTCTCTGGTAAACCTCAACTATGTCACCAGCAAAACCTTCACTATATCGGAGCTCCGGGCAGTGATGGGCGTGCCAGACGGAAAAATGATGCGCTGGAACGATGTGAATCGGTTCGCGCTAAAACCTGCCATTGCTGAGATCAACCAAACATCACGGATGACTTTGACGGCCAGGCCACGCAAGGTGGGGCGCACTGTGACCGGCATCACGATTGCCTGGACGGAAAAAGAGCCAGAGCGAAAGCGCGACACGAAGCGTGAGCTGGATCGCCCCAAGACAGGCCGTAAGGCGCGGCGCGAGGGGACAGCGGAGACCTCGGCCCTGAACTTCCCGGAACATGGCACGGTGCGGGACGCGCAGCCCTGGGACCGCATCGCACGGGACACTGCGCCAAGGCTGGAAGGTGGCCACGTACCAGATCTTCGAAAACTGGCCGATTCTTTCCGCAAATGGTGTGGCGAGAAGTCGATCCCGCTGGACGCAACCAGCATCGAGAAAACTTTCACGACATGGTGCAAGAGCTACTCAGCGCGATAGACCGTTCAACAAAGGGTGGGTTCCGCAGACGACAGAAACGGTTGATTTCGGATCGCTAAGTTCCCTTACGCTTCAGCATCTATCACATTGGTCGCCGTTCGGGACGCGTTTTGCTAAGACGTCGATGGTGTTTCAAAATCTGCCGTTCCCTGCCTTGTGGCGGGCGATGTCAGTGAGGTTTTGAATGGGGGTGCGCATCGATTGCCGCAATGGCAAAGGCGCGTTCCGCTACCGACATCGCGGCCCATTCTTCCTTACTAGCATCGGCGTAAAGCGCCGCGACCGTCCGGCTGTCCAGCCGCAGAGCAGCACTTTTCTGGGCCACCACGATCTGCGCCAGAACGGGCCAGTCGGCCATTCTGTGCATTGCAGCGTGGCGGAAATCATGTGCTGCGTCAGTGTATGGTGGCAGGGTCCAGCCCTTCGCCAGCAGCTCGTCACGCACCGCCTGCCGCGCCCATCGTAACCCGTCCGGGTCGCGCCCGTATCGCGCCAGTAACCCGCACTCGATGAGCTGGGCGACGGTGCTGTCATCTAGATCGCTGCGGGGGGCGTGTTTCGCTTCTGGCCGGGTCATCCCGCCAGCCCCAAAACCAGCGCCAGCGATCTGTTCACGCTGACCATGGATGCGTCATCAAGGTGGCCGAACGCCGCCCCGATTTTGTCGGCCTTCACCGTCATGGGCTTGTCCAACATGATCTGTGACGCCATGCGCAATCCGTTTTTAGGCGATGGCTCCACCGTGGGGCGCAAGAGCGGTGCATCGACCAGCGTGGAGGTGATCGGCAAGATTACAACCGACCCCAGATCGGCAAACTGGTCTGCTTGAATGACAAGCGCAGGGCGCGGTTTTCCGTAGTCGCCCTGCAAGGCAACCGTCACCAAATCACCGCGCCTCACTTCCACTCATCCAAATCAGCAGCGGCAGCATCCATAAAATCTGAAAGTTCCGTGTCGAGCTGGTCTGCCTGTGCTATCAGGGCGGACTGTCGGCGGCACTCTGCGGCAAAGCCAGGACGGCGAGTGTCTGGCACCCAGATCTGCACAGGGCGCAGCCCTGCGGCCCGCAGGGTATCGCGGCGCTTCTGGACACGTTCTGAAACGGGTGTTGGCATGGGACTCTCCTTTCGTTACATGTAACAAAAGGAGATAGAGGTTTCAAGCCTTCAACAAACGGTCTTTTTTGAACGGCGTGCGGATGGAGGAAATCGCGGCGGTGAACCTAAATTGACGCCCAGCACTTCGATCATATACCGAAGGGAACGCCGCCTGTTACGGGAAGATTCATACCGGTGACGTAGTTTGCTTGTGGTCCAGCGAGATAGGCTACTGCATTGGCTACATCTTCTGGTAGCCCTGCATCTCTCAACGCCACATTCGCATATCGCTCTTTTTTCATCTCGGCGACTGATATCCCCCGCTCATTTGCTAAGCGCTTGTTTGCAGCGGTGTGCATATCTGTAGCAATGTAGCCGGGGCAGACCGTGTTGCACAAAATACCGTCAGGACCAAATTCTGCGGCAAGTGTTTTGGAAAATCCGACCAGTCCATGTTTCATCGTGGTGTAGGCTCCAAAACCCGGCTCGGCTCCAAGGCTGCCCGTCGATCCGATGTTGATAATCCGTCCACCCCCAATCTCGCGCATCTGCGGTATTACCGCCTGCGAGAGCATCATGGGGCCTAACAGGTTAACATCGAAGCTCGCACTCCACTGTTCGGGTGTTGTTGATAAAAAGCTGTCCGAACCAGCCAACGAACCGGCATTGTTGACGAGAACATCCACGCGCCCAAATTGCGAGACCGTCTGTTTTATTACGGACTCAATGTTTTTGGCGTTTGTTACATCCAAAATCAAAGATTTCGCTGCCCCGCCACCACTTTCAATCTCCGCAACGATGTTTTGCAGCAGTTCGGAGCGTGGCATTGGTTTGCCTTCGACATCCATGTGACCGTCGATGTCCGTAACAACGACTGCTGCACCATCTTGCGCAAGCCGTCGAGCAATTGCGCGCCCAATTCCATGTGGAGCAGATGCACCAGTGACCAACGCGACTTTACCTTCAAGCGGATACATGGCCGAGCCTCTCATTAGGGAGTTTATTCAAGCAAGAGCTACATGAATGACCACGGGTATCAAGATGACTGGGCTCTCATTTAGCAATGGCAACAAAGCCCACAGACTAAACTTTATAGCAGTTCAACAAACCCTCGATTGTGAACGTTCGAAAAGGGTGTTGTTTGCCAGTGACTTAACCCATGAGTTCGGTCCGATTGCAGCGTCAAAGCCGACTTCTTTACCAGCGCTCCTGAAAAGCCCACTGCCCACAGTGCGATTTTCTAAACCCTAAGCGTTGAAGGTTATGATTGGATATCGCAGTCACCCCTCCGAAACAGTATGTCTGTCCCTGAATTTATATCTTGAGTCTTGACTGGGATCCAGACTGTAGGCTGCTCATGAAAGGGATTCGCATGGCATTGAAAATTGGAGCGTTGGCCAAAGCGACAGGGGTCAAAATTGATACAGTTCGATACTACGAACGTATCGGTCTGTTGTCGCCGGAAGGTCGAACCGAAGTTGGCTACCGGGAATACGCACCTGATGCCATTCAGCGGCTGCGCTTCATTCGCAAGGCACAGCGTCTAGGGTTCTCCCTTGAGGAAATCGGCGAACTTCTGGTGTTTGGGTCCTCTCCAGAGAGTACCGCAGGCGACATCCTGAAAATTACCGAACAAAAGATCGAAGAACAGCAGGCAAAGATCGAAGATTTGGCGCAATTGCACGCCTCTCTTGTCCAGCTTGCCCTCGATTGCACTGGAGAGGGCCCCGTCGAGGAATGCCCCATCCTCAACCACTTCTACGACGATAGCGACGCTGTCCTTCCGTCGGCGAAGAACGCCGGAACAATTCCGGCACCTGCCTCGACCAGAGGTATATTTGCAAACCGTCCATCAAGGACCTCAAAGAAAGACGATATCATGAACCACGATTTTGACGCCTGTACACAGGCCTGCCTTGACTGCATGACCGCCTGTGCGCGTTGTTTAGACGCCTGTATCGGAAACCAGAACATGGTCGACTGCGCCAAGCTTTGCCGCGATTGCATGTTGGTCTGCAATACCTGCGCCATCCTGTGCGCCTCCGGTTCAGATAACTGCGCCAGCCTGTGCAAAGCCTGTGCCGAAATCTGCGACGCTTGCGCCGAAGAATGCGAAAAGCACGATTCCGATCACTGCCGGAAATGTGCTGAAGCGTGCCGCAAGTGCGCCGAAGAATGCCGCAAAATGGCTTAACCTAAAGAGGGCGGACTGTTTACGGTCCGCCCTTTATTCCCGGATAAAGGTAGGATATCTTTTGTCGATATCCGAAAGACAATCAGGACCTTGTTGAACCGATGCTGAGTGCCATTTTCATCAGCACCGCGCTGATTGGTCTTACCCTTTCCATTCACTATGTCGTTTTCCGACACGTCAGTGCTGCACTGATCGACTGGGGCTGTCCGTGCTATCGCGGACTTGCACTAGCCGTCTCCGCGATCACGTTGGCCCATGTTGTTGAGGCCGCCGCTTTTGCCGCTGGTTTCTGGTTGGGCGACGCGGTGTTTAACATCGGCTCGTTCAATACGGCGAAGGCGATGTCATGGATGGACTATTTCTATTTCTCGCTGGTGAATTTTACAACGCTGGGACGCGGGGACATCACGCCAATCGGCCATCTTCGTTTCATCGCGGGAATCGAAGCCTTCGTAGGGTTTCTGATGATCACGGCCTCCGGCAGCTACGTTCTACAAGTGATGGCTGGCAAACCACCCCGTGTCGGGATCAGCGATTAATGTGCGACAGCGTTTGAACGCTCAGGCGCTCTCAGCTCACGACCTCTGCCTCAAACCCTCCTTTTTGGCACGGTCGCAAACTACCCCGATTGACGCCGCCAAAAACCCCGTTCAAAACCCAACCAGTTGTTGAAGGTTTTTGGGAGGGTCATATCAGTGATCATCGGCTACGCGCGTGTTTCGACAGAAGATCAGCACCTTGATGCCCAAACTGTCGCCCTTGAGGCGATTGGTGCGGACCGCATCTTTGCCGAGAAAATCTCTGGGACCAAGAAGTCCCGGCCAGAGCTGAACCGCATGATCGAGCAGTTGCGGGATGGCGACGTGGTTGTCGTGACCAAGTATGACCGTCTTAGCCGATCCTTACAGGATCTCTTGAGTATCGTTGAGGCGGTAGGCGCAAAAGGAGCAGGGTTTCGATCCTTGGCCGAGGATATTGACACCACGACACCAGCCGGACGGCTGGTCTTCCACGTCTTTGCCTCCATCGCCCAGTTTGAACGTGAGCGAATATCCGAGAGGACCAAAGAAGGTCTTACCGCCGCCCGCAAACGGGGGCGTGTTGGGGGCAGACCCTCTGCCCTATCCTCGGAGCGCCGCGCAGAGGTTGCGCGTATGCGGGACCAGGAGGGCCGTGGCATTGCAGAGCTGGCGCGGCTGTTCGAGGTCAGCCCGAACACCATCAGGCGGGCTTAACAATCGCCTAGCCCCCTACCCTCTTTGACAGGTCATGCAAATATGGCATGGTGGTGTTATAAACTGGGGTAACACCAGTACTAAACACCGATACTACCCCTCCTATGGTGAGCAAGGAATACAGGCATGAAACTATCAGCAAACCAAGCCTCCAAAGAGGCAGGTAAAACTAAAAAGACGATACTTGATGCTATAAAATCAAAGCGCATGAGTGCATCAAAGAATGATAATGGGCATTGGGAAATTGATCCCGCTGAACTTTTTAGGGTGTTTCCTAAAACCAGTGTAACACCACCACTAAACACCACCACTACACCCCCTATAGAAAACCATGAAAACCGTATTAAAATTGCAGAGTTAGAGGCCGAAGTTAAGGCACTTAAGCGGGAGGTTGAGCGCACGGATATTGAACGTGAAAGAGAACGTGAAAACCTGTCTCAACACATCGAAGATATGCGCAAAGCCATGGCGCAACTAACGGATCAAAGAGCAAGGCAGGGGGGACGACGGTGGCTTGGCTTGCTGCCCGCAAGGTAGCCGATGATCGAGCTGTTGTTCTTTCAAAAACCTTCAACAACAGCTTTGATTTTGAACGAGGTTTGTGATGGCGAAAAATGGGGGCCACTTGGTTCTTGGACAAAAGCCACTGTACACCGTTTTTGCCGAAATCGTCGGAAGGTTAGATTAAAACGTCAACCATGCTTTTGAGTTTCGCAAAGCCGATGGTCACCCAGAATTTCTATCACTCGGCAGTTTCCAACGGCCCCACCTTCGCATCGTGCGAGCATCAGTTCCAACTCGCCGCGTAAAGCGGCGAGGATCGACAGTCGCCGCGCAACGGCTTTGAGATGCCGACCGGTTATTTCGTGCGCAATTTCACAGGAGATATCCGGACGGTCCGTCAGGCTTGCCAACTCCAGTATATCGTCAAGCTCGAAGCCCAGCTCACGAGCGTGACGAATGAAGGTCAAGCGCTCCAAAGCAGACTTTCCGTACCGCCGCTGCCCTCCTTCTGTTCGGCCAGGTTCGGGTAGCAGCCCACGCGTTTCGTAGAAACGGATGGTCGTTACCTTGACCCCGGTTCGTTTGGCCATTTCACCAATAGAATAGTTCGCCATCAAAGAATTCCCTTGAACCTACAGTGACTGTAGATCGTATATGAACAGCAGGCCACGGGAATCACCCGCGATATCCGGAACACCGGCCTGAAATCTGTGTTGGTAGGAAGATTTTCAGCTTGGGCCATGGACATCATCATCACGTCGATCCGAACGCAGGCGACAGGCGTGTATTTGCCGCCATTGTGGTAAACATGGCTCTGACCGTCGCCCAGGTCATTGGTGGTATCTTGTCCGGCTCGCTTGCACTGATCGCGGATGCGCTTCACAATTTTTCTGATGCCATATCGCTCATCATTGCTTTTGCAGCACGAAAAATTGCGCGCAGGCCGCGCGATGAAAAAATGACGTTCGGCTATGGGCGGGTTGAGATCGTTGCCGCGCTGATCAACTATACCACCCTCATCATCATCGGCCTCTATCTGCTCTATGAGGCGGGGGCGCGATTCCTTGATCCGCAACCGGTCGCGGGCTGGATGATCGTCATCATCGCGGGCATTGCTCTGGCCGTCGATGTTGTCACAGCAATGCTGACCTATTCGATGTCGAAAAACAGCATGAATATTCGTGCGGCGTTTCTGCATAACGTGGCTGATGCCTTGGGATCGGTGGCAGTGATTGTCGCGGGAACCCTGATCCTTCTTTATGATTGGCGGCTCATTGATCCCATCGTCACGGTGATGATCGCTGGTTACATCCTATGGCAGTCCTTCCGGGAAATCGGGCCGGTCATCCGAATTCTGATGCTTGGCAGTCCGCCAGACATCAAAACAGATGCCGTGCTGCGGGCAATCCAAGGGACCGATGGCGTGACCGGTGTTCACCATGCACATTTCTGGCAGATGAATGAAAACCGCGCAGCACTTGATGCGCATGTCGTGATTGCAGAGGGCCAATGGGAGCGCGCCGATGAAATCAAGGCAGCGGTCAAACAGATAATACGGGACCGTTACGGGATTGACCATGCGACGCTTGAACTAGAGTGCGCCTTCCACGTTTGTGACGAAACATCGAAATTTGGCAGCCCCCACGCCCAAGATAACGAAAGCGGGCATGGGGAAGCTACCGGATGATCGTCTTGCACTTCCTGGATTGGAGATATGACGTAGTTTAGAAGATAGGTCCTTCGGTGCGCCTCGGCTAAGATTTTGCCTTCGTACCATGCTCGTGGACCGTTTCGACAAGTGAATGATGCCCACCTTGTCTGGGCGCAAACCAGCGGTGCAGGGCGGGCATGACCAGTAGGGTCAGCACGGTTGACGAAACAAGCCCCCGGTTACCACAGTGGCAAGCGGGCGTTGGACCTCGGCACCGACGCCGGTGGCGAAGAGCAATGGTGCCAGCCCAAGTGCCGTCGTCATGGCGGTCATCAGGACCGGACGCGCGCGCAGCCCTGCGGCCTCAATGGCCAAAGCCTCCAGATTGCGACCGGCGCGCGCAAAATCATCCATGAAACTGACCAATACCATACCGTTGCCCAACGCGATGCCGAACAATGCGATAAACCCGACGGTAGCAGGCACCGACACCGGTAACCCTGTCAGCCAGAGCGCCATCGCACCACCTGTCAGCGCCAAGGGGATATTCAACAGGATGAGGATCGCTGATTTCAGGCGACCAAAGGTTACCAGAAGGATCAGCAGAACGATGCCCAACGTAATCGGAATAACCACTTTGAAACGGGCATTCGCCTGTTGCTGAAGCTCGAATTGGCCGCCCCAGACCAAACGATACCCGGGCGGTAGATCCAACTGAGCGTCCGTCAACGTCTGCGCTTCGGCAACGAAAGAGCCGATATCGCGACCGCGCACGTTGGACTGGACCGTGATGAAGCGTTCGCCATCTTCGCGTGTGATCTGGCGTGGACCGATTACAGTTTCGATATTGGCCACTGTGTCCAGCGGCACCCGTGCGCCCGAAGGCGATTCCAGCACGATGCGTCTGATCGCCTCCGGTGTGTCGCGGCTTTCTTCGTCAAAACGCACCATTATCGGAAACTGTCGCACGCCCTCGAACAGTGATCCGGCTTCGGCCCCGCCGACGGCTGCACGCAGCCCATCCAACGCGTCCTCAACATCAAGCCCGTAGCGACCAAGGGCTGACCGATCCACGGTTACCACAAGTTGCGGCGCACCGGTGATCTGGTCGGCCTGTACCTCGGCAGAACCCTCAACCTGTTGCAGGAGTGATTGCAGGACTTGTGATCGCTCCAACAGAATTTCGGAATCCGGTCCAAAGATTTTGACGGCCAGTTCGGCGCGTGTGCCGGTCAGCAATTCATCAACAGCCATCGCGATGGGTTGGCCGATATTTACCACAATCCCCGGAAAGCTTTCCAGATCTTCCGAAATCGCCGTGCGCAAACCTTCGGCAGACAAGCCGGGCCGCCACTGATCGACCGGGTTCAGCTCGATGAAGGCTTCGGCGCTGTTGGTCGGGTCAGCATGCGCGCCAACCTCACCACGCCCAATACGGGTCACGATGGACTTGATTTCAGGAAAATTCTTTAACAGCCGCTTTTCCACAAGCGTCGTCGTCTTCGTTCCTTCGGTAAGCGAAATCGAGGGTGCCATGGTGACGCGCATCAGAATATCGCCTTCCTCCAACGATGGCGTAAATTCGGAACCAAGTCGCGATCCTGCAAAACCGCCCACCGCCAAAAATATGCCGCACAGGACGATGGCGAAAAAACGGTTACGGACAAAGAACCCGGCCGCACCACTGACCATCGCGACAGTCCGCCCCGGCTTGTCAGGGGCCCTCTTGCCGGATCGGCGCATCACCGAAAAGGCCATGGAAGGCGCAATCAGGGCCGCATAGAACAGCGATCCGGTCATGGCGAGTGCAGCCGATGCCGCCAAGGGCCGGAAGGTTTTGCCCTCGACCCCTTGCAGCGAGAAAAGCGGCAGGAAAACAACGATAACCACGGCAACCGCCGCCACCAGAGGTGCGATTACCTCGGCGGTAGATCGGGCAACCAACATACGCGGCTCTTCAGTGCCGTCGTCTTCCTCAAAGCTGCGATCCACGTTTTCAGAGATAACAATCGCCCCGTCGACCATCATCCCGATGGCGATGGCGACCCCTCCTAATGACATCAGATTGGCGCTGATACCGAGCACGTACATTGCGATAAACGCAAAACCTACGGAAAACGGGATCGACAGGACCACAACCAGACTGGGACGCCATCCGCCCAGGAAGACAAACACCACCAACGCTACGAGCACAGCCCCCTGCCACAACGCCGTCGTGACGGTTGCGGAGGCCTTGTTTACCAGCGTTCCCTGATCATAGTAGGGGACCGCCAGTACACCATCCGGCAGGCTTGCGTTGATTTCCTCAAAGCGCTTCTGGACCCGCGCGATGACATCGGATGTGTTGGTGCCATAAAGTTTCAGAACCAGCCCTGCGACAACTTCGCCTTCACCATTGGCGGTTGCAAGACCTTGCCGAACGCCACCGCCAACGGTGATGTGGCCCAGATCGCGCACGCGCACGGTGCGCCCGTCCTCCACGTTGACGACAATCTCTGCGAGATCAGAGATTGTCTTGGCAAGTCCAACGCCGCGCACCGTGTATTGTTCGGATCCGATTTCGAGGAATTGCGCCCCTTCGGTTTTGTTTCCGCGCTCTAATGCGCTGATCACATCGGCGATTTGAATATCATAGGCAAGCAGCGCATCGGGATCGAGCCTGACCTGATATTGCTTTTCATAGCCACCAAGGGACAAAACCTCGGTGACACCCGCCACGGTCTGCAACTGATACTTGACGATCCAATCCTGAATTTCGCGCATCTCGACAAGGTTGCGTTCGCCGGTCTGGTCTTCCAGGCGGAAATACAGGATGAGGCCAAGCCCGGTTGAAATCGGGCCCATTTGCGGGTCGCCAAACCCGTCTGGGATGTTGCCACGCGCTTCGGCGAGCCGCTCGCCCACGACCTGACGGGCGAAATAGACATCCGTCCCGTCCTCAAAATAGATGTTCACCACCGACAGCCCGAAGTTGGAGACCGACCGCATGTTTTTCAGTTTCGGAAGGCCCGACATCGCCGTTTCGATCGGATAGGTCACATAGCGTTCAACCTCTTCGGGGGCGAGCCCTTCGGTTTCGGTGAAAACCTGAACCAGCGCGGGTGTCACGTCCGGAAAGGCATCAACAGGCAAGGCGCGAAACGCAAAAAGCCCGCCAAGCGTCATCGCAAAAGCCGCAATGGCCGCCAAAAGCCAGCCGCCTGCGATGCGGTGCATAAAATCAGTCATAATCAGCTATCCTAATGTCCGTGGCCGTCGCCAAAGGCGTCTTTTTCAAGTTGGGCTTTGAGTGTGAAGGCCCCGTCAGAGACAAAGAGGTCGCCTTCCTCCAGCCCGGTGCGGATTTCCACATAGCCGCCAGCGGTTGTGCCGACCATGACGGCGCGCGGTGCGAACCCGCCGTCAACAGGGACAAAAACAGACGGACGGTTCTCTACCAGTTGCACGGCGGATTGTGGCACGCGCAAAACCTCCGCGGCATTGCCGACGCTGAGATCTGCAATCACAAACTGGCCGGGGGTCAGGGTTCTGTCAGAGTTGTCGATGATGACACGCGCCGTCGCCGTGCGCGACACTTCATCAATAACCGGTAGGACAAAAGCCACCGTTGATTGCGCAATAACATCGCCAGCGTCTGATTTAAGGGCAACCGGAGCGCCAATCCGGACGCGGCTGATATCCTGTTTGTAAACTGCGATATCGGCCCAAACCACGCTGTCGTCGACAATCGTGAACAGCACCTTGGCGCTGGAATCCCCGGCTGTTACCGTTTCCCCCAGTGTCGCCGCACGTCGCACAATTGTTCCCGCAAGTGGTGCAGTCAGATAGGCATTGGCGTTGTTGCCATCCGGCGCAGTGGCTATCTTGTCGAGATCGGCGTGATCAATTCCGACGGCATGCAGTTCGGTTTCTGCGGCTTCACTTTCGGTCTTTGCCGATTCATGCTCTGCGCGGGCCGTTTGGACATTTACCTCGGATGTGATTTTTTGCGCCCACAGCCCTTCCAGGCGCGTCAACGACTGTGCCGCAAGGGCTTCGTTCGTTTTCGAAATCATCCATTTCGCTTTCAACCCTGCAAGCTCGCGGCTTGTGATCAGTGCCAGCGTATCTCCATAGGCAACGGTGTCGCCTTCACCAACCAAAAGCCGGTCGATGACTCCACTCACTTTGGGCGTGACATTTGCCATCCGGTCCGCGTCAAAGCGGATTTCTGCTGGCAGACTAAGGGATTCGCCCAAGGCACCCAATTCAGCTTGCTCGAGCAGGATTCCGGCCTCTTTCGCGACTTCGGGGGTCAGTTTAACAACATCGCCACCGCCTTCATCGCCGTGTGCGCCTTCAGCTTCGCCTGCATGATCGTCATCGCCATGCGCATCCTTGGCTTCACCTGCGTGGTCATCATCGCCATGCGCATCTTTGGCTTCACCTGCGTGGTCATCATCGCCATGCGCATCTTTGGCTTCACCTGCGTGGTCGTCATCGCCGTGCGCATCTTTAGCTTCACCTGCGTGGTCATCATCGCCGTGCGCATCCTTGGCTTCACCTGCGTGGTCGTCATCGCCGTGCGCATCTTTAGCTTCACCTGCGTGGTCATCATCGCCATGCGCATCTTTGGCTTCACCTGCGTGGTCGTCGTCGCCGTGCGCGTCTTTGGCCTCATCGGCATGATCGTCATCTTGCGGCGCTGCTGCAGCTGCTGCAGTCATTGGCAATGGCGTTTCCGCATTTCCAGTCGCGCCAGTGATCGGGACCAAGGCAAATACGCCCACCGTCATCGCAGCCATGGTCATCGTTGTCAGTTTCATAATCGTACTCCAGGAATTGAATAGGTCACTGAAAACACGTCCAGGCACCTGTTGGAACTTAGTCTGGCATGATCAAACCGATGAAATGGCCCTGAAACAGGCTCGCCTCAAACGGTTTGGTCTGCTGTGATATTTATGAGTTTCTACAAAGCCCGTTCCGACACGGGATATGTAAAATACCACTCTGCAATGGGGGCAGATCAGCCTCGCGGAGGACGGTAAAAACCTTGGAGCGTGGCAAGGACCACAGAGGCGTCAGCCCAGTGTCGCGATCGGTCTGCTGACGACTGATCGCATGCCAACTGCGCCTGCTTCAGTCCAATGATGTGGATATGGCAATCGCCAAAGCCATGGGATGCCTCACCATTTTCGCTAAATCTTTGATCCTGAGTAGCTAAATCAAGATCACCCGTATCGGTAGCAAAAATAACTTTTTCAAAGACCGCTTCACTTGCCTCAAACACATGGGCATCGGCTTTTGCAATGCTGAAATTCAGAGCAGCCGAAAGCAATATGGCCAACCCGATTTTAGCAACACGAATGGCGGACAAATACTTCATATTGGTTGGTTTACAGGGCATGTCGCCTATGATCCATCCATTAGTCCAACCCACCCCATCAGACCCCTTGATAGCGTACCTTGGCGCAGCCGCAGCGAAAGCTAACTTTGTCCCGCACTGTGTGAACTCAGGCGCAGTGCAGCGAAGGTCGGTTACTGCTCTTCAAAACCTGACTGACATCGCCAGCCATAAGGCAGGGGAAGGGAGGTTTTGCTTGGTGCGCAGCACCAACCCTACCGCTCGATCCCATGCCCTCGGTCGCGATGGGCTTCCCGCTCGATCTCCTGCTGACGCTCCAGCTCTTTCACCCGTTCCTGTTCTCGCGCGGCCTCCTGCGCGATGTGCCGTTCCTCGGCCTCACGGCCCTCGCGCAACGCGGCTGCGCGATCCGCTAAAGCATCCGGGTCGATCCCCGCTGCTGCCTCGCGCAACCGCGCCGCCAAATCCTGTGGTTCCGGTGCATCCCGCTCCGGCGCATCGACACCCTGTTCCTTTTCGCGGCCCTGCCGCGCCTCCCACGCATCCCGCAACCGCGTGGCAAGATCGCTCCGGTCGGACCGGTCAGGTTCTTCCTCTCGGCCGTCACGGCCCCCGGCAAGCGCCAGCTCGGACTGTCCTGAACCCGCAAACCTCGCAGGTTCCAGACGGTCCATGACCCGCTCTGCCGCACGGTCCAGCCAATCGCGGACCTGTCCGGTCAGCTCCTGCACCACCTGCCTGACCTCAGCGGCACGGTCCTTGACCTCATGCCAGACGCGCACGGCGGCAACCTCGATGCCGCGCTCCTTGAGCTGCCACGCGCCAAGGGAAAGCTGCGGCAGGGGCGGGCGGTCCAGCGACATCGCCCGCACGGTCTCGTTCAGCTCTGCGCCCTCGTCGCCGCGCTCCCGTGCCGCCGACGCCAGCTCAAGCGCCTCGTCGCGCTGCGCCACCAGCGTCCGGTGATCCACGCGATCCTCAAGGCCGGCGCGTTCAAGCGCCGCGTTGCTATCCCGCGCCCACGCCTCGCGCCAGCCCTCCAGAACCTCGACCTTGTTCCAGTCGCGGTTCTTGGTGGTGAAGCCCCCGCCGGGCACGCTGCCCTCTGCGTCCAGCTCGCGGGTGGTCAGCAGGATGTGGGCATGGTGGTTGCGTTCATCGCCCTCCCGTCCCGGCGCGTGCAGGGCGATGTCGGCGACCATGCCACGATCCACGAACTGCGCCTGCGCATAGTCGCGGACCAGGGCGACACGCTGCGCATGGGTCAGCTCGTCGGGCAGGGCCACGCGGACCTCGCGGGCGACCTGGCTGTTCTTGCGGGTCTCGGATTCCTCGACGCGGTTCCACAGTTCGGATCGGTCACGGACCCAATCCGGCGCGTGATCCGGTGCAAGGATTTCGGTGTGATCGACGCCGCTCCGCGCCGCGTAATCGAAGGTCAGTCCCGTGCGGCGATCTTCGATGCGCTCGGCCACGCGATAGGCGGAAGCCGCCGTGGCGCTGCGGCCCTGACTGCGGGAAATCATCGTTGCGCGTAAATGATAGATCGCCATTCGGGGGCTGCACTTTGCTTAGGGGTCGAGGGGAAACGCCAGTCTCCCCCGCCCACACAAACGCACAGCGTTTGTATAAGTGGGCACTTCGTGTCTTGCTCTCTACATTAACGTCAGCCTAAAAGCAACTTAGGACAGTGGCAAAGGGGACAAGAATGGCGCGGACAGTAGATCAGCAGATAGCGGAAACACAGGCAAAGCTCGCCGCCTCAAAACCCGCCAGAAAGCCAGCGAGACCCGCCGTAAAATTATCGTTGGGGCCATCGTAACAAGTGCGGCTTTGAACGATCCGAAGATAGCACGCTGGATGGCTTCGACCCTGCGCAAGAACGCCACTCGCGAAGTCGATCAGAAAGAACTGGTCGGGCTGCTGGAAGATCTCGATCAGGTCGCGGCGAAGGCGGATCAGACATGAGCAAGGATCCGTTCCAGATACTCGCCGATGAGTTGACCCTGATCCGCAAAGACATGGACCAGCTCCAGCGCACCAGCCTCGACAAGGACGAGGCGAAAAAGCTGAACCAGATCGTGACGGCAGCAGTCCTGAAAATGGCGAAGGCGGCCGAAGATGCGCCGGGGGAAATTCAGGGGGCTTTGGAAGCGGACCGCGATCAGATGGCCCGCAGCGCCACACAGGCCGCAACGAAGGCCGCTGAGAGCGCCATGGCCGGAATCCGGCACGACCTCGACAACGAGCGCTCAAGGCTCTCACAGGCCGCCGGAGAGGCCCGTAGAGAGGCATGGCGGTGGTTTGGCGGGTTCTGGGTGTGGTTGGCCTCTGTAGGGGCCACAGGGGCCGTTATCGGGGCGCTGGCGATGGCGTGGATTGCCGGACGCGGTGACGCCCGCGAGTTCGGGCAGTTTCCAAGCATCTATTGCGGCACCGCAGGCGGGCAGGTGGTCGAACAGGACAACGGGTCCAGCTACTGCGCGATTTGGATCAACAGGCCGGATCAGTGAAAATCAGTCCGGCCATGCGTGGGGATCAGAGGTTGAGATTTGCGTCCTGCCGCTGATGCAGCACACGAATCACCTCGATCTGGTCGCCACTGTCGCGGAAATAAATCATATGCGATCCGACCGGGCATTTCAGATAGTCGGGGCGCACATCGACTTCCCGGCCCCTTTTGGTGCCAGATACCAACCCCTCGAACGTCGCAATCAAATCACGGTGGTAGCTGTCAGCCTGCGCAAGTGACCAGTTCTGAAACGTGTAAAGCCAGATGTCTTCAAGGTCGATCTCAGCCAGTGGCGAAAGCGCGTAGGATTTACCCTGCATGTTTGGCAGCATGCTTCGCGTGCATCCGGCTTAAAAATGCCTCGCTGTCGAAAGGACGCGGTGTCCCTGACTGTTCCCCAGCAATCAACGCATCCTGCAAAGCGCGGACCTTGGTTTCGTGTTCTTCGAGAAGTCTCAAGCCTGCCCGCACAACATCGCTGGCGGACCCATAACGCCAGCTTGTACTTGCTCGCCAATGAAATCTGAAAAGTGAGTTCCAAGGGTTACGGACGTGTTTCGGGCATATCGACAATCCTTTTTCTAAGCAGACCCAGCATGTACCAATAAGTATTACAGTGCAATCCTGTCGTCTCGGCTACCTCTGGGTTCCGAAAAGGCCAAACTTTTCTGTCTAGCCATGCCTCGGTTCAAACAACATCGTTCGCCGCAGCGTCGATGATCTTTCGCACGGATGCCATTGCATCCTCATGGCTCACCGTCCGGCCAGCTTTGACATCCGCAAGCCCGCGCTCGATGCCTCCGATGATGGCCCGCTTTGTTTTGAGAACGGTCGCTGTCGGGCTGTTGGCTGTCATGGCATCGGCTCCCACGGGTTGATGATCTGCACGCCTGTCGGCTCGAAGTCCGCAACATTGCGTGTGACGATTGGCATGGCGTGGGTGATCCCTGTCGCGGCGATCAGGGCGTCCCGGTCACTGCGGGGGTCTGGGACATGCAAAGCGGCACAGCAGAGCGCGACAGGCCCGTCCACGGGCAAGATACGCCCCTCGAACACCGGAAGCACCCGATCAGCCATCCAAGCCCTCAAGACGGCGCCCTGCGTGCTATCACGCCTCTCCATCTGCCGGACGCCCATCTCAAGTTCCAGAAGCGTGATGGCGGACAGAAAGAGCGCTGACGGGTCTTGGTCCTCGGCCCACGCAACGACATTGGCATCGGCCTTCCCTGTTTTTGCCTTGCGCAGCTCGGACACCACATTCGTATCGAGGATGAACATCAGGACAAATCAGCGGGACGTGTGAGGCGACCCAAGCGATCCGGTTCAAAAGCTACATCTGCCGCTTCTGGGTCGGCCAACAAATCCAAAATGCTTTCCTGTGGACCTGCAAGCCGTCTGTAGGCTTCGATGCTGAGCAACACATGAGCGGGTTTGCCCCGGTCCGTGATGAACACAGGTCCGTCCTGTGCAGCCCGCTTTGCGCCACTTGCATCCTGGTTGAACGTTCGGCTGTTGATCGTTGTCATTCCCATGGCTCACATCCTTCTAAGCAGCTTAATGTAGAAACGTAACTACAATAATCTGGAATGTCAACCTGAACCTCCAATGACGAGATCAGGGAGGGCAATTAAGCGCCAAAATCACTCATATATATTTATCAAAAAGCGCGGAGCGCCTTTCTTGTTCTTAAGTTCTATAAGTTCATGCGAAAAAACGTGTTTAACAACAATATATTGCGTGGATTAGGGGGAGAAATGGGGACCCAAAAGGGAGAAATGGGGACCCAAAAGGGAGAAATGGGGACGATACCAGCTGTTGACGGGGGGAGTTCAGCACCTTTAAAAAACTCCCCATGGTGAAAACACTTCAAGTTGCTGCTGATCGCGCCAATGACGACGCTAAAACCGTGCTGCCTGCGGAGGTGGCGCGAGGCGTCTACATTGAAAACCCACCGAGCGCCGAAGCTCTCAAGCTGATGCACTTGCTCATCGCGACGGCGGGCGGGCGCATGGCGGAGGACGTGCGCCATGAGTTGCGGCTGGCCAGCATCAAATCCATCACTGGGATGCGAAATCATTCACGGGCGACGCTGCGCAAACTGTTCATCGAGCTGGCGGGGGCTGTGATGGTCTTCGACGACACCGACGCTCAGTGCGAGATCATCGGCGGGTTTCTGGATCGGGCAAAACTGGATTACCGCGATGAAGCCACTGACGACCTGTTGGTCGCGTGGTGGTTCGGTGGTGCATTCCGGGAAATGGCCGAAAAGTCGTGTCACTGGGCCATCATGGATCGGCAGACGGTGTTTGCCCTGTCCTCGAAGTACTCGATACCTCGCTGTTCCAGTATGTTGCCTCTCTGGTAAACCTCAACTATGTCACCAGCAAAACCTTCACTATATCGGAGCTCCGGGCAGTGATGGGCGTGCCAGACGGAAAATGATGCGTGGAACGATGTGAATCGGTTCGCGCTAAACCTGCCATTGCTGAGATCAACCAAACAATCACGGATGACTTTGACGGCCAGGCCACGCAAGGTGGGGCGCACTGTGACCGGCATCACGATTGCCTGGACGGAAAAAGAGCCAGACGCGAAAGCGCGACACGAAGCGTGAGCTGGATCGCCCCAAGAGACAGGCCGTAAGGCGCGGCGCGAGGGGACAGCGGAGACCCTCGGCCTGAACTTCCCGGAACATGGCACGGTGCGGGACGCGCGCAGCCCTGGGACCGCATCGCACGGGACACTGCGCCAAGGCTGGAAGGTGGCCACGTACCAGATCTTTTTTTTTTCGAAAACTGCCGATTCTTTCCGCAAATGGTGTGGCGAGAAGTCGATCCCCTGCCGACGCAACCCAGCCATCGAGAAAACTTTCACGACATGGTGCAAGAGCTACTCAGCGCGATAGACCGTTCAACCAAGGGTGGGTTCCGCAGACGACAGAAACGGTTGATTTCGGATCGCTAAGTTCCCTTTAACCGGGCTTCAGCATCTATCACATTGGTCGCCGTTCGGGACGCGTTTTGCTAAGACGTCGATGGTTTTCAAAATCTGCCGTTCCCTGCCTTGTGGCGGGCGATGTCAGTGAGGTTTTGAAATGGGGGTGCGCATTCGATTGCCGCAATGGCAAAGGCGCGTCCGCTACCACGACATCGCGGCCCATTCTTCCTTACATACTACATCGGCGTAAAGCGCCGCGACCGTCCGGGCTGTCCAGCCGCAGAGCAGCACTTTTCTGGGCCAGACCACGATCTGCGCCAGAACGGGACCAGTCGGGCCATTCTGTGCATTGCAGCGTGGCGGAAATCATGTGCTGCGTCAGTGTAATGGTGGCAGGGTCCGAGCCCTTCGCCAGCAGCTCGTCACGCACCGCCTGCCGCGCCCATCGTAACCCGTCCGGGTCGCGCCCGTATCGCGCCAGTAACCCCGCACTCTATGAGCTGGGCGACGGTGCTGTCATCTAGATCGCTGCGGGGGGCGTGTTTCGCTTCTGGCCGGGTCATCCCGCCAGCCCCAAAAAAAAACCAGCGCCAGCGATCTGTTCACGCTGACCATGGATGCGTCATCAAGGTGGCCGAACGCCGCCCCGCTTTTGTCGGCCTTCACCGTCATGGGCTTGTCCAACATGAATCTGTGACGCCATGCGCAATCCGTTTTTGTAGGCGATGGCTCCACCGTGGGGGCGCTAAGAGCGGTGCATCGACCAGCGTGGAGGTGATCGGCAAGATTACAACCGACCCCAGATCGGCAAACTGGTCTGCTTGAATGACAAGCGCAGGGCGCGGTTTTTCCGTAGTCGCCCTGCAAGGCAAAACCGTCACCAAATCACCGCGCCTCACTATTCCACTCATCCAAATCAGCAGCGGCAGCATCCATAAAATCTGAAAGTTCCGTGTCGATCTGGTCTGCCTGTGCTATCAGGGCGGACTGTCGGCGGCACTCTGCGGCAAAGCCAGGACGGCGAGTGTCTGGCACCCAGATCTGCACAGGGCGCAGCCCTGCGGCCCGCAGGGTATCGCGGCGCTTCTGGACACGTTTCTGAAACGGGTTTGCATGAATCTCCATTCGTTACATGTAACAAAAGGAGATAGCGGTTGCAAGCCGTCAACAAACGGTCTTTTTTGAACGCGTGCGGATGGAGGAAATCGCGGGCGGTGAACCAAATTGACGCCCACCCTTCGATCATAATACCGAAGGGAACGCCCGCCTGTTACGCGGAAGATTCAACCGGTGACGGTATTTGCTTGTGGTCCAGCGAGATAGGCTACTGCATTGGCTACATCTTCTGGTAGCCCTGCATCTCTCAACGCCACATTCGCATATCGCTCTTTTTTCATCTCGGCGACTGATATCCCCCGCTCATTTGCTAAGCGCTTGTTTGCAGCGGTGTGCATATCTGTAGCAATGTAGCCGGGGCAGACCGTGTTGCACAAAATACCGTCAGGACCAAATTCTGCGGCAAGTGTTTTGGAAAATCCGACCAGTCCATGTTTCATCGTGTGTAGGCTCCAAAACCCGGCTCGGCTCCAAGGCTGCCCGTCGATCCGATGTTGATAATCCGTCCACCCCCAATCTCGCGCATCTGCGGTATTACCGCCTGCGAGAGCATCATGGGGCCTAACAGGTTAACATCGAAGCTCGCACTCCACTGTTCGGGTGTTGTTGATAAAAAGCTGTCCGAACCAGCCAACGAACCGGCATTGTTGACGAGAACATCCACGCGCCCAAATTGCGAGACCGTCTGTTTTA
>NZ_JBRKBN010000005.1:0-267218 GCF_053474885.1 Sulfitobacter sp. M13 | reverse complement strand
AGTCCGATAGATCATCGGTATTGGTGCCCGCGGCCACCAGCGGCCCCATGCGCGCCAGAGTGCCGTAGAGGTTCGACTTGCAGAAATAACAGCGGTTCACCGGGTTGGCGCGGTAGGACGGATCGGCAAACTCACCGGCATCCACGAGCTTAAGAGGCACACCCCAGGTGGCCGCGAAGTCTTTCACCCGTGCGGTCGCCGCTGAGGGCACCGCCGCCGAGACCGCATGACAGAGCGTAACCCCCTCCGCCCCCCGCACTTTGGCCGCGGCGGCGGAGAGGGTTAGGCTGTCGATCCCCCCACTTAGTGCAATGGTGAGGGATGCAGGCTGGGCAAGGGCAGCATGAAGGGCGGCGGACAGCGTCATTCTCCCAACCCGTTTTCTGTCTTGAGCTGCGCCAAGAGACGCGCGCTCGACATTTGCAAGTGGTCCCGCATCCGCTGGCGCGCCCTTTCGGCATCACCCTGAGCGATGGAGGCGGCAATGTCATAGTGTTCCTGTATCGCATCCCGACTTTCGCCACCGCGTTTCAGCGCTTGCAGCCGCCCGGCCAGCATCGTCTCGCGCAGGCTGGCAACGAGGTAGTTGAAAAGACTGAGGTAATAGCTGTTCCCAGTTGCCTCGCAAACCGCGCGGTGAAAACCGAGGTCGGCACTGACCCCCGCCGCGACCGCAGGGCCGCCGATCTTGTTGCTATGGTCATAGGCGGCAGCGGCGCGCTGTATCTCTTCTCGTGCCTCGGGTGTAGCACGAGCGGCGGCGATAGCAGCGGCTTCGATCTCAAGCCCCATGCGCAATTCTAGGATCTGCTCAAGCTTGCGCTGGCTTTCCATATCCCGCTCCGGGATCGCGAAGCCCTGCCGGGGCCGGTCACTGGCAACGAAGGCCCCGCGCCCCTGACGGCTCGACAGCATGCCTTCCGCCTTGAGGCGCGAGACCGCCTCACGGATCACCGTGCGGCTGACGTCAAAATCGCTCGCCAAAGTGGTTTCGGACGGCAGCACATCGCCCACGCTCCACACACCGCTCACGACGTTATGGCGCAGCACTTCGGTCACCTGATCGCTGAGCGTGGCACCATCGACGAGGAGCGCAGTCGCCTGAAGATTTCCAGTCATGATAACAACTTCCTTTCGCCAATTGGACCACCTGTATGACAAGCTGTCAATATAGGGTAGATAGCGCCGTTTAAGGTATTACAAGCAGAATACAACATTACAAGTAAAAGGTAATCCTCGATTATTTGTATTTTTAATTGACAGGCTAGAGATTCCCCCTCAGTCTGCAGGCCTACGGCAATAGGGTGTCAGGGGGGAGCCCGGAACCCATCCAGTTACTGCCGTTACACAGTTAAAACTCGGGAGGAGTTTCCATGTCACCAATCTTCAAAACGATTCGCCGCACAACGGCGGCCACCATCCTTTTTGCCGTCGCAGGCGTTGCAGCGCATGCGCAAAGCTTTGTCATGGCGACCGGCCAGCAGGGCGGTTCATGGTATCCTGTAGGCGGCGCGATCAAGGCGATTGTTGAGCGCGAGAACCCCGGCATGGCCATCACCGTCACGCCCGGAGCGGGTGTGTCGAATGTCGTCGGCGTGGACGCGGGCCGCTTTGGCATCGCTTTTGCCAACTCGATCTCGACTGTGGACAGCCTTTCGGGCAAAGAGCCTTTCCGCAAGGCGACGACCAATGTCTGCAACCTCGGCATTCTTTATCCGCAGTATTTTCAGGTCGTCGCGCTTGAAGATTCCGGCATCAAAACCATCGCTGACATGAAGGGCAAGCGCCTGACCACACAGCAGCTTGGCAACACCGGTGAGTTCTTGACCCGTGAGCTTTTGTCAACCGCCGACATGACCTTTGACGATCTCGATAGCGTCGCCAACACGTCCTACTCGGACTCTGCCTCGCAAATGAAGGACGGTCAGGCCGACTTTTTCACACTGGGCTCGTCCCTGCCAACCGGTTCGGTCATGGACCTCGCCTCTTCGCGCAAAATCCGCCTGATCGACGTGGATGAAGAAACCTTTGCATATTTCAAAGACAAGAACGCCGCTTTCCAGCGTCGCGAAGTCAAAGCCGGTGCCTACCCCGGTTTTGATGAGACCGTACACGCCATCAGCTATGACACCCATATGGTCGCACCTTGCGACTACGACGGCGAGATCATCAAATCTGTTCTGGGCGCGATCGCCGACAACAACGACAGCTTTGCCGCGATCAGCAAATCCATGGCGGACCTGACGGTTGAGGAAATGGCCACCGACATTGGCGTGCCCTTCCACCCCGCCGCGAAAGAATTCTACGCCGAGCGTGGCGTCTCGGGGATGTAATTTACCCCTGACGAAAAACGGGTCGGCCAGGGCAGCTCGCTCCGCCCGACCCAATCCCATACTGCCCCCCGCCGCGCGCGCTCAGCGCAGCTGTGCTTCCGGCCACCTTCCACTCTAGACGCGAGAACACCCATGCAACTGTCGATCTTACTGGACAAGATGCCCCTGATTACCCGTATAGCAAGGCTGATCCTGGTCGGTATGGCTGTGTGGCATCTCTACGTCGCCTTCGTCGGCCCGCCCAACCCCTATATCATGCGCGGCGTACACGTCGCTCTGGCGCTTTTGCTGATTTTCCTGACCGTCGACCGCAAAGGTCTGCGCAACGATGTGCCCAGTTGGCATGATGTAGCGATCGGCCTGGTCGCGGCGAGCGCTGCACTCTACCCCTCCTTTAACCTCAACTACATCACGCAGCGGTTCCTCTACGTCGACCCGCTGATGCCGATGGACATAGTGGTGGGGATCACCCTTGTGGTTCTGCTGCTTGAGGCAACCCGGCGAATGCTGGGGCCGATGCTGCCCATCACCGCCCTTCTGTTTCTCGGCTACGGTCTGGCCTTCACCTCGACCATGCCCTCGGTGATGCTTGAGCAGTTGTTCATGACGACCGAAGGCATCTTCGGCATCCCGATTGCTGTTTCGGCGACCTATATGGTGCTCTTCATCCTCTTCGGCTCATTGGTTGAGCGGATGGGTGTGGGCCAACTTTTCATGGATTTCGCCGTGGCACTTACGGGACGTCAGGTCGGCGGCCCGGCCAAGGTGGCCTGTGTGACCTCCGGCCTCTTCGGCTCCGTCTCCGGCTCTGCTGTGGCCAACGTGATGACGACCGGCGCCTTCTCTATCCCACTGATGAAACGTATGGGGTTCAAACCCGCCTTCGCGGGCGCGGTTGAGGCTGTGGCCTCTACGGGCGGTCAGATCATGCCACCGGTCATGGGGGCTGCGGCCTTTGTCATGGCGGAATACCTCGGCGTGGGCTACCTGACGGTCGCGAAATATGCGCTGGCCCCGGCGATCCTGTTCTATGTTGCCCTTTTTGCAGCGGTCCATTTTGAGGCCAAGCGCAAGGGCATCGGCTCTGTCCCGAAAGAGGACCAAGTTCCGCTAAAAACCGTGCTCCTTGAACGTGGCCACCTGTTCTTGCCGCTGGTGATTATCGTGGGCGTTCTGATGATGGGCTACTCGGCCCCCTATGCGGCGCTTTGTGGGATCATCTCGGTCGTGCCGGTCGCGGCATTGCGCAAGACGACACGGCATTACGCTACCGTGGACAACATCCTTGATGCGCTTGAGGGTGGCGCGCGGAACGTATTAGCGATTGCGGCGGCCTGTGCCTGTGCGGGCATCGTCGTTGGCGTGATCGACATTACCGGCCTTGGACTGACCTTCTCCAACTTCGTGATCGAAGCGGCCCAAGATACGCTGTTCATCGCGCTGTTCCTGTCGATGATCGCGGGCATTATCCTTGGTATGGGGATGCCGACCACTCCGGCCTATATCGTGCAGGTCGCCCTGCTGGTACCCGCGCTGGTGAAACTGGGCGTGCAGGTCGAAGCGGCGCACCTCTTCGTGTTCTACTTCGCGATCCTGTCGGCCATCACACCGCCTGTCGCCATGGCGGTCTATGCTGCCAACACCCTGTCGCATGCCAAAATCGTCGAGGCGAGCTGGGCTGCGGTGAAACTCGGTGCGACCGGCTTTATCGTGCCCTTCATGTTCGTCTATGAACCAGCGATCCTGATGCAGGGCTCGGTCACCCAGATCACGCTGGTTCTGTTGCAGGCCACCACCGGGGTCATTCTGCTGGCCGCCGCCTTGCAGCGCTATTACTTCGGCAGACTGTCCAACGTGCTGTCGGTTGTGCTTTTCGGGGCGTCGCTGCTGCTGATCTATCCCGATCTGCGGCTCACCGCCTCGGGGCTGGTCATCGCGGGCCTCATCCTAGCCTTCCAAAAGGCGAGGAACCCCAGCCCGAAAAGCCAACCGGCGACCCATACATAAATCTTAGAACGAACGAAACGGAGCCTTCTGCATGCTGCAAAAAACTTCCCTCAAAGCGCGGACCGGCGGACAGGTCCTTGTGGATCAACTGCTGATCCACGGCGCCGACACCGCCTATTGCGTCCCCGGCGAAAGCTACCTTGAGGTGCTCGATGCGCTGCATGACGTGCAGGATAAGTTCACCCTTATCAACGCACGGCACGAAGCCGGGGCTGCCAATATGGCCGAGACCTACGGCAAGCTCACCGGCCAGCCCGGGATCTGCATGGTCACCCGTGGCCCCGGTGCCTGTCATGCCGCCATAGGCGTGCATATCGCGCAGCAAGACAGCACACCGATGATCCTGCTCGTAGGCCAGATAGCCCGCAACACAACAGATCGCGAAGCCTTCCAAGAAATCGATTACCGCGCCATGTTCGGCCCGATCGCCAAATGGGCGACCCAGATCGACGATCCGGCCCGGGTGCCGGAATACATGGCCCGTGCCTTTCGCATGGCGACCTCGGGCCGCCCCGGTCCAGTGGTGATCTCCCTGCCCGAAGACATGCTGACCGAGGTTGTCTCAGTGGCCGACGCACGCCCCTATACCGCCACCCACGCGGCGCTCTCGGGCGAGCATCTCGACATGCTCAAGGCTGAGCTTTCGCAAGCAGAACGGCCCCTATTGCTGCTCGGCGGCTCTGGCTGGTCAGACGAAAGCGCCGCTGCCATTACGCGCTTTGCCGAGACGAACAATATCCCCGTCACCACGTCCTTCCGCCGGCAGGACATCGTCGATAACCTGTCTCCGGTCTTCGCCGGGGATTTCGGTACCTCCACTGCACCCAGCCTCTATGCACATCAGCGCGAGGCCGATCTCCTTGTCGTTATCGGTGCGCGTTTGGGCGAGATGACGACCAAGACCTATACCTCAATTCAATCCCCCAATCCTGACACCCGGTTGGTTCACATCTACCCCGATACGGACGAGATTGGGCGCGTGTATTCCCCCGATCTGGGCATCACAGCGGCCCCGGTTTCGATCGCCGCTGCACTTGACGGTGTCGATCTTGGCCGAGCGCAGACTTGGGGCGGTTGGTGCGACAAGCTGCACGCCGATTACCTGGTCGACACTGAAGTCCCAAATGGCGGCGAATGGGATCTCGACATGGGCGTGGCCCTCGCGCAACTGCGCGATGAATTGCCTGATGACGTGGTGGTCACACTCGACGCGGGCAACCACACCGGCTGGGCCCAACGCTTCCTGCGTTTTGGCCGTCCGGGGCGGATCATCGGCTCGACTTGTGGCGCGATGGGCTATTCCGTGCCCGCCGCCGTTGCCGCCTCCATCGCCAAGCCAGAGCGGCTCACTCTCTCGTTCGTCGGCGATGGCGGCTTCATGATGAGCGGCACCGAGCTTGCCACCGCCGCGCAATACGGCGGTCGGCCCATCGTGCTGCTCTTCAATAATGGCATCTACGGCACGATCCGCATGCACCAAGAACGCGACCACCCTGAGCGCATTTCTGGCACGACCTTGGAAAATCAGGATTTTGTCAAAATGGCTGAGGGTATGGGTGCCCATGCGGAACGGGTCACCAAGACCGAAGATTTCGCCGCCGCCTTTGCTCGCGCCCGTGACAGTGGCCGCCCGGCGCTGATTGAACTGGTCACCGACCCCGAGCAAATCTCGACCCGCACCACCATCACCAAGCTGCGCGATGCCGCGCGCAAAAAGGCCGGCGCAGACCAGCTTTAAAAAGCCAGCTTAAAGGAATGACGAGATGACTACTCGAACCGTAGAACGCGGCGCGCCTGAAACTGGCGGCCGCGACCATGCCCTGCTGCTTGATGACCTGCGCCAAGCCATCGGCGCGGCCTTTGTGCTGACCGAAGCGCAGGATCTGGCCACCCGCCTTGTGGAAGACCGCGGCCTGCGCAGCGGCACAGCAATTGCCCTGTTGCGTCCCGGCTCCACTGAAGAGGTCGCCAGCTGTCTGCGTCTGTGCCAAGCAGCGAAGGTGCCGGTCACTCCGCAGGGCGGCAACACCGGCTTAGCTGGCGGCGGCGTCCCGGACGGAGGGATCATCCTTACAACCGACCGGCTTAACCGTATCCGCCAAGTCGATCCCACCAATGCGACCATGACGGTTGAAGCGGGCTGCATCCTTGCCAATATCCAAGCCGCCGCTGATACGGTCGACGCGCTGTTTCCCCTGTCGCTCGCTTCCGAAGGTTCCTGCCAGATCGGCGGTAACCTATCGACGAATGCGGGCGGCACGGCGGTGCTGCGCTATGGCAATACCCGCGATCTTGTACTCGGGGTCGAGGTGGTTTTGCCAGATGGGCGCTTACTCAACGACCTCAATGGGCTGCGCAAAAACAATACCGGCTTCGACCTCAAGAACCTCTTTATTGGGGCCGAAGGTACACTCGGCATCATCACCGCTGCGGTGATCAAGCTCTTCCCCAAACCCACCGCCCGCGCAACAGCGTTGGTGGCCTGTTACGGCCCCGACCCGGCGCTCAAGCTCTACGCACGGATGCGCGGGCAGAATGCGGACACGCTGTCGACCTTCGAGTACATAGACCGGCTCGGCCTTCAAATGGTGATCGACCACGCCCCCGGCTGTAGTGACCCGATGGCCGACGAGCATCCTGCCTATTGTCTGATCGAGCTTACCGGCAATGGCGCACAAAGCGGCCTCGACGCGCGGCTCGAAGAGGCGCTCGGCGCGGCCTTTGAGGCCAAAGAAATCATTGATGCGGTCATTGGTGCCTCCGAGGCGCAGAAAGACGCGCTATGGGCATTACGGGAAAATCTGTCAGAAGCCCAAAAACCCGAAGGCGCGTCGATCAAGCACGATGTCTCGGTCCCGGTATCGCGCGTGGCGGACTTTATCAAGTTCGCGACCAAAGCCTGCATGGCTCATATGCCAGGCCTGCGCCCCTGCCCCTTTGGCCATTTCGGCGATGGGAACCTGCACTTTAACCTGTCACGTCCGGTAGATATGACGGACGCCGACTTTCATGCTCACTACAGCGTCTTCAACCGCATCGTGCATGAAATCGCACATGAAATGGGGGGCTCGTTTTCAGCTGAACACGGCATTGGCACCTTCAAACGCGCCGAGCTTAGACGCTACAAAGATCCGGTTGCGCTGGAATTGATGGAACAGATCAAAGCAGTCCTCGATCCAAACCAATTGATGAACCCGGGCAAAGTTCTCTGAGCACTATCCCGTGCCCACCGTAGGGCACCTTTATCGCCATTACAGTCACGAACCTCGCGTCGGACCCCCGCAGCAGCTTGGCCATATAGTACAGGTTCCCGGCCACGTGCATCACCGCCATCCGCGGCTCGGACAGACGGCCGTCGCACGTTGCGCATTCTACTCGAGGGGCATGGCGCGTATCTGTGCGCAAAAGATGCCACCGCCGAACGAATTTCCGTGCTGGAACGCACTTGCGAGGAAATGGAATATCATTTTGCAGCAAAGTCTCCAGCACGTCCTCGCAGAGCCATCGTTCCGACCGGATGCCAAAGCAATAGCCAACAAGCAGCACCCGGATCAGCAGATCGGGGTCCACGGACGGGCGCCCGGTGTGGCTATAGAAATCGGCAAGATAGGTGCGGATACAGGACAGATCCATGGACCGGTCAATCGAGTGCAAGAGGTGATCCTACGGGACATGATCCTCGAGCGAGAACTCATAGAACAGCGCCGACTGCGCCTCCTGCCGTGTTCCGATCAGACCAATCCTCCCACCCATTTGCAGAATTGAATCACGACGACGCCCTTCGATCAAGCACGAGTTTTTCAACAAAATACGCCCTTCATGTCGAGCTGGATCGGAAACCTGATAGAATTCAGCGCTGCGGCGAACGGCAGAAAAGTCCGGTGGTTTCAACGGGTCGACGCAACACTTTAATCTTTTTGGAAAGATGGAGTGTTTATCATGAAGTATCGGCAACGAACGTTTTATACAGATGCGCAAAAGTCGGAGACGTGGGATCCCTCTCGGCGATGCACGCATCGCCTGCCGGCAGTGGATGGCAGCGCGGCGAGTCTCTGAGCTCAATTGGGCGCGGGTTCAATCGTGCATCGTCTTCGATCTATCCGCTGTTGGCGCGCACTGGCGGCATCCGCCCAGCCGAGCGTGTGAGATCACGTTTATCACTGACCCTTATTGAACGTGAGGAGATATCAAGGGGCCTTCTTTGAGAGATGTCTTTACGATCGATTGCGCGATCCCTGAAGCGGCCAGCATCGACAATCAGTCGTGAGGTCAGACGCAACGGCGGCACTAAGCTTTACCGTGCAGCTTCCTCAGATGCAGCTGCTGGGGACCGTACTCGCCGCCCGAAGCTCTGCAAATTGGCGGGCAAGGACTATCTCCGCCGTGCGATATCAGCCAAGTGGATCCGTAAGTGGTCTCCACAACAAATCGCAGGTTGGCTGATGCGCGCACATCCCGATGACGAGAGCAGGCGGGTCTCTCACGAGACGATTTATCGCAGCCTGTTTATCCAGACACGCGGCGTACTTAAGAAGGAATTGCTTGCCCATTTGCGGGCGACGCGATCCATTCGTAGGTCTCGTCATGCCACTTTGAAACGCAGCGGTCTCGGCCAGATAAAGGATGCCATATCAATCAAGGAAAGACCGGCAGATGTCGAAGATAGGGCTGTCCCAGGGCACTGGGAAGGAGACTTGATCGCAGGTTCTGACAACAGCTTTATAGCCACATTGGTCGAACGCCATACCCGTTTTGTGATGCTGGCCAAGGTTGGCAACAAAGACAGTCACAGCGTCATTCAGGCTTTAATCAAGCAGGCGCGCAAGCTACCCAAAGATCTCTATCGTTCACTGACTTGGGATCGCGGATGTGAAATGGCTGGGCACAAGGCCTTCACCTTGGCGACCGATATCGGTGTCTTTTTGTGCGGCCCGCACAACCCTTGGCAACGCGGTACAAACGAAAATACAAACCGCCTGCTAAGACAGTATTTTCCAAGGGGCACCGATTTGTCGATACATAGCCAAGCAAAGCTGAGCGCCGTCGCAAGACAGCTCAATGAGCGGCCTCGAAAGACGCTGGGATACGAAACTCCCGCAGAGCGTTTCAATGCATGTGTTGCGTCGACCCGTTGAAACCACCCCGCGCAGCGGATCTTCCTGACCACCCAGCGAAGGGCAAGAAAGACCCGCACGACTATTGGGATGAAATGCGGAACGCCGAGTCCAATTTAACACTATTGGTCATATGGTTTAGCGCGACGCTACTGTGACCGCATACGGAAAGTATTAAAATCCTACCCACCGAGTTCTTGCACGCGACGCGAACGGCCCTTAGCCGGCCTTGGTGATGCCTGCAACGAATGACAGCTTCGAGCCCATTTTGACCGATGCTGCAGTTTGAACAAATGGCGGCTTAGCTGAATAGAAGTGATGTACGCCCTCATCCGTCTTCTTGGGGTTGCATTGCGTAGCTCGCGCGTTCCTGATCCATTTCAGAACGCCAGCGTGCACGTAAGGACAGCGCATTTTCTGGTATCCGTTGCTCTAGAATGTCGACTGAAATCATACGATCCGTGCGAAAGTAACGGAAACCGTTCCGAAGCTCACACCAAGCTGCGAGAATGCGGCCCGCATCCCGATATCCAAGTAGAATTGGCCAGGCGATGCGCTCCGTGCGCACTCCTGAACCGCCTTCGTAGACCAACGTTATCTTTCGATGCCTACGGATGGCATTTCTAAGAGATGAGGAATTGACCACCTCGAAAGCTGGAACAACGGGTGCGATACTCGTAGCCGGTTCCAACACGTGTGCCCGCAGCCGTTCTGGTACGACCACCTCGATTTTTGCAAGTAAGTTAAGGGCGGCTTTTGCCAAATCTGGCTCGCCTCTGCTTGCAACCCAATGCGCTCCCAAAACAACGGCATCCATTTCATCGGACGTCAACATCAACGGCGGCATATCAAAGCCCTTTTCAAGGACGTAGCCGACGCCAGCTTCTCCTCGTATGGGGACGTCCTGTGCCTTTAATGCCGCGATATCACGATATACGGACCGTTTGGATGATCCCAGCTCTTTCGCGATATACTCGGCAGAAACCGGTTCTCTCGCAAGGCGGAGGAGTTGGACAATTTCGAATAATCGCTCTGCTTTGCGCAAAAACAGGTCCTCGCGTTCAATGCTGCCATGATGCTGTCAGCATGCCATATTTATGTCGCCAAGCAAACGTGTGAATAACGTCGTTGAAACATGAGAGGAAAGACTATGTTACAGGGAAGTTGCTGCTGCAAAGCGGTGCAGTTTGAGTTGACGAATGAGCCGTCATTTGTTGGTACATGCCACTGTTCAAGGTGTCGTAAGGTTGGCGCAAGCATTATCGCATTTGTGAAAAAGGAAGACCTTAGATGGATTGCAGGTAAGGACTGCGTTCAGGTTTTTGAACCGACTACCCCATACGTCTATGCGCGGTGCTTTTGCAAAGTCTGCGGCACATCACTTGGCGAGATACTATCAATCGAAGACAGTTTCCCAATCGCGGCTAATGCCCTTGATGGAGATATTGCCCTCACGAACCAATCCCATGAGTTCGTTGGTGAAAAGCCTTCATGGTATACCATTTGTGATGATGCGCCTCAGAACGATGGGCACCCAGTAGAGGCGAAAACTTGATGAAACGCGTGATATCAGTCCAATACTTCAGCCTCTTTGCCTTGTTGCTTAACATGGCTGCGTCCTCAGTGAATGCTGAACCGATCAACACTGATCGCTTTGGTCTCTATGTAGTTGTCGATGATATGGATCGAGCCAGCGCGTTTTATGAGCAATTGTTTGGCGTTCCAGAAATTCAGATGCCAAGCCTCGTCGGCTTCGAAGTTACAGGTGGCCTCTATGCTGTTGTTTCGCGCGAAACATATGCTGCCGATGCTATCCGCGGCGATACAATGCGGGCTTACATCAATGTAGCCGATATTGAAGAGACTTTCGTGAGGACGCGAGCAATAGCACCAAACCGTTTGGAAAGTTCAGCCGTCATTGTAGAAGGTTCCTTTAGGTTTTTCCGAGTCCGCGATCCTGACAACAACATATTGGAGTTTTTCTCCATCGATCAAGCACCGTTGGATCCGCAATGAAATTTGGTTGCTGAGAATTTTGGAGCTGACATTCCAACCAATTCGATGAAAGTGAATGTGGCTGTGCGAGACTGAATGACCGCTTTCTATTCTTTATCCATTCTGGCGAGTCACACTTGACATGATACCTTTTAGTTCTTTATTAAGAGATACCATTTAGTATCATGTTAAGGAATCGAGATGAAACACCTATTCAAGATCGCAGCGGTCGCGGCGACATTAACAACTTCATCCGCTGGCGCAGAGCCAATCACACTATTGGAACCAGATGACTTCGTTTGGGAGACGACGCCCGAGGGTGTTGCGTTTGCGTCTTTGCAAGGGGACAGGTTCGCGGAGTCCTACCAAGCGTTGGTCAGGCTTCCCTCAGGAACCGTCAGTCCGCCGCATGTTAAGACAGCCAATATGTATGGGGTCATGCTGCAAGGTGAAATGATCCACTACCTAAGTGACGAAGACCCGGCGGCAGCGCGCAGAATGGGTCCCGGCTCATTTTACAGCATCAACAGCGGCGTGGCGCATGTTTCTGCCTGTGTCTCTGTCGCGCCCTGCATTGCATATTTGTATCAAGATGGGGCATTCGATTTTCTGCCGGTACAACAATGACAGAGCAAGAGCAGTTGGGTTTCCGCGCGCTCGGCGACCCGACTCGACGCAGTATTCTTCAATTGCTTGCGACCAGCGACATGACGATTGCGGAGGTCGCCGAGAACTTTGAAATGACCAGAGCCGCTGTCAAAAAACACCTGACCATCTTGAACGAAGGCAACCTTATTTCGGTTCAGGTGGACGGTAGATCGCGCATGAACGCGCTCAATCCTGACGGGCTGAGACGCCTGTTTGACTGGTTCAGTTATTTCGACGCGTTCTGGGATAGCCACCTCGGCAAACTCAAATCTGAAATTGAAAAGGACATCCAATGACCGACACGATCCTACAAAAAACCATCTACATCAAAGCGACCCCTGCGCAGGTATGGGCGTATCTGACGGAACCCGCGAAGCTGGCTATCTGGTTCCACAAACCCAAGACTTCTTTAATCGAAGGAGAATACGAAATGTTCGGGGCTGAAAGCGGTGACAAACTTATGTGGGGCGAAGTGCTCCTCGCCGAACCGTTCTCGCGTCTTGAATATACGTTCACCATCGCACCAATGGGAGACGCGGTCAGCACGGTAAGATGGAATTTGGAAGAAGTGGCAGGCGGGACGAGGCTGTCGCTAAGTCACGAAGGTCTTCCACAGGGCGAGGAAGCGTTCGGCCTGACTCTGGCATTGGACAAAGGGTGGGACGATCATTTGGCACGCATGCGTGCTTCTGCTCACGGCGATTAGGGCCTTCCGTTGCCGACCTCGATAGCAATTTAATTGAGGTCGGCAATGAACCTATAAATAAGAAGAAGGTCAGAGCGGACTTTAGCTGCGTCACAGAAATATGGAATATGTGCTCTCCCGACACCTTCGCCGCGCCTGTCACGAAAGGGAGTATCCTAAACTCTGTGTATGAGGCTTAGCCCATGCGAGTTTGGCGGCTCATTTGTTGAACCGTTCTGGGTATAGGATAGCGAACTGATTGCGGGCAGCAACCCATTCTCTGACGGCCCTGCCTGTCTTTTCAAAACTGCGGATGGCCAGATAGATCAGCTTTGTCGCAGCATCATCAGTGGGAAAGCTACCGCGCGTTTTGGTGGTTTTTCGGATGACGCGGTTCAAGCTTTCAATCGCATTTGTCGTGTAGATGATTTTGCGCACTGCTGGTGGGAAGGCGAAGAACGGGATGACTTCTTGCCACGCGCGTCGCCAGCTTGGAGCGATTGACGGGTACTTTTGGCCCCATTCGGCCTCAAAATCAGCAAGGGCTTTCTCCGCCTCGGTGTCATCCGTGGCCTGATAAATCCGCTTGAGGTCTTTTGCGACGTTCTTGCGATCTTTCCATCCGCAGAAGTTCAGGGAATGGCGCACGAGATGGACAATGCAGGTTTGGACTGTGGTCTCAGGGAATGCGGCATTGATGGCATCTGGAAAGCCCTTGAGGCCGTCCACAACGGCGATCAGGATGTCTTCGACGCCGCGATTGCGCAGGTTGTTCATTACCGAGAGCCAGAACTTGGCCCCTTCGTTGTTGGCAATCCACAGGCCGAGAACCTCGCGTTCGCCCTCGGCGTTGACGCCCAGGGCTACGTAAACGGCTTTATTCTTGACCTGACGGCTTTCCGCATCGCGGATTTTGACCCGAAGAGCATCAAGGAAAACAATGGGATACATCGGCTCCAGAGCCCGGTTCTGCCAGTCTGATACTTCCTCCAGAACGGCATCTGTGACGCGGCTGACAAGATCGGCAGACACCTTCAGCCCGTAGACCTCTTCGAGATGGGCGCGGATGTCGCGGGTCGATAACCCCGCTGCATATAAGCCGATGATTTTGTCATCCATACCGTCGATCCGGGTTTGACCCTTCTTGATCAGTTCCGGTTCAAAACTCCCCTCACGGTCGCGCGGGACATCAATCGGCAGCGCCCCATCATTGCCCTTCAACGTCTTGCGCGACGTGCCATTGCGGCGGTTGCTCTGTTGGTTTGTGGGCTGGGTGTCAGGCTCATAGCCTAAATGCTCGGTCAGTTCAGCGCCAAGCATCCGTTCCATCAGGCGCACCTTCAGCTCTTTCATCAAGCCCTGATCGCCCAGTAAATCGTCCGCGTTCTCAACGCCGCTCAGCAGCTCGTCTAAAACTTCCTTGGATATCGTCATTGTCGTCATGCTCCTTCGTTAATGAAGCATGGGCCAAATTACTCATACACAGAAGATCGGACACTCTCTCACGAAAGGCTGGTTCAGGAATCACCACCTTTCGCTACAACTTGTCTGAGCTCAACAGTTGCGGGCGGAGCGGACATCCTCAGTTCATACTTGAACGTCTGGATTTCGTTAACGAGCGACAAAAGCGTTTATCATCACCTCCGATAATTGCGCAACGGCTTTAGCTCGGTCGGACGTGCCAGATCGCATCGCATGCATCTCCAAAAAGAAAAGCCCTCCGCCATAACAGTGCGGAGGGCATTCATACCTTCGTTTGCGTTCCAGGCTCTGTCTTCAGCGTGCGAGACTAGGGTACCTTCTTTGCAACCATAAAATAGCTAGTTGCACCCTTGAAAATTTTCTCAGTCTCAATGACCTGCAACTTTTCATCATCCATCAGATCGTCCAAGTTTGCACTCTTGAGTTGTCGAATGGGGACCGGGATAACCCCCACCTTTAACAACGCTCTGACCAGTAGAATTTGCAGTGAAACCAAGGCTGACTTTTTGCCACCCAAGCAAGGCGTTACAGAAATAAACAGCCCGCCAAGCTTCAGCAGTTGAACCGTTCTTTGCAATACTCTTTCCGGATCAGGCACTGTGTGCAGCATGTTGAATGCTAACACCACATCGAATGAACCATTCTCGAACGCTTCATCAAAGATGTCAGCTTGTTCGAAATCAACATTGACGACGCCACCTGTTGCGGCCTTTTCCTTTGCAATTTTGATCATCCCGGTTGAAATATCGATCGCGCGCACGCTCTTGACCAAGCCGGACATCTCGCAGGCCGTCGTGCCTGTTCCACATCCGTAGTCCAACACAATGTCGGTATCCTTCAGATATCTTTTTGTGTTTTCGCGGCTGCGACTATGAATGAACTCAAATTTCTCTTCAGTGTTGTCATAGTTGCTAGCGGCTTGATCCCAAAACTTTTCCGATTTGCTCATTCTGTCTTTCCTGTCTTTCCTGTCTTTCCTGTCTTTTCAACGTGATCGTGCAGCGCTTCGTCGCAATCGTGAGGGCGGAATCAATGCCTTACTGCGCCTTTTTAGTTGCTTGCCGCCCTTTGTTGCGGGGCCCAGTTTGACAGTCACAAACAGTAGCAACAAAGCCAAACCCCCCAGACCAGCGGCAAGCAAAAATGGTGCCCCGGAGTGCCAAGTGTTTGCCGATCCACCGTTTGACAACTGAGAGGCAAAAAGTTGGGTCATCATTGGGAACGAAACCAAAGCCGCTAAAGCGCCAAGGCTTGCAAACGTTCCCTGCAACTCTCCCTGCCGATCAGGATCGACTTGCGCAGAGCTTTCGCCAACAATCGCAATACCAACAATCGCTCTGAACGAGAAAATTGGCAGAAGGATCAAAGCGAACAACCCAGATTGCAGCCAAACAAGTGTTAGGAAACCTGCAACGCCAAGCGACAGTCCCAACGCAGCCACATTCAGATTGCCTATTCGCTTGGCGACCGGCCCCAAAATCACGGCCTGTGTCAACACAAAGCATATGCCAATGATACCGAAGGAAACACCAATTGTGGTGCTGTTCCATCCGTATCGCGCGGCGCCGAAGTACGCCCAAACTGCCGGAAAGACAAAACCCGCCAAGGCATCAAAAAAGTACACCGCGGACAGTGCCAAAGACACCCCTTGCACAGGTGACAGCAAAGGGCCAAGCGGATTGACGATCCTCCAAGTTATTGGCCGTCTGCGCTCGGCAGGCAACGACTCTTTTACAAAGAGCATCGTTCCCACCAAAGCCACCAATGACAAAGCTGAGGCTACGTAAAATGGAGCACGGGGTCCGTAGGTGCCTAGTAGTCCGCCGATGAATGGCCCCATGACAAAGCCGATTCCGGCTACCGCACCCACGTAGCCGAAGAACTTGGTGCGGTCTTCCTTGGACGAGCGATCAGCCAAGTATGCATTGGCAACTGATAGCGTCGCCGAACTGGCCCCAGACAACATTCGGCCAACGAAAATCATCCAAAGGTAAGGTGCCATTGCCATCATGAGATAGTCCGCCGAAGCGAGTGCTAATGAGCCCAGCAAGACTGGACGGCGACCGTATCTGTCAGACAACGCGCCCAAGATCGGACTGAAAACAAACTGCATCGCCGCAAAAACCAATGAAAGGTATCCGCCAATCGCTGCAGCTCTGGCAATTGACCCACCTTGAAACCCAGCAAGTAGCTCTGGCATGACTGGCATAATTAGGCCGAGACCCATCGTGTTCAGTATAGCGATTGTGCAGATTACAGCTGTTGCTCGGTCAAATCCCTTAGGCATTTTGTTCTCCGGTTCTTCGAACAAATCTTGCCCGTATGTTCTCTAAACGTGTTGTTGGACTAAGTGGTCAGATGCCGCGCACTTACGATGTTATGACATCTGTCCGCTCACGGGCTTGCCATCGCCATGCTATCCCGACGATGGCTATTAGGGCGATCAACTGAATACCCATGAAGAAAACGTTGTCGAGGTCGGGCTTGAGGTTCATCGCCACGATCATGGCCATCGTCAAAAGGCCCACACCAATGTTCGCCCATCGATTCATCCCGTGTGGCAACAGCAACGCGAGGATCGTCATCAAGATCGGAATCTCTATCATGATCCCGCCTAACAGCATCAACATTTCCGTTATCACGACCCCATCAATTGTGCCGGACATCATTTGTTCCAGCATGCCTGGACGGCCCAATTCATGAACATCGCGTGCAAAGAAATTCAGGATGATGAAGACCCAAAGGATCGACAAAAGAAGACGGGGATTAGCTTTTTGGTACGTCATTTTAAATCTCGTTTCTTGTTGTGGAAGGCCGACTATGGGGCAGTGACGAATGCTTTCGCCGACGCTTTGGCGGCCACAATTTTGCGCGTATGAAGATTTCTGCGGCGAGTAAGTTGACCACCCATGCGAAAATCATCAGCCCGTCGCGCAGGGGCCCCATCGCTTCGGAGCCAACAGCGATGATCCAAACAATGCCCAAAACGGTCTGCGTCGATGCGCCCTGACCGATGGCATAAGCCCGCACCAACGACGCGCCGTGTTGGAAAACGTTGCGGAATCTGATTGCGATCACGGCCCAGATGATAAGCCCGATCATTGCCGTGCCCAGAACCATCCGCACCCATTACAGCGCTGCCCCCTGAAGCGCTTCGGGAAAGTCATAAAAATGCGTCATCCACAAACCAGAGAGGGCGGACATACATCCTGCCACCGCGATCATCCGCCCGATGGCGCGATGCGCCGCCAGACGCTGGCGGCGCAGGCTCGGCAAGAACTGGAGTGCGCCAAGCACGCAGAACAGGCTGCTGCTAAGAATGTGGAGAATGATGGGTGTTGGGGCTAGCAATGCCCGCGGATTCTCTGGTGCGATCTGCGGTCCGCCTGCAAGCTCAAGAACCCGTATTAACCCGCCAACGACCGGAATGAACGAATAGACCAAGATTACGCCAAGGACGACCCACTCGGATTTTCTCAAATGGATTATAGGGGCTTTTCGACTTGGCGTGATCATTGGGGCCGCCGCGCCCAAAATGCAGTGCTCGCAAAGCCAGCGGAGCCGAGCCGAACCGGTTGGTATCCGATATCGACAAGTTGGGATGCGTTCAGCCATGCGATCCCTTCTTCTTCTGTGATCGCCCAAGTGCGCCACAAAAGTTGGATAAGTGCTCCGAAAACTGAGGGGCGCGTCACGTAAAGGAACACCGTCCCACCCGGCTTTAGAACGCGAACCATCTCTGCGACGGCACGTTGCGGATCCGGCAGATGTTCAAGGACATGCGCGGCCATAACAACGTCAAAAGACTGATCCTCATAGGGCAATGGCGTAACATTGGCCTGTTGAAGGTGCGGGTCCAGCCCGGCGTGCTGCATCACGGACTTGGCCTGCACAAGCATTTCAGCAGAGGTATCAATTGCATGGAAGTCGACCGGACCCTTAGTGAGGCTAGCAAGCGCAATCGACAGGCTCCCATTTCCGATGCCGCAATCAAGAATCCGCGCGTTTGGCTCAACCCTCATAAGATCTATCACAACCTGAGAAGCTATAAGGGGTTCACAATATGCGGCATTCAATCGAAAACGACGGGTGGTCCGCGCCCATTTGCCCGAAACCGCGTCGTAGCGGCTGGCTAGGTCCGTTGCAGAGAGCGGGCGTCTGCTTATGAGAACCTCCCAAGAGCCGATGCGGCGAGTCGTCATGGGAATTGCCTTTTCCATGGCACGGGTGTGCGATGGCATGAGCTTTTTGTTTTCTGGAGTCGTCATTTTTTGCTGCCTTAGGTTCATTACTGGCAGAACATAGATCGCGACCGATCAATACGGAATTGCGTATCTCTCTTGGTTTGGTATACGAAAATAATGGAGTGGAAACGATCAGCCTTCGACTGGAACCAAGCGCGGGCGTTTCTCGTTACCGCTGAAGAAGGATCGCTGTCCGCCGCCGCGCGTGCGCTAGGGTTGACACAACCAACGCTGAGCCGGCAGGTCGCGAGCCTTGAAGAGGCGCTTGGTGTGGTCCTTTTTGAGCGGACATCGCGCGCACTTTTGCTGACACAACCAGGCTTAGAATTGCTGGCGCATTTTAGGACGATGGGCGATGCAGCAAACAGCATATCCCTTGCTGCGACGGGCCAATCGCAAGCTGTGACCGGGCATGTATTGATTTCGGCTACAAACGGGATGGCGACGTTTTATCTGCCGCCTATCCTCAAGAAACTGCGTAAAACCGCGCCAGACCTTCAGATCGAGATTATCGCATCAAATGAGTTGAGCGATTTACGCCGTCGAGAAGCGGACATCGCAATCCGTCACAGTCGACCCAAAGACGAGACCCTGTTTGCAAAACGGCTTCGCGACACGAAGGCACGTCTTTTCGCGTCAAAAGAGTACCTTGACGAAGTTGGCCGCCCCAAGTCGCTGGCTGATCTAGAGAAATTGACGTTTGTCGGTTTCGACCAACCAGAACAGCGACTTGGCTTGATGGCATCACGTGGCGTGAATCTGACGACCGCCAATTTCAATTTTTCGACGTCGAGTGTCACACTAACGCTCGAACTTGTCCGGCAAGGCTTTGGGATCGGCATTCTCCCGATCGATATCGGAGCGGATTATCCAGAACTCGAAAACCCTTATTCGGCGTTTGAGGCAATCAGTATAGAGACTTGGCTGGTGGCCCATCGCGAGCTAAAGACAAATCTACGCATTCGCGTGGTTTTTGATCTGTTGGCAAAGGGTATTGGTTAGAACCTTCGAAGCTCCGTCACCGGGTTGGCGGTGGAAGGCCAAAACCGCCGCTATTCCAAACACCCCCCGGAATGGGCCATCGCATGGGAGATCCCAGCACAGATGAAACGTCAATTGCGGACATTCGCGCAAGCGCAGCGAAATCACACTTTGTCCGCTGACCGACGGTTTACCGGCCTGAATGCCGCTGGATGCACGAATGACTGGTCTGGTGACGCTGCGCCGCAGCGCTAAGTGAACCGGCCAAGGTCGGCTTTGGGCCGTTCGCGTCGCGTGCAAAAACTTTGTGAATAGGAATTTAACACTTTCCGTATGCGATCTCAGTAGCGTCGCGCTAAACCATATTACCTACATGACGGAGAAAATTGAGTGTCGTGTGGAAGACGGGCAGTGCAGACAAAGCAAACGGAAAAATGACGCCCCCCACTCGGGCTGACTGCCGCAGTGGGGGATCGCTCAAGCTATATCAGTCATCCCACTTTGGTAAAGCTTCCAACTCTTCTTCGGTCAGGTTGATCTGGAATTTTCCGTCTACCAGTTCCAGTTGGTCCAAAGTCACGATAACGTCCTCGTCTCCGATGCCCAGAAAGCCCTCGGTCTCGATGACAGCAGCGACCGTTTCACCAGACGCGTCGGTCAGGAAATCTTCGATTTCACCGATCTTTTCACCTGTTGAACCGATGACGTCATAGTCGTCCAGTTCCTCTATGGTGAGATTGAACGGTGCGATGATAGTCGCGTCGTCTTCGATCTCGAGGTAACCCTGTGTCTCGGTCTCGGTTGTCGCGGTGGCTGTCTGCGCCAGCAGGCTACCGGGGAGGGCCACCATTGAGGTGGCCACAATGGCGGCGAGGAAATTACGTGTATTCATCGGAGGTCTCCTTTGATTTTCGTTACCCATCACAGGTAAACGCTGATATCGACCGAGCGTTCCGAACTGTAACGCCCGCCAGCGCCATTCCGCAGACAATTGGTGTCTGCGTCTGAAGATATCCTCGGGTCTACTTCGTTTCGTCATCCCTGATCTGATCCATGGCCCATCCCACGCTGAATCCGTGAAGGATTGTCGAGAGCAAAATGACCAGACCGACCAGTGACCAGAGTTGGCTTTCGTTTGCAAACTCCATGTGGCTGCCTGCGTAGCAAAGGTAATATATCGATCCGATGCCTCGCACACCGTAGACGGAAATCACCGCACGATCTCGTTGACCGAGGTCCGTCCGCAGAAGTGCGATCCAAGCGGACAGGGGGCGGACTACAACGATAAGGGTGAGCGTGATCACGACGTGGGTCCATATAAGATCGACAAATAGTATGGGCAAAACGAGGCCGAGGCCGATGAGCAGCACGGCCGTTAGGGCATGTTCTATGGATTCCGAAAAATCATGCAAACGTCGGTGAAAATGATGCTCTTTCTCGACCCGCCGCAGGGATAGGCCCAGAACAGCGACAGCGATGAAGCCGTAGCCTTCGATCAATTCCGTGGACCCGTAGCATAGCAGCACCCCCGCTATCGCGATGACACCCGACCCCGTCTCGGCAAGGATCGACCCTTTTGGCACGCTAAACAGGACAATGCCCAATAGTCGTCCACCGGCCCACCCCATGATACCGCCGAGAATGATGCGATAAAGAACATCGCGAAGCAGCCATTCCCAGGCCCACGCACCCGGGTTCAGACCCTCGGCGGCGACGATCAATCCCAGATAAACAAACGGAAACGCGAGTCCATCGTTCAACCCGGCCTCGGTCGTTAAGGTAAATCGGACCGGATGTTCCTCGCCCTCTTGCGGCGGGCCGACCTGAACATCGGCGGCGAGAACCGGGTCGGTGGGCGCAAGCACGGCACCTAAAAGGATTGCACCCGCCAACGTCAACCCGCCCAGAGTGACACCGAGTAGAGTCACTGCGAGTATGGTGAGAGGCATGGAAATGGCCAACATCCGGAATGTCGGCATCCAGCGTTTCCATGGCCTGAGACTATCGATCCGCATACCGGCACCAAACAGCGCCACGATGATAGTCAACTCGCTCACTAATTCCCACGGGAGCGGCATCTGCCGCGGATCGGGCAGGATTGGCATGTTCGGAACCAGCAAGGCGGCGGCAGCACCGAACAGTATCATCAAAGGTGCGGCAGCCGGTTCCCGCTTTGACACCAAACGCGGCAACCACCGCGCGAGGATCACAATCACCCCCACGACGACCAGAACGACATGGTAGGAGCTAAAAGAAAAGAAGGCGTCTTCGGTCACGCAGGCAGGCTCCAATCTGATAGAGTGTTAAGAGAGACCGTATTAACGGCAGTTGCAAATCTCGCAGTTACAATTTTGGTGGCATGTCCCAATTATCTAGAACTCAGCCACGTTCTTGGCTCGGACGATCACGGGACTTGGCCAAAAGGTGTCAGCGGGAATACCCTAAAAGCAAAAGGGTCAGCACAACCATTTGTGCTGACCCTTCTTTGTCATATGAGCGTATCTGCTTAAATGGTCAGTGCTTATGCTCAGGCAGACTTTTCAGCTCATCCTTTGTCATGGCGGTCGTCGCGTGAACCTTGCCAGCCTCATCGCGCATGAAGTTCAGGCTTGATACGGCCAAGGATACGGGTTTCGCCCCAATGCCAAGAAATCCGCCGACATCCACGACTGCCTGTGCATTTTGGCCCGCGCCGTGAAAGTGGGATACGTCGCCGATATGGCTGTCATCAGGACCTTAGACGTTTGCACCGTCAACGGTCGCAGATGTCAGTTCGTCAGGGCGGAGGGGGGTATGTTTTGAATGGTCCATTGGTAACCTCACTTGATTTAATGTTTCTCATTGCAAATCTAACCCTTTGGGAGGCGATGCAGTTCCGGTTCCCAAAGCATATTGGTGGGAAGCCGCGCATGTTCGGGCCGGAATTCCTGCTGCAAAAAGATAACCACTTACCCTTTTCAGATACCGTCAGCCACCTTCCAGCAGGTTTATCTTGTTTCCCTCGGGATCGGTAAAAGCGGAGCAGCGTAGGGTTTTAAAACCATCGACTTTTTTGGGCTCGAAGCCGACCACGGATGCGTTGCAGCATCCTGTGATATGCTGGCTCGGTCAACGTCGGGTTGAAGATGTGGGAGGGATTGGCGGATCGGAGGATCAGTCATGGAAACACAAAACTTACCTGCCATTCGCGCGCTTCGCCCCGCCTGGAACAAGGGCCGCATTGTCGGTCAGAAGCGCCCACTGCAACCCAAGCATGTGTGGGCTATCCGGGTCAGGCTTGAGCTTGCCGAGAACCATCGCGATCTCGCGCTGTTTAACCTTGCCATCGACAGCAAGCTGCGCGGCTGCGATTTGGTCAAAATGAGAGTGGTCGATGTTATGGCGTCAGGCCAAATCAAGGAGCGGGCGTCGGTGCTCCAAAGCAAGACCCAGAAACCCGTGCGCTTCGAGATTTCCGAGGGAACCAGAGCCTCGCTCGCGAAGTGGATGGAACACCCGCTGATGGTTGGGTCAGAGTACCTATGGCCCGGGCGTTTTCACGAGCGGTTGCACATCTCTACCCGCCAGTATGCCCGCATTGTGCGGCAATGGGTTTCATCGATTGGTTTAGAAGTGACCGCTTATGGAACTCACTCAATGCGGCGCACGAAGGTCACGCAGATATACAAAAAGACGGGCAACTTGCGCGCAGTTCAACTTCTATTGGGACACGCCAAGATGGACAGTACGGTGCGCTATCTCGGCGTTGAGCTGGAAGATGCCCTCGCAATCGCCGAAGCCATCGAAATTTGATGTTTTGGGCCGTTCGTCAAGAACGGCCCCCTCCCGAAATTGGAATGCCGATCAGATGCCGAGTTGCAACGTCACGAAACCGGCCATTCATGCAATTTGCAGCATTTCGGAGGCTCAATCGTCGGTCTGTTAGCCGAAGACGTCGTCAGCCAAGAATATGATCTGTGGCATCGTCCAATCAGCAACTGGCAGGCTTGGCAGATTGCCAAAGAATTCGAACGTCTCAATCATCAAGATCGCCGTCATCCGGGGTGGTGCTCAAATAAATTTGGCCGACCTTCTTGACGAAGGGGATACTAAGAAAAACGACGACGCCTGCCGCAACCAATAGCCTGTTGAGCAGGCTGACCGGCATCGGATCAGCGTCATCTGCATACAGATATATGACCACAGTAATCACGATGAACCAGATGCATAACAATTGGAGTTTTCTCAGAATGTTTCGCCTTGAAATTGCTGACATTTAACCTCCTCAACATACCGCTCATCACGCAACCCCTATCCAAGTGTCGCCATACTCCGCAAGCCAAATGGGCTGCGGCAGGTGTCACTCAAACCCATCTTGCTACATAAGCTATGACCTCGCCCCAAGATCGATGAACGTCTGCAAACTTAGCTTGCCAGGAAACTCTTCGTACCTGCAGCGAAGGTCCGATTTCCGCCCTTGTGTTTATCTTCGCAAACGGCCCATTGCGGTCATTCGCCAAGGCTTTCATCGCTGCGGTGCGGCTTCACCAAAGCCGACTTTCGTTTCGTCATTCGCCAATCCCGATTCTGGAGCCAATTCGGCTAAGCGGGAAAGAATTTAGTTTGTGTCACGCAATACGTGTGACGCGATAGAGAACAAGCTCCACTAATGCGGGGGCTTGTTGAATAGCACGCCTATCAGTTCATCCCAACAGGGCTGCATGTGTCCATGTCGATTGGATTATGCACTTGATCGCGCCTGATACCTGCTCATTACCTTTTACCAAGAGTACATCACCAACATGCATAGTTTGGAAAACGGAGGCAAAATCGGCGATCGCGTAATGTTTGTGGCCTGATGTTGTTTCATTCAGTTTGCGCGCCAGCCATCGGCCGAGTCTTTGAAGCCCCTTGTCGCACGTTGCCTTCAAGCCCGTGGCGATCTTTCACCTTCGTCTTTCAGTATATATAGGACCAGTATACTCTGTCTTATTACAGACTGCGGAAGATTTTGATCCGCCCCGTCCACGCGCAATCCAAGCACTGCGCGTGGACGGGGCAAACAAGCACACACGCGCGCTATTTGATGTTACGATTACTTTAGCGGAGTTCAGCATGCCAAGTTTCTTTCAAAGATCGCCACAGCAGCGTGGATGATGGCAGACGCCAGAGTGGTTGGCCTTCCGTCGTCCGAGTTTTCGTCCGGTTGTTTATTGTGGCTATGTTGGTCTGGGTGATCCACCTCGCCGTCAATTGGATTTTTATTTCGGTAGACAGCTTAGAGAATGCAGCAAGTTTGCGTATCGGTGTCTTTGGTACATTATTACTGCTTTATGTTTTGCTGATGGCTATTCCGTTCGTCCCTGGAGTCGAGATTGGTATTTCCCTGATGATGCTTGGAGGCGACACGGCAGCACCTTTTGTCTATCTTGGAACACTTGCAGGTCTGTATCTGGCCTATTTTTTGGGGCGGACAGTCGATTGCAGCGTTTTCAAGCAGTTGGCGATCGATCTGCGTTTAACCAGCATTAGCGATATGATCGAAAAAACTACGCCACTGAGCGGTGAAGAACGGCTACAAATGCTGAACAAGAAACTGCCAAATTGGATGCCACCCGCTGTAATCCGGTTCAGGTATGTCTCTCTCGGGTTGCTTTTGAACCTTCCGGGAAACGCGTTCATTGGTGGGGGTGGTGGGCTTGCACTGATTCCCGGAATGAGCGGACTTTACGCGCCCCGGGCGACGGCTCTGGCCTTGGCGCTGGCAGTGTCACCTGTGCCCGTCATGGTGTATTTCTTCGATTTCAATCCGCTCATCTTAACTTAAAGGAAGTGACAACAATGTCCGCCTCTCCCAAAAGTGACGCTGACCTCATTAAAGGCCTTGTCATAGGTGAGCGTGGCGCGTTTGAAACGCTTTATCAACGCCACAACACGTCAATGGTGCGGGTCGCATCCGCAATATTGCGCAACCATGCGTCCGGAGAAGAGGTGGCGCACGAAACCTGGATCGCCGTATTGCTCAATATCAACAGTTTTGAAGGACGATCATCGCTCGCGGGTTGGATTTTCACCATTCTGTCGAACCGGGCAAAAACGCGTGTGAAACGCGACGGGCGTACTGTGGCGCTTGACATCTCGGATCAGGAAAATGACGCCGACGAAGCTTTTGACGCCCGTGGAAACTGGAAGAACCTGCCCGAGCTGTGGGACGAAATCACGCCCGAACGAGTGATCGCAGGGCGCCAGATTATGGATCACGTTGCGCAAACCATCGATGACTTGCCACCCGCCCAACGCGCGGTGTTGGTTTTGCGCGGGCAGCAAGAACTTGAAGCACAAGAGGTGTGCGAAATTCTTGATATCACTGAAGGAAACATGCGTATTTTGCTGCACCGCGCTCGTCGATCAGTGCGGAATGCGATTGATGCGGTAGCGGTTTGACGCACCACAATTTAGCGAAACTGAAAATAAATCAAAAAAAATGTAACGAACCGAGAGCTGGATTGTCTTCTTATCACAAGGTTCGACAAGGAATGGAAAAATGCTGAGTTGCCGCGAACTATCAGATCAGGCGGATGGCTTTCTGGACAAGGAAATGTCGTTTGCGAAAAGAATGCAGGTTCGCCTTCATTTGATGATGTGTAGCGGTTGCAACCGGTTTGTGAATCAAATGCGTGTGACGCGCAGTCTGATTTCGACGGAAGCAAGAGTTGAGGCGGCGCATAACAGCGCCGACGACGCCAATGTCGACAGCATCCTTGCCGAGTTTGACGAACTGAAACAGTCCAGCGGTCAAAATGATCCTGCGGCGCAAACAAAGGATAAATAAGATGACAAATCTCAAGAGTGGCTTCCTGGCCGGTTTCATCGCAACGGTCGTGCTTTCGGTGCTGATGGTAATGAAGGGGATGATGGGCGTGATGCCCGAACTCGACGTAGCCGCAATGCTGGCCGAAATGATCGGCGCACCAGTTATCGTTGGTTGGATCGTGCACTTCTTGATCGGCACGGTTGCTTGGGGCGGTGGTTTTGCAGTTCTTTATGGCTATATCCCGGGTAGCAGTGCCGTTCAGAAGGGTATCGTATTCGGCATCGCTGACTGGCTTGGCATGGAGAGTGTCCGATCTTCTGTGTATGAGTAATTTGGCCCATGCTTCATTAACGAAGGAGCATGACGACAATGACGATATCCAAGGAAGTTTTAGACGAGCTGCTGAGCGGCGTTGAGAACGCGGACGATTTACTGGGCGATCAGGGCTTGATGAAAGAGCTGAAGGTGCGCCTGATGGAACGGATGCTTGGCGCTGAACTGACCGAGCATTTAGGCTATGAGCCTGACACCCAGCCCACAAACCAACAGAGCAACCGCCGCAATGGCACGTCGCGCAAGACGTTGAAGGGCAATGATGGGGCGCTGCCGATTGATGTCCCGCGCGACCGTGAGGGGAGTTTTGAACCGGAACTGATCAAGAAGGGTCAAACCCGGATCGACGGTATGGATGACAAAATCATCGGCTTATATGCAGCGGGGTTATCGACCCGCGACATCCGCGCCCATCTCGAAGAGGTCTACGGGCTGAAGGTGTCTGCCGATCTTGTCAGCCGCGTCACAGATGCCGTTCTGGAGGAAGTATCAGACTGGCAGAACCGGGCTCTGGAGCCGATGTATCCCATTGTTTTCCTTGATGCTCTTCGGGTCAAAATCCGCGATGCGGAAAGCCGTCAGGTCAAGAATAAAGCCGTTTACGTAGCCCTGGGCGTCAACGCCGAGGGCGAACGCGAGGTTCTCGGCCTGTGGATTGCCAACAACGAAGGGGCCAAGTTCTGGCTCTCGGTAATGAACAACCTGCGCAATCGCGGCGTCGAAGACATCCTGATCGCCGTTGTGGACGGCCTCAAGGGCTTTCCAGATGCCATCAATGCCGCATTCCCTGAGACCACAGTCCAAACCTGCATTGTCCATCTCGTGCGCCATTCCCTGAACTTCTGCGGATGGAAAGATCGCAAGAACGTCGCAAAAGACCTCAAGCGGATTTATCAGGCCACGGATGACACCGAGGCGGAGAAAGCCCTTGCTGATTTTGAGGCCGAATGGGGCCAAAAGTACCCGTCAATCGCTCCAAGCTGGCGACGCGCGTGGCAAGAAGTCATCCCGTTCTTCGCCTTCCCACCAGCAGTGCGCAAAATCATCTACACGACAAATGCGATTGAAAGCTTGAACCGCGTCATCCGAAAAACCACCAAAACGCGCGGTAGCTTTCCCACTGATGATGCTGCGACAAAGCTGATCTATCTGGCCATCCGCAGTTTTGAAAAGACAGGCAGGGCCGTCAGAGAATGGGTTGCTGCCCGCAATCAGTTCGCTATCCTATACCCAGAACGGTTCAACAAATGAGCCGCCAAACTCGCATGGGCTAAGCCTCATACACAGAGTTTAGGATACTCCCTTGGCATGATGATTTTGATCATGCCGATGGCGGGCGCTGGCTTGTTTGGTCTGGCCCTTGGGATGATGGCACCGATTATGACACTGGTCCTGCACATCATCTTTGGCGCGGTTCTTGGTGTAGTTTTTGCGAACCGCACGCAAGCTAAGTTGGCACACTAAAGCAATCCGCCCGTGCCCATTTGGTGGCGCGGGCGACCGTGCTTCTATGCCTAATGTGACCGCTTTCATGCGGACACGTGCGCATAACCCGTGGCCTGCCGACCCAAAATCCACCAATTTTCGTAAGGGGTGATCCAATGCGATCCTACTTCGACAGCTTTATCGCGACCAACTTAACATTCTTTGCCACGGCGTTCATTTTTGTGATCGGGGTTGGCGTTCTTGCTATCGTAGCGATGTTCATCATCGATATAGCCCAGTCAAAAGATGCAGTGCGTCGAAATTATCCCGTTTTGGGCCGCTTCAGGTCGTTGTTTTCGACGCTGGGAGAGTTCTTTCGCCAATATTTCTTTGCGATGGACCGCGAAGAGATGCCCTTTAACCGTGCTGAACGTGACTGGATCGGCCGTGCCGCTAAGGGTAAGGACAACACGGTCGCATTCGGGTCGAGCAAAGTTTTGACAGTTTCAGGAACTCCGATCTTTGTGAACTGTCCCTATCCCACTTTGGACGACGACGCGGTCGAGGTGCAGCCCTTGCGGATCGGATCAGGCTGTCCCAAACCCTATGATGCACAGTCATTCTTTAATATCTCTGCGATGAGCTATGGAGCACTGTCCACCCCTGCTGTCAAAGCCCTGTCAGCGGGTGCAAAAATGGCCGGATGCTGGATGAATACAGGCGAAGGCGGGCGGTAATCCCCCCATTTTTAATGAGGTCCAGCGGTAGAATTCAGGCGGCTGTTTTCAGTTTCATTGCGGGTGTTATGCCGCCGATGCCCATGTTGGGTCGTTCGTTGTTGTAAGTCCAGAGCCATTCCGTGGCCTGATCCTGTGCCTCCTCGATGGTTTCAAAGATGTACTGGCTGAGCCATTCGCCGCGAACCGTGCGGTTGTAGCGTTCGATATAGGCGTTCTGTTGGGGCTTTCCGGGTTGGATGTATTCCAGCCTAACGCCTTGTTTTTCTGCCCATTCCATGAGCTTTCCACTGACATATTCGGGTCCATTATCAATACGAATAGCCTTGGGTTTTCCACGCCATTCGATGATCTGGTTCAGACTCCGCACCACGCGCTCGGCTGGCAATGAGAAGTCGACTTCGATGCAAAGGCCCTCGCGATTGAAGTCATCCAGGACGTTCAGTGTCCGGATCGACCGGCCGTCAGAGAGCTGATCGGCCATAAAATCCATCGACCACGTCTCATTTGGCTTGTCAGGCACAGCCAGCGGTTCTGGCTTGTCGCGCTTCAGCCGTTTCTTGGGTTTGATCCGTAGATTCAGCTCCAGTTCGCAGTAAATCCGGTACACGCGTTTATGGTTCCAACAATAGCCCTGCACGTTGCGCAGATACAGAAAGCACAGGCCAAAGCCCCAGGTGCGCTTGTTTGCCGTCAGACGTTCCAACCAATCGGCGATCTCCTCGTTCTCGGTGCTCAGCGTTGGACTGTAGCGATAGCAGGTCTCACTGATCTGGAACGTGCGGCACGCCAGCGCGACACTGACCCCATGCACCGCCACCATCTTCATGGCCATCTCTCGTCGATGAGACGGCCTCAAGACTTTTTTCCGAGGGCTTCCTTGAGCAACTCATTCTGCATGCTCATCTCCGCATACATCTTCTTGAGGCGGCGATTCTGCTCGGCCATGTCCTTCATCTCTGCGATGAGCGACGCGTCCATACCGCCAAATTTAGCCCGCCATTTGTAAAAGCTGGCACTGCTCATCCCGTGCTCCCGGCAAAGCTCAGAGACCGGCACACCGCCCTCCGCCTGCTTCAACACAGCCATGATCTGCGCATCGCTAAATCGTCCGTTCTTCATCGTAAATCTCCTCAGATATCTTGCCGAGAAAATTCTACTTTTGAACACCACTAATTTTAGGGGGGATTACCTAAGGAGTAGTTTAATTTACGCCAGAACCTGTCCAATAAATGGGGGAGTAGCTCACTGCTACTTTGCAGATGTGGAACATTCCAACTTTACCTGTGAGCGATACGTGAACCGCGACTCTTGTTGAGCTCAGGGTAGGGGTGTCATCGCATTTCCTCCAATATCTTTTCGCGAAAGACCTCGGCTGGCGTCTTCCATCCAAGGCACTTGCGCGGCGTGTTGTTGAGGCGATCACAGATCACCTTCATATCGTGATCTGTGCATTGCCGGATGTCGCGTTTGCGGGGCAACCACCTTCGAAGGCGTCGGTTAGTGTTCTCGACTGTGCCTTTTTGCCAGGGACTGGAGGGGTCGCAAAACCACGTCTGGGTTCCGATCTCGGCTTGGAGATGCGGCCAACTGACAAACTCGGTTCCGCGGTCAAAAGTGATGGACCGGCGGGCGGCAAGGGGGAGGTCTTTGATCGACTTTATGATCTTTCCCATAACCGGCGTAGTGCGCTTGTTTGGGTTTTTCAGGATCACGGTGAAACGGCTGACGCGCTCAACCAGTGAGGTGACGTTGTTCTGGCCAAGCTTTTGTTTGAACAGCATCAAATCGGCCTCCCAGTGACCAAATTGCCGACGATGCGCGACATCATCGGGGCGGAACAGGATACTGACATCGCGGTGGAATTTGGGTTCTCTACGCCTTCTGGTGCGACGTGGTCTGCGGGCGACACGGTGGGTCGGTAGATACCACCACAGATCTTCGCCCTGACCTTCCTTGGAATAGATGTAGCGATAGATGGTTTCTTGGCAGACCCTGAGTGGGGCATCCTCGTGGATCATGCGGTTACTGATCTGCTCAGGTGTCCAGCCGTTCTTGATGCGTTCAATCACGCGTCTGCACAGCTCAGGATGTTTGATCAGCTTGCGCTCTCGAGCACGACGTTCCGCTTGCATCAGGTGGGCAGCAGCACCGTAATAGCCATCGCATCCCGGCATGCTCTCGTCCGAGAAATGGTTGCGCTTTAGCTCGCGGAATATCGTTGATCTGCAGCGCTTCAGAACGCGCGCCATCTCGTCAACTGGGACCTTCGCGTGTCTCCAGCGTTCGATCTTGCGTCGTTCTGTGATACTCAGTTGGTCGTAAACGGCTCCCGTAACGATTCCTCTCATTAGATAAACTACTGTTTTCTAACAAGAGTCGCACTTGAAGGTAGCGCACGCCCCCGAACATCGCTAAAGCCTATAACTATTATTATGGTAAATTGATTTTGGGGTCTACGAACCGATGGTAGCTCAAGCGATGAAAGAGTTCGGCTTATCTGGTTGGTTTGATTATGCGGCGCGTTGCCCTTGCCGCAAACAACAAATTGCAGCTTACGGCAGGGTCCGAAACTCTGGGGGTAGCTGATCCATCAAACCTGATCCAAAGAGGTGAAGCTAATAAGATCGCTTAAAAACTGAACGCAGGTTGCAAGTTGGCCGATCTCTACGAACTCGTTGGGTTTATGGGCTTGATCGATAGAACCCGGCCCGACAATCACTGCAGGAATCCCGCCGATTTGTTCAAACACACCGCCTTCTGAACCATATGAGACCTTACCCCCCCATGCCGGCAGAAGGTCGCCATAACGTTGAAAGCCTTGGGTTCCCCGAGCATCGCCCATGGCGGGATAGGAAAAAATCTTTTCGAAACGGATGCCTGTACCGGGGATTTTCTCTTGCATTGGGGGGACTATCTCACGCGTGATCCCATCCAAAAGCCGTTCCATATCCCGCTCGGGATCCATACCGCTGATTGAGCGCAATTCGAATGTAAGCGTGCAATTGTCAGGCGTAACATTTGTTGCAACACCGCCTTGCATCATCGTCACCAGCATCGTCGCGTGCGGTACGGTGAAATCCTGATCGAAGGGACCCTCTTTTTCATAAAGCCTGCCGCGCTCGGAAATCCGTTCAACCGCCTTGGACGCAAACTCAATGGCGTTGACATGCTCTGGGGCGAATGACGAATGCCCGGCCATGCCCGTCACATGCGCTCGCATGGCGATCTTGCCTTTCTGCCCTGTGATCAGCTTCATCATCGAAGGTTCGCCGATGATCGCTAACTCTGGCGGCATAGGCAGTTGCCCAAGATACTTCGCAATCGCAGGTGCACCCAGACAGCCCACTTCCTCGTCATAGGAAAAGCAAAGGTAGATCGGACGCGCAAGCTCCGCCTGTGCCAGTTGCGGTGCCACTGCCATAACACAGGCAGCAAATCCCTTCATATCGCAAGAGCCCCGACCAAAGAGCTTGTCGCCTTTGATTTCGGCGACAAAGGGGTCACTTTCCCATTCCGGTTCATCTGCGGGGACAACATCTGTATGACCTGACCAGACGATACCCGCTTTATCCTCAGGCCCAAAAGCCGCAATCAGATTTGCTTTGGTTCCGGTTTTGTCAGGCAGGATCGTGATCCGCCCGCCCAAATCCCCAAAGAATGCAGCCATATAATCAATGAGCGCGCGGTTGGACTTACACGAGACCGTATCGAATGAGATCAGATGTGCCAGATGCTTTGCCGCGTCCCCGGTCAGGTCATCAAATGCAAAGGTTGTTTTGCTCAGGTCTATCATTGCTGAACTCGTCTTTCTTTAGATTTTGAGAATTCTCGGCGGACGGTTAGCCCAAGCACAAAGATGCTTAGCGCTGCGAAGGCCCATGTTATGGGCGATGAGAGCAGCACCGCAGGATCGCCCCGTGATATTGCCAGCGCGCGGCGCAGGTTTTCTTCGATCATCGGGCCGAGGATGAATGCAATAAGGAAGGGAGCTGCGGGAATGTTCAGCAAAAACATACCAAACCCAACCAGACCCATCACAAGAAGCACGGCCACATCGAAGGTGCTGGAGGCGATAGAATAGATACCGAAGATACACAGCAGCAGCACCAACGGCGTCAGCAAGGTTTGCGGGATCAGCGCCACTTTTGTGAACATCCGCATGGTGATCTTGCCTGCGAAAAACAAAAGCACCGAAGAGAACAACATACCGATGAACAGCATGTAAATTTCATGCATGTTGGTTTGAAACAGCAGCGGGCCTGGAGTTAGCCCTTGGATCATGAAGGCACCAAGCATCACGCCGGTGATCACATCGCCGGGCACGCCCAATGCGAGAAGCGGGATCATCGTTGCCCCGCAGGCACCGTTATTCGCAGATTCTGACGCAGCGATACCCTCAAGTTCGCCTTTCCCGAAGTTAGCGCCGTTCTTGGAACTCCGTTGCGCTTCACCATAAGAAAAGAATGCCGCCGAGGAGGGTCCAATACCGGGGATTGCACCCAGGATTGAGCCAATCACAGAGCCTTTGAGAATGCTACGCAGCGACCCCATAAACTCCTCGCGTGTCACATGCTGGGCCCCCAGTGGCGCTGCCTCGTCAGTTTTGGCTGCGCGCATGACCACCAATTTGATCAATTCAGGGAGGGCAAAAAGGCCAATCAGAACCGGTGCAATCGACAGGCCGGCTTGCATGTCAGGCACAAAAGCAAAGCGGAAAGAGCCGTAGAGGTCTTCGCCAACCGTTGCCAGCAGCAGACCAAGTGCCGCAGAGACCATACCCAACAGCAGCGAACCGCCTGACACCCCTGCGACAGTCGTCAGCGCAAAGAGCATCAGCATAAAGAACTCGGGCGGGCCGATATGCAGCGCCAGTAACGCGAGGGGGGCCGCAAAGAAAATCAGCGAGATATTCGACAGGAAATCGCCAATCACCGAGGAATAGAGCGCCATGTTGAGCGCTTTGCCCCCTTTGCCTTGTCGAGCCAATGGGTAGCCATCAAGTGCCGTGCAAGCAGCCGAAGCCGTGCCCGGAGTCTTAATCAAAATCGCTGATACCGACCCACCGTAGGTTGACCCTTTATACAAAGCCACCAGCAGAAGGATTGACGGAACCGGTGCCATGTAAAAGGTGAATGGCAGCGCCAAGGTCACAGCCATTGTGCCTGTCATGCCGGGAATGGCGCCGACAATTACGCCCCCCCAGATACCGGCGGCCATGATCAGAAAGTTTTGTAATGTAGCAACCGCCGCAAGGGCTGCAAGAATCTCGTTTATCATCAGTGTCTCCGATCAGAAGCCAAGTATCTTAATCAGTTCACCCTTGGGGAACTGCGTTCCGAGAGCGGAATTGAAGAACAAAAGAAGCAATATCGGCCCCCCGACAGATAGGAGCGCAATCCAGATCCGATAGTTTCGTTCACCAGTCATGAGGACCATGGAAAGGGTCAGCAAAATAATTGCGATCAGAAATCCGACATAGGGCAACGCAAAAAGAAACAGCCCGAAAGCGACAACCAGACCAGCAAACCGGAGCAGCATACGTTTGATCGAACTGCCATCCGTTTCGACCGCTTCCTCCTTCGGAGCCCCGCCGCGGACTGCAAGGGTCAGCGCAAGCAAACCGAGCACAATACCAATCAGCGATACGGTTTTCGGCCACATGTCAGGTGGTGGTGCGAATCCAGGGATGAACGCCGGGCGAGGCACAAATACAGGGACAAGATAGAAGGCACAGAGCGCAAAAAATACGACTACTAGCAGCCCCCGCAAAACGGGCATCGTCATGGCAAGCCTCATGAAAGAAAAGCGATTTATATTGAGATCAGGCTGGCCGCGAGGGCCGGCGACAGGGGATGCAGGCGGGCGACGTTTCACCCACCTGCAAAAGCTTATTGGGGCAGATAGCCAAAGTCTTTGGCGAGACCGTTAAACAGCTCGTACTGGCTTTTTGCGTAGTCGGGCATTTCAACCGAACCGATGGTCGAGATCGAACCGCGACGGGCCGCGAGTTCGAGCCATTTTTCATCAGTCGCAACTTGGCCTAGAACATCCTGCCATTTGGCAATCACGTCTTCGGGCATGTCTTTGGGCGCATAAAGCGCGCTCCACCCAGTGATCTGGCCAGCTTTTTCATAGCCCAGTTCGTGGGCTGTCGCGACGTCCGGCAGGGTGTCCACGCGCTTAGGTGCAAAGACCATCAGGGCTTTCATATCGCCGCTTTCGATATGTGGCATCAAAGATGCGGCTGCCATCGCAACAAAGTCTACATGACCGCCCAACAGAGCAGTCGCAAGCGCGCCACCGCCTTTGTAAGGCACCAGCGTCGCTGCAGTAAGCGGATCAAGATCGTTGTCGGCCAAAAGCGCTTGTGTGGTGAAACCATCAATCGCAGTAGCACCGGAAGCCGCATAGGTCATTGCGCCATTGCTGTCTTTGATCGCCGCGATCAGGTCGTCGACGGTTTCATAAGGCGCGTTGCCGCGCACTGCCAAGATCATCGGCGTCGCTTCGAGCGCGCTCACAAATGTATAGGCATCCCACGGCAATGCAGACTCTGGCGTCACAGCAGGTGACAATGCCATGCCAACACGCGCGAGCAGCAGCGTATAGCCATCCGCGTCGGCATCAGAAACGAAACGTGCGCCGTTCATGCCGCCTGCCCCGGGCTTGTTCATTACTGTTACCGGCTGTCCCAGAAATGGCTGTGCCGTTTCCGCCAGAGCCCGGCCAGCAAGGTCTGAGGCACCACCCGGGCCATAAGGGACCACAAGCGTCACAGACTTCTCAGGATAAGATTGGGCCAGAGCTGGTCCGCCCACTGCCATAAGAGTAAATGCAATCGTTCCGATTATTTTTTTCATGAGTACCTCAGATTTTGTCCGGCATCCCGGAGCTGTTGGATGCAGGCCACCATCCACAGTATGCCGAATTTGACAAGAGATGGTCGTTAGTTGCATAAATTGCATACTGAGAGGAGACAGCATGTTCAAGACACGCGAACTACAGGCGTTTGACGCCTATATGCGATTGGGGGGTATGAAACTCACCGCCGAACATTTGGATTTAAGCCAGCCCATGGTCAGCCGATTGCTATCGTCATTGGAGAAAAAGGCAGGCTTCGAGCTGTTCCAACGCAAGCGTAACCGCCTCGCTCCGACCACCGAAGCATTTCGATTTCATCAAAACGTAGTGCACCATCTTGCGGGGCTGCGAAATCTGGAACAAGAAGCCAGCGCAATCGCCAGCGGTCAGGTTGGGCATCTCGTTATCGCGGCCCAGCCCGTCTTTTGTGACACCTTTCTGCTGAACGCCCTTACCCACTTTCGGAAACAACACCCTCATGCCACGGTGCAAATCGCTGATGTAGGCATGGCTGAAATGCTTCGGATGATCAGTGAGCAACGCTGCGATCTGGCTTTCGGGATTACCCTCAACGCAGAGGCCTTCGGAGGCGAAGCCTTGTCACTTGCCCGTTGCGAGGCAAAATGTATCCTGCCCAAGGGGCACGTACTAGAAGACATCGATGAGATACCCCTGCCGCGTCTGCGCAACGAGATGTTCATTGATCTCTCTCAAGGCAGCCCGCTACGGCGGCGGATTGATCTGATGATGGAAACTATTCAAGTTCACCGCACTATTGCCGCTGAATTGCGAACCATCCACGGCATTGTTCGACTTGTAGAACGGGGGGAAGGTATCGCAATCATTGATCCCGTCGCGCATCAACTTCTGGATCTCGACTTGGTTTCTGTGCATCGATTGCTCCCCCCCATAACCTGGGATATCGCGCAATTTGTGCCACACGGCAGATCACTTAGCACCGTAGGGCAGGCTTTTGCTGCCGGCGTGGCCGATGAAATTAACAATCTGAAGCGGGCCGGCATTGTGACATAGCACTTCGCACGCGGATCTCTCTTAGCGTCTGAGGGCATTCCTCAAGCTGCAAGTTAGCCTTTTGCCAACCCGAGCCCCCGAATTTCTCTCCCCCCATTTCGGTTTGCCGACGCAGCGAACGAACAAAAAACTTCGCACGATGAGCCTCCCCTCCTCGAACATTGCTCCGCAATACCCTGCCGACCACGGGCAGTGGTCTACTCTCGGCACATCAAAGTCATGCAACCCGATCATCAGGAGCAAAGAAGAGCGCCTGATCCTGTCCGAAAACTTAGGGCTCTTTCAAGGTTCCGACGAACCGGCTGCCTTCAGGCAAAATTTTTTAGCCGTGCTGGAATAAACCCCCTGCCCCGTACGTCATTCAGACATAGAGCCTTTGCCTTCCGTGGAAAGCAAAGGCTCCGAGCCACGGGAGGAATGACATGAACATCGTAGAAAACGTAAAGCGCCGACATTTTTTGATCGGATCAGCTGGCACAATGGCGGCAGTGGCTGTCGGGGCGCCGGTGATGGCGCAGTCAGGCCAAGAGCCTTTGCCAGAATACGTCGCTTGGAAAGACGCCAAGGACATGATTGTCCATTCAAAGCAGACACTTGAGACAAAGCGCGCCGCGCAAGGATCGGAGCTGATCACCCCCACGACCGAACTTTACATCCGCAACAACCTGCCCGCCCCGTCCGACAAGATCGTCGCGGACCGCGATGCTTGGGAGGTCGTGATTGAAGGCGTCGCGAACCCGGGCACAATGACAGTAGGCGCCTTGAAAACGCTCGGCGTCGAAACGGTGGTTTGTGTGCTCCAGTGCTCTGGCAACGGACGCGCGTTTTTCGATCACGAGACCAGCGGCTCTCAGTGGTCCGTGGGTGCTGCGGGCAACGTCGTATGGACAGGTGTACCGGTACGCGCCGTGATCGACGTGATGGGGGGCGCGAATGCTGAAGCAGTGTTCCTGACCGGTACCGGCGGCGAGGAAATACCCGACGGTCTGCCACCAGAGACGATCCAGGTCGAACGCTCTGTGCCAAAGGCCGCGATGGATCAGGCAATCCTGGCGTGGGAGATGAACGGTGAGCCTGTGCCACTGGCTCACGGTGGCCCCTTGCGGCTGATTATCCCCGGCTACTACGGCGTCAACAACGTCAAATACCTCAAACGTCTCGCGCTGACGGTCGATGAATCGCCCAACAAGATCCAGCAGACCGGCTATCGGATGCGTCCCGTCGGGGAAAAGGGTGACCCGTCGCAACCGTCGATGTACAAAATGTCCGTGAAATCGTGGATCACGGGGCCGCTGCTGGATGCTGCAACGGGCAAGGTACAGATCCATGGCGTCGCCATGGGGGGTGTCAGCGGTCTCGAAAAGATCGAGATCTCGACCGACGGCGGGCAGAATTGGGCCGAAGCGCAGTTTCTTGGTCCTGACTTGGGCCCCTATGCTTGGCGGCCCTTCGCACTAATCACAAATCTGTCCGAGGGCACGCATATGCTAGCCAGCCGTGCGACCAATTTAGCGGGCGACAGCCAACCCGAGATCTTCCCCCCGAACGAGCGCGGGTACGGCAACAACGGCTGGCGCGCCCATGCCGTCGACGTGACCGTAGGCTGACCTTATTGACCGGCGGCCTTTGTCGCCGGTTCGACCACAAACCGGAGACATATATATATGACCACACGATTGACGCCGCGCCTTGGCGGTGCGCTTTTTGTTGCGCTGATTGGCAGCGCCGCGACTGCCGAGGGACATTCTGATGCGGGCCGCGAAATCTTCAACGATACGGCCCAACCTCCATGTGCCATTTGCCACACGCTGAAAGACGCCGGTGCCGAGGGCGAGATTGGCCCCAACCTTGATGACTTTAAACCGACTGTCGATCAGGTACTTGCCGCCGTGACAAGCGGGATTGGCATCATGCCCGCCTTTTCCGAAACGCTGACCAAGGATGAAATCGAAACGGTTTCCCAGTACGTGGTAGCGGTAACAGGCGGATCAGGTGCCGAGACAGGAACCTACGCACTGGCCCCCTCGTCCGAGGACGCCAGTGTCGCATATTTGGACCTGCCCGGTGCCGCGATTTTGGCACAGGGCGATCCAGTGGCGGGCGAAAAAGTCTTTAGGAAATGCAAAGCCTGTCACACGATTGACCAAGGCGGTGCCAATCGGGTCGGCCCCAATCTTTACGGCATCGTCGATGCAACTGTCGCGTCGGTCGATGGCTTTCGCTATTCGGATGCGCTGACGGGGTATGGCGGCGCCTGGACACCCGATCGGCTGGCGGCGTTCCTTGCCAACCCGCGCAAGGCGGTTCCCGGCACGAAGATGAGCTTTGCCGGTCTGCGCAAAGAACAAGATCAGCCCGATGTGATCGCGTATCTGGACAGCTTGGACGCTACGGCAAAGGCCGACTGATCTACCCGACGCAGGACCGCGCCGACCGGATCGCCTCTGACAGCGACGCCATAACGCTTTCAGAGACGGCCCGGTCGCCGGTTTCAAGCTTGAGATAATCAGCGATTGCTGTGAACCGGCTATGATCCATCCCTGTCGCAACAATCATGTGGCGGAGGTTATCCGCCGACGTCCATGTCGCGATCTGCTGATCCGAGGTGCTGCTGCCCTCTGGCGAATTGAACGTGCCGCGTAGATAGGTCAACCGGCAGCCATTTTGCCCCGCGTAATGCGCGATAACTTTGTTGTCTAATGCGCGAAAAGCAACAGCCGTCATATTTGCGAGGGTGAGGTCTGGCGCCCCTGCCCCGCCCCCCGCCGCAGCGGCCCGTAGGCCGGCGGTTTCGATGTCATATGTCTGCGCGGCCAGCTCGGCATGTATGTCAAACACGGTCGGGGACGCATTAAACGCGGAGCCGAACACCACAGCCAAAGCAAGAGCCGCGGCGACCGCACCGCCCGCAAGCCAGCGTCGGGGATGCCAGTTGTTATTAGACGGACGGGTTTGAGGCATAGCAGCCGACTGAACCAGTTCCGGTCGCAAGGATGACAAGCTTTGAGCGACAGCCTGCACGTCCTTCAACGCAGCAGTAAGCGCAGGCTCAGACGCGAACCGAACCTCTAACGCGCGCATCTCTTCGGCACTTAGCTCACCATCATGATATGCGTTGACCAGTATCCAGTCCTGCTCGTTCAGTTCACTCATGTCTTCCGCACCACTTTTCGCTTTGCCGCTTCGGCCCCATCGACGATTTCCAGCAACGCCTTGCGGGCGCGGCTGATCCGGCTCATCACCGTTCCGATCGGCACATCCATCACTTCCGCCGCCTCGGCGTATTTCAACCCCATGATGTCCACAAGGCACAACACCTCGCGGGTGTCGGGTGCCAGCTTTTCAAACGCTAACCGGATCAGCACGTCCCGTGCGATGTCCGATCCGCCCGCTTCATCAGAGAAACGTTTCTCGACCGCGGAATATTCCCGACGCACCCGCCTTTTTCTCAGCTCGTCGTAATGCAGATTGCGAATGACGCGAAACATCCATGGCCGCAATTCATTTAGCAGCGTTGGCCGTCGATCAGATCGCAGCCCCCGTTCGACCGCGTCCTGAACCAGATCTTCGGCCTGATCACGCGATTGGCAGATGGCAATCGCATAGGCCCTAAGTTCGGGCAAAAGAATCTCGATATCGGTAAGCTGCAACATGAGAAACCGTACCGCGTTTTTAGGCCGGATCAAAGCCAGCATGCCGCGCTATCGTAAATCCTCCATCAGATTTCGGACAAAGTTTACAGCTGTAAACACCCGCATCACGATATATATTATACCGAAACGCATTGCCCAGGCCGGCAGGTGCGAAGGCAACGACACAAAAAATACCTTTGTAGCGACTTCGCATATAGTCCCTAATGCGCCAAACAGGCCCTATATAGAGGAAATTTCTTGACTTAGGCCCCTGAATCATTGCTTCTACCTTCAAGTAGCGCAAAATAAGCTGCAGTATTGAATTTGAGGCAACTAGATGATTCCTGTGACACCATTGGCGAATGGTCGCCCTTCGGCTTTGGCGACGGATATTTCCGAACGGCTGAACGCCGCAATTAGGGAGCATCTTCTCTCTGCCTTTGCACCAGATAACTCCAAAACGCTACGGTCCTTTTCGGCGCCAGAGACGGCCGAACTACTGGGTGTATCTGGCCAGTTCATGCGCAAGGTTCACGCCGAAGGCACGCTGCCCGAACCTGCCGACATTCGCGGCGGTCGCCGTTATTATAGCGCACAAGAGATCTGGAATGCCCGCGAGATCCTAGAGGTGAGCTCGCGCAAGAAAGGTCGCTACCTGCCCCGTCGCAGCGGCGACGAAAAGCTACAGGTCTGGCAGCTCATGAACTTCAAGGGCGGGTCGTCCAAAAGTACAAGCAGCGTCCACCTCGCCCATTATTTCGCACTGCGCGGATATCGCGTCTTGGTCATGGATCTTGACCCCCAAGGCTCTCTGACGTCCATGTGCGGCATTAGTCCCGAGATCGAGTTCGACGGGCTGACCGTCTATGACGCGATCCGATACGATAATCCGGTTGGTATGGCCGAAGTCGTGATGCCCACCTATTTCCCGGGGATTTCCATAGCCCCGTCACGCCTGATGCTATCTGAATTCGAGACAGAATCGGCCGTGCATTCCAATCCGGATCAGCCGTTCTTTACGCGTATCCGCAATGCACTTGTGCAGGTAGAGGATGACTTTGACATCGTCTTGATGGACAGCCCCCCTCAGCTCGGTTTTTTGACCATTGCAGGAATGGCGGCTGCCAGCTCCTTGATCGTTCCGCTGACACCTTCGATGCTGGATGTTTCTTCAACGGCACAGTTCCTCGAACTCGCCGGGGCCTACATGGGTGTGATCGAAGACGCCGGCGCCACACTGGATTACGATCACTTCAAGTTCCTGATCACCCGTGACGAGCCGACAGATGTACCGTCTCAGCAGCTCACCTCCTTCATGAGGGCACTGTTTCAGGATCGCGTGATGTCTGCGACGGCTTTGAAAAGCACCGCTATCAGCGATGCGACAATGCTAAAGCAATCCATCTACGAAGTTGTCCGCTCTGAAATGACCCGCGCCACATATGACCGCGCCAAAGGGTCCATGGATGCGGTCGGCCGTGAGGTCGAGGTCATGATACAACAATCCTGGGGGCGTAAATAATGGCTAGAAAATCTTTGGGCGGCATGTCCGGAATCGCCAACACCATTGCACGTTCGGGCACCTCGTCAAGCGAGCAGCGCCCCAAAACCAGCGCCCCTGCCCTTGGAGCGCTACAAGGATCGCTGGCCTCCATCCGCGAGGTCGATCCAGCTCTGGTAGACGACTGGGGGCCCATAGATCGGCTCGAAGCGTTTACAACTGTAAACGACGAGGAGGACGAGGGCTTTGAGGGGCTCAAGGACAGCATTCGTGACGGCGGGCAACAGGTGCCAATTCTCATCCGGCGATCCAAAACGGCTGAGGGCCGCTATGAGGCGATCTATGGTCGCCGTCGCCTGCAAGCCTGTCGAGAGCTTGGCATCAAAGTCCGCGCCAACGTCCAAGACGTGGACGACGCCACCGCGCTGCTCGCAAAAGGGCTCGAGAATGCGGCACGTCGCAACCTTTCATTTTACGAGAAAGCCCGTTTCGCCCAAGCCATCCAAACCGCGGGCCACGACACCACTACAGTGCGTCAGGTGTTGAACCTGTCGGCGTCGGGCTTGTCCCACTTGTCCAAGGTCACACAAAATGTCCCGGCTAAAGTCGGAGATATGATCGGGGCGGCGGCCAAGTCAGGGCGTCCGCGCTGGACTGAACTGGCAGATCTCTTTGCGGCAGGAAAGCTAACCGAAGCCGTAGCATTGGATCTGTTGAAGCGCCTTACCGGGGCATCGAACGCCGATGAACGTCTAGAGCGGCTTATCAAAGAGGCGACCAAACGCGGAGCGAAAACAAGCCCGAAGGCTGAGGAAACGACCGTTGTGGAAGGCGTCACGATTAAAACAGGGCGCAGCGCGTTGTCGTTATCGGTCAAAAAGACCGGAACCAACGCGGGATTCGCAGTCTGGCTAGAGAAAAATCTCAGCCAGATAATTGAAGATTCGTACGCTGAGTTTACAGCTGTAAACCCGGCAGACGATAACTGAGGCAGAGCAAAAAGGAGAGACGCGAAAAAGAAAACCCTCAAAGCCGGAGCTTCGAGGGCTGCTGCGCAAAGCGCAAACTTTAGATTAGACACCTAGAAGTTAGCAGCCAACGAATCGCCATACAAGAGAAAACGCTTCCGAGCGAACGGGATTTCTTTGCCGCTGGCATAAAAATGGAAAAATCTATCGACACCCCGCGTGGGGTAACTGGGGCCGAGCAGCCACAGAACAGTGGTCTTATGTCGAAAATTGACCGACCTTCGGGTTGGCGAAAAACAACCCATCATCTGCTGGATGCTGAGCATCTTGCCGGTATGGGGGAGGGCAGTGGGGTCCCAAAATCCCGCGCTTTCGTCGCGGTAAAACGAGTCGGCGCGCATATCGGGTTGAAAGCTGGTGACCTTCTGCTGCTCGATACGCTTGGTGCTTTCACGCAGCCGCAGGATTGGGAAAGCGGGTGCCGGCCCATTGTCTGGCCCTCCAACGCACTCTTGATGGATCACACCGGGTTCTCCCTCTCGGCCCTAAAGCGCCATGCACGTCGGCTGGCCGATCACGGTGTCATCAGCTTTCGCGATAGCGCGAACGGCAAACGCTGGGGTCATAGAAACCCGCATGGGTATATCAGCGAGGCATATGGCTTTGACCTATCCCCCCTCGCCGCGCGTGCTGTCGAATTTGAAAATCTCTATGCTGGACTGCAGGCTGAACGCGCTTTGTGCCAGCGTCTGAAACGTCAGATCACGGTCGCCCGCAGGATGATCCGCGCGCGTCTTTTGGATGCTCTGGCTGACGGCCTTCGAGGGCCTTGGGAGCAGCTCGTCTCAATGTTTGACATGTTGCTGGCCAAACTACCCCGGCGCCCAAAAGGCTCCGGTCAACTGCAACAACTACTCGCAGCTTTTGATGCGTTGCAGACCGACGTCGAAACAGCCTACTGCGAGATTTCGAAACCTGCGGACCAAGACGAAGATACCGTTCTTGAACGAACAGGGATTGCACCGGAAACGGCCCCCAAAGAGGCCAGAAATGACCCCCATATACTAACTACTAATAAACTTAATCCTGTAACCTGTAATCAAACAGTTGAGACGATTGGGATCACAGAACATGCAAATACCACGACCCAAAACAGGCTTCCTGTTATTCCAGAGGAAAGCATCTCCACAAAGCAGCGGAGCGACCAAAAGCTTACTTTGAAAACGGTTATGAAGACATGTCCCGAGTTTGGCACTTGGGCGCAGACCTTGGGCTCTAAGGTCACCGATTGGGGCGACCTGCATCGTGTCGCTGGTCAGCTGGCACCGATGATCGGGATGTCGAAGCAAACCTGGCACCTCGCTGAGGACCATCTGGGCAAGGACATGGCTGCGTGCTCCTTCGCGCTGATATTTGAAAAGCATAGCAAAGGCGAGGTCACGTCACCCACTGGATATCTGAGAGGAATGCTTAGAAAAGCGGCCGCCGGAGAGCTTCATATTGATCGCAGTTTTTATGGCAGGCTCAGCGTACTTGAACGGATGAGCTAGTTGCAGGGGCCGGCAGGATGCCTTCGAACGGCGTCCTCAAGTGCCAGCCCATCCCCTGCCGACACGCGTCTACCGGCGAGCATATAGCAACCTTTTGGCCTACTGCCGCTATACGCGCTACCCGGAATATATGCCCATGCCTGTGCAATCGCAGGTTCTGTGGAAAGGTTCCCTTAGGTCACAAAAGGTTTGCTTCGAAGGCGGATTTGCGCCTAGTCTCGGGAATAATCATTCTTGTTTCTGCGTTTTTTCCTATTTCGCTCCATTTTTTCTGGAGCATCTCAATCGTCTCATAGGTCCCCTTCAGGGTGCATTAAATGTCTGTCAGGTCATTGTTTTCAAAACTGTTTCGAAAGGACGGCGCGCGCGCTGAGCCTTCTCGATTCGGTGCTGAAGGCGTTTTGCGTGACCCGACACATGACAGCCTGAACCGCGAAGAATCATTTCGTGTCGAAGCGCTGGAACCGCGGATTCTTTTGTCCGCTGACCCCGTTTTGGGTGAAATGGCACGCATCGCTGACAAGGCGGGCTGGGATAATCCGATGTCAAATCTGGCAGCAATCGTCGAGGTTATAGACGCAACTGAAAATCAGGATGCGAAGGCTGCTGAAGTCGAAACAGCCGACGAGGCTGAAGTCGAAATGGCGTGGCCAGAAGAGTGGGTTGAAAAGGCCGAGCGCGAAGTCGCGACCCACGCGCCCTTGGATACCAGTGCTGGTGAAGACGCAGACTACGCATTTGGCTCGACCTTCGTTTCGACCTCCGTCGATCGCGATAGTATTTCGCCGACAGGGCCACCCGCATCCGCGACTGGAACGGCTGAGTTTCTTTCGACAGGGGGTGCGCATACACCTCCTGCTGAAAGCGTCTCGGATATCCATCATCTGATGTTAGAGGGTGGCAACAGCGGTGCGGTCACTGCCATCGCCCTTAAGGCAGAAGCCCAAGCGACATTCAATCGTGCGGTGTCGATGTGGACGGTGGCACGCGGTTCGGAGCCAGTAGGCCTTGATTTCATCATCGGCGATCTCGCGGCAGGTGTACTGGCCAGTTATGATCGGGCCGAAAACCTAATCACCATTGATGACGATGCGGCCGGGGCAGGGTGGTTCATAGACACCACCGCCGATGCGAATAATGAATATACAACCCTGAACGGATACGCGCTTGAGGCAGAGGGGAACGCCGCTGCTGAAGGCATCGATCTGCTCACCGTGATGCTGCACGAGATCGGCCACGCTGCCGGTCAGGATCATACCAGGGGATTGGCCTTGATGGGAGACACCCTCGCCGAGGGCGAACGGATTGTACTGCCCACCGACATCAGCGTCATTCCCGCTGAGCTAAGCGGTCAGCTCTTTTACCAGATGACCGCCAGCGGCGGGATCACGGCGTTCAGCGATGCGGCCCTCACCCAAGAAGTTCTGACAACCGGCAGCCCGGTGACAACCCTGACCGGTTTGGCAGGCCACAATGATGTGCTGGTCGGGGCCGACGATTTGTTTGGCGGGCTGTCGCCAGAGGGCACTTTCAAGATCACCGGTCTGAACAGTGGTACGCTCAGCTTTGCGACGGGTGCCGCGGCCGACCACGTTTTGACCTACTCCAACATCGGATTGCTGAGCGGCGGGAATGACACCGACACCGGTCTGTATGTTGTCGAAGGCCAGGATGTTGACAGCGTCTGGGATATCACTTCGGTAAATGCTGGTACGGTAACGTCTGAAACCGGCGCAATCCAGTTCCAGAATATTGGCAAGCTGGTTGGCGGCACCGAGAATGACGCGATCATCTATGCGACCGGCGGCTTGCTGACCCACGGGTTTGACGACAGCAAACAGAACGCAGCGGCGGACGCGACCAACGTTTACGAAATTACTGTCGGCGATTTTGTCACCCTGTCGCTGGGGGACGGTGCCAGCGTATCGTCGAGCTTTGTGCAAAACCAAACGGTGACGGGTTTTGTGATCGGCGGGGCAGAGGTCACGTTGACCAATGTTGATGTGGTCACGATGACGGTCACCGGCGCGACGCTCTTTGCCGGTTCTGATGGCGAAGCGTATTTCACGCGCATGGCGAATGGCCAAGAAAATGTCGCGACCGGGATAGAGGGGCAGGAATTTGACTTTGATCTGCGGTTCTATCGCCAAGCCTCCTCCGCCGGGTACTACGTCTGGGCATCGCTGGATGCGTTGATTGAACAGCTGACGCTGATCAACGCCGACGCGGTCAGAGGGTCGATCGGCCAGGCAGAAGTTTTGTTGAACGTTGCGTCTGACGGGGCGGTGGTCGACGGGGTCGATATAAGCGACGCCGTCGTGATCCGCGCAACCGACACCGCGTTCGAAACGGCGACGGCCGAATTTGCATCGGTCACCGGGACAGCCGCGCTGGTTGTGCAAGAAAAGACCGAGCGGACACAAGGTGTCTTTACCTATACGGACATCGCCTATGTCGCGGGTGGCGTGACGCTGACCAAGACAACGGCGGATGTAACCTTGCCATCGGGCAATCCCGTCTTTGGCGATCTGCTGGTCTTCCAGCTGCAAGATGCGTCGGCGTTTATCGGCGTCGGGATCGAACTGCCAAGCGTGTTGGTCGCGCCAGCGGATATTTCATTCGACACAAGCAGCCCGAATATCGAAGGCATCCTTGCGACCGACCTGAATTTCTCGCTTGGTCTGTTCAAGACGCAGGCGGACACCAACGTGGCTTCGGTGATCTACGCCGGCCTGAGCTTTACCACGGCAGCGGAATCCTTTGGTCTCGCCGAGACAAAACTGATCGCGCGCGAATTGTCGGTAAAGCTGAATGTCGCATCCGATTTCACCACGGCGCTGGATTGGACACAGGATGCGTTGAAGGATCCATCGGGCGCGTCCTATCTGGATCTGACCTTTGACGGGATCGAACTGCTGGCCGATGTCGAGATCGAGATTGCTGAAACGGTTCTAATTGCCGGACAGGTTGAATTGTCGGTCAAGACGCAGACGATCGATGATGGGGCGATCACGGCGACGGACGCGACGGTCGTCACTTTCAAACTCAGCGATGGCTTCTTTGCAGCCGGTATCATCGACCTTACCCGCGACGCGAACAATGCGCTGGTGCAGGCACCAATCACACGGTCGCCGACCGATGACGCGCCCAACGGTGTCTCGGCAACATTCGAAGGGTTCTATGCCGCGGGTGTCAGTTTCGAGCTGGCAGTGATCGCACGGAACTTGGACAGCGCCGCGATTGATGGCGCGCCGGGTTTCGAGACGTGGCTCGCCTTCCGCGCCACGGTAGAGAATATTGCGGTGCAGGGGCTTGGCGGCCCGGATGATTTTAGCATCGAAGGTCGGGACTTTTTGGTCACCGGCAACTTTGCCTCGTTCGTTGATCTGGTGGCTGACCCCGGTGCCGTCGCCACGGTGATGAACTGGAAAAACCTGGCCGACGATCTGACCGGCCCGCAGCTTGATCTGACGGATGCGGTGCTGGGACTGAACGGGCTCGAGCAGTTCAAGATCGGCGGCACGCTGACGCTTGAAATTACCAACGCAGTTTACCTGACCTCGACCTTCTCGATGGCGGTGGCGATGGATGTACCGACGGACCCAGTATCGGGTATCGACGGGGATCTGATCTTGCTGACCCTGTCCGAGACCACGTTCTTTGCCGGTGGCAGCGCGGTCTTTGCCGAAGATACCGAAGGCAACCTTTTGATCAACCGCGGCAATGCCAGCGGCGTCTACGTAGAGAATGCGAACCTTGCCTTGGGCGTGCTCGTGGATACCGGTGCCGACGTGATCGATACGACAGACGACGTGACCTATATCGGGCTGACCGGCGGGTTTGATCTGGCGCAGGTGCTGGGTCTGGGCAACTTCGAGGCGCAGGCCGCTGATGTGATCTTGCACTACAATGCCGCGACAGATGACGCGGGCCAGCCGGCCCCCAAGCTGGATTGGTCGACCATCGATTATACCGATGCAGCCACAGCGCTTGGCGATCTGGACAGCGGCACGGACTTTGGCATTCAAGGGCGGATCTTTTACGGCGACGGCCTTGTCTACCTCGACGGCGGCTTCTCGCTTTTGACGGGTAGCTACACCGTTTCGGCCAGCGGGATCGGGACGGATTTTGCCGCGAATGTGACAACCTTCTCGATTGATGATGCATCCCTGTTTGCGGGTGTCGGCGGTGGCTTTACATATGGTGTTGCCGATCCATCGCGGATCACCGGCTTGATTGCGCTGAATGATCTGGAAGGGGCCAGCGGCTTTAGTGCGACGGGTGTTTCGGCCGAACTTGCCTTCATCACCGAGGCCGCAGCGGCCGCACGTAGCTGGACCGCGATTGATGCACGCGTGGGCACAGCCGATCTGTTCGGCCTGCCCGAGGGTTTCGTGGCCAGTGTCAAAGACGTCTATTTCAGCACCAACATCGCAGACGAAGCATCAAGCACCAAACTGAACTGGAACGCTCTAACACTGGACGGAACCGCATTTTCGGCGGTGACGGGGCTCGCGGCAGTCGGCGCGATGGATGATAGCCTTGGTGTCGTTTTTGACAACACTCTGGGCTTTTCGTTTGGCGGTGCATTCCGGGGCGAAATCGACAGCACTATTCTGCTCGCCGGGGCATTGACCGGCGACATTGTTGCGCTTGAACAACTTGATGCGCTGCCCGGTGACGTGGCCGCGTCCGAGACCGTTAACGTGGTCAGCTTTACCGTCGCGAACGGGTATCTTTTTGCCGGCGTTGGCGGCAGCTTCACCACGGTTGACGGTGTCGTGACGGACATTGCGGCGGGCGGTACCGGATTTGCAGCGGCTAATCTGTCGCTCGATTTCCTGTCGATCAGTCAAGGTCAGACTGATCCAACAATTGTTGGCACGACACAGACCTGGACTGCGATCAAGGCAGGGGCAGGGCAGCTTGATATTCGCGGGATCGACGGTATTGACCTTAAGGCCTATGACCTCGAAATCCGTCTGAACGCAGCCGCAACGACTGATCTTGCTGCGACGGCGACCAAGCTAGATTGGACCACGCTCAGCGCCACCGACGCACCGATCTTTGGCACCTCGTCGATCACGGATGCGCAAGACGGGATCAATGCCGATCTTGATTACAGCGTTTCGGGGGCCATCGAAGTCGCGATTGAAGACAACGTTTTGCTGTTTGGAGCCTTTGGTCTCAACGCGCAGACCAAGACGATTGATGACGGCAATGGTATCACGATTGCCGATGCGTCGGTTCTGTCCTTCTCGATTAGCGGTGCAACGATGTTTGCAGGGGCAGGGGGCGCACTGATTTATGACGGTACAACCCAGCGTGCGACAGGTCTGGAAGACGGCGGCACCGGCCTGGCCGTGCAGAATGCCAACTTTGAGCTGGCGATTATCAGCGAACCCGCTACAGCCACAGCGCCCCTGAGCTGGCTTGCCGTCGCAGGCGAGATTGGCAAGGCTGACTTGCGTGGCATCGATGGGGTTACCGCGATTGCGCGCAACGTTACGTTCCGCTTTAATGGTGCGGCGACAGATGCGGCGATGGTATCGACCAAACTGGACTGGTCGGCCATTAGCGACTTTGACGGCACGCGGATCGGCACGATTGATGCGACGCTTGACCTGTCCTTCGGCGGAGAGATCGAGCTGAACATTCAAGACAACGTTCTTGTCGCAGCCGGTTTCTCGGGCGCAATCCAGACTGTATCGAACGTAACCGACGGCGCGGGCATCACAGTTGCACAGGCGCAGTTGATCCAATTCAACCTGTCCAATACCTATCTGTTCATCGGCGATGGCGGTGCCTTTACCCGCGACGGTGATCTGGCGGATGGCGCTGTGATTGGCATTTCAGATCAGGGGACAGGCTTTGCTGTCACCAACGCGGCACTTAATCTTTACGTGGTGAACGAGGCTGCTGGCGTCGGTGCCACATCCGTTCGCAGTTGGACCGGTCTCTATGCGACAGCAAGCGAAGTCGCACCGCGCGGCCTACCCGAAGGCTTCGACATCGCGGTGACGGATATCGAGGTCATCTTTAACAAGGCGAGCGTGACGGCACTGCCGGGTGGGGCTCTCACCGACGGGACTAAGCTTGACTGGGTAAATGTCGCGCAGTTCACGGCCGTGCCGGATGTGTTTGATGCGGGCACCGATCTGAAAGTCGCGGGCACGTTGACGCTAGATGCCTTCGGGTTTGTCGATCTGGGGGCGCGGTTCGATCTGCAGGTTATCTCTGGCGTAGAAGCGCAGCTGGATACGGACGCGGCGCTCGAGGATGCGACGCTGTTGATGCTGGGCCTGACCCTGACGGATCCGATGTTCATCGGGCAGCCGGGCGGTGTCGGGATTTCGGTCGGGAACGGACATGTCGCGGTCGCCCTACTTTCGGCGGTGCCGGATGCAGTACCCACGGCGACGGTCACCACGATCCCAAGTGCTACCGCGATCACGGCCAGCCTAGGTGATGCGACCATCACCAATCTGCCAGAGGGGATTGATTTCAACATCAACAGCCTGACACTGGACTACTATACCCATGTGCCGCTTGATGTGGCTGACCCCGGCTTTAGCTGGACGTCCGTTATTGTGCCGGATCAGGTGTCGGGCGATGGTGTGCTCTTTAACTATGGTCCCTCGGATGCACCGCTAGCGGCCCGTTTCAACGAGACCGCGGACAAGACACTGGTCACGGGGTTGGTCTCTTTTAGCGCCTTCGACTTCATTGCGGCGCAGGCAACATTCTCGTTTGCGCAGGACATCGTTGATGTCGATGTAAACAGCGATCAGAACTTTGATCTGGCCGCCGACATGGATAACGCCTCGCTGACCCGTATCAGTCTTGGTGTCGTTGGCACCCAAGCCGATCCGGGGCTGACCATCGGTATCCGCGATGGACCGGGTGTATCGGTGGCCAGTGCCGAGCTGGTGTTCGCGAGCATTACTTCAGCTAATCCGGTACTTGATGCACGCGGTTACTTTGGTCTGAAGGCAAACATCGATACCGCGACCCTCGAAGGGGTAGAGGTGATCGACGCGACGCTGAACAATGGTACGCTTGAACTGAACACTGCCGCGATCAAAGGCAGCCTGACCCCGCTGAGCGTTCTTGACTGGAACCAAGCCGTAAACCTCGATTCCACCGAATGGACGACACAGACAGCCATTGATGCCGCCACTTACGACGTGCTTTCGGCCACGAATGTTAACGGGTTTGTGGCACCTGATACAGATACCGTTCTCGACATGACCCGCGACGGCGTTGCGCTTTATGCCGATGCAACAATCATCATCAATGATTTCATCTATGCCCGCGGTGAAGCATCGCTTGTATCCGAGCTGAATGTCGCCGCGCGGACGCTGGATGATGCCACGACCTTTAACACATCTGTGCTGCGCCTTGGCCTTGCCAATGTCGCGGTTTTTGCCGGCAACGGGGTGCCCGACTATCTGACGGATGCAGGTACCGGTCGCGTGACTGGCGTGGACCCTGCCAGCAACGTCACCGGCGTAACGCTAAATGTGAACAGCCTTGGCGTTTTGCTGGTCAAGGAAAGCCCGACAGTTCCAGCAGCGACAACGCCATTGCGCGCTTGGTATGCGATCAAGGCTAGCGGTGACGCCGCGCTGCTGGGGGTCGAGGGGCTTGAGCTCAGCGGGACGCTGAATGTTGCGGTAAACGGCATCGACACGACATTGCCCACCTACAGCACACTTGATTTCAGTGATACGGACATCTGGAATGTCACCGTTGGTAATAACACCGCAATCACTTTTGACGATCTGATCGAAACGGCAATCGAAGTGCGCGGATCGCTTGTACTGGGGGTAGAGGAATACGTCTTTATCTCGGGCGAGTTTGCATTCCGCAAAGGCGACGCCCTGCTGGATGTGGTGCTGTCGGATGGCGCGGCGCGAACGGTTTCGGCGCTGACTGTCGGTGCGCGGGATGTGAACATCTTTGTCGGCACGGGCTATGATTTAACCAAGGCCTTCGATGCGCAGACGGATCTGGTCGGACTGAGAATCTCGAACGGGTACATGGCGCTGGCGCTGTTGCAGTCGGTTGATGCGGCAACGGGTCTGCCGGTTGCCTTAGGCGCGCCAACGGCAGGGGCCTACACCGCGCTGAACGCCGGCGGAGACGTGCAGTTGGTGGGCATCGATGGGCTGACGCTGGCGGCCTATGACTTTGAAGTAAAATATAACGCGGCCAATATCGGGCGGACGATCAACTTTGATGCCAATAACCTGATTGTACCCACCGGACTTGATGCTGCCAATGATGTGACGCTGTCGATGGCAGCCGAAATCCTTGAGGTGACGGGCTTTGCCGTCATCACCATTGACCAGTATGTCTTCCTGTCTGGCAATGTGACTTTCTCGAAAGGGATGGTGGTCGCTGCCACCACGGATCCGACAGCCAAGAAATTTGCGGTGACGCAGATCAGCGGCAGCAACATTAACGCCTTTGTTGGTGTAGGCGGGCCGTATTTCGAGCTAGATATTCCGAACCGCACGTCTTCGGTTCCGGCCGACGCCGGTAGCGCGGTTGGCGTCTCGGCGCAGGGAATTTCCTTTGATCTAGCGTTGCTGTCACAGGTAGAGCTGAGCACCGCGACCGGTCAGTATGTCGCCAGCCTGAACGGCGACCGGTACACCGCGCTTTATGCCCAGGTTGCTGGCGTCAATCTTGTGGGCGTTGGTGGCGTCGCGCTTGCGTCGACCAACGTCAAGATCAAGGTCAACCAAGGCCGCGCCGGTGCGCCAGCTGGCACGCCACAGACGGCCCTGCCAGCTGCCTTCGACTTTACCGAGGTTACCGGCCTGTCACCGGGAGCCACGACCTCTGAGATAATTGAACCAGATTTCCTTTACGTCTTCAAAGAACAGGGCTTCAAAGAAACCGTTATTGGTTTCGAGGCTATCGGCAGCACCGCCGGCACCGGTCTTTCGCTGCTGATCAACACAAACGGCGTCACCCCGACCAGCGTCGCCGATGCAGACTTCGCCCTTCTGGCTGATATCAGCTTTGAACGGACCACGCTGCAGAACGGGTCTATCGTCACCAAGATTTCCGCAACCAATGTGACCGCCAGCCTGGGCAGCATTGATTTTTCCGTGACCGGCAACGCGTTGATCCTGATCACCCCTGCGGGTCTGACCGCAAATATCGATGTGACGCTGCCTGCTAAATCATTCACCGATGGGCGCACTACATTCGCCTTTGATGCGCCCACATTCCGGCTAGAGCTGAACACCGCGACCGTCGCGGTCAAAGACGAGTTCAAGGTCGCGCCCTACACCGACGAGAATGGGGTCGTGCAGACCACACGCAGCCTTGACCTGCCTGCGGGCAAGTTCATCCGCATCACGGGCGAGGACCTGCGCCTGAAGGTCGATCTGGATAACGCATCCGGCACGATTGCAGCGTCCGACCGACCCGAGCTTGAGTTTAGTGGCGCGATTTCGCTCGCTAGTTTTTCGGATGTGACCGACCCAGATAATGTCAAGAAACGTACGATCTTTGTCTTTAGCGGTGTGACAGGCACCTATACCGATCCGAATTCTGACGCGGCCAACCCCGACGTTTACGGGCTGACCGACGCCAAGGGCGTGATCCTTTATTATGCTGGCGAAACCGACCCGACACAGAACGGCCTTGCGGGACAGATCGAACTGACTGCGCAGGGCGGTGCCGGTGATTTCGCTGCCGAAGCCACGGGCATTCTGCGCTTTAACACCACAGCGCGGACCATTGATCAAAGCGTCGATATCGGCGATGCCCTCTACCGCCTGACCTTTAGCGCGGCCCAGGCCGCCACGGCAACTACGCCGTACTTCATCCAGCTTGGCGTTGCGGATTTGACCCTGACCTATGACCCCTATCTGACCATCTCGGGGTCGGTGAACACGCTGAACATCGCTGACTATGCCAGCTTTGTCGCGGCAGGCGTCAGCAGCGGGATTTCGGCACGCAACATCAGCATTTTCCTTGGGGACAAAGGTGCCGACCTCCAAAGCACTGATGATGATGTGGGTCTGCTGATCACCAATACCCAGCTTGTTGTGCTGGAATTCGTGACAAGCGGCCTGCGGACCTTTGCGATTTATGCCAAGGGTGATGCCTCTGTTGTCGGTATTGACGGGCTGCGCATTCAAGGATCCGTCGAGGTTTGGATCAACAACTCTGGCCAGACCATTGAACCCACGCAGGTTCTGGATATTCCACGACTGAACTCTGATGACATGCTGCCGAGCCTCTCGGTCAAGTTCGTATCCGGCACGATGGAAATGGTTATGGGCGGCACGGGCGACCAAAAGCTGACCATCGGGATCGGCGCAACCTCGGCTGAGGATGTCGTGGTCATTACATCGGATGCTGTGCAGTTCACCCGCACTCCACTTGGCGTGATCGAGGTATTTGCGCCGGATACGCGGATCACGGTCAACCCCGAAGGTGACGCTGATCGCGCTATTGGTCTGGGGGGGGCAGCGCGGTTCAGCTTTGGCGGCGGCAACGGGTTCCAGCTGTCCGATATCCGTCTGACCAGCTATACGATCAACGGCCAGACTGGCGTCGTCAACTCGCGGCCCCGCGATCTGGTCCAGCTCAGCGCAGATCTGGCCTCACCGTTGCAGAACCAGATCGTGCGTTTGGACGAACTGACCTATATCGACGTTATTTATAACAACAATAACTACCTCAGCACGGCCGATAACCCTGATGGTATCGTCGATAGCTCTATCACCGATGCCGAGCAGGAATTCATTATCCGTGCGGTGAACCAGTCTGGCACGACCTTTAATATTGAAGTGTCCGGCGCGGCCACGCGGGTCGAGGGCACGGCCAAACCGACCTTCCGCTACGAAATTCTGAGCAAACCTGACAGCATCCCCACCAACACCCCGATCACCTACGAGGTCGAATTCCTTGCGAATTCCTGGAAGGACAGCGCCAATTCACTGGGTGCACGAGAGATCGAAAGGTTCAGCGTTTTGCGGGCCCTTGGCGATGGCTTTGGCGCGGCAGAGTTCGAACTGGCCCGCCTAGCCGCGGCGCAGGCCGCGTCGATCGCGCTCGCTAAACCGTTCTCGGGGGCGACTGTCGACGCGATGCAACTGAACGCTGCCGGATATATCGACGTGACCTTCCGCACGACCGTTGGACAGCGCTTGAACCTAGACACAATCGACGGCAATGAGATCCGAATTTCGGCGGTCGAGGGGGCTGCCAATGTGGGCGGTGTCATTGGCGTGGCGCGGGTGTCAGCGACAACATGGCGCTATTTCATTGCGGCCAAGCCCCCGGCTCCTGTCGTGGGTGTTCCGGCCAGCCCCGTTGGGGCAGCTGCGAATACACGGTCGAATGCGGCGTTTAGTGTCGGCGACGTAAAGGTCGACTTTATTGCTGGCACCTGGTCGTATGAGCAAGACCGCACGGGTCTGACACCGACAACTGTTCTGTTTGGCGCTGTCGATGGTGTGACGCTGACGGATCGCACCGTAAACAACGCTGCAAATGCGGGCACTGCAGCCGATCCGCTTCGGGTTCAGTATTCGTCGGTCTTTACGGTTGCCAATATTCCCGAGGCACAGACCAGCGGCCTATCCTTCAACATCGGCCCGGTCACGATTGAATCGCCATCTGTCGGTCTGGACAAGCTGGCGTTCAAAGATGGCCGTCTGGTCTTGACGATTGCCATCGGTGCTGATCGCGCGGCGCTTGCCTTTGGCAGTACTACTGCGCAGGGCGGGACAGCGTCTAATACGGGTGGCACAAGCGTTGTGATCAATGGCCTGCTGGTCAAGTTCGACGTTGGCATTGATGTGCTGGCGACGGTGACTGGCGGGGAGCCGGACATCGGTTTCACAGGCAAGTGGGAAGTGACGGCGGACAGCTTGATCGGGACCGTGCCAGAAGTTCTGACCTTTGAGGCGTTCAACATCAAAATCGGCTATGACCCCGATTATGACGCGTCAAAGGATCTGTTGAACACGCTTGACGGTGCCGGCCAAAAGCTGGTCCAGATTGGCACCGTGCGCGTCACTTTCCCAAGTTTCGGTCTGACGGGCCTGATTACAGGCAATGCCACGACGCCCGGTTTGATCGTCTATGAAAACGGGTTCAGCCTGAAGACGGCGCAGCTGATTTATGGCGGGTTGTCCGCCAACCCGAACGCGGCTGCAGCGACGCGCACCGACGACCAAGCCGGTCCGATCCGGTTTGGCAGCCTGCTAGAATTTGTTGATCTGCGCATTGGGGTCACGGACTTTAGCGTCGTGTTCGGTCAGGCCGTGACCTTCAACGGGTCGATCTTCTTTGCTTCGGGCGGGGCAAAGTTCGCGCCGGGCAAGGCAATTTCTGCAGACATCCGCGACCGTGTGGGACCAGAGCTGACCGATACAGTTGGCGCACCGGATACCGAAGCGATCCGCCTTGGTCTGACCTTCACCAATGGCGTGGTCGATGGCTTTATCTGGCGCATGGATACCTTCCGCATCACACTGGGGCCGAACCTTGTTCTGACGGGTCAGGATCTGAACCTTGATACCGGCGCTGCCGCCGACGAAGAGCTGATCAGCTTTGCCGCCATCGGGGCCGAACTGACTGTCGGCTCTGTGACGCTGGTCGGTGAGGCGCGTCAGTTTGCCTTCCTTGGCGACGGATCGTTTGTTACCAAGCGTGGCTTTGGCGTCTTTATCGGCGTCGGGTCTGCGACAGGTGCGACGTTCAAATGGCCCGCATGGCTACCGATCCGGATCACCGAGATCGGCGTTCAATGGGCAGATATTCAGGCCGCTCCTGAAAAATTCGTGCTGACTTTGTCAGCGACCATCACCGGCCTGCAAGGCAACCCCGGCCTGAAATTCGAAGGCACGGTCAGAGGCATCCAGATCGACGTGGGCGCATTGATTGCGGGTGATAACCCAATAATCGGGATTGAATCGCTCGGGGTCTCTATTTCGGGCAATGTCTTTGGTGGCCAGATTGAGGGCTCGTTGATTGGCGGCATTATCAAGGTGGATGCCAATGGTAACGAGATTGGCGTGCTTGATACCGATACGGTGGTTGCCGACCGCGTCTTCTTTATCGGGGTAGAGGCAGGGTATTCCTTTGCTGGTTTGTCGGGCTTCACCATCCGCTTTGCGCTCAGCGAACTTGGCCCGCTTGGGGTGCTTGTGACGGCGCAAATTCCGGGCGGTATCCTGCTGGAGCCGTTCTCGGGCCTGACCATCAACAACTTTACCGGCGGCGTTGATTTCTTCACCAGCTTGCCGGACATCACCACACCGGGCGAATTGACCGGACCTGCCTTCCAACTGCCAGCCAATGTCAGCATTGACGGTTGGCTGGACATGGTGCGCGGTCAGGTTCTGACGCAATACCGTTTAGTTCAGGCGAACCCGTCGCAAAGCGGTTTTGCAGCTGCCTTCCAGGCACCCATGGTGATCACCGGCAGTGCAAAGCTGTATTCGATTTACACATCAGAGCTGACCTTCAACGGTCAGGTCACGATCAAGATCTCCACGGATGGCAAGATCCTTGTGATCGGGCAGCTGAATTTTGCGGCAGACAACCTGTCTCTGTCGGCGCGTCTTTATGCGAACCTAAGCAAGATCGCGTCGGGCGAGGCGACGATCCTGTTCCTTGCAAAAATCCCCGACCAGATTGATCTGATCACGATAGAGGGCAGCCTGCGCTTTGGTTTCCAAACCCTAATGGGGGATGATGTCGCGATTGCCATCGTTCAAGACCGTGCCGCCAGCCCGACACAGGAACTGGCCGGACCGGGTGCGGGCACCGAGTTGGGTCAGTCGGCGATCAATAGCGGGGGCTATATCGATGTGACGTTGGATGCCCTGCCGACAAATGCGACAGGTGTTGTCCTTGATCCCGCCAGCGTCTTGGATCTGGCACCTGAGCTTATCCTCGCGGACGGTAGCGGTGTTGCGCTGGACGATACACTGGCACCTGTTCATCTGGGCGGCACGACCTATCGTTTCTGGGTGATCGGCACCGCGACGAGCGACATCAGCTATACCTACGTTAATCAAGGCTGGAGCTATCTGAACGAACAGACCGGCGAAGTGCTGTACAGTGGTGTAGCAGATGAAGAGACGTCGGATACGGGAACGGCGAGCGTGGTTTCCGGCCCTTGGATCGATATACGCTTTATCCCCGAGATCGGTGCCGAACTGACCTTGGATGACCTTCGCGCCATTGTGAACAATAACGTGGCACCCTTTACGGTGCGCGACCAGAACAACGCTATCGTTGCGCTCAAATCCTTTACAGCTGCGACCAAAAACAACGCCCGCGTGATTGTTGGTGCCGATATCGTGCGCTTCTTCTTTGCCGACACCACGCTGGCGACGGGGACCTATACGGTTGAATTCAATGCGGGTGGCTGGGCCCGCGATGGCACACCAAGCATCCAGACCGTCACGCAAAGCTTTAGCATCGTGAACCCGACGGCCAAACTGGTCGGGCCTTTCGGGACCTCTGACACGGGGTACACGGCAGATGTGAACGCGCTGAACGCCGGATCGCATGACCTGATCATCTCGTTCCGCGGGCCTTCGGGCAATGCACTGGATTATGCGTCAATCTTTGACACGGATGCGGAATTCACGCTGTCCCTTAATGGATCGAATATCGCCGTTAGCGGCCCTGTGGCTGTGCGACAAGGGTTTGTCGACGATGCAAGCAGCCCTGACAATGGCAAGGTCATCTATACGGCGGTGTCCGTGCCCGCAGATCTAGCTGCCGAAGGCGTAACACTCGAAGAATACCTGACCTCCGAGGGGATTACCCAGTTCAAGTACACTGTAACGCAGGCTGGCTTCGCCTACGCGCCGGGTGTTTACGAGCTGACCTTTGTCGATAATGCCTTTAGCGACGCAGCCGGTAACCAGTCCATCGCGGCGACTGCAATTGAACTGGTTGTCGAAGGTGCCACTGCGGCACTGGTAAATCCGGGCGAGGGTGCGTCGATCGACATCAACCGTTTGGGCGCACGCAGCTATATCGACATTACCTTCCCGGCTGTTCCAACGGCGTTCGCGGCCTACGATCTTGTGTCGATCACGGATCTGGCGGCAGAATTCACGCTCTCGGGTGATGACATCGGGTCGATCGCGCTGGACAGCGCACAGGCACCGACGCTGATCTCGGGATCGGCCACGGGCACGCCGACCTATCGCTATTGGTTGACCGGTGATTTCGCGGATGGCGCTGCCACGGCAGACATCACGGTCACTGGGATCAACGGGTCATGGTCCTTCGTCAAGGCAGCGGGCGATGTGACGGTGAACGGCACGGTGAACGACGGCGTTCTCGAGATTGGCGAGACTGACGCGGTCGCCGGGGTCACGAACCCGCTGTCGCTGACCACTATCTTTGGGGCCGCACCCACCGGCTACAGCTTTGATCCGGCGTCCTTGCTGGATGCAGCACCCGAATTTGCGGTGACCACGGGCGGGGCACTGGCAGGAAATACGCCGACTCTGCGTCAGGATGATGGGTCGGGTACGGCGACGGCGGTTCAGTATCGCTATGCCATCGTTCCCACCGATGCCGCGGCAGCTTCCGCTGCGGTCACCCTGACGTTCAAGCGGGATCAGGTCTCCTATCAGGCTGACGTAGGTGGCTCCTTGACGATCGCGTCACTGAACGGCGGCGCGACTGACGATGTCAGCTATATCGATATTCTGGTAGCTCCCGCGACGGGGCAGACCGTGCCAGACTTAACCGCGAATGTCGCAAGTTTCACCCTGACGGGTGCGGGGGCTGTCGGGGTTACTGTCACCGGACTGATGGATATGGGCGCAGGGATTACACGTGTCTTCCTAAGCGGCAGCTTCTCGGTCGGTGATGCCGCATTGGAAATTGCCGCTAGCACCTTTGGCGCGGCCGGCGCGCAGAACCGCGCATTGACGCTAGGCTTTAAGGTGGCGGGGGCGCAGGCCGATATCGTGAACCCGGGTGCTGATGGGATCATTGGCATCGGTGCAATCAACGGACGCGGCTATGTCGATCTGAGCTTCGCGCGGCCTGCACAAGGTTTGCGCATCGGGTCCATCACCGATCTTGCGCCCGAATTTGTATTTGTCGGGCAGAATGTTCAGATCACCTTTGATGATATGCAGGCCCCGGAATGGCTGAACCCTGATCCTGCTTTCGATGCTGCTGGCAACCCCGTTGATCCCGATACGATCACCGAGAATTATCGCTTCCGTTATTGGACCACGGGGACATTCACAGCGGGCACCACCATTGAACGGATCGCGGGCTTTGTGAACGCCGATGGCGTCGAAGAAGCCACGGTCTTGCGCAACGACGGTGTGGCCGTGACAACGACCGGCACCGTATCTTTTGACACGCTGACGCTGGATACGCCTTGGGTTGATGTCCGCTTTACCCCGACCTTCGGCGACGCCATCGACTTTGGCACATTGGGGGACGAAATTAGCGTCTCGACTGGTCCGGACGCATCCCCCGTCAACGTGAACGTCATTGACGCGATGCGCATCGGCGATGGTCTGACGGTCCGTTATTTCCTTGGCGGTAGCCTAAACGCTGGCGAGGTTCGCGTGGCGGTACAGGCGGGCAGCTATAGCTCGGGGGCGCACGCGGGCGAAGGGTCAGTCGAAAGCTTCCGCGTGCTGCAACTGTCGGGTGCGATCGCTGATCCTGTTGATGGCGGTGTGATCGGGGTCGAAGACCTGAACAACCGCGGCTATATCGACGTGCGCTTTGCGATGCCGTCGTACGCATTTGCCATCGATCTGGCATCGGTCACCGATCTGGATGCCGAGGTGATTTTTGGCACCACCAACGGCACGGTAGTCGCGGATACGTCGCAGGCACCGCTTTATCTGGGGATGGACGGATCCGACGCGATCTTCCGTGTCTGGTATCTGGGCAGCTTCCGTGGGGACGCCACAGCGGACAACGTGACGGTTGAATTTATCAGCGGCAGCTTCAATTGGCTGGATGCCAGCGGGAATACGGTCGACGCGGTCACCGACAGCAACAGTGTCGAGCTGCAGATCGAGCAGGGCACGACGCCCGCCGCCTTCTATCTGAGCCTGCAGCTCGGCACGACAGAGCTGCTTGATCGTGCCAGCATTGCAGCAGGGATCGCCAGCGGAGCCTATGTGATCACGCGCGCCGATGGTTCAACGCTCAACGTCACTGGGCAATACGCCCGCGCACCCCCTGCCGGGGCATCCGAAGCAGAACCACTTCGTCCGGGCCTAATTGAACTGACAGTGTCCGGCGCAACAACGACCAACCCGATTGCTGCGGGTGAATTTGTCACCCTGACCTATAACGCCACCGCATGGACATACGCCGGTGCCGCGATCGAGACCCAGCAGACGCAGACGCTTAGTGTCACGAGCGCAGAGACAAACGGATATATCGACGTCCAGTTTGCGACGCTTGGCGATACCGTTCTCAACCCGAATTTCGCACTCAATACGCAGTTGCTGACCGGCAATGAATTTACCCTCGGCGGGGCCGGCGCATCAGTCACTGTCTTGCAAGGCGCACCCACACAGCTGGGCAACAACACCTTCCGCTATTACACCTCTGGTGCCTACACGACGGGCGACGTGATCGTCACTTTCGCAGCGGGCAGCTGGTCCGACCTTGAAGGCAACACCGGCGCGCAAAGCACTGAAAGTTTCAAAGTCATCGACCGCGTCGCCAACGGCGCAACACCGGAGACAGGTGCGCCATCGACGTCGAAAATCTTCTTTATCGAGATTGCCGGTGGCATCCGCTATGACGCGCCGGGCTTTGGCGGCGAGGCCTTGCTAGAACAACGCGGCATGGCGCGCCTGACCTTCGGTACCTACGCCGATCCTGACCGCGGCGATGTCTTCCGCTTCTCGCTCAAGTTCTCGGGCACGGCCAAGATCATCAAGCTGGGCAATGTCGGGTCGATTGCAGGGTCGTTCACTATCGAAGACGGCGGCAACACCGGCGTGCCGCAGTTCTGGGGTGTGGCGGCGGTCCAGACGAATTTTGCCGCGCTGAACCCGATGGGTCTGCATATCAACGCAAGCGCCGTATTGCAGATCAACCTTTCAAATCAGGATCGGGTCGAAACAATCGCGCTCGAAGGTATCGCGGGCGATCAGCTTGGCACTGTGATCTCGGGGCAGAGCAATATCAACAGCCTTGGCCTGTCCACATCCGAGCCTCTGTTTGCCGAACGCGCGGTAAGCCAGGGCCTGCGCACTGCCTTTGCCGTGGCAAACCGCGGCGTGACGCTGGCTGAAAATGCGACTGTCGCGCTCACCAAGAAGCTGGCCGGCGATGTAAATCAATGGCGCATCACCAGCGCGGGCAAGACCTATTTCGCCGATCAGAACGGGACCGAGCTGATCCTTTCCTCGGAAGAGCAATCGTTTGATCTGCTCGCCGGATCGTTCGCCTTTAAGATCCAGGGCAGCATCACCTTGACGGTGCCAGGCGAAGACCCTGCCGTCAGCCCGCTGGCGGAACTGAACGGCGGGTTCTACCTCTCGATCACGGCGGAACGGATCGAAATCTTCGCAACGGCCAGCGCGACCGTCTTCGGCGCAAGCCGCGACCTGGTTTTGATCGAAGGCCGCGCGCAGGGCCTGTTCATCGTAGATCTGGTAGCCGACGCCGGTGGCCGCGCAGGCATCGCGGGTAGCTTGTCGCTTGAACGTAGCGGTGGTTCACAGAGCACGGACGGTGACCAGGATACGGGCGACTTTGGCGGTATCCCAGACAATCTGTTCCTGCTCGACGTCACCATCTCGCTGGTCTTCAACACCACGGGCGTGGATCAAGAGTTTATTGTTCCGACCAGCTTCCTGCCGCTGCTGCCTGCCGATGCACCAGCCAAGATCGTCATTGGTGGCGACGCACCGGGGCAAACGGGCCCGACCGAGTATTACTTTATCGCAATGCTCGAGGGTTCGGTGACGCTGTTCAATGCCGTGACACTGACCGGATCGCTGCAACTGGCCAATAGCCAGTCTGAAATCAACGGTGAGACAGTGAACACCACCCGTCTGACAGGCAATGTCAGCGGATCGATCAAATATATCGGCGTGGTGAGCGGTCTGCTTGATCTGGAAATCCGAATTTCGCCAGCGGGCGAAAGCGGTGTAGTCGGGCGTGCACTGCTTACGCTTGATAGCGGCCTTGCGATCCCCGGCGTAAATATCGAAGCGGATGCAACGCTGAGCCTCGAGATCAATACATTCACCGCCACAGAAAACTTCGAAACCTTCCTGAATGCAGATGAAGTCGCAAAAATTCCCACAAGCGCGCATTATCTGTCGCTGGTTCTTGATCCGGATACCAGCCTGCCGATCACGGATATCAGCGGCAACAAAAAGGGCATCATCGTTCTTAAGAACGGGCTGTCGCTCTATATCGAAGCGGTGTTGAAGATTGACCCGATCGTCGAGCTTGAAGGGGCCTTTACCTTCGAGATCAGGAACAACGGGACAGAAGTCAGCGCTGAGATCGCCGTCAAGGCGCGGCTGATTGGCGTTCTGGATAACCTCGATCTGGTCGGCAAGATCGTCATATCGGACGGCGGGATGATCCTTTATGGATCGATCCAGATTACGAATGCCGGCATCCCGAATGTGCTGATCTTTAACGGCCGCGCAATATTCGAACTGAACACCTTCTCATCGGCACGGGTCATCCAAGTTGACGGCGCAGACCGCAGTGTCGGCTCAGGCGTCAAACTTGTCATCAGTGGCAGCGTGACCTTCGCCAATTTCGCCACGGCAAGCGGCAAGACCACCATTGCAATCCTCAGCAACCGGACTGAAATCAGCTTTGATGTCGTCTTTGGCCTTGGCGGGCTGAATGTACGCGCGGCGGGGGCGGCGGGGCTGTATTATACCGGTGTGCAGATCACCGGCATCGCGCTTGGTCTTTCCGTGTCGATTGATGCAAATGTCGCGCGGATCATCGATATCAACGCAAGCGGCAGGCTGACGCTGAACACCACCAATCAGGAACGCCGGATTGGCAGCTTTACCCTCAAAGCCAATAGCTTCAGCCTCGCGCTGAGTGGTGACGTTCAGTTCCTCAAAACCATTAAGTTCAACGCGGCCTTCAGTGTCATCGTCGTGAACGAGGCATGGACCGTTAACTTTAACGCCAATATCAACTTCTTCGGCATCGCGACGATGTCGGCAAATGGCGTTTTCCGCAGCGATGGGACGTTTAACGTCACCCTGAACGGCGGCGTGTTGCTGGGCAGCCGCAGCTTCGGAATGGAAGGGTCGTTCCACTTCAACATCTATTATGATTATCTGAACCGTCCGGCCAACGGGCCGCCAAGCAATCTGGCAATCGGTTTCTCTGGTAGTGCGTCGGTCAGCCTGTACGGTCTGGGCATCAATTGGGGCGGGGCCAGCATCGGCTTTGGTGCCAAGATCGAGAATGTCGAGCGCGGCGGGCGTGTGCCGATCAACGTCAAGGCAAATGCAAGCGTCAAGATCCTGTTCGTCCGGATCAGGCTGAACCTGAACTTTACCATCGGTTATCTGGAACTGCCCGAACCCATCAAGCTCGCGGATCAAAACGGCGGCGACCTGACCTTGAATATGGGCGCCAGCAATGGGGATCGCGGCATCGGTGCTGGTGCAACGGACGAAACCTATATCATCGAACAAATTGCACCCGGCACGATCAAGCTGATCTATTCGGGTCGCGAACAGGTCTTCACCGGTGTTAACCGGATCATCGGCTATGGCGGCGAAGGCAGCGACGTCATTCTGGTCCGCGAAGGCGTCGAGGCCGATCTGGTGTTTGATGGTGGCAACGGCATTGATCTGGTTGATTACCAAGGGTCGGGCAACGCGATTATCAACAAGACAGACGGCGCGAGCGACTTTGGCGATCAGATCACCATCGGGCGCTTTGCCGCCGCCGGATCCGAGGTGTACGGCACCGATGTGACACGCGCATTGGCGGACGGCGAAACCGCGAGCCTGCTTGGCGACCGCATCATTTCAAGCAGCGCCAATGCGATCTATATCAACGCACGCGGCGGGGATGACTTTATCCAGCAGCTGGGGGCGGGTGCCGCGACAATCCTGGCGGGCGCGGGCAATGACATCGTGTTTGGCGGTGCGGGTAGCGACACCATCAACGGCGGGTCCGGCGCAGACGAAATTGATGGCGGCGAAGGCTCGGATACGATCGATGGTGGCACGGGAGCCGACCTGATCTTCCGTACGTTGGCAGCTTCCGGCATTCTGACGGTCAACGGGACGGGCACCGAGGATACCGTATTTGTGACCGGTTCGGCGCGTGCTGACACTGCCCGCCTCAGCAAAGGATCGGTCGTGATCCGTAACGGCGACAATACGCGCGGCGTGGATATCCGCGGTGGCACGGGCACGGTTCAGGTTCAGCTGCTTGGCGGCAATGATACGGTCATCGTCGACGATATCTCGGGCCAGGGTGTCAACCGCCTGATCATCGAAGACGATCTGGCGGTCGAGGGTCCGGGTTTCCGTGACGCGCCAGCCGACCGTCCGGGGTCGCGCGAAGGGACCACAGACAACAACGCGGACACCGTCATCATCAACGGCACCGCCGGCGTAGACACCTTTACGCTGCTGCAAGACACCGTGGATGCAAGCGACATCAAGGTCGACGTAAAGTGGAACGGGTCGAATACCGCGATCGTGTTGAACGATTTCCGCCGTGCCGCCGGTGACAGGCTGATCATTAACGCTGGCGCATCCGGTGACACCATAGATGCCAAGGGGCTCACGCAGAACACCGTCGCGCTTGAGCTGAATGGCGATGACGGCAGCGATACGATTGTCGGTTCGTCCTTTGACGACCGGATTGATGGCGGCTCTGACAATGACACGATCACAGGCGGCGAGGGCTTTGACACCTTCCTTGACAGCGGCACGAATGATACCGGTGATACGCTGATCGAAAGCTTTGCGGGCTATGACTTCGGCCTGTTCGAAGACCGCTTTGTGGTCGGCACTGTCTCTGGCCCACATACCGATGTCTGGAACAGCGCGACCCTCGAAAACCTGAACGGTATCTTTGAAAATGTCACCCTGACCGGCGGATCGAATGCGACCAACCGCATGGTGGTCAACGATATGGATCGGACCATTCGGGTCAATGGCAACGTTGTTTCCGTGGTCGCCTTTGATGGCACCGCGACACTGGATGCAAAGTCGACCGGATCGACCGAGACGTACCGCATCAACGCGCCCAAAGGGTCCGGTTTTGATGTGGTCATCAATGACACCGGGTCTGGTACATCTACTGTGCGCTTTGACGGGTCCAACGATAGCGACATGATCATTGTCAACGATGACACGCTGGCCGTCACCGGTGCCGCGACCGTTGGCGTGACGCATATCGGCACCGACTACGTTGTGCTGAACACGGCAGGTGGCGCGGATGACATTGCGGTTCAAAGCACAGATATTCCGCTGCAAATCAATTCGGGGCTCGGGGATGATACGATCCGCATCGGAAATGCTGCGGGGTCGCTGACAGCGATTGACGCGGTTGTCACGATCAACGCTTTCGATGTTTTCGCATCGGGTGCGACGGTGCCGACCGACCGCGGCAGTGACACCCTGCTGATCAATGGCCGCAATGACGCGAATGCATCCTCCGGTACGATTGGCCTGATTGATCCCGCGAACCTTGAAGGCATGATGTCGGTCACTGGCTTTAACCTTGTGGACGGGACCAAGACCGTTGCAATCCATTACATCGCCGTCGAAGTGGTCAAGGTTGATCTGGGCGACGGCGCAAACACAGCGACCATCACCTCGACCGGCTTGGCCGATAAGACTACGCTGCGCACATGGGGCGGCGTTGATGCGGTCAATATCCACGCTATCAATGGCCCAACCTTTGTCGAAACCGGCACCGGCACTGACAGCGTTATTGTGGGGAACCCGATTTCGACCACCGCTGGCAGCGAATACACGGTCAACGACATCCTGTTCGGCCAGTTGACCATCGACGGCGGGTCAGAGCCGACTGGCACGGCGCAAGGCACCGACATTCTGCGCGTAAGCGACAATGGCGATACAACAGCCGATCGCGGCGGCCGCCTGACCGCGACCGAGATTATCGGTCTCGGCATGACTGTTGGGATCAAATACACTAGCTTCGAGACTCTGATCCTTGAGACCAGCGATGCGAACAACGAACTGCATATCGATGGCACCCACGCAGGGTTGACCCAGATCGATATGGGGGACGAAGCTGTATCGCCCACTGACGACGCCGCGAATGATGTCTTGAACATTGAACGCCTTGGCGGCCAGACCGAGGTCAAACTGGGTCAGGGGAACGATATCGTACGGGTCAACTATGACCGCTACGGCAAACAGACCTTCAAAAACGGGTTGCAAAGCGGCGATCTGGGCACGACTTACCAGCTTGACCTTGATGGCGAGCAGGGCTCTGATTTCTATCAGATCGGTTTGTCGGGCGAGGGCACGGCTCTGATCCGCCTGCTGGACAGCGGTGTTGCCGGGCAGGGCGCTGACCGCGCCGAGATCAACGGGACCAACAGCGCCGATCTGTTCCTCTTCCGCGCGAACCTTGACCCCACGGTCGCAACCGGTGTCGTCGCAGCACTGCAGCTTGACGAGAACGGCGATCAGGTCGCCGGTATCCTTGAAGAAGTGCAATATAACGGCGCGCTTGAGGGCGATATTCAGGTCAATGGCCGCGATGGCGACGATCTGTTTGTGCTCGATGATACGCTCGCCACATTCAACGTCTTTGGTGACGCGGGCGATGATACCTTCCAGGTTGGCCAACTCTTTGACAGCGCGCGCGATGCGTCGAACCCGTACAACGGGCTCAAGGGGCGCGACCAATATACCACGACGCAAGTGACGCTTGGCTTCCTGTCCAATGGGATCAGCAAGAACGCCACGTTGAACGGTGGCACGGGGCAAGACAACTTTACCGTCTATTCCAACAAGGCTGAATTGTTCCTGTTCGGGGATGAAGACGACGATAGCTTCCTTGTGCGGTCGTTCGTGCGCGTCGATCCCGATGATCCCGCAGCACCTTATACGAACATCAATGGCGGGCAGGGTGCCGATTTTGTGTCCTACAACATTAATGCGCCTGTGCGGATTGATGGCGGCGACGGCTTTGACAGCCTGACCATCGTGGGCAGCGAGTTTGGCGACGACTATGTAATCACCGAAAATGGCGTCTTTGGCGGCGGTCTGTTTGTCAGCTTCGTCGGCCTCGAGAAGCTGGTCGTCGATGCCCTGCAGGGGAATGACACCTTCTTTATCGAAAGCACCAACGAAAACGTGCAGGTTGAAATCGTCGGTGGTCTGGGCAGCGACAACATCAACATCGCTGGTGCCGATCTGAATGATGTGACCGAAGGCGGCGCAATCACGGTCGTGTCCAACAGCCTGAATGGTCACAACGGCCTGATCCAGACCACGGTCAGCAGTAACGACGACCGCTATAACGCGATATTTGCCAAGGATGTCGTGGCCAATATCGCGGATAACGATGAAGCGGGGGTCATCATCTTTAACGACTACGATGCGCTGCGGGTTTTCGAAGACACGCAGACATCGCCATTGCTGATCCATAACACCTACGGCATCGCCCTGTCGCGCGCGCCTGATCGTAAGGTGACAGTGACAATCACGCCAACCCGTGGCACCGAAAGCGCGCAAGCCGCCGGTGGCAAGGGCGTGATGGTCAACGGATCCGAGACCTTTGCCGATCTGGTGTTCGACGCGACCAACTGGGACGAAATCCAGTACGTCACGGTGACTGGCGTCAATGATGCACTGGCCGAAGGGCGGCAGGTCGTGAACCTGCGCCACTCGGTGGTCGAGGGTGCAATCGGGACGGATGCGCAACCCTATGACAACGTGGTGGTCGCGGATGTGCTGGTCGAGGTGATCGATAACGACAGCGCCGAGGTTCTGATCTTCTCGCATGTAGATAATGCGTCGACTGTGGATACCATCGACCAAGATGTTGCAGCCGAAGACATCCGTCTGACCGCCAATGGCGACAGCGTCTATGTAGCCCTGTCGCGCGCGCCTACTGGCCCTGTGACTGTCACCTTCAATGTCGGGGATGGTGCGACGGTATCGTTCACGGGCCTCACGGGGACGCAGTCGGGCAATTCGGTCACTGTGGGCTTTGATGGCACCAACTGGAACACACCGCGTCTGTTGCAAATTGCCGCGAATAATGACGGCGTCGATGAGGGAGTTCACTATACCCGCATCACGCCCGAAATCACCTTTGGTCAGGACGCGTTCCTGGGGCTGGGGCAAGGCGATGTCGCACGGGGCGTCGCCGCGAATATCAACGCCGATATCAGCCAAAGCCGCGATGCCGTTGCATTGTACCGTTCTGCCGACATCCAGATTTTCCGCGGCACGACCAATACCGGCGCTTTCGTTGAAACCTGGACGATCACGCTCAACGGCGAAGACTACCGCACTACTATCGGGTCGGGCGCGAACAGCCTTGCCGTGGCGCAAGCGTTGCGTGACAAAATCAACGGTGATGCGCGTCGGCCAGCGGGCCTGACGGCATCGGTAATCGGTGGGGCTCTGCGGATCACGGATACTGCCGGGTTCAGCGTCGAGGCATCGGTGCAGACGCCATTCTACGACAACGGTTTCGAAATCGAAGCCACGGCGAACAGCCAAATGGGTGTGCTGATCGAAGGCGAGGCATTCGAGCTTGCTGCAGTTGCGCCCACTGGGACGGCGCTTCCTGTTTCTGGCCAGCGCGCGCTTGAGGTCGCTGTTGTCACCCTGACGTCCTCGACCGCCGACGGTACACAAAATGCTGCGGGCGGTGTCGTGATCGGATCGACATGGGAGATCATTCTGGACGGTCTGACCGTATCGGCCACCGCCGTCACCGGCGATACCCTGCAAAGCATCGCTGGCCGTCTGGTCGCCCAGCTGGCGGGCACCGATTATGCCGCGTCCGAACTCTACCGGACGGCAACGCTTGTGCCTTCGATCGTCGGCGGTGTCGTTGCCGACGCAACCTGGAGCATTCTGCTGGACGGCAAAGTAATAAGCTACACCTCGGTTGAGGCGGACGTGAAGAACGGTATCTCGGGGATCGGCCAGAAGATCGCGGGGCAGATTACAGCGCTTAATGATGGGTATGTGGTGAACGTTGCTGCTGGCGGCGCGATCTCGATCTCGCGGCCATCTGGCGACGCCTTCTCGATTGTGACGCTTGCGACGGGCGGACTGACCCGTCTTGGTGCTGCGGGCATCAACAGCATCGCGCCGCCTGCGTTCGTCGACAACACCATCGTGATCTTCAAGCGCCCTGATGCAGCAGGCGTGCCGCCCTTCGGCCTGCAGGTTGTGCGCCTAAAAACGGTGGGCGCTGAAACCAGCCAGACCGGTGCGGTTAACAGTGCACTGCGCCAGTTGAGCACTACCTATTGGGATTTTGCAACTGTCAGCTTTGGCCCGATCAGCGGTGTGATTGCTCAAGGCACGACTTGGGGTCTGCGCCTAAGCGCGGCTGACATTGCGCAAGGTGCTGATGCCGCCCTGCTTGAGCCTTATGACTATGTAGCCGGTGATAATCAGGAAACCCTGTCCCCTGCGGCCTTTGATCTGAAACTGCTGGATGACGATGCGCCCACGGTCGAGATCATCGAGAGCGGCAATTCCACCGATCTGGCCGAGCGTTTTGCCGGCGATGGGGTCACGGGGCCGGATGCCCGCGCCACCGACAGTTTCGATATTGTGCTGACGGGTGCGTTGACCGGCGACAAATGGGTCACCGTTGATGTGACGCCGCTGAAGACACGGACTTATAATGGCGATGCGGCATTTGACGCAGCGGCCAACTTTGGCGAGGCGAACCGCGTTCAGGTACGCGTCGCAGCCCCCTATGCCGAGCTTTCGTTTGGCGGTTCCGCAGTTGCGGGCGAGGTATGGTCTGTCACGCTGTATGACGATGCAACCTATCAGGTGGGCGCGGTTACGGCCTTCTATGAGGTGCAGGGCGGTGACACGCTGGCGACCGTCCGTGGCGGGTTGATCGACGCCATCAATTTGCTGACCGACTATTCCGCCGTGCTGACGCAGAATGTCATCCTGATCACGGCAACCGATGCGGCATCCCTGCCACGCTTCTTCGTCGAGACGGTGATCACGCCCGATACACGCGGTACAATCCTGACCCGTACGGTTCCGGATTTCAGCTTTGACAACGTGCTCGAGATCGAATTCGCGGGTATCCCTGCCGCTGGCGAAACGTGGGATGTCACCTTTGACGGCAAGCTGTATAGCCAGACCGTTGTGACCGATGACAGCCTTGCAACGCTGGCTGCCAAGCTGGCGGCTGACATTCAGGGGGACGACGACCAGCGGATCACAAACGGCGGTGCGCGGCAGTACGATGTGACGGTAAACGGCACAGTGGTCGGTATTCAGCTGCTGGCAGACAAGCGCGCAACGCTGTCCGCATCGGGTGAGATCACACCGGTCGGGTCCACTGTCGCCGACAGCGATGGGGCCATGACACTGCGCCAATACGTCCGCTTTGATGCCGACAACTGGGCCACGGCACAAACCATCACGGTTCTGGCGATTGACGACGACATCATCGACGGTGGCGATGCCAAGGTCTTTGCAGCGTTCAACGAGCGCGTGAACTCCATCCGTGGGCCAATCAGTGTCATCGGTGGTACGTCGCCAACCGCAGTTGAACTGAACAACCCGATCCTGCGCCCCGGCGAGACCAACGACAAGCTGCCGAGCGGGACAGCGGATAAAATCGAAACGTCGGATGGCGTGACCACAATCACGGATCAGGCGCTGACACATGTGAACAAGCTTTATGGCGAGCGTCCCGGCTTTGATCCGCGCATCAACGGCACGGCGACCATCTATGACGTATCGACATTTGGTACCAATGGAAGCAGCGGCCCTGTTGATCTGGTCAGCGCCGCGCAGGACATCTTGTCCTTTGCCAGCGGGAGCCAGATTGGCGAAGGCACGCCGTTCACGGTCGACCTGACCGTAAATGATGACGATGCCACCGCGATTGGTGCGGCAGAGATTTTTGGCACACCGGATCAAAGTGCGGCAGTTCTGGGCATGCTGGACTGGCTGGAGGCGACAGTTGACCTGACCGCCGCCGCAACTGCGGGCACCTATGCGATCACGCTGTCACCAACGCCAGGGTCGACTGCGGGCCAGATCACTGTCAGCTACACGCCGGCTGCGGGCCAGAACTTTGCCGGGACGATCGCGCTGGAACTTGCGAACGCGATCAACGCGGCCACCACCCAGTTCAAGGCCCGTGCCATCGTGAACCTTGTTGGCGAGACGCGCCTGCGGATTGTCGAAGTCGGGGATGCCATCGGTGGCTTTGATATCGATGTAGCAACGCCGACAGGGGCTGAGGCGATTATCGGCGGTACTCCCGTGGCCGAGCAGTATAAGCAGACCGGTGTGACGTGGACGATGGCCGCGATCCGGGTGATTAATCCAACCGCCGGTGCAACATGGTCGCTGAGCATTGACGGAAACGCGCGCACTGCGCTTGCGACAGCCGATGCCGCGTCGATTACGCAAACACTTGCGAACAAGCTGCCCGGCAGCCTGACGCCAGTCGTATCGGGGACATCCGCGACGATTGCGGCGGCCTTGCCAGGCGATTTCGCAACGGGTGAGAACATCCTTTATTCCTACGCGCCGGTGAATGCCAACCTGCGCGTGGATGAGGCGGATCAGGTTGATACGCTGACAATCTTTAACGGCGAAAGCCCTGCAGCCGACCACGGCGTGCTCACCGCGAACCGCCTCAGCGGTCTGGGCATGGGGGATGATGTTGTCATCGCAGGCAAGCGCATTGCCGGTGGCATTACCTACAGTGGTATCGAAGTGCTCGATATCCGTCTGGGCCGAAATACTGATACGCTGACGGTCGAAGGCACACATGAGGGCAAGACACGCATTGATACGGGCCGCGGCAATGATGTGGTCAATGTCAAATCCACAAACGGCCATACGTTCATCACCACAGGCGCTGGCGACGACACCATCAACGTCGGTTCCGACCGCGGCATCCTTGACCAGATCACGGGCCAACTGGTGCTGGATATGGGGGCCGACGCAGGCGACAAACTTAACCTCGACGACAGCCTAGATACCAATGCCAACGTGATGATCCTGACCGGGGATCGCCTCACCGGACTGGATATGCCGTCGGTTGCCGAAGTGCAGCAGATCGCAGTGCGTGCGATTGGCGGCCGCTTCGTGCTTGGCTATGGTGGCACGATGGCCATCGCCGAGCTCGCGGCCTTTGTCTATAGCACCGCCAATGCCGCGACCATCGCCGCCGCGACCGAGACTGCACGCCAGCAGATCGAAGCGATCACCGGATATGACGTCGCGGTTGAAATCGTCGAAACCAAAGACGGCATCGCCTATCTGGTCGGGTTTGGAGGCAAGGCAGGCGGTCTTGATGTAGATACGTTGACCGTCGTTGACACTGCAGGTCTGATTGCTGCCGTTGATACGACCACCGCTGTCACAATCGAGGAATTGCGCAAAGGCACGATCACCCCGATACGCGACAACGTCGAAGTTCTGCGCCTGTCCGCGACCAGCGGGACCTTCACCCTGACCTTCATGGTGCCGGATGTGAACGGCGTCGTTGCCCTGCGGACGACCGAAGCGATTGCGTGGAACGCGACAGAAAAACAGATTCTTGCAGCGCTTGATCCCGTCCTGAACCCGAACAACGGTTTCGATTTCCTACCCTATACCCATAACGTCGGCGTGGATCGCTTGGGCGATGCGATTTATCTGACGCTGCAGGGCGCATTGGCCGGTACGCGGATTGCCAGCATCGACACGCGCGGTTTGGGTGGCGACTATACCCAATCCGACTTCGCTATCGCCGCACCTGTTGTAGGCCAGCAGTGGACAGTTACGGTGACCGATCTTGTGACCCCGACGCAGATCGCGGGTCTGGCGGCGGCTGCCTCTGTCTTCAGCTATACTGCCGTTTTGGGGGATACGGCCCAGACCGTCGCGCAGAAATTGGCTGACAAGATCGCCGCGGCACAAGGCCCGCATCTGGTCGCCACCGCCGAGAACGGTGTGCTGCGTATCACCAGCCGTTCGGGCGCACCAATTCAGGTTGCCATCACAGGCGCATTGGCGGCTGCTGGCCAGCAGACCGACCGCATCGCCACAACGCTGCAGAATGACGGCATCGGCTATCACAATGTCGAATTCCTTGACCTGTCTTTGGGTAATAAAGACGACGTTCTCAACGTTCAGGGCACGACGGCCCGCACCATCCTTCATCTGGGTGCTGGAGACGAGCGGATCTATGTATCGTCGGAAGCTGCAGAAGGCCTGACCACGGATACCCGCTTCCTGAAGGGTCACCTGAACAACATCACCGGCTTGCTTAACATCGATGCGGGCGCGGGACGTCATCAGCTGATGATCTCGGACGAGGCCGCAATTCTGGCCGATGGTACCATCGGCCAGCGCGCGCTGATCACCGACAACCGCGCCGCTGCCCAAGCTGCGGCAACAGAACGCGGCATCGACGAGACGTTCATTGGCCAGACCGACATCTACATCGTCGGGATCGCCCCTGCTGCCATCGGCTATGCGGCGGATGCCGACGGCAACTTCCTAAGCGGCGTGACCTACTGGACCGGCTTTGGCGACGACGCGATCTTTATCGATGCGACACATTCGCGGCCAATTGCTGGTGCGCAAACGGTGACGTCGCTAAACACGGGTCTGGGCAATGACAACGTGATGATCACGCTGGACAACGCCGACGACTTCTTTGCGCTGAACACCCAAGGCCCCTATGACCAGTATGCTGCCGTGCGCGACGCTGACATTGTCACCGCACCGGATACGAGCTTGCCGCTTGTGGTCTTTGGTGGTCAGGATTCCGACAAGATTGATACGGGCACCGCGGATGATATCGTCTTTGGCGACCGTGGCGTGCTCGAGTATCTGGATGAAAACGGCGCCCTGAGCCTGCGTCTTGGCACCGGCGGTCTGACCGATGTGACCGATGGGGTGGCGCGTGCGCCGACCTCGTTTACCTCGACGTTCACTGATGTGGGGGGCGTTGATACGATCAACACCTTCACCGGCACGGACATCATTATCGGCGGTCAGGCGGGTGACGTGATCGATGCGGGTCAGGGCGACAATATCGTGCTCGGCGATAATGGTCAGGTCTTGCTCGCGACCGAGGCTCCGAATTTCGGTACCTTCCGCTACGCGCTGGTATATGCGGCAACCTTGGATGCGACCACGGGTGGCGATGACACTATCCGTACCGGCTTTGGTGCTGATCTGATCCTTGGCGGGTTCGGCAACGATAACATTGTTGCAAATATGGGCGAGACGGCGGCGCAAAGCGATGCGGTGAACCTGATCCTCGGGGACTTCGGTGCCGCCTACTGGAATGACGACAATGATCTGTCGACGCTGGATCGTGTGGTGTCGACAGATGCCTTCGTCGGCGGCAATGACATCATTCGTACAGGCCGCGCCAGCGATATTATCATCGGGGGCGACGCAAACGACGATATTGACGCAAGCCAGGGCCAGAACCTGATTATCGGGGACAGCGGCGAGATCCTTTCGGGTGCGGCGGCAACGAATGTGCCGGCCTTTGGTCTGGCACTGCGGACAATCCGGACCATCGAAGACACCCGTGGCGGGTCCGACAAAATCCGTACGGGCGATGACACCGATATCATTCTGGGTGGTCAGGCCGGCGACGACATAGACGCGGCGCAGGGCAATAACATCGTTCTGGGCGACAACGGCTATGTGATCTTCGAGACGCAGGCACCCAACTTTGGTGACCTCGCTATTGCACTGGTCGAAATTTCGACCACGTCGCCCGCAACCGGTGGCGACGACATTATTCGGACGGGCTACGGCGCTGACCTGATCCTCGGCGGTGGTGCTCATGACATGATCACGGCAAATGTCGGCGAAACGACGGCCCAGCCTGACGCGATCAATCTGGTCTTCGGTGACTTTGGTGCGGCGTACTGGAACCTTGACGGCGACCTGTCGACGCTTGATCTGGTCACATCTATCGACACAGCCTATGGCGGCCGCGATGTGATCCACACAGGTCGCGGCGATGATATCGTGCTGGGTGGCTTTGACCGCGACGAAATCTACGCCTCCGAAGGATCGAACATTGTTCTGGGTGATAGTGGTCTGCTTGAATCTGGTGCGGTCGAAATCAATGTCCCAAGCTTTGGCCTGGCATTGCGCACCCTGACGTCGATCGCTGATGCTTTGGGCGACGACGACAAGATCGCCACGGGCGCGAGCACCGATCTGATCTTTGGCGGCAATGGCGATGACCTGATCGACGCGGGTCAGGGTGATAACATCGTTCTTGGCGACAACGGCACCGCGATCTTTGACAGCACCGTGACCAACTTTGGCGATCTTCCCATCGCGCTTTTGAGCGTGACCACGCAAAGCCCCACCATCGGCGGCAATGATATGATCACCACAGGTCTGGGCAATGACATCGTCTTTGGCGGGGCCAAGGATGATACGATTGTCACCGACTTTGCCGGTGATTTCAGTGGCACCGATGGCTACGATATTGTCTTGGGCGACCACGGCTACATCAACTTTGTGAACCCTGAGACCGGCAGCTACACGTTCCTGCGCGACATCGTGTCGATTGACCCCGCATTCGGCGGCCACGATGTGATCAGCACCGGCCTGTCGACCGACATCATTCTGGGGGGCAACGGTGATGACGCGATCAATGCGGGCATCGTGGACAACCTGACCGACCTCGTCTTTGGCGACAACGCCAAGATCACCTTGAACAAGACCGGCGTGTTTGACGGGCCTTCGACTGCTGATCCATCCGGTCAGGAATTCGGCGTAATCAGCTTTAATTTTGGCAATGACAAGTATCGCGCTGACACCACGGTAGACGGTGTTGCGGGGGCAGGCGATCCGGCCTCTGACAAGCCCGCACCGCGTACGGGCGGCTGGAACGAGCTGGGCGATGATCGCGGCATCTTTGGCGACGACGCGGCCGAATTGGTACGCGACGACAGCGGCGCTATCATGCGCGACGTCACCATCGAATGGAGCGTACGTGATGACAAAGGCCGTATGCGCGATGCTAATGACGATACCCACAGCGATATCCGCTATCCGAACTCTGCCGATGATCGCCTCTACGAGGGCTATCTTTACACCGGTCACGACGACACGCTGGTCATCACGCTAAGCGGTTTGGATCGCCACTATGAGACCTTCGACATCTACGTCTACCTTGACGGCGATGATGGTAAGACAAGCCGCAAATATGGCACCGTGCGTCAGGTCACCATCGGAACGGAAAGCTACTTTGTCAGTGATCCGGATGGCGTTAACTTTGCGGGTGACCTGATCCGCGTGACGTCGCAGGATCAGAATGCGCCGGGTCTGGGGAACTATGTTGTTGGCACCGGCCTGTCGGGTGGCTCTATTACCATCGAAGTGTCGATCCCGTCGAACCAGCGCTCCGGATATCCGGTGATCTCGGGCCTGCAAATTGTTGGTCAATCCTACCCGATTGATACGTTCGAGACGGTGGCAGACAGCATCGGCGGCGATGACGTTATCCTGACCGGTGGCGGCGAGGATATCATTCTTGGCGGGGCGGGCGGCGACATGATCAACAGCGCCGGCGATGCCGATATGGGTCGCTTTGATGCGGATACGGTTCTGGGCGACGGCGGTATCCTGACGTTCCTGCGGACCGGTCCGGTCGGCCCTGTCAGCTTTGGCGAGCTGCGCGAGATTATCAGCCGTAACGGCGATGCCACACCGAATTATAACGATACGATCCTGACCGGAAACGGCACGGATCGGGTGATTGGCGGGCAGGGTGACGACACCATCAACACGGGCGATATTTTCGAACATAACGGTGTGGATGATGCGACCTCGGGCGCGGATGTGATCGCACGCGGCTTCAACTTTGGGGCGCAGGTTGACGAAGGTTGGGTTGATGGTCCGGCAGGCTTTGTCGCGGCGGGCAGCTGGACGAATTTTGTCGATCAAGGCGACTTTACCAAAACCTACGGCAATGATCATGGCTGGGGCTGGTACAAAAAATCTAAGACCTATGAGGTGGATGTTGCCTCCATGCTGACAAGCGAAGGGATCCGCATCACAGTCGGTCAGAATCTGGACAGCAAATATGTGCGCGACGCCTATGTCGAAGATCATGACCAGATCAACGCAGACACCCAGAATGGCAGCCTGTTCAACGGTTATATCTACGCCAAGTCCAAGTCCGAACTTGGGGTAGACGTCTCTGGCCTGGATGCCATCTATGGCACTGGCAGCTATGACGTATACCTTTATATCGACGCGGAAGACCGCGACGCGGCGCGCGATGGCGGGTATCGTCTGGTATCTGCCAATGGCCAGTCGATCAGCCTGAACGATCCGGCTGGCGCGAACTTTACCGGTGAATTCATCGAATATGATCCGATGAACCCAAGCCTGCCGGCCAACGTCGTGATCTTCCGCGATGTCAGCGGCGATGCATTCGAGCTGCGCATTAATTCGGGCGGGTACCAGCACAAAGGCAAGTGGTATCACCACGACCGCGACACGCCGAGCCTAGCTGGTATCCAGATTGTCGGTGGTGCCGATAAGGCAGATGTCGTGCAGCAAGGTGACCATGATACCGATCTTGTGCTGGGGGATCAGGGGTTCATGCGCGTGTTCGATAACGCTGTGTTCAACTTTGCCGCCCTGACAGGTGCGCCCGGAACCGCGAATGACACGATCCTGGGTGGCGTCGATGGGGATGTGCTGATCGGTGGCGATGGCAATGACACCCTCAATGGGGAGGACGGGGATGATCGGATCGTTGGCGACAACGCCGAAGTTATCACCATTCGTGGCAATATCATCGGGCTCGACGGGTTCGCGGACAACGGCAAGCGCGAATACTATAAAAATGACTTTGACCGGATTGATCCCTACACGATCCAGGGTCTGCAGCTGACCTTCGTAACCGAAGGTGGCAAAGACGTGATCGAAGGCGGGCGCGGCGATGACTGGGCGTGGGGCGGTACAGATGACGATACCTATGTCTTTGCGGGGGGCAGCCTTGGCATTGATCGTCTGGTTGAAAGCGATTTCATCGAGAACGAGCGCTACGACAAACACTCGGACCAAGGCACAACGCCTGACGGCCTGATGAATGACACCGGTGATGCGCTTGATTTCAGTAACTTTATCGGCCCGATCGATCTGAACCTGCGCGACAGCAGCCGCCAGATAATAAACGGTGACAGCAAGTACGGTAAGATCAACCTGTCGCTCAAACTGTCCACCGCGGGTGGGTTCGAAGATGTTTCGGGGTCGGCCTATGACGATACGATCAAGGGCAACGATCGTAATAACGCCTTGGCCGGCAATGGCGGCGACGACCGGATCGACGGTATATCGGGGTCGAACTTTATCGATGGCGGCGCGGGTGATGACCGGCTTGATGCGGGCTATGGCCGCTTCAAAGATAGCCGCGAACTGCGCTATGGTGAGGATGCCAGTCAGGTCGTCCTGGGGGGATCGGGCGATGATCGGATGTATGGCACCAAGGCCAACGATCTGATGGACGGTGAAGGCGGCAACGACCGTATCTATAGCGGCGGCGGCTCGGATATCCTGTTTGGGGGTGACGGCAACGATTATCTGTCGGCCTCGGGCTATAACAACATTCTGGTGGGGGGCGCAGGTCACGATAGCCTTTCGGGGCATCGCAAGTCCTATGATGTGTTCGCCTTTGGCGACCGACACGGCCGTTATACCCCGTCTCCTGCTGGCTATAGCGGGTTTGGCAACTATGGTAACTGGTCCAGCCGTTCAAACACCTATGTCTGGGGCGATCTGGACGATGAACTGCGCAAAATGGTGACCCAGCAATTCCTGACGTCTTTTGCCCATGATTTTACCCGCGCAGACCTCAGCTTTGATGTTGCGGGCACCAGTTCCCTGAGATTTGCGCTGACCCCTTTTATCCAGTCGATTTCGGCGCCTTGATAGACACTGGTGAGAGCGCGCAACAGGATGATGTTATTAAATAAAGTTTATTTTTTAGGTGATTGGCACAAAGTGTCGTAGGTTTCGAATATATGCCTGCGAAAAGCGGGCGAGAAGTGCAGGGATTGTCCGTTTGAACGAATTTACCAAGGCCATAGGGGCGTCTTCGGAAGAACCATTTTTGAATGCGGAAACGCTCGAAAAGCTGCGCAGCGGCACCGACATGGCGCAGGTCGCTGCGGCATGGTTGCAGGCTTTTGCCAAGCAGACGCACGGGATACAGCAAGGTCTTGTCGTCATGGCAGGCACCGGCAAAGCCAAATTTGAACCCGTCGCGATGTGGCCGGATGGGGCCAGTGCGGCGCCCGAGCTCATGCGGGCGGTTGACGGGTGCCTTAAGGGGCAGCGGATGCTGGTGGAAACCGGCGCCAAGGACAACGCCGCCATTGCAGTGCCGCTTTTGATCGGGGGGCAGTTGCGCGGCGTCCTTGCCGTTTTGTCGGATAATTCTGCCGATACCGACCTGCGCCGTGTCGTCAGTGACTTGCAGTGGGCATCCGGATGGATAGAGGCCGTCGTGCGTCGGCAACGGATCAGCGGCAATGATAACCTTGTGACGGTGATCGAGCTGCTGGCCACCAGTCTGCATCACACCCGCTTTTCAGAAGCCGCCACCGCCGTTGCGACTGAACTTTCCGGTGCGCTGGATTGCGAATTGGTGGCGATCGGCATGATGCGCGGCAGGCATATCCGGCTGCGTGCGCTGTCAAACTCTGCGACCTTTGGCAAACGCGCTACCCTTGTTCGGTTGATCGAAACAGCGATGGATGAAGCCGTCGACCAGCAAGCGGTCATCGCGCATCCCCCACTTGAAGGGTCGCCCGCCCGTGTACGTCGGGCGCATACGGCGCTGGCGGATCATGAGGGTGGCACAGGGCTGTGCACCGTGCCGCTGACCGAACAGGGCAAGACGATTGGCGCGATGCTGTTGCAACGCAAGTCGGCCGACGGATTTGATGCTGGCGGCGTGCAGCTGGCAGAGCAGGCCGCCGTCCTGGTCGGTCCTGTGCTGGATATCAAACGGCGCGAAGATCGCTGGTTGCCTGCTAAGATTTGGGACTCCGTCACGAATTTCTTCAAGGCGCTGTTTGGTGCGCGACATGCGCTGTTGAAGCTGGGGGTGATTGCGCTGATCGCCTTTGTCGCCTTTTGCTATTATGCGACAGGCACGTACAGGGTAACGGCAACGACCGTTGTGCAGGGTAAAATACAGCGGGTCGTGACTGCGCCGATCGCCGGTTACCTTGTCCAGTCCGAGGCGCGCGCCGGCGATCTGGTGCAAGAAGGCGACGTGATGGCGCGGTTGGAAGACCGTGATATTCGTCTTGAGCGGCTAAAATGGCTGGGCGACCGGACCAAGCAGCAACAGGAATACAGTCAGGCGATGGCGCAGCGTGAACGGACGCAAGCGCGTATTCTGGCCTCACAAATTGAACAGTCGGACGCGCAAATCAGTTTGCTGGATCAGCAGCTTGAACGTATGACAATCCGCGCGCCCTTTACCGGGCTTGTCGTTTCTGGTGACCTTAGCCAAGCGCTTGGTGCCCCGCTCGAGCGGGGGGATGTGTTGTTTCAGGTCGCTCCGCTTGATGAATACCGTGTCACAATGCGCGTGGATGAGCGCGATATTCGTGAACTTTCGCCGGGGACCAGCGGGCCCTTGGTCCTGAGCGCGCTGCCCGATACGCCCTACCGCGTCGCCGTGCAGCGGATTACACCGATTTCGAGCCCGCTGAACGGCGCGAATGTCTTTGATGTCGAAGCATCCATCGAAGAGGGCCCGATTATGGCGCTGCGTCCGGGTATGGAAGGCGTTGCCAAGATCGAGGTCGACGAGCGCAGACTGGTGGAAATATGGACCCGCCGTCTGGTGCTTTGGGTGCGCATGACCTTTTGGTCCTGGAGGGCCTAGTCCTTTGGCCGGCTCGCTTTTCTCGCCGTCGTGGTATCGGGTCAAGGACCTGAAGCCACGGCTACGCCGGCATGTGAATATCTATCGCCATGATTACCGTGGGCGCATCTGGTTCATCCTTCAGGATCTAGCCACGGGCCGGTCGCACCGGTTTTCCCCCGCCGCGTATCGCATGGTCGGCTTGCTGGACGGCACGCGGTCGCTTGGCGAGGTGTGGGATATTGCCAACGAACAGCTGGGTGAACGGGCCCCGACGCAGGATGAGGCGATCCGGCTATTGGGGCAATTGCATGCCGCCGATGCGCTTGTGGCCGATGTATCTCCTGACAGTCGCGAATTATTCCGGCGTCATAAGCGCCACAAACGGATGGAGATCAAACAGAAGGTTTGGTCACCCTTGGCGGTGCGCGTGCCGATCTGGGATCCCGACCGATTTCTAACGGCGACCTTGCCGTTTGTGCGGCCGTTTTTGACCAAGACCTTTGCCGTGATCTGGCTTTTGCTGGTGCTGACGGCAGCTGTGTTTGCGGCGATGAATATCGGCGCCTTGACCACAAACATCACCGACCGGGTTTTGAACCCTGGCAATCTCGCCGTTTTGTGGCTGGTCTATCCCGTTGTCAAAGCGTTCCATGAATTGGGCCACGGCTATGCCGTCAAGAAATTCGGCGGAGAAGTCCATGAGATCGGGATCATGTTTCTTGTGCTGATCCCGGTGCCTTACGTCGACGCCTCTGCGGCTTCTGCCTTGCGCGAAAAGCACAAACGCATGCTGGTCGGCGGTATCGGCATCATGATCGAGCTTCTGCTTGCCTCGGTCGCATTGTTTGTCTGGCTGAATGCTGAATCCGGCGCGGTCACGGCGGTGGCCTTCAATGTCATGCTGATTGGTGGGGTGTCGACGTTGCTGTTTAACGGCAACCCATTGCTGCGCTTTGACGGGTATTACGTGCTGGCCGACTGGATCGAGATCCCGAACCTGAGCGGGCGATCCACAAACTATCTTAATTATCTGATACAACGATATATCTACGGCATGCGCGAGGCCGATAAGGTGACCTCGCTTTGGTCAGAGCGGGTGTGGTTTGTCTTCTATGGCATCGCCGCCTTCATCTACCGCATGTTCATCATGTTCGCGATCATCGCTTATATTGCCGGCCGCTTTTTCATCATCGGGGTTTTGCTGGCCATCTGGGCGGCCACGACGCAGCTTTTGCTGCCCATCGGAAAAGGGATTAAGTTTTTGTCAGGAAGTCCAAAGCTTCGCACCAACCGACCCCGCGCGCTGATTACCACCTTTGCTACGATTGCCTTGATCCTAGGGGCGTTGTTTCTGGTGCCTTTCCCATCTTACAGCATCGTCGATGGCGTAATCTGGCCCAGTCAGCAGGCTCAGGTACGCGCAGGGACAAACGGTTTTGTCACCAAGGTTGCGACCACGACGGACCAGAAAGTGCGCAGCGGTGATCTGATGATGCAGCTTGACGATCCGTTCATGCGGGCGCGGCTGGAACTGATCGACACACAGTTGGCGGGGCTCGAAATTCAGCGCAGCGCGTTGATCCGCACGGACAGGGTGCAATCCGCCCTGATCGCCGAAGAAATCGACGTTGTGCAGAATGACCGCGCGCGGTTGGTAGAGGAGTTAGAGGCGCTTGATATACGCGCGCCGCGGGTCGGTACGGCGGTTCTGCCCAATGCCTCGGACCTTGAGGGTAGCTTTGTCGCCAAGGGTAATGTAATCGGCTATGTCGTGGCGCAGCGGGACACCCAGACCGTGCGCACGGTCGTGAGCCAGAACCAGATTGATCTGGTACGCAATGACACCCAGTCGGTCAGCGTTATGCCGGTGGAATGGGGTGCCGAACCGATCAAGGCGATCATTCTGCGCGAAGTCCCCGGTGCCACGCAGCAGCTGCCGACCCCTGCATTGGGGACAGCGGGTGGGGGCAACGTTCCGGTCGATCCAAGCGATCCCAATGGCGTGCAAACCTTGGGGCGCTTTTTTGAATTCGAGATTTTGATGGTGCAGCCCTCAGCGGATATTCTGTTGGGCCGCCGCGTCAGGGTTCGTTTTGATCATGGCACTTCACCGTTGGGGTTTCAGGCCTATCGGTCTTTGCGACAGTTGTTCCTGAGGCTCTATAATGTCTGACCGGATGATCCTTCGGCCGGGGTTGCTGGGCGGGTTCTATCCCGAACGCAGCGATGAACGGCTGAGCACGCCTGACTGGATCATGGCAGCGGCCTATGGTCGCCTGCAGCAAATGTTCGCGCGCCGGCCCGTGTCGAAACGCCTGTTCCTGATGCGGGTCAAGCGGGCAGGTCGCAAATTGCAGACCCTGAGCAACGAGGAACTGACCGCAAAACGCATCGCCCTGACGCAAGATCTACAGCTGAACGGGCTGCAACGCGCGAACACAGCCGAAGCTTTTGCACTGGTGCGCGAGGCATCAGGCCGCGTTCTGGGAATGCGGCATTTCGATGTCCAGCTGGTCGGCGGGTTGGTCATGCTGCAAGGCCAGATCGCTGAAATGGCCACTGGCGAGGGCAAGACGCTGACGGCGACACTGACGGCGGCGGTCATGGCGATGTCCGGCGTGCCCGTGCATCTGGTGACGGTAAATGATTTTCTGGCCAGCCGTGACGCGGGGTGGATGGGCCCCTTGTTTGAATTCCTTGGCCTACGCGTCGGCGTCATTCTTGAGGATATGGAGGTGGACGACCGTCGTGCCGCCTATGCCTGTGACATCACCTATTGCACCAATAAACAGCTGACTTTCGACTACCTAAAAGATCGCCTGATCCTAGAGGCTGAGACACGCCCGCTGCACATGGCGCTTGAGGGGTTGCTGCATCAGCGGTCACACCGCGAACAAGTGATGATGCGTGGCCTGTGTTTTGCCATCGTCGACGAAGCGGACTCTGTGCTGGTTGACGAGGCCCGCACGCCTCTGATCATTGCGCAGAAAGGCGATACATCAGAGATGGAGACGATCTATACGCAGGCGATCAACACGGCCCGTAGTATGCAAACCCCCCGGGATTTCACCCTGTTCGAGCGTGATTTCCGAATTGAGTTTACGGACCTTGGCAAGGCGCAGCTACGGCGGTCCACGCAGCAGCTCGGCGGGGTATGGGCGACGGAAACCCACCGCGAGGAACTGGGGCGTCAGGCCCTGTCTGCTCTGTGGCTTTACAAGCGCGACAAGCACTATCTGGTGCAAGATAACAGCATCCAGATCGTCGATGAATACACAGGCCGCATTATGGCGGACCGATCGTGGGAGCGCGGACTGCACCAGATGATCGAGGTCAAAGAGGGCGTCGATATCTCGATGCGGCAGGAAACATTGATCCGCATCAGCTACCAGAAATTCTTTCGGCGCTACATCCGGCTGTCCGGCATGACCGGCACCGCGCAGGAAGTCGCGGGCGAGCTGAGCGCCGTTTACCGTTTGCGCACCCGTCGCGTGCCCACGAATAAACGGTCAAAGCGTTGGGATAAGGGCGAATTCTGTTATGCCACCACTGATCACAAATGGCAGGCGGTCCTGCGCGAGGTGGTGCGGCGTCACAAGAAGGGCAGGCCCATTCTGATTGGAACGCAGTCGGTCGATGCCTCGGAACATCTAAGCGCGCTTTTGACGGCGAATGGATTGCAGCATCGCGTCTTGAATGCCCGTCAGAACGAAGCAGAATCCGAAATTATTGCCGAAGCAGGCCAGTCCGGTCGGATCACCGTTGCAACAAACATGGCCGGGCGCGGTACTGATATCGCGCTGGACGATGCCGCGCGCGCGGCAGGTGGGTTGCATGTGATCGCGACGGGGCGCCACGATGCCGCAAGGATCGATCGGCAACTTTATGGCCGTGCCGCCCGTCAGGGCGACCCCGGCAGCCATGTCACATTTGTGTCGCTAGAAGACGACCTGATGCGCGTCTTCTACGGTCGCAAGCTGCGCCCTCTTATCACAATGACCGCGTGGGGCAGGGGCTGGGTGCCCGGTATTCTGGCGCGGCCGTCCGTGAACCTTGCACAATGGGCCAGCGAAAAACGCAATAGCGGTATCCGCAAAAGCCTGCTTAAGGCCGATGATAGCCTAGATGAATTGCTCGCGTTCAGTGGACGCGGCGAATGATGGAGAAGACCATGAAATCCTGTACCCTCACCTTGGCATTTGTTTTCGCGCTGATCGCGAACGCGGGTTTTGCCCGCGAATATGATTGCCTGATGGACCCGTCACTTGTGGTCGAAATCGGCAGCGCCGAGGCGGGGATCATCCAAAGTATCTCTGTGCAGCGCGGTGATCTGGTGACCCAAGGCCAGTTGGTCGCCAAGCTGGAATCTGGCGCAGAGCAGGTGGCGCTCGATTACGCCCGCGCACGTGCCACCGATACATCGCCAATCGAAATTGCCCAAGGCCGCATTGATCTGCTGGCGACCGAGGCAGAGCGTGCCAAGGAGTTGGGAGCGAAGAAACTTGTCCCCCAGGCGGTCGTCGACTCTGCCGTCAGCCAATACGACCAGGCCATCCTTGAACTGAGACAGGCAGAATTTGAAAAGCGGCTCGCGGCCCTTGATGAAACGCGTGTCGCAGCTCAGCTTGCACGTCGCAACATCCATGCACCGGTCGATGGTATCGTCATCACGCGCATGATCGGCCCCGGGGAGTATGTCTTTGCCCAAGCGCCGATCATCCAGATCGCCCGCATTGATCCGCTACATATCGAGGTTTTCCTGCCAACGGACATGTTCACCACCGTCCAGATGGGTCAAATGGCCAAGGTCAAACCCGGAGCCCCGATAGGTGGGCTGTACGAAGCCGAGGTTATCGCCATCGACCGCGTGTTCGACGCAGCGAGCGATACGTTCGGTGTACGTCTCAAGCTGGACAATCCTGAGGGTGCATTGGTTGCGGGTATCGATTGCAAGATCGAGATTGGCGAATAAGCAGAGCAAGCGCCTCCTGATTTTCCCATATGGGCGGTTTGCCCGCCCTCGCTGGAACCAACGCTTTTCTTGGGCCGGCCCAAGAAAAGCGTTGGGGCAGTTCTTCGCGCATGCGCGACAGGTGCGTGGATCAGTTAACTAAAAATTCCTTCTACTAAAAAATTCCAATCGCGAGCGACGGAATGCGGATCACTGAACGTAATACAACGCATACGAACCGCCGTATCCGCACGGGCAGGGCCTTTCAGGAGCCACGAAGACTTTGAAAAAATTACTTTACGCCATTTTCTCGCTCATCATTATTGCGGGTGCCTATAGTGTTGCCTTTGGTGTTCCGGATCAGATCGCTCGGCTTTGGGGCGGGAGTGCGACTGTAACCGCTGATGCGCCCAAAGACGCGCGATCCGGGTCGCGGGGGCAAGGACGGGCCACGACGGTGGTCCTTACGCCGCTGGAGGCAAGCGAATATACGCTTGTTTTGCGCACCGTTGGCAGTGCCGTCTCGCTCCGTCGTACCGAAGTGATCGCCGTCGATGCGGGTGAGGTTGCCGAGACTGCGCTGCGCGCCAACACGATGGTGGAAAAGGGCGACGTCCTTGTGCAGCTAGACGACCGCACCGAACGGCTGGAGCTTGAGATTGCTGAGGCCACCCGCGATCAGGCGCAAGCCACTGTCACCCGTTACGAAGGCTTGCGCACCACCGGCAGTTCCGTCGTGACGGATGTGGCCCTTTCCGAAGCACGCGTCGCGTTGCGATTGGCGGAGGCCAACGTGGGGCTGGCACAGGTCGCGCTTGATGATCGTACAATAGTGGCCCCGATCTCTGGCCGGCTGGGGCTCAGCGACGTGAGCGTGGGGGATCGTCTATCGACCGGAGACACCATCGTGACGATTGATGATACCACCAGCCTGCTGGCCACTTTCGAAGTGCCTGAACGCTCTATTGGTCTTCTGGCCGAGGGCAAGCCGGTCCTCGTCTCGACGCCAACCTATGCAGGGCGTATTTTCGGAGGGAAGATTACCGCCTTCGACAGCCGACTTGATAGCGTAACGCGCAGCGCCACGGTTCAGGCTGAGATTGAGAACCCCGACGGGGTGCTGCTGGCGGGGATGACCTTTGCCATCCGTATGACCGAAGTAACCGATCCCCTGCCTGCCGTGCCCGCCACGGCAATTACATGGGACCGAACCGGTGCCGGCATCTGGATCGCCGAAGACGGCAGTACCCGCCGCGTTCCAGCCACCATCCGCTACCGCGAGGGCGATCAGGTCTGGATCGAAACCGATGCCCCCTTGGGGGCTCAGATTGTGGCCGAGGGCGCCGCAAAGCTACGCGAAGGGGCGCAGGTTACTGCCGCTAGTGCACGTAAGGGACCGGGCGCATGAGCTTTGAGAAGAAAGCGCATAAATCTGGTTTTGCCGATGTCTTTGTTGCGCGGCCGATTTTCGGGATCGTGTTGAACCTGCTAATCATCATCGCCGGACTGGCGGCGTTTTCCAGCGTCGACATTCGCGAAATGCCAGACGTAGATCAGCCGGTACTTTCTGTCCGGACCACGTACGAGGGTGCCGTGGCAAGCACTGTGGACACCGAAGTCACCCAAGTCCTTGAAGATGCTTTAAGCGCACTAGAAGGGATGTCTTATATCGAATCCACGTCCAGCACGGGGTCGAGCCGCATCACCATTGATCTCTCCGACGGGACTGATGTCAACGTAGCTGCGAACGAGGCGCGCGAAATCGTATCGGGTGCTTTGCGTTCTTTGCCCGACGATATTGACGATCCAAGCGTCACCAAAAGCGATAGCAACGCTGACGCAATCATTCGTCTTGCGCTGCTCGGAGATGCCAGCCTCGACACGCTCACCAAGCTTGCGGAAGGCGTGGTTTACGAGCGTCTTTCACTGATCGACGGCATCGCCGAAGTCACCGTGCGCGGTGACCGCGCCAACGAATTTCGCGTAACAGTGAACATTCCGTCGTTGCTAAGCCGCGGGTTGACCATCTTTGACGTCTCGACCGCGCTTGCCGAGCTTCGCGATGACACTGCCTTGGGCGCACTTGAAAGCGAGTCCCAGACGCTTTCGCTGCGGGTCGGGAATGAAGCTGTCACGGTGGAAAGCATTAACCAACTGCCGATCAATGACACGACGCAGGTGGCTGATGTCGCCTTTGTTCAGTTTATCCCCGAAGACACGAGCGTCTTTACGCGCGTGAATGGAGAAACTGCCATCGGCCTTGATATTACCCGACAATCGGTTGGCAATACGCTGGAAATCTCGCGGGACGTTACGATTGCGGTCGAGGAATTGCGCGACCAATTGCCCGAGAACGTGCAGCTGTTGGTGACGTCGAACGACGGCATCTTCATCGAAGGATCGATTAACGAAGTTGTTAAATCGATCCTCATGGCGACAGGTATCGTGGTTGCGGTGATTTTCCTGTTTTTGCGCTCTCCCAGGGCGACGTTGATCCCAGCGGTCACGATCCCAGTGGCCCTGATCGGGACGCTTGCTGCAATCTGGATCACCGGATTTTCCGTAAATACGATCAGTCTTCTGGCGCTGGTATTGGCGACGGGGATGGTGGTGGATGATGCCATCGTTGTGGTCGAGAATATTGTGCGCAAGCGAAAGTCTGGCATGGGGGCATTTGCTGCCGCGGCGGCGGGGACCAACGAGGTTTTCTTCGCGGTTATTTCGACCACGGCGACGCTCGCGGCGGTCTTTATCCCGATTTCTTTCCTGCCCGGTCAGGCGGGCGGTGTCTTTTCCGAATTCGGCTTTGTGCTGGCTTTTGCGGTCACGCTCTCGTCGATCACTGCGCTCACCCTTGCGCCGGTCCTGTCTGCGCTTCTGGACCCCGGCAAGACGCAGGCCAATGCCGTGCAAGCCGCACCGAGCGCCATGGCGCGCAGCTTTGACCGCGTCATGGATTTCGCCATCCGCACGCCTTTGTTGGTTCTGGCAGTCGCCATCGGCTTTGCGATCATCGCTATGGGGGCCGCGACGACGCTGCCGTCTAGCGTCACGCCAGAAGAGGATCGTGGCTTCTTTCTGGTGCAGGCGCGTGGGGCATCGGACACGACGATTGACTATCTCGACACGCAGGTCCGGCTGGTCGAGGATATCCTTGCGCCGTATCGAGAAAGCGGACAGATCGAGACAGTGCAAAGCATTATCGGCGTCGGTGGCGGCACCAGCGCGTTTATCGTCGTGCGGCTGCCGGACTGGGCCGAACGTGACTTCACCCAGCAAGAACTGATTGCGCAGATCAGCGGCACGTTGTCCTCGGTCCCCGGTGTGCAGGTCAGCGCCCGTTCGACCAATAGCCTTAACATTCGTGGCGCGGGCGGCGGGTTGAGCTTTGCCGTGACTGGGACCAATCTTGCCAATATGACCGAAACTGCCGACGCGCTTGTCGCGGCGATGTCGCAGGATGCGACCTTTCTGAACCCGCAACTGTCCAACAACAGTGTCAACGCGCAATTGGAAGTGAACGTGGACGATAGCGCCGCGGGGGACATGGGGCTTAACACCGCAGATATCACCAGTCTGGTCAGCGCCATGGTTCAAGGCGACGTCGCGGTCAGCGTCTTTTCCGATGATGTTGAAATAGACGTCAATGTCGTCCCCGGCGGGCCACCGATTGATGATCCTTCCGATATCGCATCCATGTCTATCCGCCTAGATAGCGGTGCCTATATCCCGCTCTCTACCGTTGCATCGCTCGACATGGTGGTGAGCGATGCTCAGATCGAACGGTTGGGTGGCGCGCTGGCTGTCTCGCTTCAGGCGAACCTTGGTGAGGGCGTCGACCTGTCGACCGCGATGGACCGGGTGCTCGCGATTTCCGACGAGGTCTTGCCCGATGGTATGGGCATTACCTTCACCGGAGAAGCCGCAACACTCGGCGACTCCCAAAGCGGCATGTACATGGTCTTTGGCGTGGCTCTGGTCGTCGTGCTTCTTGTGCTCGCAGCCCAGTTCGAAAGCTTCGCCAGTGCGGTTGTCATCATGATGACGGTACCCTTTGGCCTTGCTGCCGCGCTGCTGGCAATCTCGCTATCGGGGGGGTCGCTGAACTACTACAGTCAGATCGGCCTGGTGATGTTGATCGGGGTCATGGCCAAGAACGGTATCTTGATCGTCGAGTTCGCAAACCAGTTGCGCGAAGCGGGCGAGGACATCGACAGCGCCATCCGAAGCGCGCTGCGCCTTCGCATTCGACCGGTGATGATGACGATGGTCTCAACCGTCTTTGGGGGTCTTCCGCTAATCCTGACCTCTGGCGCGGGGGCCGAAGCCCGTATCGCTGTGGGGTGGGTGATCGTCGGCGGCTTGGGCTTTGCAACGGTGTTTACCCTGTTCCTCACGCCGATATTCTACCGCTGGATTGCGGTCTGGGGCGCAACACCCGGAGGTGCGGCACGCAGGCTAAAGGCAGAGCTGCAGGCACCTGCGAGTGCCTAGTGAACCGGTTGTGGGGTATGACCATCGCCCGCCTATCCTGCCGCGGCTTCAAGGACCTCGGACATTTCCTCTAGGTTGCGTGGATGGCCCGCAAGGTTCAGCTGCAGCAAATACCGAAAAGCACCGTCAAAGCGGAGATAGAGGAGTTCCTTGGATGCGCGATCAGGTGCAATCGGGCTCATCATTTCGATCAACTGTTCTTCGATCTCGACAATCACGGGCACGAAGGCTTTGTCAAACATGGCCTGATTTCGAATGTCATACCAAAGACGGTGAAGCTCGGCTTCTGTGGCGATCGTTTGAGCCAGCGCAGTACAAAAGGCAGTCTTGATGCTTTGTGGGCTGGAGATGCCGCTGACTGCTGCTGAAATTGTCCGTACAAAATCACTTTTGTACTGCCGCACACAGTAGATAAGCAGTTCGTCCTTATCCTCAAAATAGTAGTGCAGACTGCCGAGCGACATTTCAGACTGCGATGCGATGTCACGCAAAGTCGTGCGCGCATAGCCATAGAGCTTGAGCGCGTTAATCGCGCTTTGGGCGATCTCGCGTTTGCGGCTCTCGCGCTTGCGGACCTTGTTTGCCTTACGGTCCGCAAGCTTTGGTGCTGGGGTCATGTCGTTCATCGGATGCTCTCTGTTGACCCCGTTGGACTTAGCCCAAGAGGGCGTGAAAGAAAATACGCGGCAGCTTGAACCAGCTGGGTTTGTGCTGAAACCGGGTCAGCAAACGACCGATATGATGCTGACGCTTGTTTGATACGAACCAAGGCGGACGCGGCAGTAAGCTCATCCCACCGGACAACAGATTGCGCGGGAAGGGACGGAACGGGGCCTCGATCACCGTGCGTTCGACGTTTTCCAACATGAAGGTATTGTGGACCGTGCCCACACCAGACTGGACGTTTTGCAAGGTTGCGCCGGCAAAGCCGCCCCAGGGACAGGCAGTCACCAGAAAGGCAAGGCCGGACCACGCATTGATCGCAATCGCGCCATAGCGGAATTCGGCGATGATCTCTTCGAACCGTTTACGGCCCATGGCGCGGATCGTGGCAGGGTGGATGATGATATTGCCGCCCAATGTGCCATAGAGCGTGTCATTCGCCCATTTAATCGCTTCGATCATATAGGTTTCGGCATCTTTTGCCTCGATGTGCATGACACCAAGCGCAGATGTGAAGACTTCGGTCTGGGCCAGCCAATCGCTATCACCCTCGGCCATATCGGCAAGATAAAGCGGAGCCACATCCGCCCCACGATCCAGCTTTTGCGGGTTTTCGGCGTGATCGACAAAAGCCTGTTGGCGATCTTCGGCACCAGGGTAATAGGCGGCCCGTTTGGTGTGCTTGGCCATCACATCGGCGACATTCCCCATCAGCTCGGCTGTCTTATCCCAACCTTTCGGCAAAATAAGGCTCTGCACCGCGACACAGTTAAATCCACCGTTATGCAGTTTCATGGTGGCGATGTTTTCCGCCTGAAAGCGCAAGTCCGCCTTGGTCCACGGGCCTGGCACGACGATGGTGGGGCAAACGGCACCAAGCTCGGACGTCATGTGGCGGGTGTTTTTCGGCGTGTTGGCGGCCTTGTTCTTCTCGCCTTCCTCGCCTGCGCCCCAGACGATCAGATCATGGGTGGCGCGGGCACCGGTGATGTGGATTTCCTTGACCAGCGGATGCGTCGTAAGATAGGCCCCCGCCGGGCCATCGCCGCGGTGGATACGTAGCGCGTCGCAGTCGATCAACGGCTTCAGGGCGGCCTGCAGCGGCTCGGTCAAGTAGTCGTTGACGGGGTTCATTTTCAGCAAGACGACCTGATTTTCCAGAAAGAGCTTCTGGAACGCATCCAGCGGCGTGATCGCTGCAATATTGCCTGCGCCCAGAACCAGCGCGACTTTGCCACGCCGTTGATTGGTAGGGATATCATAGGCCGACGCAGCGTTGTTCTTGAGGTTGGCGGGGGTCACGCCTTTTTGCATCCAGACATCCGCATGCACGCCCGAAATCAGCAGCCGGTCCCAGATCGAATGTGGCACAACGCGCACGGCGGTTTGGCCACTTGGCAGGCTGCGTTTCTTTAGCCCGTCCAGAAAGGTTTTGCCTTCCATCTGTGACAGCGTATCCATCAGTCCGTTGCAGCAGGACATGACGGCATAGGGGCCCGACGTCCATTCCTCCCCCAATAGATGGGAACCTTGCGGGATGCCCTTGGCCTTGCCCGCCGCATCGACCCATTCGTCGGCGACGCGCATCAGATTATCTTTGACCGCCTGCAGAACCGCGATGCGTTCACTCAGCGAGGTTTGCGCCCAACGGTCCTTGGCCGCGTCTAGGGCTTTTAGGTCGACGTCATAGGCCGCTTGCAGATCGGGGGTGAAGTTACTTTGATGTTTCATGCGGCTCCCTCCAGAAGGATGTTCGCGTAGGTCTCGCGTAGTTTGAGTTTCACCACTTTACCCGTGGCACCTAGGGGCAGTTCATCAACAAAGATCACGCGATCCGGCACCTGCCAGCTGGCGACTTTGCCGTCGTAGAATTTCAACAGCTCTGCTTCGGAGACGTCACCGGATTTGACCGCGATCAGGATCGGGCGCTCGTCCCATTTAGGGTGATGGGCGGCGATGGCGGCGGCATTTGCGATCGCCGGGTGACCGATTGCGATGTTTTCAAGCTCAACCGTAGAGATCCATTCGCCGCCGGATTTGATAATGTCCTTTGAACGGTCTCGGATCACCATGAAACCATCCGCGTCAATCGTGGCGACATCGCCAGTGTCGAACCACCCATCGGGGGTCAGCGCCGAGTCTTCTTTGTTAAAGTAGCTGTGAACCACCCAAGGACCGCGCACCTGCAGGTCGCCCTGCGTCGTACCGTCTTCGGGCAGCAGATTACCGGCTTCATCTACCAGCCGGATTTCTATCCCGTAAACCGAGCGGCCCTGGCCCACGCGAATGTCGGTTTGCGCTTCGGTAGACAGACCCTTGTGACGACGCAGCAGACGGTTGACCGTCGCGAGGGGGCTGGTCTCTGTCATGCCCCAAGCCTGTATTAATTCGACATCATACTTATCGCGGAACGCCGTATACATCGACGGCGGCATCGGTGCGCCACCGACGATGGTGCGGGTCAGGCTTGGCAGCTTAGAGCCGGATTTCTCCAGCGCCGCCAATAGCCCCATCCAAATCGTGGGCACGCCAAAGGCCGCAGTCACGTGTTGGGTGTCGATCAGGTTTGCAAGGCTGTCCCCACCAAGCCCCGGACCCGGTAGCACCAGTTTTGCGCCGGCCGACGCAGCGGTATAGGGCACGCCCCACGCATTGACATGGAACATTGGCACAACCGGCATCACCGTATCACAGGCCGAGATCGCAAGCCCGTCGGGCTGGTTGCCCACAAGCGCATGAAGCAAGGTTGACCGATGGGAATAAAGCACGCCTTTCGGGTTTCCCGTGGTCCCCGAAGTATAGCATAGCGAAGAGGGCTGGCGTTCATCGAGTTCGGGCCAGACAAAATCCGGGTCTCCGTCAGCGATCAATTCATCATAGAATTGCAGCCCGTCAAACATCTGGGCCGCTTCGTCGTCCCGCGGGCCCAATAGAACGTAATGCTCGACCGTATCAAACCGGTCCTTCAAGTTTGCTACAGCGGGCAGGAAGGTTCGGTCAAAGAACATCACCCGATCTTGCGCGTCATTGGCGATATAGACCATCTGGTCGGGATGCAGACGCGGATTGAGGGTATGGCAGATGAAGCCTGCACCCGAACTGCCAAAGTAAATCTCGAGGTGCCGCCGGTTATTCCATGCGATGGTGCCGCACCGGGTTTCCTGCGGCAAACCCAGCTTGGTCAATACCGAACCCAAGCGCCGCGCATTCCTGGCAACCTCTTGCCAGTTCGTGACGTCGACTTCGCCCGAAGTTTCAACCGAGACGACTTCGGTGCGCCCATGGCATCGGGCTGCGTGATCGATAAGGGAAGAGATCAGCAACTGCTGGTCCATCATTTTGCCAAGCATAGAGCGGCTCCGTAATTTTAAAACTAAAGGGGGGGCTGCGACCTCGGTTCCCCGAGGTCGCGAGGGGTAAGTGCCGGTTAGGCCCGGATCAGGTCAGAACACTTTTCGCCAATCATGATGGCGGCAGCATTGGTGTTGCCATTGACGATCGTCGGCATGATAGACGCATCCGCGACGCGCAGCGCGTCGATCCCGTGGACTTTCAAATCTGCGCCGACCACCGCCATGTCATCGGACCCCATTTTACAGGTGCCCACAGGGTGATAGATCGTCTGGATATTGGCGCGCAAATAGGCTCGGATTTCATCATCGGTTTGGACATCCGCCCCCGGAAAGCGCTCTTCGCCACGGAAATCATCCAGCGCAGGAGAGCTCATGATCTTGCGTGCGATCTTGACCCCCTCGACCAGAATTTCCAGATCTTGCGCCTCGGCAAAAGCATTCGGATTGATCAGCGGCGCATCCTCTGGGTTGGCTGACGCGAGCGTGATTTCCCCAACCGACTTTGTACCGACTAGGCTCGGCATAATGGTGAAGCCTTCGCTGTCCGTCGGATTGCCTGCACCGTCCGAGATGAACCAGGTCGGCGCAAAATGAAACTGTAGATCAGGGGCCGGGGCGTCTGGCATGACCGTCAGATAGCCGCCCGCTTCGCCAATATTTGAGGTGAGCAGCCCCATGCCTTTGGCCAGCAGTTCCGCCTGCTCCGGCTCATTCGCATGGGCGAGGGTTACAGGTTGCGTGCAGACATGGGCAACCGGTGCCATGAGATGTTCCTGAAGGTTCTGCCCAACGCCGGGGAGGTCATGGACCAGCGCGATCCCCAGCCCCTCTAGGGCGCTGCGTGATCCGATGCCCGAGAGCATCAGGATCTGCGGCGAACCGATGGCCCCGGCGGACAGGATGACCTCTGCATCCGCCATGACCTCGTGCATCTCGTCACCTGCTTTAAACCGCACACCGACGCAGCGGCCATTTTCGACGAGGAGCTTGTGCACATGGGCCTCGGCCTGAATCGCGAGATTGTCGCGCGTCAGGGCAGGGTGCAGGAAGGCAACGGCGGTCGAATTGCGCATCCCGTCTTTTTGCGTGACCTGATACAGGCCGAACCCTTCTTGATCCGTGCCCGCATTGAAATCGGGCTGCGCTGGATAGCCCGCCTCTACAGCGGCATCGACCATCGCTAGCGTCACAGGGTTGGGGTCGCGCAGGTCAGCTACATTCAGCGGGCCACCTGTGCCGTGATGATCATCAGCGCCGCGTTCATTATTTTCCGACCGTTTGAACAGAGGCAGGACATCTGCGTGGCTCCAGCCGGGGTTTTCGGCCCCCCAAGCATCATAGCAGACCGGATTGCCACGCTTGTAGATCATCGCGTTAATCGAGCTTGAGCCGCCGAAGACTTTACCTCGGGGCATATACAGTTGGATATCGGCGGAATGCTTTTGGGGCGTGCTGCGGTAGGCCCAGTCCAGCGGGCTCTGGAATAGATTTGGGAAAGCGGCGGGGATATGGATGAACGGGTTTTCATCCGCAGGCCCTGCCTCAAGCACGAGCACGTTCTTGTCCGGGTCTTCCGACAGGCGCGCCGCAAGGGCACAACCCGCAGAGCCGGCACCGATAATGACGTAATCATACCGTTCGGCCGCTTGCGCTTTGGCATGGCTGGCCCCGAATGCAAGCGGCGCCGCGGCGGCCACCCCGAGTGCTGCGCTTTTACGCATAAAGTCTCGCCGCGAGATGCGGCCTGCGTCAAATTCCTGTGCAACGGCTGCGTATTTTGTCCGGTTCTTTTCGCTGTTCATGATCGACTCCTCCCAAGTCATTTTTCATCAAGGTCCACCCCTCCACTGGCGATCCCTGATACTGATTGGTATCTGAACAGATGAACTGGGCAGTTGTCCAGTATTTTAAAATTTATATTACGGGTCATATATTAGATAATAAAAACCGATGGTTACCCGGATTTAATCGAGGGTTGACCGCCCTCTCGCGCTTCTATGCAAGTGGATCTTTATCAAGCCGAGCTGTGCGTGTGTCCTGCCGCAGCGCACCGAAATAGGCAACGATGGGGATGACGAGCCATTGCAGAACCGGAGTGAGACCCGCACCAATGATCGGAATGACCGGCATAATCTCGCGGTAGGCCCAGGCTTCGCGGACTTCGATGTTCAGCCATTCGCTGAAGATCGTATAGCCAAGTCCAATTGCGATCATCGCGCCCAGAACGGGATAAACCCGCGCGTGCGGCCACGTGCCCGTGCCAAAGACCAACAATGCGATGAACAGGCTGCTCATGGCGATCAGCAGGTCGCCTCCGGTGCAATGGACGACAGCAAAAACGATTTCTCCCCACGTCCCGTCGACCCAAATTGTGTAAAGGGGGATATGCGCGATCTCCCAAAGAAGGTGCGCCAACAGGGTAATCACAGCGAAGCGGCGCAACGCGGACAGCCAAAGTAGTTCGGCGATAGGGTGAAGATTTGTCATGAAAACCATCCGATCAATCGTTGCAAAATGCTGGGTTCCTCATGTGGATGCGCATTGGTCAGCCCGTTAATATAAAGCAGAAGGTTCAACGGCTCAAAGTCGGCACCGTGAAATATGCCGACCTGCTGGCCTTTGCGGTTAAGCAGATGCACCTGAGGGGATGTGCTGGGCCGGTCGCTCGGAGCGGCAAGAGCGATGCTTGCATCGACAAGGCTTTCGGCGTCGGGCACCTGAGCAGACACCCAATTCTGCTCTCGTGGGTCGGTCTGCGGATCATCGCTCAGCGTGACAAAGACCACCATTTCGCGCATCGCACTGGAATTGAGCGCGGAGATCGTTTGGCCAAGTTTCTCTTGTTGCGCTTCACAGGGACTGCCGCAACCGTTGGGCAAGACGCTCAGAACCACGACCTTCCCTTTCAAGGTGCTTAGCGAAACGAGATCGCCTGACGCCCCTTGCCATACGAGCTCTGGCGCATCTCGCGGCGTGATCGGCTCGAATGACGCTTCTTTAGCGGCCATAACCTGATTGAGGTTTTCGCCGGGATGATCGGCAAAAGCCGGTACTGCCGCTATTTGGCTCGCGCTTAGTAGAAAAGCACCAAACCGTGCGGACAGTGAAAAGATCGTAATCATCGGGTTTCTCTCTCGTTCTCGATACGCATTGAGATCTGTTCGGCCATTTCCGCGGCGGGTTGCTCGCTTTCCAGAAAAACCGCCTCGAAACCACCGTCTCGGTTCATCAGATAAAAATGACCGGCGTGGGCCACCGTGTATCGGTGGGGCCCCGTCTTTGCCGGAAGCTTTTCGTTATAGACCTTGAAGGCATCGGTTGCCTTTGCGATCTGATCTTGGCTTCCCGTTAGCCCGATCAGCTGCGGGTGAAAGTTCGCGACATAGTCCTTGAGAACTTCAGGCGTGTCGCGTTCCGGATCTACGGTCACAAAGAGAGGGGCGATTTGATCTGCATCGGGGCCCAATAACTCCAGCACATTGTCCATATAAGCCAGAGAGGTCGGGCAAATATCCGGACAATGGGTAAAGCCGAAAAAGACAAGCTGCCAGCGGCCTGCAAAATCCTCTTGTGTGACGGCCTGACCATGGTGATCAACGAGTGAAAACTCTGACCGAATGTTGGCTTCACCGTGATACACCGTCTGTGCGGCATGATTTTGGTCCGAGCGTAACACGGCAAACCCAGCAACGAGCACGGCAATAGCAATCGCGCCCGTCCACAGTGCAATGCGAATTCGACGGTGGGTAAGGGTAATTCTAGTCATGATATTGCTTTCAACAGGATGCTCCGCCGGCCCCATAGACCCGCGGAGCGACGGGTTACCCCGTGCTAATTTGGAATGGAGTTTCTGTCGGTCGCGGCGTTCGCGTTTTCCACCGCATCGTTTTTGGCGCAGCCGGAGGATCCGCCGCGCATGCAAAGCCCCAAAGCGCACATGGCAGCACAAGGCGCGAGGCTGAGGATCAAGGGCGCGGCACCAACAGCGGTAAGCCAGTCCCAGTTGAACGCAGCACCACCGCCAATCGCGGCAAGACCGGTGATCATCAGCATCTGTCGACGTGAGGGCCTGGAGATCGCGCTTGCTGGCCTGATATCATTCGAAGTTTGGGTCATTTCTGGGATCGTCCTTCTAGGATGACGCGTTTGATCTGAGAAATTGCCGACGGGCTGTCCCACTCGGCCGGGCCCAGCTTGCGTGCGACTTCACGGCCTTGGGCGCTGACGAGGAGCGTCGTGGGAAGTCCGGCAACGCCGAGGGCGGTCATCGCTCTCAACTGTTCGGAAACGTATAGATCGAGGTGCTTGATACCGATGTCAGCATAGAATGCCCGCACGGTTTCAAGGCCGCCTCGGTCGATCGACAGGGCAACCACATGGAACTCTGGCCCGCCAAGCTTGGCCTGCAATCTATCGAGTGTTGGCATTTCGGCACGGCACGGTGGGCACCATGTCGCCCAGATATTTAGCAACACCGTCCGGCCCCGAAAAGCCGCCAACGTCAGATTCCGGCCTCTCCCGTCAGTGATGGGCGGCGAGAGCATCGGTAGGGGCACCTTATGTTCTGCCATAACCTCTCGTGCTGCTGCCGGAGAGGCCCCGAGGGCAAGCGCACCGCCAAGAAAACCGCGCCGCTTCACGCGACCTTCCCCGACTGCAAATGCCGCTCCATTGCAAGGATGCAGTCGTCGAGAGATTGCTGAAAAGTACCGACACGCGTGAAAACACCGCGGCTCTTTGTTTTGATGGCAAAGCTTTTCAGCACCGCGCGAACGCGCCTACCTCTAGAGGTCCGACCAGAAGTATCTGCGCTGCCACGTTTATAAGGGTCGCCAAGTTCAGCGATTGACCTGCGTGCGGCGGTCAAGAAGGACCACCGTGACTTTCGCGCAAACTGGTCCAGACGGCTCATGATCCCTCCTTATTATTGGCGGTAATCTCGGCTTGAAAGTCGCGTTCCCGTTCAGGCCAAGTGCTTTTGATATAGCCAAGGACCGCCGTGATTTCCGCGTCACTCAGGATGCCGTTGAACACCGGCATGTCGCTTTCATAGCCAGGTACGACGGACCCCACCCCGTTCTTTGTAATGTTAAAAATCTGCTGGTCCGCGTGGTGCCACGTATGGCCGGTTTCGTCATGCGGCGGCGCAGGCATGCGGCCATTTTCGAGCCGCCTGCGCCAATCAGGCTGGCCTTCAAGCTCGGCACCGTGGCACGAGGCGCAGTTGTCGGCATACAGTCCTGCACCCAGATCGACCATCGTTGCGTCGACAGGGCTGCCAAGGACGGTTAGCGCCGGGGGGCTTTCGCCCTTTCCACCGGCCCAGACAGCGATTGCCGCCGCACCCGTGAAGCCAATCACGGCAGCTATGGCCACGCGCTTCATCTTGGCTGCCTCAGATATTTGATTAGGGCGACGGCACCTAGCACGAGCAAGGCCAGCACCAGCAGGAACAGCACGCCGCATCCGATCATCATCCAGGCCGACATCGGGCCGCTCATCATTGAACCGTTCATCATTTCCATCATTCTATCCTCATTCATTGGAATACACATTTACGCCATCTTCGCTGAAGGCGTAGGTCTTGAGCGTACCACTTTTACCAGCCATGCCGGGCGCGTTGCTGGGCATACCTGGCAGCGTGATGCCGGTGACATCGGGGCGTTCAGACGTGAGGCGCTGGATGATTTCAACAGGCACCAGCCCGCTGACATAGTACCCGTCGACCTCAGCGAGGTGGCAGCCCAGACCTTGTTCAGGCACGCCGGCCTCGACCGACCGTTGGTCGAAGCCTCGGTCGTCGATGCGGGTGACGTGATACCCGTTTTCTTCGGCATAGTCGGCATAGGCATCGCAGCAACCACAAGAGGGGTCGCGCCAAATCGTCATCTGCTGGTCTGCTGGAATGGTGGCGGCCGTGAGGGTGTCCGACACGGGCGTGCTGTCGCTTTCAGCGATGCCAAAGGCCGCGAAACTGGCGATACCGGCGACGGTAAGCGCCACGGTTGCACCAAGGGTGAATTTATTGGTCATTCCGAGTCTCCTTAAGAGAGGTTGAGGGGGTCAAAGGTCATGCCGCCATCGCGACTGACCGAAAGGGTTTCATTGCGGAGGGCCGCAAGGTGTCGGGGGTTTTCAGGATTGACGGCCAGCGCGTCGAAAGTGCCAGAAGCCGTCATGGTCCAATTCATGCCCGCATCCGTCGACGTCCAAATCCCGCTTTTCAGCACAGCGTAAATACGTCCGAGCTCCTCGGGAGAGAGGGCGAGATGGTTGACCTGCTCCCTCTCGGGCAATGGCTTGGTTGGCGGTGGGGTCTTACCCGCGACCAAGGCGTCCATGGCGTCCCCAGCGGTCACATCTTGCCAGCGGCAAAAGCAATCGGGCACGCGGGTTAATCCGGCTTCGGTTCCGGCATAAAGCCAGATTCCACCCATGCCGGTCGGATTGCCGACGGACACGAGGGTGAGCACGTCACGCTCGGTACCGTCGAGATAGGGCCGATCCATGACAAATTCCCAACTTATCCCAGCATCCTTGCTGCGCCAAAGCCCGTCCCCTTCCAGTGCTGCATACAGCATGTCCGGTTCTAGCGCCGCCTGCGCGAGTGCCGTGATGCGGGTGGCCTGCAGGCCCGCGCTGATATAGGCCCATGTGCGTCCACCATCACGGCTGCGAAGAAGGCCGGATGGGGCAACTGCCGCGAAAAGCGTGCCCGGGGTTTCGGGGTGGCTGGCGAAGGCGGTGATTGAACGGTCGAGGGGGCGATGTTCAATTTTGCCCGCAGCGTCAACGCGCCAAAGGGTGCGCTTGGACGCCGCAAGTATCGCGCCGTCGGCGTATGTAAGGCTGCCGCTCGAAACCACCGTCGTGGCGGCAAGAGAAGTATGGGGCAGGAGTAGCACTGCCCCGAATGCAGCGACGCCGCCAGACAACAAGCACCTGCGCGACAGGGCGCGCGGTAGATTTTGTGACATGAAAGTAGTTCCCAAAAGTGAAAGATAGGATCGACCGTGAAACTGCCTATTAGCGGCAAAATCGCGGAACCTGGCCGTCACCCGAGGGTGCGGCCGATCAAATCAGGGAGATGGTTCGCGGAGGGAATGGGTCAGACGCGGGATCGGTGCCGCTAAGACCAAGGTCTTTCGGCATAGGCACAGCAAAGCGGTGCAAAGTTTCCGGCTGAGGCTGGAGCAACTGAGCGATCAAAAAGACGGGAGCCGTGCAATCAATGTCGCAAACAATTGCGCCTTGGTCATCTTGTAGGCACGCAGTGCAATCGTCGTCCTGTTCGATATGCGCGGACGTGGTCAGGCCGGACATCTCCATCGACATATTCGCAGCCGCCAGATCATGCGCGAGCACGCCGCTCAACAGAGCGAGCGAGAGGCAGAAGGTGGCGAGGCGAAGCAGAATGCGCATGGTCCTGATATAGGAACCCCGTGCAGTTCTGTCGATCCCTAGCTCTGAAATATCTGGGAATGACCAACGGACCTGCAACTTTCACGGGTCCGTTCCGGAGCGCAATTGAGCCAAATGTCGTTCCGCTGAGGCGTGCCCGTGTTCGGCGCGATCGTTGTAGCTATATCTTATATGATTGAATTTGCCGGATTTCCTGCCGAGACAGCACTGCTGATAGTCTTGTTAAATCCCATCATACTGATCTTTCTTTTGGTCGGGATCGGCCCACTGATGGGGTGAAACCTAACCCTTTCTAGCACCCCTTAAGGTGATGAACGCCTTGAGCAGAGCAGCCCTGCGCGCTTCAACAAAAAGTGTATTGTTGCGCCTGAGATAAAGCGACATAGGCAATCTTATGTGGGTAAAATTCCGCCTTTTCCTGATGTCTCTGCTGGTCGGTGCAATTCTTGCGCAGACGGGCACTGCTTTGGTGTCTTCGGCCCAAGCGGCCACGATGGAAATGATGCAAGCCGAAGTCGCGCCCAATGTTGCAATGGAAGACTGCGCAGATATCCCCGGTTGCGACGCCCCTTGCCACCTATCGTCCCAGTGTCGCGGCGCGGTTGGCCTAGTAGGCCCTGATTGGGTGCCGGTTCCGAGCCGCATTCTTGTCGACGCTGTACCGCTTTCCACCGCGGTTATTGCGCACACGGCGCAACGCTCCGGCAATGATCTGCAAAGACCCCCGGAAGCCTGAAAACTCAGGTGCCTTGCGCACCTTGATCTCCGCGATCGCAGCACGCCCCTGACAGGTGCGATGTCGCGCGCGCGCCCAATACATTTATAAAATTTCAGGCCCGCTATGCCCCATATTATCTCGCGTTTCTGCGCGGCCTTTGCTGCCGCCAGCCTTTTGACTGTCTCCGCCGTTCAGGCAGGTGAAGCCGACTATGCGTTCGAGCTCGTCGAGACTGTTTACTCCGTCAGTGACAATGCTGTGCTGACCCTGCGCCTAACGAATTTGCGCAGCCAGCAGCCCGTTGAGGGTGCCATTATCTTTGCCACGCGGGTCGACATGGAGCCTGACGGTATGGCGATGATGACATCACAGATCACAGCGTTGCCTGTTGAAACGCCGGGCGAGTACCGCTTTGCCACCGATCTTTCGATGGAAGGCAACTGGCAGATTTCGGTCGCGGCCAAGGTGCAAGGCGAGGCCGAGACGGTTCAGGCGCGCATCGTTATCGAGGTGCAGGAATGAGCGTGTTCGGAAAATTGGCCCTGATCACCATCGTCAGTGGCACCGCAGGGTGGATCGGTCTGTCGGCAGGCGGCAAGGGCTGGACCCCCGCGCGTCTAAGCGGCGAAGCCCAGATGGCGTTCACAGCCCTGATCGGGCGGAAAGCCGAGGCCATGCCAGCCCCCGCAGCCACCGGACCGGTGATCTATTACCGCCACCCTGACGGGCTTGCCGAATGGTCGGCCCAGTCCACGCAGACAAAGGACGGTCGCGACTTCATCGCCGTGCTGGCCAGCGAAGATGTCTCTTTCGAACCAGTAGAGGAAGCTGCGCCTGCCGCCACCGACGGCGAACGCACGATCCTCTATTACCGACATCCGATGGGGCTTCCTGACACCTCGCCAGTACCCAAACAAGACTCGATGAATATGGATTATCTGCCAGTCTATGCGGATGAGGCCACGGACGCAGGCTCCGTAACCGTCTCCCCCGGCAAGCTGCAAAGAACAGGCGTCCGTACTTCGGTGGCGGTCTTGGCCCCGATGGTGATGCCCGTGCGAGCGCCCGGTATCGTCGAGCTGGACACGCGCAAGGTTAGTGTCATCTCGCTGCGCGCCGATGCCTTTGTCGAACAGGTAGAGGACGTTACAGTTGGTACGGTTGTCACCGCCGGAGCCCCTTTGGCGATGCTTTATTCGCCCGAGATTGCAGCGGCGGCCGCGCTTTATGTCTCGGACCTGCGCAGTGGCGAAGCGCGTGCCAAGGGCAGCCGACAAAGATTGGCCAACCTCGGAGTGCCACAGGCGGTGATTGAACAGATAAGCGCTGAAAAGACACCGCCCGTGAACACACCGCTTATGGCGCCGTTGTCTGGGGTGGTCTTGGAAAGGATGGCTGTGCAGGGCATGATGTCGCCTGCTGGCGCTCCACTGTTCCGCATTGCTGATACGTCAGTGGTGTGGGTTATGGCAGAGGTACCTGAATCCTCGCTCGCGGGATTGGCGCGCGGCACGCCAGCCTCGATCACATTTCCCGCACTGCCCGCAGAGACGTTTAAAGGCACAATCGACGAGATCTACCCCGCAGTCGATATGCAAACCAGAACCGCACGTGTGCGGATCGAACTGCCCAATCAGGACGGACGCCTGCTGGTCAATATGTTCGCCGAGGTCACACTGGCGGCAGGCGATGCGACGCCCGTAGTGCAGGTGCCCCAGAGCGCTGTTATCGATACGGGCGACCGTCAGGTGGTGATCCGCGATATGGGGGAGGGCACGTTCGCACCGCAAGATGTGGTGATCGGACGACAGGGCGACGGGATGATCGAAATCCGCGAGGGCATTGCAAGCGGCGACAGTATCGTCACCACGTCGACCTTCCTGATAGATGCTGAAAGCAACCTGAACGCAGCGCTAGCAGCTTTGGTCGCGCCGGAGGCGACGCAATGATAGGGCGTATCATCGCATGGTCAGCGCGCAACCTGATGCTCGTGTTTTTTGCCACGGCGATGATCGTGGGTGCTGGCGTTTGGTCGTTGAGAACACTGCCGATTGATGCGATCCCAGACCTGTCTGATGTGCAGGTTATCGTAATGACCAATTATCCCGGTCAGGCCCCGCAGGTGGTCGAGGATCAGGTTACCTACCCACTGACCTCCGCGATGCTGACGGTGCCGCGGTCGCGGGTGGTGCGGGGCTTTTCCTTCTTTGGCATTTCGTTTGTCTACATCATATTCGAAGACGGCGTAGACCCGTACTGGGCCCGTTCGCGGGTGCTGGAATACCTGAACGCCGCCGCCGCCAATTTGCCTGCTGGTGTCACACCTGCCCTTGGCCCCGACGCCACCGGGGTGGGCTGGGTCTATCAATACGCTGTAACCGGCGAAAACCTGTCGCTGGCCGAATTGCGCACCCTGCAAGATTGGGTGGTACGCTATGGCGTCAGCCGTGCCGAGGGCGTGTCTGAAGTCGCCAGTGTCGGCGGCTTCGTCAAGCAATACTCGGTCACGGTCGATCCGGTTCGAATGCGCGCCCAAGGCATTACCCTGTCAGACGTCGGCAAAGCGGTCGCCTCCAGTAACATGGACACCGGCGGCCGCACCGTGGAGCTTTCAGAATTCGAATTCATGGTCCGCGGTCGCGGCTATTTGTCAGGGACCGAAGACATCGGCAACATCGCTTTACGCAGCGTTGCGGGCGTGCCGATCTTGCTCAGCGATGTCGCGCGAGTAGAGATCGTCCCAGATGGGCGGCGCGGCATTACAGAGCTGAACGGTGAAGGCGAGGTCGCCAGCGGGATTGTACTGCAACGCGTCGGTGCCAACGCGCTTGATGTCATCGAGAACGCAAAATCAGAGCTCGAGGTGATTGCCCAGAGTTTGCCTGAAGGGGCCGAAATCGTACCGGTCTATGACCGTTCGAACCTGATCCTTTCCGCGATCAAGACCCTCAAAACGACCTTGCTGGAGGAAAGCATCGTAGTGGCGGCGGTGACGATCCTGTTTTTGCTGCATTTCCGTTCCGCTTTGGTGGCCATTGTGATGTTGCCGGTGGGGCTGTTGATGGCCTTTACCGCGATGAAAGCGCTCGGGATTGGGGCCAATATCATGAGCCTTGGCGGCATTGCCATTGCCATCGGCGCGATGATCGACGCGGCCATCGTGATGATCGAGAATGCGCACAAGCACCTTGAACGCGCCGCCCCTGATAAGCCGCGTGTCGAGGTGTTGATCGATGCCGCGACCGAAGTTGGCCCTGCGCTGTTCTTCAGCCTGCTGATCATTACCGTATCCTTCCTGCCAATATTCTCGCTGGAGGGGCAAGAAGGCAGGATGTTCGGCCCGTTGGCCTATACCAAGACATTTGCAATGGCCGCAGCTGCGTTTCTATCGGTCACTTTGGTGCCCGCGCTGATGGTTGTTTTCGTGCGAGGGAGGATTATTCCAGAGCACAAGAACCCAGTGAACCGTTTTTTGATTACGGTCTATCGCCCGGTTATCACATGGGTGCTGAAGGCCAAGACCCTGACCATTGTCATAGCGCTGGCCGCACTTGTCGTCACCATTTGGCCCGCGCGACAGTTGGGGTCTGAATTTATGCCGACGCTGAACGAGGGTACTTTGATGTATATGCCGACCACCCTGCCCGGCCTGTCAGTGACAAAAGCCGCGGAGCTGATGCAGACGCAAGACCGGATTATCAAATCCTTTCCCGAGGTTCTGACAGTTTTCGGCAAAGCCGGGCGCGCGCTCACCGCGACTGACCCTGCGCCGACATCGATGTTTGAAACCATCATACAGCTGCGGCCCGAAGAGGATTGGCGACCGGGCGTCACGACAGAAAGCTTGCGTCAGGAAATGGACGCAGCGCTTCAGTTTCCCGGTGTCTCGAATGCTTGGACCATGCCGATCCGTGCGCGGATTGATATGCTGTCGACGGGCATTCGCACGCCGGTGGGGATCAAGGTCTATGGCGACAACCTGACAGAAATGGCGAAAGTAGCCCGAGAGGTTGAAGCAGTCGTGCGCGCGGTCCCCGGAACCACCAGCGCCTATGCGGAGCGAGTCATTGGCGGGTATTACCTTGATATTACCCCCAACCGTGCCGCCTTGGGCCGTTACGGCCTGTCCGTTCAAGACGTTCAGGAGGTGATCGGCATGGCGTTGGGGGCGAAAGCGATCACTCAGACCGTTGAAGGGCGCGAGCGCTACAACGTCGCGGTGCGCTACCCTGCGGCACTGCGCTCTGACCCCGACGCAATCGGGCGCGAGGTGCAGGTTGCCTTGCCAGGTGGCGGCACCATCCCCTTGGGCGATGTCGCCACGATTGAGCGCAAGCGTGGGGCCACGTCGATCCGCACCGAGAACGGGCAGCTGGCCGTCTATATCTTCGTTGACATAGCCGGGCGCGATCTGGGCGGTTACGTGGCCGATGCGCAGGCGGCAGTGGCGGCTTCGATCACCCTGCCGCAGGGCTATTCTTTGGGATGGAGCGGTCAGTTCGAATATCTGGAACGCGCCAAACAGCGACTTGCTATCGTGGTGCCGTTGACCTTGGCGTTGATCTTTTTGCTGCTTTACCTCAACTTCCGCCGCCTGACCGAGACTTTGATCGTCATGCTGTCACTGCCCTTCGCGCTCGTCGGGGGGATCTGGCTGATGTGGTTCATGGGGTTCAACATGTCCGTCGCAGTTGCCGTGGGGTTCATTGCGCTTGCGGGCGTCGCGGCAGAGACGGGTGTCATCATGCTGATCTATCTCGATCAAGCCCTCTCCGAGGCCAAGGACCGCGCCAAGGGCCGCCCGCTTACACAAGAGGAGCTATATGCCGCGATTATGGTCGGCGCCGTTGACCGCGTACGCCCCAAGATGATGACCGTCGTGGCGATCATGGCAGGCTTGATGCCCATTTTGTGGGCGCATGGAACCGGCTCCGAGATCATGCAGCGGATCGCCGTGCCGATGATTGGTGGCATGGTGTCATCGACCTTGCTCACGCTGATCGTGATCCCTGCGGTTTACGGGGTCATCAAGGGGTGGGGGCTTGAGCGAAAAAAGGGCCCGGTCGAGCAGGGCAATGAAGGGCGCGCGATGTCGTCATGACGCGCCTTAGATTTGTAGGGCTTTTGCTTGGGGATTTTGGACGGCGCCGCCCTAGAGCGGCGTCCGAGATTGGATAGCTTTTAACCGCATCTGAATAAGACGGAGAGGTTCCGATCAGTCTGTTCTCATATCCATTGGCGTCGTGCCAAACTGGTTCTTAAAGGCGCGTGTCATGGAACTTGCGTTTTCGTAACCGCACCGCGCGGCAATTTCAACGATGGACAGATTGGTGCTTTCGACCAAGCTTCTGACAGCGATCAGGCGCCTATGTCTGTAGACCTGACCGGGCGTTGCATTCAAACTGCGTGCGAACCGTCTTTGCAAGCTTTTCAGCGAACACCCAAGGTGACGCGCGATAAGCGGGATAGGCACAGGCGTCTCAATATTCTGGTCCATCAGGACAAGAGCACGAGACACGAGTTTTGAGCGCACGGGTATGTTGTCTGCGTTCCCGAACGGCTGATTGGTTTGATGCAGAAAAAGGCTTGCGACATCGAGACGTATGATTTCGCCGCAGTGCTGCCCAATCAGGGTAAGGACCAGGTCAAAGGACGCCATGGCACCCCCGCAGGTGATCCGGTTGCCATCTATCACAAACCGCTCTTGCCGTGCATCTACCTGCGTAAACGTCTCTGAAAAGCTTTCAAAAAGATGCCCATGGATTGTCGCCGGCCTGCCGTTCAGTTGCCCCGCCGCCGCCAGCAGCCACGACCCCATATCGAGCCCAACCAGACATTTGGCGTTTGTGAAAAGGGCCCTCAGCGCGGTCAGGACCTGACTGCTACAGAGTGCGAGGTGGCCATAGCTGGCTGTCACCATAAGATAATCACACGGCGGTCTGGTTGCTGTGGCCATTTCGGTTTGAACCAACATCCCACTCGAAGACCGCACAAGGCCTCCTTCAAGCGAAAGCAGGCGCCATTGATAGGGCATCTGACCGGTAATGGTGTTTGTGGCGCGAAACGGCTCCAACGTGTTGGCCAGACAATGATTGGAGAACCCATCAAAAAGCAGCACGTCGATTGTTACAGTATCGAAGGGCGATTTTGTCTTTTCATGCATGTTTATGTCTAGCACTGCACACCCCGACTGATCAATCCGTGTAGTTTCGGATAAAATCTGAGAGGAAATTAAGATGCCCCTGCACATGACCCGTGATGTTTTTATCACCTGCGCCGTGACCGGATCTGGCAGCAGCCAGGATCGCTCGCCCCATGTTCCACGCAGCCCGGAACAGATTGCCAATTCGGCCATCGCCGCCGCCAAGGCCGGAGCAGCGATTGTGCATTGCCACGTACGCGATCCTGAAACCGGTGCTCCCTCACGCGATCCGAAGCTCTACCGCGAAGTGACTGACCGCATCCGCGATGCAGATGTCGATGTGGTCTTGAACCTCACCGCAGGCATGGGCGGTGACATGGTATTTGGCCCGCCGTCCGCACCACTGCCGCTGAATGACGCCACCGACATGGTCAGCGCGGAGGAACGGCTGGCGCATATCGAAGACTGCCTTCCCGAAATTTGCACCCTCGATTGCGGTACGATGAACTTTGCTGAAGCCGATTATGTGATGACAAACACGCCTGGCATGCTGACGACGATGGGCGCGCGCATGGAAGAGCTTGGCGTGAAGCCGGAGATTGAGGCCTTTGATACGGGGCACCTTTGGTATGCGAAACAACTGGTTAAAGATGGCGTATTGTCCTCGCCCGCCTTGGTGCAGCTGTGCATGGGCATTCCGTGGGGCGCGCCCAATGACCTGAACACCTTCATGGCAATGGTCAACAATGTCCCCGCCGACTGGAACTGGTCCGCGTTTTCGATTGGCCGGGATGAGATGCCCTATGTGGCCGCATCTGTTTTGGCAGGCGGGCATGTGCGCGTCGGGCTAGAGGATAACCTGTGGCTTGGAAAAGGCGAGCTCGCCACGAACGAAGCGCTTGTTTCGCGTGCCGTGTCGATCATCGAAAACATGGGGACAACCATCATGGGCCCCGATGCCGTGCGCCAAAAACTTGGCCTGACAAAGCAGGCACCACGATGACCAAAACAGCAGCAATCATCGGCGGTGGAGTCATTGGCGGCGGTTGGGCCGCGCGGTTTGCATTGTCTGGATGGGACGTCGCGATTTTCGACCCTGATGCCGAAGCCGAACGCAAAATCAGTGAAGTCATGGCGAACGCGCGACGATCCTTGCCGGCCTTGTCCGAGGTCGCGTTGCCGCCCGAGGGGCAGGTTAAAATCGTCCCCACAATTGCCGAAGCCGTTGCAGGCGCAGACTGGATTCAAGAAAGCGCGCCGGAACGCCTGGAGATGAAGCACAAGATCTTCAACGATATCCAGACCTATTGCCACAAAGACGCGCTTATTGGGTCTTCGACGTCAGGGTTCAAACCGTCCGAGCTTCAGCAGGGGGCGTTGCGCCCAAACCAGATTTTCGTCGCGCACCCGTTCAATCCTGTCTATCTGTTGCCGCTTATCGAACTGGTCGGTGACGATGCCACGACTACGCGCGCGCATACGGTGCTCGCTGAAATCGGCATGAAACCACTGAAGGTGCGCAAGGAAATCGACGCACATGTTGCCGATCGCTTTCTCGAAGCGGTCTGGCGCGAGGCGCTTTGGCTGATCAAAGACGGGATCGCCACAACCGAAGAAATTGATGACGCGATCCGGTTTGGCTTTGGCTTGCGTTGGGGGCAGATGGGTTTGTTCGAAACCTACCGCGTTGCGGGCGGCGAGGCCGGGATGGCCCACTTCATCGAACAGTTCGGGCCCTGCCTGCAATGGCCCTGGACCAAATTGATGGATGTGCCTGAGCTTACGGACGAGTTGGTACAGATGATCGCCAGCCAATCGGATGAACAATCAGGCGCACATACGATCCGCGAACTTGAACGCATTCGCGACGACAATCTGGTGTCGATGATGCGATCCCTGAAAGGCCGCGATTGGGGTGCAGGTGCGTTGTTGAATGCGCATGACGCCCGCCTGGAGGCCAAAGCCGAACCCGACTTTAGCAAACCCATCATCAGTGTCGCCCGCGCCATTCCGATTGATTGGACGGATTACAATGGGCACATGAACGAAAGCCGCTATGGGCAGCTGTGGTCGGATGCAGCCGACGCTGTGATGAAAATGATCGGGGCCGATGCGGCCTACATTGAATCGGGCCTCAGTTATTTCACCGCCGATACTCACACCAAGTTTCGCAATGAATGCCATGCAGGCGACAACGTAACAGTTGTCACAACCATTCTTGAGGGTGCGGGTAAAAAGCTGCGGCTGTTCCATGAATTGAAAAACACCGATGGCGATGTCGTGGCGACCTGCAATCAGTTCCTGCTGCACGTTAGTTTGGAGACCCGCAAGTCCTGCGACCCTGCGCCGCACGTCAGTGACAAGCTAACATCAATCATTGCGGCCCAGACCGCCCTGCCAAAGCCGGAGCTTACCTGATGCATTTTGGATTGACCGAAGAACAAGACATGATCGTTTCCACCGTGCGGTCCTTTGTCGAAAACGAAATCTACCCCCACGAGGCCGAGGTAGAGCGCACAGGCGAAGTCCCCCATGACGTCGCGCAGGCGATCAAACAAAAGACGATCGATCTTGGGTTTTATGCCTGCAACTTCCCCGAAAGCGTTGGGGGCGCCGGTTTGTCGCATCTTGAATTCGCACTGGTTGAACGCGAGCTGGGGCGCGGCTCTATGGCGCTGAACCACTTTTTCGGGCGGCCGCAGAATATCCTGATGGCCTGCAAAGAGGATCAGATCGAACGCTATCTCACCCCCGCCATTCGCGGCGAAAAGATGGATGCGCTGGCCATGACCGAACCCGATGCCGGGTCTGATGTGCGGGGCATGAAATGTTCGGCCAAACGCGATGGCGGTGATTGGGTTTTGAACGGGACCAAGCACTTTATCTCTGGCGCGGATCATGCGGATTTCGTGATCGTCTTTGTCGCAACAGGCGAAGACGACACGCCGCGCGGCCCCAAAAAGCGCATCACCACCTTTCTGGTCGACCGTGGCACGCCCGGTTTCACCATTCGCGATGGCTACAAATCGGTCTCGCACCGTGGCTACAAGAACATGATCCTCGAATTTGACAACTGCCGCCTGCCGGATGCACAGGTTCTTGGCGAGGTTGATGGTGGCTTTGCAGTGATGAACGAATGGCTTTACGCCACGCGGATCACGGTCGCCACGATGTCTGTAGGGCGCGCCCGTCGTTGTTTTGACATGGCGTTGAATTACGCGGCCGAACGCAAACAGTTCGGGCAACAGATCGGTAAATATCAGGGCATCAGCTTTCAGCTTGCCGACATGATCACCGAAATCGATGCGGCAGAGCACCTGACATTGGCAGCGGCGTGGCGGTTGGATCAAGGCCTGCCTGCAAACCGCGAAATCGCCAGTGCAAAACTTTATGCGTCTGAAATGCTGGCACGGGTTACGGATGCCACGCTGCAGATATTCGGCGGCATGGGATTGATGGACGATTTCCCCATTGAACGCTTCTGGCGTGATGCGCGGGTCGAACGGATTTGGGACGGGACATCTGAAATTCAGCGCCACATCATCAGCCGCGATCTCTTGCGCCCCCTTGGCGCATAGGACCACGGGTATGAGTGATCTTGAACGTCTCCTGCGCCCGCGATCCATTGCCGTGGTCGGGGGCGGGGCGTGGTGTGATTCCGTCATCGAGCAGAACCAGAAAATTGGTTTCAAGGGCGATATTTGGCCCGTTCATCCCAACAAAGACATTGTCGGTGGTTTGCCTGCGTTCAAGTCGCTTGCTGATTTGCCGGACGCGCCAGATGCGACATTTATCGGTGTGAACCGCACCGCAACCATCGGTCTGGTCAGCGAATTGAACCAGATGGGTGCCGGTGGCGCTGTGTGTTTTGCCAGTGGCTTCAAAGAAACCGCCGACGGTGCGGATTTGCACGACCAATTGCTGGCCGCAGCAGGGGGAATGCCCATTCTGGGGCCAAATTGCTACGGGGTTCTGAATGCCGTGGATCAGGTGGCGCTTTGGCCGGATCAACATGGGCTCGTGCCCGTTGAACGCGGCGTGGCGATCCTTGCGCAGTCGTCCAATATCGCGATTAATCTCACGATGCAGCAACGCGGACTGCCGATTGCCTATACCATCACCGCGGGCAATCAGGCCCAACAAGGGCTTGCCAGTATCGCCCAAACCATCATCCGTGACGACCGCGTGACCGCACTTGGCCTTTATATCGAAAGCTTTGGTGACATCGCGGCGTTTGAGGAATTGGCAAGGCTCTCGCGCGCGTTAGGCAAACCGATTGTGGCGTTGAAGGTGGGGCGTTCGCAGGAATCGCAACTGGCGACCATTTCGCACACGGCCTCGCTCGCCGGAAGCAGCGCCGGTTCGGATGCGGTATTGGCGCGGCTTGGCATTGCGCGGGTCGGCTCCCCCGCCGCACTGCTTGAAACGTTGAAGCTGTTTCACTGCCATGGACGCCTGTCCGGAGCGCGAATTGCGTCGTTAAGTTGTTCAGGTGGCGAGGCGAGCGTTATGGCGGATACCGCCGCGCAATATGGCCTGACGTTTCCACCGCTGACATCCGAGCAAGCAGATACACTTTCGCAGCACCTCAGTTCACTGGTCAATCTGGCAAACCCTCTGGATTACCACACGCAAATCTGGCGCGATAAGGCGGCCATGACGGCAGTATTTGCGGCCATGACAGGCGATGATATCGATCTGACGCTTGTGGTGCTTGATTTCCCACGCTTGGACAGCTGCACCGCTGATGACTGGATGATCGCAATCGAGGCGATCGAGGACGCGGCCCGTCAAACGGGTCGCCCATTTGGCGTGGTCGGGTCCATCGTCGAGAACCTTCCCGAAGCGATTGCAAAACGCCTGCTTGGCGCGGGGATTGTGCCGCTGTGCGACTTTGGCACGACGTGTGAAGCAATCAGCGCAGCGCGCATACCAAATAGCCAAGATCATCAGCCCCTGCTGCCCGCGCCGAGCTTAGCAACCACCACCACCACCACCGTCACCGAAGGCGATGCCAAATTGGCCCTTGCAGCCTACGGCATGGACGTCCCTAAAAGCAATGCAGGCGTAGGGCGCGCGGATGTGGTCGATCGCGCCGAAAAGATCGGTTTCCCCGTGGTCCTAAAGGGCGAAGGTGTCGCCCATAAAACGGAGGCCGGCGCGGTTAAGCTGAACCTCGCGGACGCAGCGCAGGTCAGGGCGGCAGCGCAGGAAATGCAGACCTCCACCTTCCTTGTCGAAGAGATGATTACCGGCACAGTCGCAGAGCTATTGATTGGCATCGTCGCGGACCCCGCCCACGGGTTTGTCCTGACCTTGGCCGCGGGCGGTACGCTGACGGAAATTCTGGAGGACGGTCAATCCTTGCTGCTGCCCACGACGGATGCCGATATTCGCCACGCTCTGGGGCAGTTAAGAATAAATCCCCTATTGATCGGTTTTCGAGGTGGTGAGCCGGCCAACATAGATGTCATTGTTGACGCGGTCCTAAAGCTGCAAAACTTTGTCACTGACCACGCCGACGAGATTGCCGAAATCGAAATCAATCCACTCATCTGTACAAAAGACCGTGCGATCATCGCCGATACGCTTTTGGTGAAAGGAACAACATGACAAGTCCCGTTAAAACGCGCCGCGAGGGTGCCGTACTCGAAATCACTCTGGATCGCCCAAAGGCCAATGCCATTGATCTGCAAACCAGCCGTGTTCTGGGTGAAACCTTTGCTGCGTTTCGCGATGACCCTGATTTGCGCGTTGCGATTATCACAGGGGAAGGTCCGAAATTTTTCTGCCCGGGTTGGGATTTGAAAGCCGCCGCTGATGGGGACGCGGTTGATGGCGATTACGGTGTTGGCGGCTTTGGTGGCCTGCAGGAATTGCGCGACATGAACAAGCCGGTGATCGCTGCGGTGAACGGTATTTGTTGTGGTGGCGGGCTCGAATTAGCCCTGTCAGCTGACATTATTCTGGCGGCTGATCACGCAAGTTTTGCCTTGCCCGAAATCACGTCAGGCACGGTGGCTGATGCTGCATCGATAAAATTGCCAAAGCGCATTCCATACCACATCGCAATGGAGATGCTGTTTACGGGCCGCTGGCTGGATGCCGAAGAAGCTCACCGCTGGGGGTTTGTAAACCACATCCACGCGGCGGATGATCTGATGACGCAGGCGTGGGATATGGCACGCATTCTCGCGTCGGGTCCGCCGCTGGTCTATGCCGCGATCAAAGAAATCGTGCGCGATGCCGAGGATAGCAAATTTCAGGACGCCATGAACCGGATCACCAAGCGCCAGCTCAAGACTGTCGATGTCCTTTACGGGTCCGAGGATAACGCCGAGGGCGCGCGCGCCTTCGCAGAAAAGCGGGATCCGATTTGGAAAGGTCGCTGATTTAGCGGCTCAAATGGCGTTGGCTGACACCAGCGCCGTTTGAGCCGGATCAGGATCCACTGAGCCTTCGGGACAAGCTGTGACCGAAAGGTGCGGGGGGCTAGTGCTCCCGCGCCACGTCGACGGCCCACGCGACAAACGATCGAGCTGCCTCTTTCATCGCCCCGGTTTTGGACGAAGAAATAAAATAGGCCGTTCCGAAATCTTTGTCGCCACCGGGCCACGACGCAAATGTGCCGTCACTCACATGCTCTGACGTGATGGACTTCCAACCCAGCATTAACCCGCGGCCATCCAGCGTTGCCTGCACGGCCTGAATGTAATTGTCGAACACCTCTCCCTCGGGCTTGAATGTTTCACCCGACGCCCTGAGGTAGTCCGACCATCCAAGCCAGTGCTGCGCCGTTGAGCGCACATCAATGAGCCACGCTTCCGACAGCCCACCCTCTTTCAGCGCCCGTTCAATCACATCCGGCCGGCCCACCGGACAAATCCGTTCGTCAAAAAGCTTGATGGTCTCGCCCTCCTGCCAATCCCCGGTGCCGTAGCGCAGCGCGATATCGATGCCGCGCGAAAGCACAGGGCGGTCAAGGGGCGGGGCCTGAACATTAACTGTGATCGACGGATGCTTGGCATAGAAATCCGGCAGGCGGGGCATGAGCCAGTAGGTCGCCATACCGATCGTGCAAGCTAACGTGACGTGGCGGTCGTTGCTGCTGTTTTCGGCGCGGATGTCGGCGATGGTGTCTTCGATCAAGGCCAAGCCGTTTCGCGTGGCGCGGGCCAGCCTTTCGCCGGCTTCGGTGGGCCGCGCAGGTTTTGTGCTGCGATCCATAAGGGCGGCCCCGACGTCGTCTTCCAACAAACGAATTGCGCGCGTAATTGCGGGGGGGGAAACATTCAAACGCGCCGCCGCCTTATGCATGGAGCCCAAGCGGCACACCAGTTCAAGGGTTTCAAGCGCATGGAAAAACGATCGATCAGCCATAAGTTAACTCCTGCGTTAACTTATATTCCGATTTTTGCGGCTTTTTCAAGCGATCCGTTTGGGCGAAGGTCTATGGAACATGTCACCTTACTGAAGGATCACACCATGAACATTCAAACCTCACCTAAAACGCATGTTTCATTAAAAGAAAACGGCCTGCGTATCGCACTGTCAAACGCTGAGATGGCCTATTTCAACTACTATTGGCTGCGCGATAATTGCCCCGCATCCTTCAGCAGCGTCACACGCGAACGCACTTTTGATATCTTTCATCTGAACCTCCCTCCTCGGGCGCGTGCGGCACAGGTCGAAAACGAGAATTTGGTGATCACATGGGCTGACGAAGACCACGTTACGCGCATGCCGCTGACAACGCTGGAGACATATGCAAATGGCACAGGACGGCCCGATCCCGCCGATCTGCCACGCAAGCCGTGGTTTGGGGATCACCTCACGGATGTGACACGTTTCACGCTTGATGAACTAATGACAGATCGAACCAAGCGGACGGCGTGGCTTGAGGCGATGATCGTTGAAGGCATTTCAATCGTGACCCAGATGCCCGACACAGATGCAGCGCTTACGGATCTTGCGAACTTGGCAGGAACTGTGCGACCGACTTTCTTTGGGGATTATTTCGATGTGCGCACGCATATCAATCCGACCAATACCGCCTATACTGCCGCGGCCCTCGAATTGCACACCGATGTTCCCGCAGAAGAGGCCGCGCCCGGCATTCAATATCTGCACATGCGCGCCAACAGTGTAAAAGGTGGTTTGAACCTGTTTGGCGACGGGGTTGCAGCGGCCAATGATTTTCGTAACATCGACCCGGAGGGCTTCAAGCTTCTGTCGGAAATTGATGTCCCGTTTTACTGCGAGCATGATGACTATGACATGCGCAGTCATCAGCGCGTTATTGAACTTGACCAGAATGGCGCGGTGTCCGGCTTGACGATCAGCCAGCATATGCTGGATTTGATAGACCTACCGCAGGAGGTTTTGGACACCTATTATCCCGCTTTCTGTCGGTTCGGGAAGCTGTTACAGGATGATAAATACATCATGAAATTTACGCTCCAAGCGACGGAGTGTATCGTATTTGACAACCACCGTATTGTGCATGGACGTGCTGCCTATTCCGCGACAAGCGGTGAACGCTATCTACGCGGAACATATACAGACAGGGCAGAAATGCGGTCAACGTACCGGTCACTGGTCGCCGAAGGGCGGTTTAAATCATGAATGTGCAGTCAGAAATTGATACAACAGCGGCCCTACGTGCAGACCTCGCCGCTGCATTTCGTCTATGCCACCAAATGGGATGGAGCGAATCCGTCGGCAACCATTTCAGCGCGGCTGTGTCCGATGACGGGCGTCAATTTCTACTGAACCCATGCTGGCAGCATTTCGCAACGATTGATCCTGATGACCTACTGTTGCTGGATGTGGATGATGACCAGACGATGTTGGGCGACAATGCACCGGACCCATCCGCATGGGCCGTGCACGGGACGCTACACCGCGAGATCCCCGCCGTGCGCGTCATCCTGCATTGCCATTCGCCCTATGCGACGGCCTTGGCCAGCCTGAAGGATCCCACATTGCTACCGATTGATAACAACACTGCGCGATTTTGGGGCAGGGTCGGGTATGATCTGGAATTTGGCGGTATCTCTGACAGCGCAGAGGAAGGAGCCCACCTAGCGCAAGCGATGGGGAACAACACTGTTCTGGTCATGCGAAATCACGGCATCACAGTGACCGGCCCCACAGTCGCGGAGGCGTTCGAGGACCTCTATTTTTTCGAGAAAGCCGCCCAAACCCAGATACTCGCTCTCTCATCTGGGGAACCTTTGGCGGTGCTGAGCGATACTGTCGCAGAAGCTACTGCGCAAGGCTGGAAAGCCTATCGTGGTATGGCCCAACGTCATTTCGAATATCTTAAATCAACGCTTTGATGATCTTCTCGCCAAGGTGCCAAGCGATCGCGAGACGTGCCGGACGCGACGAACATGACGTGGTCTGTGGATATCATCGCGGTCCTCTCGGTGAGGGTTGCGCATTCCGGCACAAATGGCTGGAGCAACATTGCCTCTTGGGCGTGAGAGGAGCCCAATGTTAGCCCAATTGCAAGGAGGGTTAGGATGTCGCCAGCATCGTTTCCAGGCCGCGGGGGTTGCAACAGATTAACTCTCAGGCCACTGGCGGTGAAGATCGTCTATATGAACGTCGTGCTGGTGGTTCTCGGCACCATAGCGTCGCAAATGAGGATGATCGGGAGGCAGATCAGGGTGCCTATGAATGAGGTTATCTGGCGCAGCAGTTGGCCAAAACTGCAAGGCAGCTACGATGCCGAACGCAGCTAAAACACCCAGCACCAGCAGCGCTGGAACAGTCCCGAATGCGGTCATGAGCCAACCTGCCAGCGGATACGTCAGCAGCCAGCAGGCATGAGAAAGTGCAAATTGCGCTGCAAATACCGCGGGCCGATCTTCTGGATGGGCCGAGCGGCTCAAGAGACGGCCCGATGGGGTCAAAACCGCAGAATTGCCCAGCCCGATGACCAGCCAGACCGCCAGCAGCAGGGGCCAAGATAGTCCGAAGCCTATGATGCCCGATGCGATCCCAAACAGCGCCAGCACCATCAGCCAAGCACCGGTCAGCATCACGGGTCTGTCTGGAAACCGGTCCAACACTCTGGGCAGAACCAGCGCCGCGATCATGCTGCCAGCCCCGAAGGCGAACATCGACCAAGCCAGTGCCGTATTATCAAGCCCCAGCTGCCCCCGCACCAGCACGACCGAGTTCACCAGAACCATCGCGCCCGCCGACGACACCGCGAGGTTTAGCCCCAGCAGCCCGCGCAGCCGCGGCGTTGCGAGGTAGATCCGGAGGCCGCGCGTCGTGCGGTCATAAACTCCGCGCGGTTTTGTCGCTTTGGGGTCGGGCAGAACGACCGTCACCACCAGCAACGCTGAGGCCGCGAAACCTATAGCAGTCCCAAGAAACAGGGTGTTGTAGCTCATCACCGTCAGCAGCACAGCGGCCAGCGCGGGCGAGATGATGTTCTCAAGATCATAGGCCAAACGGGACAATGACAGCGCTCGGGTATAACGTGCTTCGTCTGGGAGCACGTCAGGGATTGTCGCCTGAAAGGTCGGCGTGAACGCGGCAGAGGCCAATTGCAGGAAGAAGATCAGGATATAGATCTGCCAAACCTCGGTCACGAAGGGGAGTGCCAAGGCCACCGCCGCCCGAACAAGGTCCAATGTCACCAGCAAAGCGCGGCGTGGTAAACGTTCTGCATAGGCTCCGGCAATGGGCGCGATACAGACATATGCCACCATTTTGATCGTAAAGACGGTACCAAGCACCATTGCCGCCCGATCCCCGGCCAGATCGTAGGCCATAAGGCCAAGTGCCATTGTCGCCAAGCCAGTGCCTAAAAGAGCGACAACTTGGGCGAGGTAGAGGTGTCTGTAGGTCCGATCCGATAGAACAGCCAGCATAATGCCCTCAGAGGTAACGGGTGATGGTCTTGAGCTCTGCGCGGTCACTTTCGGAGCCATCGACTTCAAGACAGTGGTCAATGTGGTCATGGATCAACACGCGCTTGGCGTTGGTCACGGCCTTTTCAACGGCCTGCAGCTGCTGCGCCACGTCAACGCAGGGTTTGCCCGCTTCCAACATCGCGATCACCGCACGCAGATGCCCATCGGCACGTTTCAGCCGGGCGATGAGGGCGGGATGACTTGCATGAGTGTGGGTGTCTGACATACTAGGACCGTATCCCCCTAGGGGGGATAGAGCAAGACGGCAAAGAGCGCCGCATTTTGGACGAGAGGGCGGACAGGGCTGATGATTTTTTTACGGACAACTGGGCAAGCCGCGTTTGCGATGCTTCTCTGTATGGCCGTGCTTGTCTGGTCCGTGGTGCCGACGTCCTCCCATGTTCCTGCGGTGCTGGATGTTCTTCAAGAACATGAGCAGTTGATTGCGGACCACGGGCATTCTCACGGGATGGAAGAAGACCTTGCGTGGGCCATGCACGGGCACAGCCACGACCGTGCGGACCATGATCATAGCCAAGCCGTCGTGCTTGGCCGCGCCTTGGCCGCGCAACCCGTCGACGTCTACAGGGCTGCATGGCGGCTCAGTGCCACATCTGCAAATACCTCAAGGGTCTACCTGATCGAACGTCCGCCGCGCGTGTGATTGGCCGCGCCCCTACAGGCGCTCCCTTTTATCACAAACCACATACGCGGAGTTCAATCCATGAACACAGTCCCACGGGGCTGGACCGATTTTGGCGCACGCCGGATCGCGATCCTGTCTCTTGTCACAATTACCTTGCTCATCCAGAGCGCAAGCTATGCCTTGGCGCATAACGTCACGCCCGGGGATGCGGGCTATATTCAGGAGATCTGGGGGGTGAACATCATTCCCTTCATGTATCTCGGTGCGAAACACATGGTGACGGGCTACGACCACATCCTGTTTTTGTTCGGCGTCGTCTTCTTCCTCTACAAGATGAAAGACGTTGGCATCTATGTCAGTATCTTTGCGTTCGGGCATTCGACCACGATGCTGGCCGGTGTCTGGTTCGGCTGGGGCATCAATGCCTATATCGTTGATGCCATCATTGGTCTGTCGGTCGTCTACAAGGCGCTCGACAACCTTGGTGCCTATCAGCGCTGGTTTGGTGTGCAGCCCAATACCAAGATCGCAACGCTGATCTTTGGCTTCTTCCACGGCACCGGTCTGGCCACCAAACTCCTCGATTACGAGATCGCCCCCGACGGCCTTTTGGCCAACCTTCTGGCGTTCAATGTGGGCGTTGAGTTGGGCCAGCTGATGGCGCTTGCCGTCATCCTTATTGTCATGGGCTTTTGGCGGAAATCACCCAACTTCTTCCGCCAAGCCTACACAGCAAACGTCATCATGATGGCTATGGGGTTCATCCTCATGGGCCTTCAAATCACCGGCTATTTCGTAGCCGCGTAAGTAAATAGGAGAACCAAATGTTCAACGCAGAAAAACCAAGCCTCAATGAATTGCCTACCTCCGCGCAGCTCATCCGCTCCACCGCCATTGCTGCGGTCAGTGCTCTCGCGATCCTTGTGACCGTGGTGTTGCCCGCGGAATACGACATCGACCCCACCGGAATCGGCGGCATGCTCGGTCTGGCCGAAATGGGCGAGATCAAGAGCCAGCTTGCCGCAGAGGCCGAAGCGGACCGTATCAAGGCACTGGAAGAGCAGGGCGCGCTTGTGACCCAAGAGCAATCCAGCCTGATGAACGACATCTTCAGCGTCTTCGTCGGGGCCGCCCATGCCGAAGAGGTGCCGTCTGAACCCGTGCAAGAATGGCGCGATGAAATCACCTTTACGCTGGCTTCCGGCGAGTCTGCCGAGTGGAAGTTGGTGATGGAGGAAGGCCAGACCGCTGAATTCGTCATGCTGGTCGAGGGTGGCCGGGTGAACTTTGACCTGCACGGTCATGGGTCGGGCCAATCCGAGACCTACGAAAAAGGCCGCGGCTCGACCGGTGAAGAGGGCGAAATCACTGCCGGATTTGCGGGTCAGCACGGTTGGTTCTGGCGCAATCGTGACAAGACTGCCGTCACGGTGACCGTGCGCGTTCGCGGTGAGTATGCCGAGTTCAAAGACGCCAGCTAAAGCCTCTGACTGCCAGCGCAAGAAGATCATGCGCTGGCAGTCGTATCTAAGCCGACGCCCTTTTGCATCACCGTGAGCGGCAGCCAAATAAAAAATCAACGAAGCGACGCATCGAAACCCGTCGGCCAAACGCCAAAGCAAACGTGCAGCCTTCAAAAAGATTGCCTCGACTTACTGCGGCTGAGGACGTCAGATACAGCCCGAATGACACTCGATGGAAAGAGCAAAATGCCCGAAGTTGCCCATACAGCCCACGATATGATCGCAGGTATGACCCCAACACTGACACCGGGCGTTTTCGTGTTTATCACAACGGATGACCCCGCATGCTTCAATGCACTCTCATCCCAAGCGATATCGACGTTCAAGGAAGCCGAAGGGATGTCGTTGCTTGTTCCTGCCGACGTAGCTGAAGAAGCCGGTTTCGATGCGGCGCACCCCATGCGGTGCATAACACTTAATGTGTATTCCTCTCTGCAAGGGGTCGGGCTTACGGCCGCCGTATCAAACGCATTGGGGGAGGCCGGCATTCCCTGCAACATGATCGCCGCGTACCATCACGACCATGTGTTTGTACCGTCGGACAAGGCATCGAAGGCGATGGACGTCTTGGCGCGCCTTCAATCTCAAGCCAAATAACGCCACTGCTTCGCCTGCCACGGTCAGCCCGAGATCGCCACTCCGATCTTACCCATGTGCGACTTTTCCAGGAATGCCAATTGCGCCGCGTGCAGATCGCGCAGCGGATAGGTTTCGGCGACCACTGGGTGGATCTCGCCCGCTTTGGCCATCTTCGCGCGGGTAGTCGACGAAAGCTCACTTCGTGCAGCGGCGAAAGCCATAGGTGGGGTGCCTTCGCGGGAGAGCGAAACCGCTTAAGAAATCGAAGTTTTCCTCGGCGCGACGCTGCTTTATCGCACGACCCGCAAGATCGCGCTCAGCAATGAAGGGCGCAGTTTCTATGCGTGTGTAACCGACGTGCTGAAAGCGGATTGATTGAACTCAACGCGCTGTCACTGGAACCGGTGGGTGCCTGAGGGTGTCGATGCCTGCGTTCATGTCGTCCTCATCGCTATCGACGGTCATCGCCAAGTTCGCACACCTTCATCCGCAGGTCGCCCTGTCGTTGGCCTTCTCGGATCAAAAGATAGACCCTATCAACGATGGTTTTGATGTGAACATTCGCGTTGGTTGGCTCGAAGTGGACAGCGTGGACACCCTCTACCATTTTGCCTGCCTCGGAATAACGTAGGTTCACTCATCAGGCTTCGGTTGAACCCCGCAGGACGCTTAACATGCGCCTGCATTGGGCACCGGGACGAGAAGGGTCACACGATCCGGATTCATTTCTGCGATCACGATGGTTCCATCGTTTTGAACAGCTAAACCATGCCCATAGGTCGAAAAGGTGCGACAGCGTCCAACCAACTGGCCATCTGGGGCATAGGCAGACAGCCGGGGGGTCTGGTCAGTGACGAGCAGGAGGCCATTGGGAGACAAAGCGAGCGCCATTGGTTTGTAAAGGCCTTCGATTTGACCCAGCCATGTGCCCTCGGGGTCAAACAGTTGTACACGGTTGTTTTCACGGTCTGCCACGCACAGCCTGCCTTGACTGTCGAACAATAGACTATGCGGCGTCGAGAATGCGCCTGCCTCAGTCCCGGGGCGTCCAAAGGTCTTGAGGTGGCGCATGTCTGGATCAAAGATATGAACCGTGCTGTTTCCATATCCGTCAGCGACATAATAGCGCCCATTCGGACCACGCGTGCAATCACAGGGATGATTGAAAGGCCGGGCCAAGCCGGGATGCTCGCCGCAGTCCATTCGGGCCGTTTCCTGCATACGCTCGTCAAACAGCACGATCTTGTGGCCGTCCATATCCGTCGCAGCTAATTGCCCTATGCCAATCGCCCGCAGGCCGTGACCGCATACGAAATGGGGTAGGTCTGCGCTTTCGCCAAGTAAGGTGCCGTCCAATCCAAGCATGACCAGTTCGGGCGCTTGCCGTCTGAGGACCACGATCCTGTCGCCCAACGCCGCGACATCAGAGATACCTGACAGCATTGGACTGCTGACATGGGTCACGCGGTAGCGCTGCGGACCTAAGGCCACATAGGCAGAGGGCCGCTCGGCCGTTTCGCTCATGGCGCACCCTGTAACGTTTCAGCCATATTGAGCAACATAGCATCCCGACCCGCAGCGGCGGTTAACATCAGGCCGGCACCGGGATGGCTGGCGATCGGCATACTGACCGAACAGCCGTCGATAACATTCGCAAGGCTGGTGTTGCGGAGCGCGAGCAGATTGATGCGGTCATAGGTGGCATCGTCGCGCAGATCATCAAGCTTTGGTGGCATGATGGCCACGCTTGGCAGGGCTACTGGCGTGTCACTGAACAGGCGCGCGGCCCGTGCGATCAGGGCTTCGCGCGCGGCTATTGTGCGGGCAAAATCGATAGCGGTGACACCATCGGCGCGTGCCATACGCGAGGCCACACGCGGATCAAGCGTTTCGCGGGCCGTGTCGAAATGGGCTCCGTGATGGGCGCGGGATTCCACTGCTGAAAAATGCCAAACGGGCAGGGCACGATAGTCATCGAAGAAATCCAGTGTCTGTCGACGTACGCTGACTCCGGATACCTGAAGCGCATCAAGAGCGGCCTCGAAGGCGTCTGCAACCTCGGCGTCCAAATCGTCCATACCGAAGTTTTCCGGCACGATGACAGCGCGCGGTGTGGCAGAGGGAGAAATAGGACGGTCGCGCAGTACGTTCAGCACGGGACGAAGCAGCCCCACGTCTCGCGTCAGCACGCCTACGCTATCAAGCGAATGCGATAGCGGCACAGCCCCCTCGCGGGAGATCGTCTGCGCCGTTGCTTTAAACCCGAATAGCCCGCAAAAAGCGGCCGGAATACGTGCGGAGCCGCCCGTATCTGTCCCAAGCGCGATATCTGCCACACCCCGTGCCACGGCAGAGGCACCGCCCGAGGTCGACCCGCCCGCGATACAGCCTTCCCGCAACGGGGTGAGGGGGGTGCCGTAGTGTGGGTTCAGACCGAGGCCGGAGTAGGCAAACTCGGTCATATTGGCGTGACCGATGAGCCCCGCCCCGGCGTTGCGTAACCGAGAGACCGCGACGGCGTCCTTGGCGGCGGGCGCGATGCCCTTACGTACCAATGATCCTGCATGGGCGACTTGGCCGCGCACGTCGAACAGGTCTTTGACCGCCACATTCAGCCCTGACAGCGGTCCTTCGCCATCGACCGGATCATCGAAGGTACGAGTGAAATCGGGCGCGGCTGCGAGCGCGCGGGCTGCGTCGAGTAGGGATTGGGAAGTATGTGTCATCAAATCGTCCTTTAAATCGTTTGCTCTACAAGCCATGTCGCGATGCCGGGGAATGCCGTCAGCAGGATCACGGCCAGCACCAAGATCATAAAATAGGGGACGATCATGCGGGTAATTTCAAAGATCGACTTGCCGGTCAGGTTCTGAATCACGAACAGGTTGAACCCCAGTGGCGGCGTGATCTGCGCCATCTCGACAACGATGATCAGATAGATACCAAACCAAACAGGATCGATCCCCACGGCGGCCACGGCGGGCATGACAACCGAGGTCGTCAGCACCACGATAGAAATCCCGTCAAGAAAACAACCAAGGAGAATGAAGAATACGGTGAGCACCGCAATCAACCCCGGTGCGCCCAACCCGCTGGCAGAGATAATTTCCGCCAGTTGCCCGGGCAGACCGGAAAAGCTCATCGCCGAAGTCAGGAAGGCTGCGCCAAGCAGGATCAACCCGATCATGGCAGAGGTCCGGGTGGCACCCAGCAATGAGGATATGAAGGTCTCGGCGTTCAGTGAACGCCCAAAAGCCGCGATAATCAGTGCGCCGGCGACGCCGATGGCGGCCGCTTCGGTTGCGGTGGCCACGCCAGCATAGATCGACCCGATGACCCCGAAAATTAACCCGACCACCGGCAACAACATCCGCAGGCGGCGCAGACGTTCAGCCAACGGCATGCGTGGTTCGGGGGCAGGAACGCCGTCGGGGTTCATCTTTGCCCAGATTGCGATATAGCCCGAAAACAGCGCCATGAGCATGAGCCCCGGGATCACGCCCGCGATAAACAGGCGGTTCACGGACACTTGGGCCGCGACACCATAGACGATCATCACGATGGACGGCGGGATCAAGAGGCCAAGCGTACCCGATCCGGCCAAGGAGCCAATGGCCAGCCGGTCGGCATAGCCGCGCGATTTTAGCTCGGGCAGGGAAATGCGGCCCACGGTAGCGGTGGTGGCCGCCGATGATCCCGACACAGCGGCAAATATCCCGCAGCCCACAACGTTCACATGCGCCAAACCGCCGGGCAGTCGACCGACCCAAGGGGCGAGGCCGGAAAACAGGTCTTCGGCCAGACGTGTACGATAGAGAATTTCACCCATCCAGATGAACAGCGGCAACGCTGTCAGCGTCCAGCTGGCGGAATGGGCCCACATGGTGGTACCGAGGATCGCATCGACCGGCGTTGAGGTGAACATCATGAAGATGACCACGCCCGACGCCATGAGCGCTACGCCAACCCAAACCCCCAGCCCCAAAAGCAAAAGCAAGGTAACGACCAGAACGGCCGATTGCAGAAAAATATCCATGATTACTCGCCCCGACCTTGTTCGTTGGTATCATCGCTTTCAACTGGCAACCCAAGGATCAGGCGCAGCGTACGTTCGGCAAAAGCCAGTGCAAAAAGCACCGAACCCAGCACCATTGCAGATTGTGGCAACCAAAGCGGGACAGCGACTACGCCTTGGCTGACTTCGTTATAGGTCCAGCTTTCTTGGACGTAGCCAAAGATCGCCCAAGCGACCCAGCCCATCATCGCGGTGGCAAAGGCTGCCGCCAGAATGTCAGCGATATGACCCAGTCCATCCGGCATCAGCTGCCGCAGTGATGTGACGCGAATATGATCACCCCGTATCAACGTGGCAGGTAGGGCAAGGAAGATCGACGCACTGAGCCCCCATGCCGCGAAATCATCGGCCGACGGGATTTGGCTTCCCATCAATCGAAGGCCAATCTGCGACAAGATCAAGACCGCGATCCCCAGCAGGGACAGCGCGGCCAAGGCTCCGCAAAAATTGAAAAGATGGCGGGTCAGCATCATGGCGGCGGGCTCCGGATAAAGAGAGGGGGCAGGGTGCGGACACCCCTACCTGTTTGCAAAATAGGCCCGGGCGTTTGACTGCCCGGGCCTGCTAGGATCAGTTCAAAGCATCGACGATCTTCTGACCGTCTTCGCCCGCTTGTTCCAGCCATTCCGCACGCATTGTCGCGGCAATAGTTTCAAAGTCGCTGGCCAGCCCTTCGGGCGTCGGCAGGACGTTCATACCATTGTCTGCCATTGTGTCGGTTGCTTCGCCGGTGGCCACTTCGGCCATTTCAAAGCCACGGGTTTCCGCGAGTTCAGCCGCTTCCTGCAGCGCGGTTTTCACTTCTTCCGACAAGCCGTCGTAGGCACCTTTGTTCACGATCACCATGTTCTTGGGCAGGAAGGCCTGAACGTCATAGTAATGCGACACGAAATCCCACGCTTGGCTGTCTACACCCGTCGAAGGCGACGTGATCATGCCGTTGATGACACCGGTCGAGAAAGCTTGGCTGATTTCAGCGGTGGCAATGGTGGCCGGAACGGCGCCCAAAAGCTCGGCCAGACGCGCGGTCGACGGGTTATAGGCGCGGAATTTGACACCCTCGAAGGAGGATGCGTCGGTCACCTGTTGGTTCATGTAAACGCCCTGTGGCGGCCAAGGTGCGGCGAACAACAAGACGAGCCCGTCTTCTGCCAGCTTTTCTTCGTATATAGGACGGGACGCCTCCCAAAGGGTGCGGGCCTCGTCGAATGTCGTCGCTAGAAGCGGTACAGCGTCAGCAGAGTAAACAGCGTCTTCGTTGCCAAGCGCCGAAATCAGGACTTCGCCAATGGGAACGATACCGCGCTGGACGCCGCGCTTTAGTTCGGGGCGCTTGAGCAGTACCGAATTTGACACAACGTCAATTTCCAGTGCGCCATCCGACAGGCGGGCCACATCATCGGCGAAGGCGCGGATGTTCTTGGTCAGATAATTTCCATCTGGCGCGTCAGCTGACATCTTCCAGGTTTCGGCATGTGCCAGACCGGCTGTGAGGGCTGCGATCGCAGTACCGATGAGAAGGTGTTTCATATGAGGTATCTCCTTGTTGGGTGGTTTGTTGTCCCTGTCCTGTCGTGTTCGCAGAACAGGGTAGATGTCTCAGTCTTCGAGTGCGGGCAGGTCATTTTCGTCCAGTGACCACATCAGGCGGAAGGTTTCGGCCTCGCGCACTGCACCACCGAGCTTTTCGGTCAATTGGCGCAGGGTCGCTTCGGCAATCGGCTCCGACGTTACATCCACGGCGATGCAGGGTGCCAGCACGCGCCCCTCGGTGGTCTCAGACGGCAGCGGGGTAGAAAGGGTTTCGTCGGGGATCATGTGGTGCACACGCAGCACGCCTTCTTCGGCCATCAACTCGCTCAGCACTTCGCCAACGGCAGTGGTATCCATTGCATCCGGCACCAGTTCAATCAGAACCAGCGCACCGCCCCAGCCAAAGCCGCCCTCTTGGGCGACATGCATCACCCGACGGCGCGTGTTGGACATCCGCCCGAAGTTGGTGATCGACCACTGGGTCTGTTTGGTAAAGGCCTTACGGTAAACATCAGAGGTAAAGTCGGCGAGGCTGGTGGCGCGGTATAGCGCAAGGTAGCGGCGTGCAGAGCCCGATACCGCACGATAGCGCCGTGCACCGGTGAAGCCGGGAATGCGAACGCGCTCTTCCATATGTTCACGGTCATACCACTGATTGAAATCGGCCTCGTGATCGGGGTCGATATCGCTCCAGACGAAAAGCTGTGCCTGATCTGTCGTACGGATATTGCTCATTATGCATCCTAATCCCTGGACAAAGCCATCTCGTCACGTGGCGGGGCACGGCCTACCTCCGTTGATCTGCGGTCAAGCTCTGTCGATTGTTGTTGCGCCACAGTCGCCAAGATTGGGTCTATGGGCAAACGGGATTATTCAGGGGGGGGTGATAGGGTTTTCCGATCATACCATTTCTGGCTGCATCAAGTTTGTTGTTGATGGCGCTCTGCGCAGGCCCGCGCCAGATCGGCGATTGCCTTGTAAGTTGCCACATCGGAGCTTCGCCGCCAGATGCAATACAAGGGCAGAGGCGGTAGTTTCGCATCAACATCAAGCTCGTAAATGCCCGGCCCCGCCAAATCGCAGGCCAGTGGCAAGGTCGCAATCCCAAGTCCGCGCTGTGTCAGCCGGGCAATCGCTGCCATCGAGGTGATACAATGCACAATCGAAGGGCGCAGACCGCGGTCGCTAAAAAGCGCAAGAACATTGGCGTGAGGCCGCGAATTGCGGGTAAATGTGATCAGCGGGCTGGTGACAACATCGGCGAGGGACAGTTTTTCGTGGCGCATCCCCTCAGGGCCGAACCAGCCCATAGCCAGCGGCGGCAAATCCGCGCTGACACAGGTTTCATCGTGACGATCCTCTGTCGTCAGCAACATATCCAAAGCACCGCGTTCAAAGGCAGTGGCGATGTTTGGTGTGGGCTCGACCGTCAGTTCTAGCTCCAGTCGGGGATAGCTGCGCGCCACCTCTTCGATCAGGTCACACAGCCAGGTATGCACGACCGAAGACACCAGCCCCAGACGCACCCGCCCCGCAGCGGTGGTAGGATCGGACAGGGTGTTACGCAAATTACGTTCCGTCGCCAGCATGTCCTGCGCTTTGTCGAGGATCATTGCCCCAGCCACCGTGATCCGTGTCGCGTGGAATTCACGGTCAAACAGATCTACCTGAAGGTCCGTCTCCAGAGACGAAATCCGGCTGGACACCGTTGCTTGGCTGACATTCAACTGCTCAGCTGCCGCCCGGAAACTTCCCAAGTTGGCGACCGTGACAAAAGTTTCTAAAAAGCGCGTGTTCACTAAGACCCTCGATTATATTGTATGGTCGCGAAGGACGAGGGTAGGGCAAACCAACGTTAAAGTCACCTGTCCGCAAGTAGCAGTGGCATAAACTGCGTGTTGCTTGGCACCAATGGCGGATGTGTTGAAAACACTTTCATACAGCGCGATCGGGCCAAATTTGGCATTTCGCAGAAAGCGGCCGCTTGGCCATCGACCCGTTCTTTTAGTCGCGCAGACGCAGCAAATGAAGGCTGTGAGCCTATCGTTCCAAATACTGTGCAGTCTACGAATGTCAGCTTTTGAATTAACTGTCCGACGAGTTGGCTTCGCTTTTAAACCGGGCTTTGCGAAGTCGGGCTGTCTTCTGATGACGTACTTCTGCCTCGTCCTGAGTAATACGCCGCATAATGCGCGTGGTCTTATCCAGTGACGTTTCTTTCGGGGAAGTGTCGGAGCTAAAGACGGTCGTTTTAAGCAGTTTGGCCATGAGGGGTCTCCTTGAATATTTATGTAGCGATGTCGTGACGTAGCCAACCGGCCGGTCATCGCTCTGGCCGCAGAACCGGACGGCTTTGCGGCGAAGTGCTTTTGACAGATGAAGTGGGATGAAAGGTTATGCTGGTTCAGGTACGACCAGAACCGGACAAAGTGCCGATCTCGTAACCTTGCGGGCGACCGAGGTGTCGAGAAATGTTTCGAGCCAAGATCGGTTTGGGGAACCGACAACGATCAGATCGGCGTCAAACTCATCGGCATAAGCGACGATGACCTCCTCGATCTGGCCGCTACGTACCTCGATATCGGTTTCGACACTTGATCCGCAGGCGATCTTTAGCTCTTCGAGCTGATCGCGGCGATCTTCGATGATTTGCGCATCGTCACTCGCGGAAAAGGGAACTGCGGTGACCATTGGTCCTGCCGCCGCCAGTCCCGCCCCGTCGAACGCGGACGGGACAACATTGAGCAAGGCGACCTTGCCGCCCATACTCTCGGCCATATCAAAGGCGACGCCGGCAATTTCGTAGTTGAGATTCTGATCAACTGTAGTGACGACCATGATGCGTTGGAAGCGCGCTGCTTGGACGTTTGTGGTCTCTACGCCTTCGACATCTTTGACGTTTTCGAGATGAACAAGTGCAGACTGTAAATCCGCCGCGTTGCAGGATGGCGTTGATCTGGCCATGCCTTCAGACGTCGCTTCCCGCTTTTGACCGGCATCGTCAGCCATCGCCTTTAGAATTTTCACCTTGTCATCGTGGCCGAGCCTTACGTCGCTTAGGACATGATCCGGAGTTTCAAAGTAGCGCGAGGGGTTTGATACTCTTACTTTCGCATAACTGGTCATGGTGCACTTTCTTTACTGCGATTGAAAAGCAATCGGCAATAAGTGACTGAATGATGTGGGTTGCGACCACCCTGTTCGGGTTAGTCTATTTGGACCCTGCGGGCGGCTTGGACATCATGTTCCAGCACTCGCTTCAAACCCAGTTTCATGCAGGTTTTCTCAGTCCGTCTGTTTATTCATACAAGAAACAAAGGGAAAAATCAATGTCAGTGGCAAATAGCACGGGTCTGCCTCTCGATTCCGAACTGAATGCGTGACTGAGCACGCTCAGCAAAACGTGCAGGTCCAACGACTGACAGCTTCTAGCCCATATTGACTTCATTCTACGTTGCGGCAATGTTCCGAGGCAGTCAGTTTGAATGGACAGTAACGTGACGAAGATCAAAAAACGCACCTTTGGTGTCGTTGGTTTGGGCAACTTCGGAAGCTCTGTTGCGAAGGAATTGCAACGTTTTGGCAACCACGTCATCGGCATCGACATCTCCGAAACGCGCGTTGCCAGCCTTGCAGATGCCCTGTCGCAAGCCATGATCGTAGATGCGCGCGATGATGCTGCACTGCGCGATGCGGGCTTTGGCGACTGTGATACCGCCGTGGTTGCGATGGGCTCGGATCTGGAGGCCAGTATCCTGTCGGCGATGAACCTCAAGCTCGTGGGCGTTCAGGTTGTGTGGGCCAAGGCCACGACCAGAACCCATCACCGGATCTTAAAAAAGCTCGGTGTGGACAGAATCGTGCATCCAGAGGTCGAGATCGGTCAGCATATCGCGCAAATTCTGCACAATCCGCTTTTGCGGGATTATGTCAGCCTTGGGAACGGTTACCATGTAGTGAATTTTCGCATCCCCGAGGGCCTTGAGGGCCGGCGCCTGACCGAATTGCCGCATGGGAAAACCTATAATCTGCGCTGCATCGGCGTCATGCGGGGGAGCGAGTTCATCGGTCAGGATGGTGACGAATGTCAATTGCAACGCGATGATCTTCTTTTACTGTTGGGCCAGCGGAAAGACCTGCACAGCTTTGCGGCCAGCCTTTGACAATGGCGACGTCGTTTCGGGTGCTCTTCAGGCGGAAAAAGACCCTGGGGATGCCGCCGCCAGCGCTTTTGTCGCTTTATTACATGGCGTTTATCATTCTGGGCGCGGTCCTGCTGTGGATGCCGATCTCGCATCACGGTGACATAGGTCTGGGCGAAGCGCTATTCACCTCGACGTCTGCGGTAACCGTCACAGGGCTGGTGCTCTTTGATACCGGGGCGACTTTCACGGGCTTTGGTCAAGCAGTCATTGCGACGCTGATCCAGCTTGGCGGTCTCGGCCTCATGACCTTTGCGGTACTGTTGCTGGGCGCGCTTGGCATCCCCATTGGCATGCCGCAACGGCTGATCCTGCGCGAGGACCTGAACCAGACATCGCTGTCGAACCTGTCTTACATCGCCCGGATGATCCTGATTATTGCCGTTGCCTGTGAGGCTGTGGGTGCTGCCCTCCTGGCCTTGGTCTTTGTCCCCGAATTTGGCTGGGCAGGGCTGTGGCAAGCGGTTTTCCACTCGATCTCAGCCTTTAACAATGCCGGATTTGCCCTGCATCCCGACAGTCTTTCGCAATGGGTCGGAAACCCGATTGTCAATTTGGTGATCCCTGCGCTTTTCATTCTCGGCGGGCTTGGGTTTATCGTGGTCGGCGACGTGTACCGTACGCGGAATTGGCGCAAACTGACCCTGCATTCTAAGCTGATGCTTGTGGGCACCGCACTTCTGATCACTTGGGGCAGTTTCATGTTCGGCCTGCTGGAATGGCAAAACCCCGAGACGCTCGGCCCCCTAAATGTTGTTGAAAAACTGTGGGCAAGTTGGTTTCAAGGCACCACGCCGCGCACCGCCGGCTTTAACACGATCAATACCGGCGGGATGCATGATAGCACGTCTTTGTTGACCATGACGCTGATGCTGGTGGGCGGCGGCAGTACCTCCACTGCGGGTGGTATCAAGGTTACGACGCTCTTCGTCCTGCTGCTTGCGACGATCGCATTCTTCCGGCGTCAAACCACCTTGCATGCTTTCGGTCGGTCCTTGGGGCTGGACGAAGTTATGAAGGTCTTGGCACTCACCACCATTTCGATGCTGCTCATCCTGACAGGGGTTTTCGTGATGACGATCAACCATGACGGTCAGTTCACTGACATTGCCTTTGAGGTTACATCCGCTTTTGGAACGGTCGGCCTGTCGCGGGGAATTACCAGCGAGTTGGATGGCATCGGGCGCGGCATCATCATGACGATCATGTTTGTGGGCCGGGTCGGGCCACTGGCGATCGGCTTCTTCTTCGCCACAAGGAGCGTTCCGAAGGTGAAGTATCCGGCGGGACAGATCTATCTGGGGTGAGTCAGGAACCGCTTGATCTATGAAAGCTCTTCCAAGATTGGCACTGTCTTCATGTGGGTCTCTACGGCTGATCTGACTTCATCGCTCATCGGCAAGTTTGGCGCTTCTGCATCCCAATGCTCCCGAAAAAGCTGAACGGTCTCTTTAGCCGCATCAATCGCCATCTTTTTCGGTATGGCCGCTTTCACCGCGAGATGTGACAGCTCATCCAACGAGAACGCCGAGAAAACTTTTGCGCGGCTGATCTTCATGTTGGTCGCATCGCCCGGAATGTAGGGAACGGTCGCCACAAAGTCGTAAGCCGGTGCCAGCGATACATGCCGCCTGTCCGGATAGATCAACGACCAGTTCTTCATGTGCATATCAGCGTTGCCGATCAGCATGTTAAAGGTCAGACGCCGGACATATTCGATGATGTCCGCATCATTCCCTTCAGCGGCGATCACCTGAGCGATGTTCCGGAATGTGCCATTGCCGTACTTGTCCTCGGGATAGAGCCCATAGACCTGTGCGAAATCCTCGATATGCACGCGCGATCCGTCGGAGAGCCGGTCAAAGCGCTCAATCACAAAGGCATGTTTGCCGATCTTATCGATGCCTTCGGGCAGGTTCTTGATTGCATCTACACTGACCAGATCAATTGCAGGCACGTTCATCCCGATAAGGCTAGCCAGCTTCATCATCGAGAATTCATTTTCAGGGACACCTGAGAATTCGCGAGAGGGAAGCTTGACGATCCAAGAGCCCCCGACGCCAGAGGCGGGGATGGTCAGTCCGCCGCTTGCTTCCATCACGGCGGAAAACTTCAGCTGAACACCTGCCAGCGAGAAGCGCAGCGCGTTTTCGCGGTGATTATCGCCATGGTTGCCGGCACCCCCGTCAGCATCCGGCGGCCAGGCTTCACCATCGGAAGGGGTTATTGTGATTGCGCCGGGCAAGTCACGGCCAAGTGCCCAAAGTAGATAGAATTCACGTTCGGGATTTACGCCCGCTTGTTCAGCCAGATATTTGCGCAGATGACCTTCGGGTAGAAGATTAGAGAAAAAAGGCATGACGCGCTTTTGATAGGGCCTGAAGTCCGTATAAAGCTCCCCGAATTCTTCCTTGAAGGCGAGGCCGAGGGTCGGCCTGTCAGGGTTTTCGATGTACGCGTCAGTGAAGGCGAAGAAGGTGCGATCGCCGCCGACATTGGTGAGCGTGCCGATCGGCTTGCCATACAGGTTCACATCGAGAACGGAGAGACTATTCATCGCTATCTTTATCAAGGCGATAGGCCGGACGCGGCGCGCGCGCTCGATCCTCGTGAGCCACCCCCTGAGCCAGCGTGTTGCGCAAACTATTCATGTGCCTTTCTGCCTCCTGCAGTGCTGCCACGCCACCCGCGCCATCTACGGCCTTGAGGGCCTCATGGATGCTGCGCAATGTGTCAGTATTCCGGATCAGATTTCCAAACTGTCGGATCTCTCGAAACTGCCGCTGCAGGTTTTCGACGGCGGGACTATCGATCTTGAGCGACTGGATATGCTCAAGCTGCTTGGCAAGCCGTGCAATCTCTTTGTGCACTTCCGGCGTGACCTTCGGCGCGTCGCTTACGCTCCGGGTGATCGTTCTGACGGCGGGCGCTGCTTTGTGCGGCACAAGCGCCAGTTCCAGATCGAGTGCGTTGGCGATGGCGGTCAGGCTCGAGATGGTGAGATTGACCGCGCCGCTCTCGATCTTGGAGATGTGCGACTGCGGCACGCCTGCACGGGCACCCAACGCGCGCTGGCTAAGCCCTTTATTCTCGCGCGCAGCCTTCAGTGTCGCCGCTAACTTCTCGCTCTCATAGCTCATCTTGATATATTCCTAGACATCAAACAAACCTGTTGATCTGCTTTGATGTATCATGTGAGGCACGGATCATCAAGTTATGATCTATTAAAGTGTATACATATACGGCCATGATATATTTTGTCACATCAGTATGCGACTAGCCAAGCCAAGAGGCACCCTGAGTGCGTCTGAGCAAAGATACCCTTGTCGTTCCAGCGCTTCCACCGGTTGTACAGCGTCTTGTCTGGGCACTCAAAGCGCGCCGATCATCGACGCGTGGCCTGCCGTGGGACTTTTGGGGCACCTTATATTTCATCTCGTCTTCGGACGTTAGCAACGGTCTGACCAATTTTAAGGTAACGGTTGGCTGCCCCCCGAAAGGCCGTTCTTCGATGCAATAAGTCGAAGTTATATTTAATCTGCACAACAGATGGGCACCTGCGTCTCTTACGCTTAGTTTTTGCGCTGACTGGGCCGGCTGCCCCGGCCTCATAAGATGGGCGAGATTGATCTTATACCGTTCATCGCGGATCAAAGCGGATGAATGAAAACCTGCGCATTCTGGTAGTAGAACCAAACCCCGACCGCGTTCGTGATATCGTGGATGCGTTGCGTGAGGCGGGCTGGTCCGACGTGAAAGCCCTGTCGCAGATTTCGGAGTTGAACCGGACGGTCAGGGAATTTGCACCTGATATTGTCCTCATAGATCTTGCCAACCCCGACCGCGATACGCTTGAACATATCTCCTACGCGACCGAGACGACGAAGCGGGCGGTCGCGCTGTTTGTGGATCAGACAGATGAAAACCTGACCCAGGCCGCGTTGAATGCAGGGGTGAGCGCCTATGTGGTGGATGGCCTCCAGATGGATCGGATCAAGCCCGTGCTGCAAACCGCGATCGCGCGCTTCAAAATGATGCGTCAGATCCACTCGGAACTGAGTGCGGCCAAGCAGGCGCTGGAGGATCGCAAGACGATTGACCGCGCTAAGGGGATCCTGATGCGCCAGCGTGGCATGCCCGAGGATGAGGCCTATAAACTATTGCGCACGACCGCGATGAGCCAGAACCGCAAGGTCATCGACGTGGCGCATGCATTGGTGACGGCAGCGGATCTATTGTCATGAGCGAGCTTGTTCTGAACTGCGGCTATGTTCCGCTAGTTGACTGCGCGCCGCTGGTGATTGCCGAAGAACTGGGATTTGCCGCCGAGCAGGGGCTCGCGCTCAATCTCCTGCGCCAGCCTTCATGGTCTGCGCTGCGCGATATGCTGGCCTTGGGACATCTGGACGCGGCGCAGATGCTGTCACCGATGCCCGTGGCCATGTCCATCGGGATGGGCGGATTGCCCGCGCGCGTGGATGCCCTGATGGTATTGTCTGTAAACGGCACCGTCTTTGGCGTGTCGAACGCCGTCGCTTCCGAGTTGGGTGATGTGCGATTTGGGGACACCACCGCGTTGCTGGCGGGCCTGAGCGCGCGCGGCGGCAAGCCGTTGCGCGTGGGTATCCCCTTCCACTATTCGATGCACCGGCTGCTGCTATCCTATTGGGCAGCCCAAGCGCCCGACCTGCAGATCGAGGAAGTCACCGTGCCGCCAATGCGAATGGCGGACGCCGTGTCGGATGGGTTTGTCGATGCCTTTTGGGTCGGCGAGCCGTGGGGCGGCGTGGCCGTGCAGAATAACGTTGCCCAGCTGATGATGGCAGGCCGCGATGTTTGGCAATTCGCGCCGGAGAAGGTGCTTGCCGCGCGCCATGACTGGGCGTCGCAGAACGCAGACAGTGTGCGTCGCCTGATGCGGGCGGTATACCAGGCCTCTGCTTGGCTTGATGCGCCGGGAAACAAACCGCTGGCCGTAGAGATACTGGGCCGCAGTGAACACCTAAGTATGTCGCCCGATCTGATTGATCCGGCCCTGACGGGGCATATTGTGCCGAAGACGGACGCCCCACCGATTATTGTAGACCGGTTCTTGCAGTTCAACCGCCATGCCGCGTCTTTCCCGTGGCGCAGTCAGGCCGCATGGATCGCGCATCAGTTGGGCGCAAACGCCGAAGGCATTGAGAAAGCCAAAGCCTGCTTCCGCTCAGACCTCTACCGTCAGAATCTATCCGACATCGGGGTCGATATGCCCGAAGCGTCCGAGAAAGAAGAGGGCGCGCTGATATCTTCGACCGCTGTTGCGTCCATCCGGGGGCAGATGATTCTTTCTCCCGATGCCTTCTTCGACGGCAAAACGTTTGATTTCGCTGCAGCTGCACGCTGAATTATTAAGCGAGTTCTGCATAGGCGTTTGAATATGCGCCGCGATGCAGAAAATTCATTGCGCAAAGCCTCGCGTCTGCGCCACCCTTTATACCAAGGGACAACGTTGTCCGACCTACACCGCTGACCAATGCTGGTCGCACATCTCTCAAGAGCAATGCCGCTCGTACGGAACACGGATTTTCTTCCCCGTGAACCATACGTGCGGCTTTTTTTGTTTCTGCCCTTCGGGGCCATGAAAGGACATGACCCATGAAAAATACACCCGCACTCCTGCTCGCCTCGACAAGCCTGCTGGCGACGGCGGCTTCGGCCGATATGCTGGCGCTCGAGAAAGAGGAGTTGACGTTCGGCTTTATCAAGCTGACCGATATGGCACCTTTGGCCGTGGCCTATGAGCTGGGATATTTCGAGGACGAAGGGCTGTTTGTCACACTTCAAGCGCAGGCCAACTGGAAAGTGCTTCTGGACGGTGTGATCGGCGGCCAGTTGGACGGCGCGCATATGCTGGCCGGTCAGCCGCTGGCCGCAACAATCGGCTATGGCACGAAGGCACATATCATCACGCCCTTTTCGATGGACCTTAACGGCAACGCCATCACCGTTTCTAATGACATCTGGGAAGACATGAAGCCGAACGTGCCCACGATGGACGATGGCCGTCCGCAGCATCCGATCAGCGCCAGCGCACTTGTGCCGGTGGTCGAAGGGTACAAGGACCGGGGCGAGCCGTTCAACATGGGCATGGTTTTTCCTGTTTCGACCCATAACTACGAGATCCGGTATTGGCTCGCGGCGGGCGGGCTGAAGCCCGGCTATTACAGCCCGCAGGATATCTCCGGCCAGATTGATGCGGATGTGCTGCTGTCTGTGACGCCACCGCCACAGATGCCTGCAACGATGGAAGCAGGCACGATTTCCGGCTACGCCGTGGGTGAGCCGTGGAACCAGCAGGCGGTTTTCAAGGGGATCGGCGTGCCGGTGATCACCGACTACGACATGTGGAAGAACAACCCCGAGAAGGTCTTTGGCATTACCGCAGAGTTTGCCGAAGAAAATCCTAACACCACGCTGGCCCTGACCAAGGCGCTGATCCGGGCGGCGATGTGGCTGGACGCGAACGACAACGCCAATCGCGAGGAAGCTGTTCAGATGCTGTCGCGCTCTGAGTATGTGGGTGCCGATGCCGAAGTGATCGCCAATTCCATGACCGGCTTTTTCGAGTTCGAGAAAGGCGATGTGCGCCCTGCGCCCGACTTCAACGTCTTCTTCCGCTACAATGCGACCTATCCATTCTACTCTGACGCTATCTGGTATTTGACCCAGATGCGCCGCTGGGGCCAGATCGACGAAACAAAGCCCGATGAATGGTATTTCGATACTGCCGCAGACGTGTATCGCCCCGACATCTACCTAAATGCCGCACGGTTGCTGGTTGATGAGGGCATGGCGGATGAAGCGGCGTTTCCTTGGGATAGCGACGGTTTCAAAGCGCCGACACCGGAAACTGATATCATCGACGGCGTCAGCTATGACGGGCGCGCACCTAACGCCTACATCGACAGCCTGCCTATCGGGCTGAAGTCCGGCCAAACGGTCGTTGACAGCAAGGTCGAAGGCTAAGCCCTCCCCCCTTGCTTTGCGGCAAGGGAATGACGCCACTTTCCTCAAAAGCAGCAGTTGGACACCCGATATGACCGCGATTGACACGAACACACTCGACATTGAGGCCCGCCGCGCGCGGCGCTTTGCCCGCATCAACAAGGCCGACGCATGGTTAAATGTATTCGGCTTGTCTTGGATGACACCGATCTTGAAGGCTGCAGCGGGCGACAATCCCCGCACGCAGGCGGGCGAAATCTGGCGGCTTCTGGGCGTGCCGCTCCTGGCAATTGCGATCTTTCTGACACTTTGGGCAACCTTCGCCCCCAAGGTTCAAACGTCGCTCGGGGCGGTACCCGGACCCGCGCAAGTCTGGGAACAGGTCGGCGAACTGCACCAAGATGCTGTCCGCGAGGGCGAGCGTGAAGCTGCCTTTTACGATCGGCAGGATGCGCGCAACGCCGAGCATATCGCAAGCGGTAACGAAGACCGCGTCCGTGATCGCGCCTACACCGGCAAGCCTACCTACTACGACCAGATCTGGACCTCGATCAAAACAGTATTATTCGGTTTCCTCATTGCTTCGGCCGTAGCGATCCCCCTGGGCATCGCAGCGGGCCTGTCGGTAACGGCGAATGCGGCGCTGAACCCGCTGATCCAGATCTTTAAACCGGTTTCGCCGCTGGCATGGCTGCCGATCGTGACCATGATCGTCTCGGCAGTTTATAGCACCAATGACGGTATGTTCTCAAAGTCGTTCCTGATCTCGGCCATTACGGTCACGCTCTGCTCGCTTTGGCCCACGCTCATCAACACGTCCCTTGGTGTCGCCAGCATCGACAAGGACCTTGTTAGCGTCAGCCGCGTGTTGAAGATGAACACCTATACCAAAATCACCAAACTGGTGCTGCCTTCGGCACTGCCGCTGATCTTTACCGGCTTGCGGCTGTCGCTCGGCGTGGGCTGGATGGTGCTGATTGCGGCTGAAATGCTGGCGCAGAACCCCGGCCTTGGAAAATTCGTCTGGGACGAATTCCAGAACGGATCTTCGCAAAGCCTCGCGCGGATCATGGTCGCGGTGCTGACCATCGGCATCATCGGATTTCTGCTGGACCGTGTGATGTATGCGCTTCAGTCCATGTTCACCTTTTCGAATAACCGGTGATCCGCGCTCTGGTAGCGAAGCGATAGCGTAAAAGGAAAGAAATATGAGCATCCTGACATTCAAGAACGTCTCGAAAAGCTATGGCGAAACGCCGGTCCTCAAGGACATCAACCTGAGCGTCGCAGAGGGTGAGTTTGTCGTCATCCTCGGGTTCTCGGGCACTGGCAAGACCACGCTGATCAACCTGATGGCCGGCTTGGAGCAGCCGACCTCGGGTACCGTGGCCTACAAGGGAGAGCCCATCACCGAACCGGGCCGTGAACGCGGTGTGATCTTTCAGAACTATTCGCTGATGCCATGGCTGACTGTGCAGGGGAATGTCGGGCTTGCCGCTGATACGATGTTCCCCGATCTGTCCAAGGAAGAGCGGGCGGCCAAGGTCGATCACTATGTCAACATGGTGGGCCTGTCCCATGCCGCCACGCGCCGCCCCGCGGAACTGTCCGGTGGCATGCGCCAGCGGGTCAATGTGGCGCGTGCGCTGGCGATGGACCCCGAAATGCTGCTGTTAGACGAGCCGCTGTCGGCGCTGGATGCCCTGACCCGTGCTAATCTGGCGGACGAGATCGAGGCGATCTGGGACAAGGACAAGAAGACCTGCGTGCTGATCACCAATGATGTCGACGAAGCGATCATTCTGGCCGACCGGATCATCGCGCTTAATCCAGACGGTACATTGGGGGATGAATTCAAAGTCGACATCGCGCGCCCTCGTGATCGGGTGGTGATGAACAACAACGCCGCCTTCAAGGCGCTGCGGGGACGGGTTACGACCTATCTGATGGATATCGGCATTGCCGCCAAAGTCGAAGAGACGCGCCGACTGCCCAATGTCACGCCGATCCATTCCGTGCCTGCAGCGGTTGCCAAGGCGCAGAATGGCGCGATCCAGGAAAAATTCCTGAATTTCTCGCAGCTCGACAAGGTTTACTCGACCCCGAAAGGGCCGCTGACCGTGGTCGAGAACTTTGATCTAAAGATCAACAGGGGTGAATTCATCTCGTTGATTGGGCATTCGGGATGCGGCAAGTCCACTGTGCTGACGATGGCCGCGGGGCTGAACCCGATCTCGAAAGGTGCGATCCGACTGGATGGGTGGAACGTCGAAGGCGCAGACCCTGAGCGCGCCGTGGTTTTCCAGTCGCCCAACCTCTTCCCATGGCTTTCAGCCAAGGAAAACGTCGCAATCGGTGTCGACAAAGTCTATCCGCGGGCAAGTCTGGCGGAGCGTCAGGATGTGGTGGAATACTACCTTGAACGCGTCGGGCTGGCTGACAGCATGAACAAGAATGCCGCCAGCCTGTCGAACGGGATGAAGCAGCGCGTGGGCATTGCGAGGGCCTTTGCGCTGTCGCCCAAACTTCTCTTGTTGGATGAACCTTTTGGCATGCTCGACAGTCTCACCCGCTGGGAATTGCAAGAAGTACTGATGGAAGTCTGGTCGCGTACCAAAGTGACGGCGATCTGCGTCACGCATGATGTAGACGAAGCAATTTTGCTGGCCGACCGCGTGGTGATGATGACCAACGGACCACAGGCCACCATCGGCAAGATCACGGATGTGAAGCTGCCGCGTCCGCGTACCCGCAAGGCCCTTCTCGAACACCCCGACTATTATGCCTATCGCCAGGAAGTGCTCGATTTTCTTGAGGAATACGAACACGGCAATGCGCCCAAATCGCCTGCCTCTGGCGGGAAACCGAAACCCAAAGCAATCGCGGCGGAGTGAGACCATGAAACAGAAACTTGTCGTTATCGGTGCCGGAATGGCCTCCGGGAGGGTGCTAGAGCACCTTCTGGAGCAGGACCGAGATGCCTATGATATCACCCTTTTCAACGCAGAGGCGCGCGGTAACTACAACCGCATCATGCTGTCACCTGTCCTGTCCGGGGAAAAGACCTATACAGACATCGTGACCCATGATGACGGATGGTATGGGGACAATGACATCAACTGCCGCTTTGGCGAACAGGTGGTGGCGATCGACCGTGCGGCGAAAACCGTGACGGGCGAGAACGGTACGGTGGCCTATGACAAGCTGGTTCTCGGCACAGGGTCGAACCCCTTTATGATACCTTTGCCAGGCCACGATCTGGAAGGCGTCATCGCCTATCGCGATCTGGAAGATACCGAGCGGATGATGGGCTTGGGGGAAGGCAGCAAATGCGTCGTGATTGGTGGCGGGCTGTTGGGGCTCGAAGCCGCTGCAGGCATGGCCGCACGGGCTGTGGACGTCACCGTGGTTCACATCATGGGGCACCTGATGGAACGGCAATTGGACGAGGCGGCAGGGTATCTGTTGCGCCGCGCCCTTATAGACAAGGGCATCACTGTCAGATGCGCCGCAAATTCGAAAGAAATTCTGGGCGAGAACGGAAAAGTCCGGGCGCTACTGCTGGATGACGGCACCGAGCTGCCCTGCGATCTGGTGGTCATGGCAGTGGGCATTCGCCCTAACGTCGCTCTTGGGCAGGCTGCGGGATTGGCCGTTGGCAAAGGCATTCATGTGGATGACCAGATGGTCACTTCTGATGCCGATGTGCTGGCCGTCGGAGAATGTGTGGAACACCAGGGCGCGATCTTTGGGCTGGTTGCCCCGCTATACGATCAAGCAAAAGTCGCTGCGCAGACCCTGTTGGGCCAGCAATCGACCTTTGTAAAAAAAGAACTGTCAACCAAGCTGAAGGTGACCGGCTGCGATCTGTTCAGTGCCGGCGATTTCGGCGATGGCGAAGGGCGCGAAGATATCGTCTTTCGCGACCCGGCGCGGGGTGTCTACCGTCGGCTGGTGATTAAGGACAACGTGGTCATCGGCGCCGTGATGTACGGCGACACCGCTGACAGCAACTGGTTCTTTGGCCTTATCCGCGACAAGACCGATATTTCGGATATGCGCGATACACTGATCTTCGGACCCGCCTACCAGGGGGGGACCCCCCTGGACCCTTTAGCGGCTGTTGCAGCCTTACCGCGTGACGCGGAGATCTGTGGCTGCAACGGAATCTGTAAAGGACAAATCGAAGACGCCATCGCGGCGGGTGCCTCTGATCTGGGCGCGATCAAAGCCGCGACAAAGGCCAGCGCGTCTTGCGGGACGTGCACCGGACTGGTCGAACAGGTGTTGGCCGTCACCTTGGGGGATGAATTTGTCCTCCCCGCCGCGGCTTCGGTCTGTGGCTGTACTGATATGACCCACGAGGACGTCCGGCGCATGATCAAATCGCAGCGGCTGACGTCAATGCCTGCGGTCTGGCAAGAATGCGGCTGGAAGACGCCCGATGGGTGCCACGTCTGCCGGCCTGCGCTTAACTTCTATCTGCTGGCCGACTGGCCGCTGGAATATCGCGACGATCCGCAGTCGCGCTTTATCAACGAACGCAAGCACGCCAATATTCAGAAGGACGGCACCTATAGCGTTGTGCCGCGTATGTGGGGCGGGATCACAACCCCGAAAGAACTGCGTGCCATTGCGGATGCTGCCGATAAATACATGGTCCCGACCGTCAAGGTCACAGGTGGCCAGCGGATCGATTTGCTGGGTGTAAAGGGCGAGGATCTGCCGGACATCTGGGCCGATCTGAATGCTGCGGGCATGGTTTCGGGGCATGCCTATTCAAAGGGGCTGCGTACTGTCAAAACCTGCGTCGGCACAGATCATTGCCGCTTTGGCACCCAAGACAGTACCGGTCTGGGCATCCAGCTTGAAAAAGAGCTGTGGGGCGCATGGACCCCGCATAAGTTGAAACTGGGTGTGTCGGGCTGCCCCCGCAACTGCGCCGAGGCGACCTGCAAGGACATTGGCGTTATCTGTGTCGACAGCGGTTATCAGATCAGCATCGGCGGGGCCGCAGGTATGGATGTCAGAGAGACCGAATTGCTGATGCAAGTCGCAACCGAGCATGAGGCCATCAACGTCATCAAAGCGATTACCCAGCTTTACCGCGAGAACGCCAAATACCTCGACCGGATTTACAAATGGATGGGAAAAGTGGGCATCGACTGGATTAAGGAGACCGTTGAATGCGACCGTAATGCCTTGGTCGAACGCTTTGAATTGAGCCAAACGATCTACCGCAAAGACCCATGGGCAGAGCATGTTCAAACCAAGGCGGATCGCTATCGTCCTTTGACGCGACTTGCACTGGAGGCGGCAGAATGACCAACTGGATTGATATTGCCGCGCTTGAAGATGTCCCACAACGCGGCGCGCGGATGGTAAAGACGGCTCTGGGCTGTGTGGCGGTGTTTCGCACTGCCGAGGACGAAGTTTTTGCCCTCGATAATGCTTGCCCGCACAAGGCGGGTCCGCTGGCCGAAGGTATCGTTCACGGCAAATCGGTGACCTGTCCGTTGCACAACTGGGTGATCGCGCTGGATACAGGCGTGGCACAAGGCGCAGATGAGGGCCGTGTGGCGACCTATCCGGCGCGGGTAGAACAAGGCCGCATTCTGCTGGACAGCGCCGTGCTGCGTGCACGGGTGGCGGCATGACCCTGACGCGCACCGTGTGCCCCTATTGCGGTGTCGGGTGTGGTGTGCTCGCGGGCGCCGACGGCACGATCAAGGGCGATCCGGATCATCCGGCCAACTTCGGGCGGTTGTGTTCCAAAGGTGCCGCTTTAGGCGAAACCATCGATTTGGACGGCCGCCTTTTACACCCCAAGATCGGCGGCGCCCAAGCTGATTGGGAAACGGCGCTTGATCTGGTGGCGCGAAAGTTCAGCGAAGCGATTGCCGAACACGGCCCCGACAGCGTGGCCATCTACGCCTCGGGTCAAATATTGACCGAAGATTACTACGTCGCCAATAAGTTGATGAAGGGGTTCATCGGCGCCGCAAATATCGACACGAATTCACGTTTATGCATGGCGTCTTCGGTCGCAGGTCACAAGCGCGCTTTTGGCACAGATACGGTGCCTGGTACCTATGAGGATCTGGAAGAAGCCGATCTGATCGTACTCGTTGGGTCCAACCTCGCGTGGTGTCATCCAGTTTTGCACCAACGGATTGCCGCCGCGAAAGAAGCGCGGCCGGATATGCGCATCGTCAATATCGATCCACGTCGGACGGCGACGACCGATCTGGCGGATGTGCATTTGCAAATCAGGCCCGATGGCGATGTTGCCTTGTTCAACGGGTTGTTGGCCTATCTCGCAGAGGCGGGAAAGGTTGACACGGCTTATTCTGAAAACCACGTTAACGGGCTTGAAGCGGCGCTTGCGGCCGCGCAGGTCTGCGATCCTGCCGACAGCGGACTAAACGCGCAAGAGCTGGCTGAATTCTATTCACTTTGGGCAAATACGCCCAAAGTCGTCACCGCCTATTCCCAAGGGGTCAATCAATCCGTCTGCGGCACCGACAAAGTGAATGCGATCCTGAATTGCCATCTTGCGACGGGCCGGATCGGCAAGCGGGGCACGGGGCCTTTCTCGCTCACCGGGCAGCCGAACGCCATGGGAGGGCGCGAGGTCGGCGGGCTGGCCAACATGTTGGCCAATCATCTTGAGCTTGGAAATGCCGCACATCGCGATGCCGTGCGCCATTTCTGGGAGAGCCCCACGATCTGCACAAGGCCGGGGCTAAAGGCTGTTGATATGTTTCAGGCCTGCGCCGATGGGCGGATCAAGGCGCTGTGGGTCATATCGACCAACCCTGCCGTGTCCTTGCCTGACGCGGACGGGGTCGCGGCGGCGATTGCGAATGTCCCTTTTGTCGTCACCTCGGACATCATGGAACAGACCGATACCAATGATCTGGCCGATGTCCTTTTACCTGCAACGGGATGGGGCGAAAAAGACGGCACCGTAACCAATTCCGAGCGGCGGGTTTCGCGCCAGCGCGCCTTTCTCCCGGCACCGGGCAGTGCGCGCCCCGACTGGAAAATCATCAGCGACGTGGCCGCGCGTATGGGGTTCGCTGAGGCCTTTGCCTTTCAATCGCCTGCCGAAGTTTTCGCGGAATACGTGGCGCTTGATGCCGCAACCTCACAGTTTCCCCGCGACCTTGATCTGAGCATCTTTGCTGACGCGGATTATGCCAAGCTGATCCCGACCCAGTGGCCGCACAACGGCGCGCGGTTCTTTGCGGACGGGCAGTTCTATCACCCCGACGGCAAAGCGCAGATGTTCCCTGTCAAGGCACCCGCGCAGATCACGTCGCGCTTTACCCTCAACACGGGCCGCAATCGCGACCAGTGGCACACGATGATGCGGACCGGAAAATCGCCGCGTCTTGGGGCGCATCTGGCCGAGCCTTATGTCGAAATCCATCCTGCTGACGCTGCGACGCTGGGGGCGGAGCCCGGTGCGTTGATTGCCGTTCAAAACACCTATGGGCGCACCGTCTTGCGTGCTCTGATCACGCCGCGCGTGGCCAAGGGCCAGCTTTTCGCGCCGATCCACTGGACGCGCCAACGCTCCTCTGCCGGTACCATCAACAGTGTCGTCGCACCTATTACGGATCCGTTCTCGGGCCAGCCTGCGTCAAAATTTGGCGCAGTCTCTGCCGAAGTGTTCAAGGCCAAGTGGTACGGGTTTATTGCAAGCAACCGTGAACCAAAACCGCTGACCCCATACGCCGCCGTTGCGCGCACGCAGACCGGCTGGCAAGCGGAATTGGCGGGCAGCAAGGTGCCCGATGACTGGGAAGCCGAAGCCCGTCGTCTCTCAGGCCACTTCGGCGGGGATGTCTCGTTTCAGTCGGACCCGGCTACGGGTAGCATCCGCATCGCCATTGTGCAGGGCGGTCTGATCACTGCGCTGTTCTTTGCCGCCTCAACCCCTGTCGTTCTGTCTCGTACGGCGAGCATTGGCTTGATCGGTTCCAATACATCCCCGCTGGCTGCCCTTGCAGGTCGAAGCGCATCTGACCAGCCCGATCCGGGCGCTACGGTGTGCGCGTGCTTTAATGTGGGTCGAAATACTTTGCTGGCGGCAGTTACAGGCGGCGCATCCACAGTCGCAGCATTAGGAGAGGTCACATGCGCGGGCACAAACTGCGGGTCGTGCAAGCCCGAGCTCGCAGCGCTGCTGGAACAGACCCCGCAACGGATGGCCGCAGAATGAGCCTCGCCCCCTATGTCCGGATCGTCGCGCGCGGCAAGGGACGTGCGCGCGCAATGACCATGAACGAGGCGCAAGAGGCCATGACGGTGGTGTTGCAGGGCGATGCGGCCCCCGAAGCAGTGGGTGCCCTGTTGATGGTTATGCGTTTGCGCGGGGAAACACCGGAAGAGATCGCAGGCTTCACCGCTGCATTGCGCGCGCATGTGAAGAACAAATTGCCGAAAGCCGATCTTGACTGGCCGTCCTATGCCGCAGGCCGCAGTCGCGGTGTGCCCTTGTTCCTGCTGGCGGCTCGGCTGGTGGGGCAGGCGGGCTACAGCATTTCGATGCACGGATGGAATTCACACCAATCGGCCACTGCTTCGGTGCGCGAAGCGATTGAGCTTGCGGGGCCTGACGTCACCTATACGCGGCTGGAGACGCTGAGCCCGCCTGCGTTTGACGTGCTGACCCTGCGCGATACGCTCGGTCTGCGATCATGTTTCAACACCGTTTTGCGGATGTGGAACCCGTCGGGGGCACAGGCGACGGTGCAAGGCGTGTTTCACCCTTCGTACCGCAGCCTTCAAGCCCAAGCCGCGCAGCTTTTGGGCCAGAAGGAACTGAGCATTATCAAAGGGGGAGGTGGGGAATTCGAGCGCCATCCTTCCAAGGACATCGCTTTGTTCGGTCTGCGAGAGGGTGCACATATTCAACAGGCCGCGGCGCCGATCTTGGACGACACACGCCGCCTGCACGAAGCAGGTGACACAATCGACCTGCATGCCCTTTGGCACGGGCGGGCGGACAATCCCTTTGCCGTGGCCACGGTTACGGGCACAGCAGCACTTGCGCTTTGGACGCTCAAAGCGGTCCCGACACTTAGCCAAGCAGACCAAATGGCCCGCAGCCTTTGGGATCAGCGACACCAGCCAAAGGATCAATCCGCATGAAGACATTTCCAATGTTCCTGCAAATGGCGGGTCGCCGCGTCGTTATCATGGGTGGGGGAGAGCAAGCCGCCCAGAAAACGCGTCTGATTCTGAAAACTGAGGCAACGGTCGAGATATGGGCACCCGCGGTTGATGCTGAACTGTCGGCCCTTGCCGCATCAGGCCGCGTGGCGCTTCATTCCGGTACCATCACACCCGAAAGCTTTTCAGGGACCGCGCTAGCCTTCATCGCTACCGGTTGTCCCGGTGCGGACATGGCACTGCACGCGCTGGCCAAAGAAGGTGGTGCGACCGTCAACGTCGTCGATCAACCCCAGCTTTGCGATGCAATCACCCCGTCGATCGTTGACCGTGATCCGGTGGTTGTGGCCATCGGTACTGAGGGAACAGCACCGGTGCTGGCGCGTCAAATCAAGACAAAACTCGAAGAAATGCTGGAGCCAGGGTTAGGTGATCTTGCCTCCCTTGCAGGCCGGTTGCGGACCAGGGCATCTGCGCGCCTTGGTCCACGCGCACGGCGCGATCTGTGGCGCTGGGTCTTTAACGACAGCCCGCGCTGGATGTTCACCAGTGGTGCTGAACGCGAGGCAGCTAAGCTGATCAAGTCGGCTATCGAGACGGGCGAATTCGGAGCAGCGAAGGGCGGCAGCGTCAGCCTTGTCGGCGCAGGACCCGGTGCCAAGGATCTGATCACCCTGCGCGGTGTGCAGCGCCTGCAAGAAGCGGATGTGATCTATTATGACCGTCTACTTGATCCCGAAATCCTCGAGCTGGCGCGACGCGATGCCGAGCGTATTTACGTTGGGAAGGCACCGGGTTGTCATAGCTGGCCGCAGGAAAAAATCACGCAGACCTTGGTGATGTCCGCCAAACGCGGCCAGCGTGTCGTGCGCCTTAAATGCGGTGATCCGGGGGTGTTCGGACGCAGCACAGAAGAAATTGATGCGCTCAAAGCCAACGGTATCGACTTCGAGATTGTCCCCGGTGTTACAGCCGCCTGTGCCGCAGCCGCGAGTAGCGGTGCAAGCCTTACAGATAGGGGGAAAATCGATACCTTGGTGTTGACGACCGGCCACCGCCAAGATGGCTACACGGTGCCTGAACCGGTCAGGGACATCAAGGCCGGCACATGTGTAGCACTTTACATGGCCGTGGGTGCTGCACCGCAGATTGTAAAGCACCTTGAGACAGCGCATCCGGGTGTTCATTTTGATACTCAAATCGTCGCGAAAGCGCAGCGCAAGGATCAGAAAATCCTCAGTTGTTCGCTTGGTGATCTTGAGCCAACGCTAGTCGCCAATAAGGTCGCAGGCGAGGCAATGGTGTTCATCCGTTGGTCGCGGGAAGCGCACCAGGTGGATATTATCTGCTCGGCGCAATCCATGCATGGCAGACCTGGAATGCATGATAATCTGACGTCCAGATTGCGGGACCAAAAGCCCGTTTATTTTGATAATGCCGAGGCGTCTATCGGGCGACGTCAGAAAAGGGCGTAACACGAGTTTTGGCCGAGGTTAGCCAGATGTTCCACCTACCCAACTCGACGGTGCATTTCTACTGCGGTGGCAGGTCAACATGGTAGGTTAAGCCCGATGTATGTTTGCCAGCGATAATGCTGTACTTGGTTCGGTTATCCACAGTTATCGACGGCTGACGTATATGTGGTTTCATGTTGATGGCTTAAAGTGATGGGTAGAACAGGAGCCCCTCATGCACACGACCTTCAAACACGTGGTACATCACGTGAACGCCAATCCAGCCATTTATGTCGGCCATGCGCTGTGGTCTCGGGTAATGCCATCTAGTGAACGGATGAGGGTCTCTAATATGTTGTCGGGCGTAAGCGATCCTTTGTTTGCGTTCGGGTCTGACGTTCTGGATTATTACCGCGCGCCGCAGGGCCCACAGGTTAGCCGTGGCATGGCAAGTGGCCACAGGTTGATCAAGTCCATTGAGGCGACCACTGCGCAATTTACTACCCTGAATACTCGCAGCCTCAACGACCCGCGACATTTCTGGACGCGGCGCGCGATTTCACGGGGTGCAAATCTTAAGACGCTGGAAGAGGCGCAGATGTCCAAGCGACTTGCGATCCTCGATATGCCAAGCGCGCGGTTGATCATGATGTCGTTGCTGATGGCTGCCGACAAGTATTCCAAAAAGCTCATCGGGCTTATGTCGTTCGACGAACCCTATGCCTTGTTTCAGAGCTTTCCGCGCGCCCACCGCGTTTTTGGGTGGGTCTTTCCAGCATTGGAAAACACGGGCGTCGATCTCACTCGATTTTTTGATGATATGTCCAAGCTTAAGCCCGCGCAGAAGTTTCCGGTAAAGCACGCCTCCGCTCGTCTGGTGCCCGCGCTGAAGCTGGCATCTTAGCTTGGCGGGCGGGTAGGTTGATTGTCCTGCAAGAGTTCTTGAAGACGCTCCGAGGGCAATTCCCGTTCAGACAGCAGATCCTCAGCCAGTTTGATGACGAGAGGGCGCTGCATTTCAATAATCTCGGCGGCTCTGATGTGCGCTGCTTGAAGCAAAGGCTCAATCTTGTCGGTTGCACCGGCGGGCAGGGCGGAGTGAGCCGCATGCATGAGCTGGTCGCCAAGGCCCCATTCGAACAGCATGCGGCCCACCAGTTGGGTTGCGATTTCAAGATCAGAACCTTTCCCAAGCCCGGCCCCGTTGGAGTTCTCACCCAAAAGCAACTCTTCCGCAGCCCGGCCGCCCAGCAACGCGGCAACACGGTTCAGGGCGCTCACACGGTTCTCAAGAGGGCTATACAGTAGGTCGATGAACCCGCCTGCAAGGGTGATCGTTGGGCTACCCCCCCGAAAATCGGACACTGACGTAAGCTGCGATTTGTAGTCTGCTGATCTTCAACACGAAGGAGATCAGATATGTCGAAACGGAAACAACATCATCCAGAGTTTAAGGCCAAGGTGGCGTTAGAGGCGCTGAAGGGTGAAGAGACGGTGAGCGAGCTTGCCAGCCGGTTTGGGGTTCATCCGACGATGATCCATCAATGGAAGCGGGCACTGCTTGAAGGCGCATCAGGGGTCTTCAAGCGGGGCAGCCGGAAAGCACCGGAAGTCGATGAAGAGCAGGTCAAAGATCTACATGCCAAGATCGGGGAGTTGGCCGTCGCCAACGATTTCTTGGCCAGAAAGCTCAAACCTTGGACCGGCAGGTGAGGCGCAGGATGATTGAGCCGAACCTATCAGGTCTTTCAGTCAGCAAGCAGTGTGCGTTGCTATCGATCTCGCGGTCGTCGTTTTACTATGAGCCCAAGGGCGAGCCGGAGAGGAACCTCGATCTGATGCTGCTGATCAGTATATACAGGTGCGGTCACAGAGTATTTTCCTTGAGTTCTTGGTTTGCTCACATCGCTCAAGCAAATGAGGGGCATAGCTGAAGCGATGTGAGGGAAGGGTGGCTTTAGGTACGCAGCGCTGCGGGTGTCTGCGCATACGCGAGGAGCTGGGCTATCATCTCTATTCCTGCCCGACAGGCTTCCTCATAGGTGGGATGAGGCGAGGCGTCCGGGGTGCCCAAGACATCCGGAGACCCAAAGCGGACCAAAGATTGTGGCAGCGGTGAGTGCAGTAGAAGATCAGCAACCCATCCGCCATCGCGTCGAGTAACGATGAAGGCTCGAAAGTTTTGCGGGGTTAGGTGATGCGCTATCATGTCTAGCCGCGCACCGAAGGGCGGCTGGCCGGTTAGGCCGTTTCTCTTAAGTACGTCAAGTATTGCAGTTAGTCGGACTTCGCCTTTAGCGATTTCGATCTGAGTGAAGCGATCAATGTTCATTTGGAGTTCCTTTTGGATGTACGCCAGTTTCATTGGCGAAGAGGGTTTTTGAGGTTGGGGTTTGTACTGGTTTTGAGTGGCAACCGGCTCGTCATCCCCTGCCTCGCCAGCAGGGCAGGGGTGACGCGGCGATGCCGCGAATAGAGTCTTCTTTATTTTGGATTTTTTAGGTGCGCTGCTTGGTGAGCTGTCACCATAGATCGAGCAGTTTGGCAGCGAGACTCTGAGCCTTCGTGCGCAAAGCGGGCAGATTTTCCGTCTCTTAGGTTTCAGGGACTGCCGGAAGGGGCGTGCCAAAAGCAATCAGGGGCCGCGTTCCTGTGTGGACCTTCAGCCACCTGCCGCCCACTCGTGAAAGCCCCTCAATCCAGAACGCGCGCGTCCGAGGCAAAGGGGGGTTTCTTCTATTAGTATACTTATAGAGGTTTCCCCCTCTTGGTCAGAGGGGCTTAGCTGGCCGCTGATGCAGGGCACCAGGCACCCTTGCTGGCCAAAATCGCCTTCGCTCCATCGGGTACTAATGAGAGCCAGATGAACAGACCTCAGCGGCCTGATGGCCGCACCCGTTCGTTAGAATGTCTGATGATGGCCCTGTCATCCCGAGGGAGCACAGCTTTTTAAGCATGTGCACTGGCGGGTACCAAACGAAGGCGTTGGGGTTTTGCCAATCCAGAACGCAGGGCCAAAGGTTGCCTGATCTCGATGTGATTTTCAGAAAAGCGCCTTTTTTTATGAAAGGCGTTTTTCAAAAACCTCAATCGATCCCCCGGCCTTTCTGTAAATAAACAAAGGAAAAGTTATGACAGACACTCAAACACATTCGCGATCCGCCCATGCATCCAATATGCTTGCCATTGTAGAGACCGCACTGTTCGCCAAAGACCGCCTCCCCGCGGTAGGCCGCAATCCGCACGGCCAAGATGTGGCAAGCTTCCATCTTGCTGCCCGTCCTGGAGGTTGGGCAGCAACGATCACATTCAAAGGTGGATCAGCAGGCAGCCCCGCGAAAATCTACCCATCCAAAAAAGAGGCATTTTTGGCCGGAGCAGAAACCTTGTGCCGCATCCTCAGCGGATCCAAGAAGCTGCCATTTGTCGTCGAAGGCGACACGTTGATGGTCGCAGGATACGGCACGGGTGGTTTTCAGGGAATTTTCATGATGAAAATGCCGGCACCCTGGATCTAATTAAGCGCACGGCCGAGCCTAAAATAGGGCTCGGCCAACAGATAACGCGATCTGCGGCGTTCATGATAACGGTTCGAGAACCGCAGTTTCATCATTCTTGATGACCCCAGGTTTCTCACTCACGAAGTGTTTGTCGAATTCTGGCCAGAGATGTTGAGATAATTGCTGTGCACCTTTCGAGGTGGTGAATACAACCGCGTGAGTCTTGTGACCACCACGCATGCTCTTCGAGAGCAGCATGGAAGTTGCAGACAGACCCCTGTCAGTTGCAATGCTTTTCACCCACTGCAACATGACTTCCGAAGGGAGTTTTTTTCTGAATTCCTTTGCTGACTCGAAACTGGGAAACACGTCCTTGGCGTCTTTAGTCAACCCGCTTGGAGACAACCGAATCCCACGCAGCACAGGTCCGTTCGCTCCATCAATCGCACGTTCCAACTTTTGATATTTTTTGGAAACCTGCACATCAGACTTGTCCTGAACGACAGCGTCGAATTTGAGCCAATCATTTACGGGAAGACCAGGCAACGGGACGTTACTAAGAACAAGGACCCGCTTAGGTGTGTCGGTGCTCAGCAGCCTCAGCCGTGCAATTGCCTGCTCAGACTGCGCCTCGCGACTTTGACGAAGCAGGGCCGCCCCGCGTGGGTCCGGATGGCTTCGGACCTTCACATCCACGCGCGTATCGTCTGCGCGCAGAAGGCTGGTCTTGGAAGCCATCAATCTTTCTCCGTCGGTAAAGCTAAGCGGCATGTCACTATCTCCAAAAAGCGCACGCAACTGATCTTCGAGAGCAACGACAGGAAGTTGCAAACGACCCACCAGTATGATTGTGGCGAAGTCACTATAGGTGTTTATGCCCAGTAATCTCGGCCCGAACCACCTGACAGTAGCGCCATGAAGCATCTGAGGCTGGCTTGACTTGTCATTGAAGGTTTCCCCGTTGTCTTCATATAACTTATGCAGAACAGCCTTAGGCGCCACGACAAGCACATCTTTTTTACGAGCGCGTTCTACTTCGCGCTTGATGATCCTGACAATGTCATCTCGCCGTTCTTTGTGCTCCTCGCCCTTGAGTGTTGAGTACGCAAGGGTCTTGTCGCTCACCTGGATAACATGTGCTTTTGGTCGTGTGAGTAAACGTTCAAACTTTGCATTTGCGCAAAAGCGACTGACGATGGTTTCGTCGAGATCTGCATCCAAGAGAAGAATTGGCGCATCAACAGGAATTTCATCTAATTGATGCACTTTTATCAGCGCGCGGTTGCCCGATTGTTCTGTTGGTTTTGCCAGGCTGAGGCGCTCTGTACCGCCCCGACCTATAGTTCTTGCCAACAGGTTAAAAACCAGCGACCGGACCTTAATGCTGTTAGCTTTCGCGTGATCGAACGAGGCTATTTGCAATCGGACGAACTTCTCTGGGAGTCCCGGATCGAGTTCCAAGACCGGCATAGCTAGCCGCTCTGCTGTGCCAAGGTCGCGCAATGATTTTGCTGTTATCTTTTTGTCGCGCAGCGCGAGATGCACCGGTTTCTTATCCCGCAAGGCAGCTGAAACCGTCTTTTGTGTTTTTTCATAGTTATGTTTTAAGGCGTCGTCCTTCAGGTGATCTGGTGTGAACATCCAGTCATCATGAGGCAACGACTCAATATCGATCATCTCTTTCCAGAATTTTTCGTCAATGATCCGCAGCGCAACAGGGCACGACAAAGGTGGTTTTGAGTTCAGATATGAATGAGCCAGAAACACGACGTGTGGCTTCGTGATGGCCTCTTGCGCAAGATAGGGGCATCCCTTGGCGCAGGCCGCTTCGACGATCTTGCCTGCTCGGGTTTCCTCTCGACATAGGGCCCGCGTGACCGATGAAACGTTTTTCGCGATTTCCTTAGCGACATCGGAGCGCGCGCACATAGCGGTGGCCGTACCCGGGTTTAATGCGCTCCTGCCGCGCAGCACGAAACTTGGATGATCGGAATTCAACTCTCTGAAGGTTTTCTCTGCTTCAACGGCCAAATCAAGCGTTGGCACATAGAACAGGATATGACCCCTTTTTAGGAATTCATGCCCATGCTTTGCAATGCACGCTAGCGCTGTACGCGTCTTGCCAAGACCGGCCGAGACTTTGAGGCCAAGGACCGGAGGGGCGTTGTGCTCATCCCATGCATTCTGACCAGAACTGGTCGTTAAAAACCGCGAAATATGTTCCGTGAGTTGCTCTCGGGCCGTCTGGAGGTCGAGCCAATTATCATGTGGAGGTACGCGTTGAGGGTCGGAAGTGTTATCAAGCATTTTGCGCGCTTTTCGCTATAGCAACAGACATCGTGGAGCACGGCTGTCAGAATTTTTGATTTACCAACGCTTAGAAAAGGCGTTGAAATTTGGGTTTGATATTGTCGGCCCCTAGACCCGTCATCTGTGAAACCGGGGCGCGCAATGCGGACTAACTTCTGCACCAGCGTTGCCAGCGGATTGGCGCAGAAATTGGTCGAAAATTTGACCATCTCGTGGCGCGTTGTGTTTTATCTGCCAAGCGTCAGCGCGGTGGGTTTCGGACGTGACCTATCGGTCAAAAGCCGCCAGAGTCGAATGTAACCGTCGAACATTTGGTGTCATGCCGGACATAGGTATTCATTACCGGTGTGACACTTTTTTGATCTGCGGAATTTCTCTGCCAGCAAGGTTCGACCGATTTCCTTGATATGATAATCAGAGGATCGGTCATGACGAACACTACCCTACTACCCCGAGATCTTGCCGGCCGCTTTGGAGGCTTTGGCGCGTTTCAGGCCAAAACCCCGGCACCGACAACGATGTTTACAAAATTGTCCCGCGCAGAGCCCAATCTCAGGCTGGCACTCACGTCAGCCATCGAGCATCTTGTCGAGATCGGGGACGCGCCGGAAGGCGCTCCTGTTCATGCGATGGTTGTTGCGGCCAGTCCCGGGGCTGGCAAAAGTCGCGTCGCGCGCGAGCTACTTGGGCATTTGGCTGGCAACAAACGCATTATGTTTCATGCACCCACACTGGCGCTTTCCGAGGAAGCAGCCGAGCACGCCCAAGAACTTGACGGGAAAGCCCATATCATTCGCGGACGCTCCGCACCTGACCCAACTACTTCGGGCGAAAAGATGTGCCGAAAGTATCAGCTGGTTGAGCGCGCAATCCGGCTGGGATTGAATATCCGCGAAAGCTTTTGCGAGCAGGGCGACGCGCGCTGTCCACATGCCGACAGCTGTGCTTATCTGAACCAATTCGCTGACTCCAATACTGTAGGGCATCGCTATATGGCGACGAGCTACCTCGGCTTTCCCGACACCGACAAATACGGCGGTATCTTGCGCGTGGTTGATGAAACGTTCTGGGCACAACAACTCTCATTCGTCACCATCAGCATCGATGCGTTTCGCTTGCCTCGAACTTTTTTACGGCACTACACCCAGCGTGGCCGAAAAGAGGACTGGCGCGTTGAAGCACATGCAGAACTTCTGACCGCCGCTCACAATCTGATCGAGACAATGATGCTGGGCCAATCCCCCTTAGAGTTGTCCTATACAGAAGAGGAGTATCGCGCGTTTGCGCGCCTCGAATATTCGGCTCAAGCAGATGTTCCCGCACCTGAACCGGATCAGACCGACGCGCAGCAATCCAGGTTGCTTGCGCGCGGCGAAGATCTCCTAAGAAATGCGTCCTGGTACGCCGCAGTCTGGACGGGCCTCGCCGATGCGAAGCAAAGGATGAGAACAACGACAGAACGGCTGCGTCTTGTGAACGGCCCCTCGAGCTACGCACTTAGTGTCTGCCGCGTACGCCCACAGCGTCATAAACAACCCATGCTCATTCTCGATGCCGATGCAGACCTTGAGATACTTGATGCTCTGGGTATTGAAGCACATCGCAGCACCAACATGGTGTTGCGCCCCCATGCGGACGTTGTCCAAATTCATGATCGGCGCATGACACTCGGAAGTTTGATCAAAGGTCCCGAACTGCGCGAGGACTGGCGCCGAGTGATCCGTCGCGAGGTATTGGCGGATCAGATGGAACAAGGTGGCGGGGTTCTAGTCGGATGCAGCAGAAAGGTGGCGCCGCGCTTCTTCGAAGACGCGGGCCACAATTTTTCAGGACTTCGGGATGAGGAGGTGTCCCAACGGATGCTGCGCACACCGCTACATGGGGCGCACTGGCTCTGGTATGGTGGGCGCGCCCTTGGCACCAATCGATATCGCGACTGCTCGACCGTGATCGCGATCGGTCGCGAAGAGTTGCCTGTTGAAGCACTTGAAGACTACGGCCGCGCCCTGTGGGGGGATCGTGAGGACTCGGATCTGGAGTTTATTCGACCGGATGCAAGCGGCCAACTGCGGCTGCCGGAGGTCGAAGTTCCCTATGAGATGTCAGATGGCAGTGCCGTTGCGGTGCAAATCCCCTGCCATCCAGATCCGTTAATCCGGCGCGTGCAACTTCAGACGCGAGAGCTTGCCACGCGCCAGCTTGTCGAGCGCCTGCGTCTTGCCCGCTCGGAAACGCGCAAGCGCGTTATTTTGGGGTGCAACATTCCGATACCGGGTCTGCCGGTTGATGAGCTCGTGAGCTGGCAAGAGTTTCGGCCGACGCGGCTCGCGGCGGCTTTGATTGATGGTTTGACCGACAAAGGAGGGCTTCGTCTCTCTGGCTCAGGTCTCGTCGAAGATGCCCCGGCTTTGTTTACATCACTTGATGCAGTAAAGGCTTACCGAAAACGGTGTGGGATCAAGGCGGCAGATATGTTGTCCAGCTTGCCTGCGCAAATACGTGACCAACTTCACATAATTGAGCTACAGCAAGCGCGCCCCTATGCGCGTTCTTGCACGGCGCTGATCAAGGCTGACAGTGCGCTCGACGCGCTTCAGCGTGCAGAGGAAATTTGGGGGCCGCTTTCAACGTGCACCTGTGCAGAGGTGCCAATCCAAGCTGGTCTGAAAGGCCACATCACTGGCACGGGGCCGGGGCCAAGTCGGCAAAATATGCGGAGTATTCTGTAATGGCTCGGACCGATTTGTTGCGATGCTCGGGAATATTTTTCAATGCGGGTAAACAGACATCGCTCACTGGTCCAATGCCTCTTGTGAGCCCTGTCCGTGTCCGCCGCAGCCTGGCGCATGCCACCGCATCGGCGCGTCGCCACAGCCAGTATTGGAGCACTATTATGCCTGATCCCCGCATTAGGCGCCTAAAGGATGTCGATATTGGAAAAACGCAATACCCTGTTTGTTGCAAACAAGCGGAATTTTAAGGGGCAGGGTTCCTTCGACCCTGCGCGTCTTCTTGCGGACGCGCAGGACGAAGATCCCCCTTGCTGAATAATAGGGAGGTCGACGCCCATTCCCAGCGACACCTGTCAATCACACATAGCACAAGCTTTAACGCGCAGGCTGCGTTGGTGCGTCGTCCTTTATCCCGGAGCCTCTGTGTTCGCAGGCGCTTTTCCATTTTCGACTTTTCCAAGGATACTACGATGACCGAACTCAACCCCAACACTCGCCCAGTTCTTTCAGCAGAGGTTCTCTTCCGCCGTCTCGCACCAACTGTTGCTGCAGACGTTTCCCAGCAATTGCACCGCGCAGGTCTGGTCAATGCCAATGATCTGATCTTTGCTTTAACCACCGGTCTGCGCAGTTTCGCGCGCAACCAAGGCCTGTGTCTTGCGACAGAGTTCCCGCTGGCTTGGCCCCAAGCTTTGGAGGTCTTGAGGGGGTGCCGCAGTGAGGCAGAATGGGAGACGTTTTTGATGCAAACGAGCACTGCGCCTCAGGTCAAAGGATATAAGATGGCAAAAGGCGCATCTCAGATGATCAGGGTTCTGGAGACATTGCAGCAAACCGCTGACATGAGCCCAAGGATCGCAACAGCGTTTGGAACATGGGTGATCACGGCGGTCGTCATCGCGCATTCGGGCCCCTTGGATGCCGATGTTAGCCTCGAAGAATTGTCCGACTGCCTCTAGACAGCTTAGGTCTCCCTTCCGGCTTTGAGAAAGTCGGAAGGGAGGTTTTTGCGACTCTCAAATTTTTGATGCAAATGGTTCAAATAGCTGGAGCCTATATGATAGTGATCGACCTGCTCCCCTCGCAAAGGGATCGCGTGCAATGACGCGAGATAAAATTGAAAACTTCGCCATTCTGGACTTTGAAGCGTCAAGCCTTTCGCTCGAAAGCTGGCCGATCGAGATCGGTCTTTCGTGGATCGACAAGGGTGCCGTGCAGACGTGGAGCTCGCTGATCAGCCCCGCCGCAACATGGGATATCGATGACTGGTCGCATCTTAGTGCCGCGGTCCATAAGATTGCGTTCTCGAGTCTGGCGGGCGCACCTTCGGTGCAGGTTGTGTCACAGGCCTTTCTGAAAACCCTTGCCGGGCGGCAACTTGTTTCAGATGCTCCCGAGTTCGAAACACATTGGCTCACCCGCTTGCTGCACGCCGGTGGATATGACGAAGTACCCTCAATTGAGAGTTTCGAGCACATATCGTTCGCCCTCTACTCTGGTTATGCTTTGGATATGCTTTACGAAACGCTCGAGCGGCGTGCGGCACCACACCGTGCGGGCCCGGATAGCGCACGACTTGCAAAAAGCTGGCTCAAGGCGTCGAGGTTTTGAAGATAAGGCGGGCCTACTCGGAATCCCCAAACCGAACGCCCGGCATTTGCATAAAATTTCGCAGTGGCGTTTCCGCTGCATAATCGCTCGACCCATATTCTTGATACGACGGACGGACATTGTGTTTTCGTCGTTTGACTACGTCACCGGCGTCTCATGAAAGGAAGGAAACGCACGTCGGAAGGAGACTGTATTGTCGCTGAACATGGCAACGCGTTGCTTGGGATCTGATCAATCCCTATCGCGGCAAACAGAACTCAGGGGTCAAACGGTGAAAGGTTCTTTGACTGTCCGCTCGGAGGAGGTCGGCCCATCAGCCGATGCTCCGAACGTCTTGTCCGCTGACAAGGCGCACTAACGCGGGAAGCAGTGGATTCCCGCGCCGTCACAAAACCTTGTTTTAACGCCAATCTCTGCAACAGAAAAATGCGGATCGCCCAAGAAATGGAAACTAAAGAATGACACAGATGCTTCAGCCAGAGTTCGACTTGCTTGACCCGAACAATCCAACACAGGACGACCTCATTGAAATCCGACGGCTCCTTCTGGCCGATTTGCGGAGACTGAAACTTGAAAAAATTGAACTGACCTATGAAGGCGAGGATGACACTGCGCAGATAGAGAGCTTTAGTGCGATCCCATCCATGGACCTTGCGGCGGACGTGATCCATCGCATTGCGATGTTTGGGTTGGCGTACACCTATTCTGTTAATTTGGGGTGCAAGGATTCCTATGGCAATGAGGGCGTACTGAAATGGGACCTGGCGAATGACAGCATTGATATCTTTCACACAGAGCATAGCGTCTATGCACAAGCCGAAACCCACCGGGACCTCTAGGGATCCTGTAAAATAGGCGCGGGCACGCTCAATAGGGCAGGGAGGCTATCGTGGTGTTCAACATCACAGGACCTTAGCACTATCCCGTATTGATCCTCGAAATTCTGAATCCGAAACATACCGGATTCAGATGACGTTGTTTCTAAGGCCAAGTTGTTGGCAGATTAGGCTTAGCCTTTCAAATTTTGGGATGACCCTTCTGGTACGGCATCTATCAGGGCCGAAAAACAGAACAGGACTTGGCCGCATGCGGCGGGGTTGTCCTTCGTTTCGGCGAGGTTGCCGTTGGCATCGCGCCCGACGCCAAAGCCGGTAGCTTGGCGGCCCGCGTAGGCCGCATCGACACTGCAAACTGACCGCGCCGTCGCTGTGGTCGGTTTCAAAGCACTGCGTGTCTCAACGCATGTCGTGTTTTTTGGGGCGCATGTCCGGGACCTATGTCCCTCCCATGACGCATGACACCCCCCTTTCCAAAGATGACTTGGTCACGTTTTTCTGCCTGAAGCCTGTCAACAACGGCGATTACAGGGCGCTTTCGCGCGTCCTAAGGACGCTCGGCATCCGCTTAGTCGGCGGCACGACACGCTGGACGGTGGTGTGGTCGGCTCTGGGGCTGGCGACGGAACAAGACCTGCAGCGCGCGGCGGAGCTGAGGGAACCCCTGCTCGACGCAAAAGCGGCAGCGGCTCTCATCGGCGTGACACCTTCGATCATCTACCGCTGGTCGAAAGGCAACGTGCCCGCACGGATGCCAGTTTTCCCAAAGGCCATCGATCTTTCAAATGGTCGCGAAAACGCGCGCGGTCTGCGCTGGCGCCGTGCCGAGGTTTTGGCCTGGCACAGCCACGAAACCCTCCCCGTCTATGCGCGTACCGCTCCCGGCTTCGGCTCCCTGATCCCAAAAAAAATGAACCCTTAATAGATGTCAGTTCACCCCTGCGGACACGCCGATTTCCTCCAAGCGACCGAACCTACACGCAAGTGACCGGGACACAAACACCCTCAAGGTTTCACCGGCGGTAACCTTGAGGGCGTCTGTGTCCCAACCGCATTTAAGTGAACAAAACCCCACTTTAGTGACCAACACCAACTTCAAAAGGATAATCCCCATGCTTGATCTCTTCGGTAAGCCATCCGTCAAATCCACCTCCCCGACATTCGTTGGAACGCCCGTATCGGGTGGCAAGCCCAGCTTTGCAGAACTTCGTGTTTACACCGCGGCCCGCACGGATCTAACGGCAAGTACCCGAACCAGATACGTGAACGCGGTAGACCGCGTGGCTGACATCCAAAATCGCCCCCTTGCGGCTATCGACGCCGATCTTGCGAGCGTCGCTGCACGGTTCCCCCTTAACGGGTTTGATCTCGACCATTGGCCAACCGAAAGCGCGTATCAGACGTTTCGGCGTCGTGTATTGGCCGCGCAAAAGTCATTCCTCGGCGTGCATGCCCAAAAAGCGCGTTTGCGCGCAGCGCAGGACGAGTGGACCGTACTGCTGGCGGCAATCAAACCACGCACGGAAGCGCGCGTGGGGACAGCGGACTGGCATCCGATGAAACTTGCGATGCTGACAAGTTTTGCACTGACAGCGCGGTCTTACGGGTGGCAGCCTTTGGACCTGACAATGGAGCGGGCGCAACAGATCGATGGCGACTTCAGCGGCAATGTCAGGGAGTCTCATGCCCGGTCCCTCGCGCGCTTGGATGAGTTGCGCGCCTTCCCCGAAATTCTGCCGCTTCTGCCCGATCGCGCGATCAACTTCGTGGACCTCTGCCGGGCACCGGTCAGAACAGAAATCCCTCAAGCTTGGGAAAATCAGTGTGCCGCTTGGGTCGATAAAGTCACGAACAACGCTTGGGATCCTGTTACACAAACGTTCAGTGATGTGCATGATCGGCATGCCGATGTGATGAAGTCCGCGTTTCGTACGGCTTTGAGGGCGGGGCTTGATCTTGGCGTGATTTGTGTCGAGGACGAGGACCTCGCGGCCCTTCTCGCGAGCGACGAGAAGATGTATGCGATCGCCGGCGAGCTGTTTCGCCGCCAACAAGAGCCGAAATCCAAGGGACATCTCGAGCCCCGCAGCGCGCGCAAATACCTCAAGGCGATCAACCAAGTGCGAGAGCATCTTGGCATTGACGGTACCGGTATGCGTCAGGTTCTGACGAATAATAAAACCGCGCGTGCTGGTGGAGCGGCCGAAAAGTCGATGACAAAGGTCAATCGCAAATTTTGTGAACGACTTGTGGAAAAGCCACATCTGCGCCGCCGCTTTTTGACCTCTTTCGTAACCCTGCGGACTGCTGCAGAGGATATTCTTGCACAAGCCACAGTGGAGGGTCGTAGGCTTACAAAGCGGGAGACCTCGCGCGCCAGAATGCTTGGGGTCTGCGCCTGTTTTGCAGCCATCGAGATTGGCGGCGCGCCGATCCGGCGCACCAACGTCATGGCGCTCACATGCGTTGGTGAAGACGCCCAGATCCGCATTCCGACGAAAGGCAGCAAGCCGATCAAAGTTTTTCTGCCGGCCGCAGTCACAAAGAACAAGGTCGAGATCGAATTTCCGATCAAATGCAACAAATACGGCACCTACGATACGATACGGTGGTATGTCGAGACCATCCGGCCGCTGTTTGCGCACGCAGGTACCAGTCCGTATCTCTTTCCCGCAATTAACACACCAGGGCCGCATCTTAATGCGGATTACTTTGCAGCAAAATTTGCGCAGCTCATGCGCACGGTTACCGATTTTCCGATGACGCCGCATCAGATGCGCCACGGCCAAACCTCACTGCTGCTCGACCGGTACCCAACTGAGATCGAAGTGATTGCGAAACGCATCGACGATACTGTCGGTACCCTGCGCCAGTTCTACGGCTGGCTCAACTCCCTCAAGCTTGTTGAGCGCGGCCAAGACATGATGATCGGACTGATGGATGACTAAAACATACGATACCCGCAGCCGCGCAGAAATCCTCTGCGCGGCGCATTTCGCACCCTACCGGTCTGCGCCACGCCTTGATGAGATTGGCCTGCGTGAACTGCGCACTTTGGACCGGTTTTTCGTGTATGCTGGCGCAGGTCGCATCTCGGTGCCCGACCTCGCGGATTTCCTGGCCTTTGCAGCTGACGACACATCGACACGGCAACTTGAGAACCTGCGGACGGCGTTCGACCGCCTGTTGCCGGCAGGCACGCCTGTGTTGCACACAGTTCGAGATGCAATCCGCGCAAAAAGGGGCCGCAGCCGAGTCTGTGATGGGCGGGGTAGGGACGTGCTTGCAGCGGATCCATTGATGGTCCCCTACCGTGAGCTTGCCGGTTTTAGCGAGCTGAACCTTGAGGAGTTGCGGGTGTTCGCGCGGTTCTTGGAGTTTGCCGCGGCCCGCGGGCTTTCGGCGCCGTCTGTCGATGACTACCTCGCGTTCAGTGCTGATGTGACGTCGAGCCGTCGCCTACGCGCGCTCAAAATTGCGATAGATACCCTGATGCCAGGCAACCCTGCGGCGCATGTGATCCTCGCCGAGGCAATTGTCCGAAAAAGCCCGCCGCGGCTCTCGCGTGCCGGCACCGTGCCGCGGCCCGTGGCGGCCCGACGTGTGCCGCGCGTTGCGCTACCGAAGTGTTGGCGCGCCAAATTGGATCAGTGGCGGACAGGTATTGTGGCGGTGCACGAGCGGCTCCCGGCTGAATCTGTGATCGACAGTATGGAAGAGGTTCTGCGCGAATATGCCAGGGTCCAGATTGACGCGGGCGCGCAGGTCGAGATTACAATCGAGGGAATCCGGCGGATGGAAGCCTCGCGCACTGCCCATGCCAAAGCACGCAAAGACCCTACATACGCTCAGCAAGGGGACCGCCCCGCGACGCGGCACACGGCCGTCATGCGGCTGCGCCAATTTGGCGAAGCGCTCGGGATCGACCGATTGACACTAGAAGCAATCCGCGCACACGAGAATGTTCTGCGGGCAGCGTTAACATCCGTAGTGCCGCTGAAATTTGGCCGCTTTGAAGAGCTCCCCGGTTTGAAAGAAACGTGGAGGCTGGCTCATGCCTTGCTCGATCAGAGTGCTCAGACCCCGCGTCGGCAAACCAAGATACGGCTTCTGAACGAAGCGTTCTGCATCGCGTTTTGGACGTTGATACCGCTGCGACTTGGCGACGGGCAGCTGGTGTGGGGCGAGGGCGTGGAATTTGACGGGGATCGCTACCGGATCGATATAGAAACGACAAAGGAAGACGAACCTCTCCGGGGTCGGCTGCACATGCGTTTACAACCCTTCCTCGATGGCATTGTTCTGCGCGGCATGGATCCAGATCACCTCGGGCATCTGCGAGATCAATCACTTGCGGACCAGATCACTGTGTTGCGTAATGTAAGCGGCAAAGGTCTCAGTCGGGAGTATCCCTCGACCGTCTGGCGCAAACATATGGGGACGGGAGCGCACATCGCGCGAACGCGGGTCCACACCGAGCTCGGACAGCTTGGGCCTGAAGGCGTCGACATGGCGTTGGCACTTGCCGCGCAGAGGGACGCACGGACCAGTCTGGAGTATCAAGCGACACAGGTCGCGAGGGCGCAAAGGGCAAGGGGCCAAGAAATGATGGACGGGCTGCTTGCCGAGGCTTTTGACCACAAAGGAGTTAACGCCTGATAACACTTTAACATTCCGGCGCAGGGTCTCGCTCGGACATATTGGGCCCAAATTTGTCTGGTACGTTGGCTGTCGATCTCTTTGATCTAGCCCAGAACGGAGGGACGCATGTATTGCCGATGACATGGACAATTTGATATCGGGCGTCGTCGTCGCCGTCTCGCAGCGGTGAAAAGGGCGATGCAAACACCTGTTGGCCAGAGGTGTACCCGCGGCTACCTCAGAGACAGACGGCGCGCCTCGCCCTTGCCGCTCGCAATTGCCAGCCGAAATCAAGCCCACAGACTGGTAAAGCTAAAGGAGACCACCGTGAAGCTCTCTGCAGTGATTCAGAAACAGTTGACCGGTGCACGTGCTTTTCGGCGAGGAGCCGTTTGGCGTTCCCTATCAAACGGCACACATGCCTGCGCGTGATATCTCGAACCTTTTCGGACGTCCGGGAATATCAGACTGGCAACCTGAGATGCCCACTCAACCGAACCAAAAGCCGTCATGCACCCAGATACCTGTCCCTGTCGTCCGGTCCACTGCAGCGAGTAATGTGTCAAACTCTGCGTTAGCGTCGAGAAATTCGGAGACGCGCTCTCTATCCAGCACGCAGAGGGTCTCCCAGCATTTCCCGATCTGCCACCAGTCGAACTCAGGCAGATCAAACAGATTGTCTGAATAATGAGACAGGCCTCCCCCCAGCCATTCGTCGAAGGGAACATCTGACCCCTCCAACTCTGCCATTAGTTCATCCTCGACAGCGGAAAACCCCTCACTAAAAGTCTTATAGAGAAGCATCCCGCGGTCCCAGCGTCGGTCCAACGCACCCTGCGCGTGCCGAAACGACGGGCGCAGGGAACCCGGCCGGACTTGTGGTGAAACGCCCCTGAGACTGATGAGGCCACCTGAACCAAATTCGCAAGAGCAACCGGAAATCAGTCCCCATTTAGCTTCAACCACGTCCTCAATGACAAAGGCAACATGACCGGCGTTATTGCAGATCGGACAGATAGCGCTGGTTGATGTGGTCGGCTCTCCGGTCCAGATAGGGAATGCGATTGGCACTGATTGTTTGGCGTAATAGGGACGTAAGACGGCCTTCAGGTCTTCTTTGACATCGTCCTTCATGTTGTCATGCTTTCTATCGTTCGGTTATTGTGAAGCGCGGAAACATTCCTGACCCTGAGAAGGAAGTAGGAACGTCTGGACTGGCGCAGCAACGTCTTACGCAAAATAAATTGTGGCGAAAGTACTGTGAGCGATACCTGAACCGTGCCTCTTCTCGAGCTCAGGGTAGGGGTGTCATCGCATTTCCTCCAATATCTTTTCGCGGAAGACCTCGGCTGGCGTCTTCCATCCAAGGCACTTGCGCGGCGTATTGTTGAGGCGATCACAGATCACCTTCATATCGTGATCTGTGCATTGCCGGATGTCGCGTTTGCGGGGCAGCCACCTTCGAAGGCGGCGGTTTGAGTTCTTGATTGTGCCTTTCTGCCATGATCTTCTGCCAGCTTCTCAGCTGCGAAGGTCGGCCCAAAGTCGATATAGTTCTCTCTGACCAACGTCACCGCGAACTTAAGCACCGCAGAGGCGATCCGGTTGTTCGATCTGCGGCCGCGCGCTTTCTGTCAAGATAAATCGTCGAAACATACCTGCTGATCTCCGCCGCTATCTCTCGTACAGGTAGACGAAGATGCATTGCATGAAACTGCTGGGCCAGCGGCTGATGGCGCGCGACTTTGACCGTCAAGTCGCTGAGGTTCAGGTGCGCGTTGCGATCCTGAACGGTTACACCGCCCTGGGCATCCCTGTCACGACAGCCGTGGGATAAATCCGTCTGGGGAAAGGGGAGATCCGTTCGTCAGCTGAATTACGCAACAGAGTCGTGCGACAGCCCAATAGCAAATGCGGGCAAGCTACCGCACCTTCTTTTATCCTCATCAGCGTTGGCAGATGATAGGGTTACGCCTAGCTAAGGATGCCTGAGCATCGGGCTGGCGCGCGCAACCTGTTCGCGTGATCCAATTGGCGGTGATTGCTGCCCCTTCAGACAGCCTGAAGTTCGGCACAAACATCAGGCTGTCGCAAAACGCTAAAACAAACGGCGCACCAACGGCCAATACCGCGATCTGGTCGTCAACGTACGGCTATCAAGTTTGATCCACGTTGACGGCTTGAAGCAACGCGTTGATTTCCTCGGCAATAATCTGCGGATGGTCCTCGGGCGTGAAATGCAATCCGCCTTCGATGCGCCGGAGCGGTGCACCGAGGTCTTTCGCAAGCCGCTCTCCATACTCAAATTTCTGAAATTCATCGGCGTCGCCCCAGACAATGCGGGCTGGAATGTTGAGCGCCGACAATTGGCCGGCGATAGACTTGGTATCTTCCACATCCAGTGACTGGGCCTGACGTACGAAGGCTTCGGTTTCACCGTGGCGGTCATAGTGGGGCGCGTGCGCTTCAAATGCCGCATCGGCTGCCGCGTCGGTCTCATGACCCTTTGAGAACATAAGTTTGAGAAGCTGATGGAAGGAACTGTCCGGGGCGTGCTTCGCGATGGATCCGGTTTTCGCGATAATATCCACCATTGGAATTGGCCAGGAATCATAGCTGATCGCATTGGTCAGAAGTAGACCGCTGACCATTTCCGGATACCGCACAGCCGCGATTTGTGCTACGCCACCACCGAGGTCATGTGCGGCCAGAACCGCGCGGCCGATACCTTGGCTGCGCATCCAGGCCACAAGGTAATCGGCCTGCTTGGAGACCGAAATATCGCGATCCTTTCCTTCGGGGATAGATGCGCCGTAGCCTGGCATTTCCCATGCGAGAACGCGGTGCCCCATGATGAGCGGTGCAACATCGCGCCAGAGGGCCGGGCAGGTCGGGATGCCGTGAATGAGGATGACAGGATCGCCCGATCCCGTTTCCTCCCAACGCATGTTGATCCCATCTACAGTTGCTGTGTGGCTTTGCATGGCATTGTCCTTTTTTATAGGCTAGGTTCTTTTATCAACACGCGCTGTCCGAGTTCGTTCCTGAACAAACCTTTTCGTCAAAGAACTGGGAAAGAGAACATCCGACCTAAAGATAAAGAACTCGCAGAGCTGCCATCTATCAGACCGAATTGCTGCGCCTTTGGAGAGGTTTTGCTGCTGGCAGGTTGCACTGCCGCATCGTAAACTTTAGCCAGGGTCGGCTCTGGGCCATCTGAGGCTGACACCGAAGCCACCGCGACTTAACGCCGTCTGGCCAATTGCAGAGGTGGTAGGTGCGTACTGCAGTTCAGATCTATAGATTTCGCACAGCCAACCGCTGAGGGCGAGGGACTGCATAAGGCAGGTCGCGGACAGCCATGTCCGTATCGCCGTCTTCAACTGCCACACGACACTTTGCAAACCCATCACTGAGCCATTAGGCCAATACCACCTTGAGCAACTTCCGGCACCGACCAGTTTTTGACGGACAGGCTTTGCGTCAGTTACCAACCAGTCAGCGTGGAACCTTACAGGGCGATATGCACAGGCGCAGTCACAAGCCGAACTCAAACTGCAGCGCGCGTCTGCCTGCTTTGCAGTAGAGCCAAAACGTATCCGATAATCACTGCCATGCCGACATGCCCGATAAAGGAAGACTGCGTATATGCGCCAAAACCCATCATGAATGTGCGCCCCACGACCGGCGCGAGCAGGCCCTGAGCTACAAACCACAAAAGAACGCCCGCGATTGCACCGGAGAGGATGAGCTTGGTCCGGACCACCAGGTGCGTGAGCAGTACAAACGCTGAAAAACCGACGACGCCAACCGCAAAGTGAAGGATGAAAGCCGCCCAGTAGGGCAGGGTGACACCCGTTGCGATTTTTGTCAAAGCGATGACGAGGTTCGCCGGTGCCAGGGCAACGTCGAACAGAATTGGCGAGATAAGCCAGGCATAGATTTCAAAGGAAACCTCGCCCGCCAGCCCGGCAAGCAGAAGGTTTCTTACTGTCAGGTAAGGGGACATATCTGTTGATCTTTCAATTTCGGCGGAGAAACTCTGGCTACTTTCCATACAATTTCAATGCTCTGAAGACTTGACCATATGAGGTCGGATCAAGAGGCAACCGGCCATACGAGTGCGCAGGCCGCTGCCGCAAGACGCGTGGGGCGCGCTATATATCTAAAGCGCGCCCTTCTTATTCACACCTTCAAAGGAGTGTCGCTGCGCTGCCATGCCAAGGGACGGAACACCTCATCAACCTGCGTTTCCGCGACGTGGTTCACGTAATTCGACATGGTTTTCTGCGCGAGACCGAGGATCACGTCCAGAACAGCGCGGTGGCCATAACCTGCGTCAAAGAACGTTTTCATCTGCTCTTCGGATAGATTTCCACGTTCGCGAACCATCTGGACAGTAAAGGTCCGAAGCGCCTCAAGCTTGTCCGTGGGCAACGGCGTCTCGTTGCGCAGGGCGTCAGAAATGTCGTCGGACACTTTCATCATTTTGGCGATGCCCGTGTGGGCCGGAACGCAGTAGTGGCATTTATTCTCAACATTGATCGACTGCCAGACAACCGTCAACTCTTCGGCGTCGAAATCGGTTTCGGTGAACAGCTTGTGAAGGGTTTGATACGCCTCATAGGCCTGAGGGCTTTCAGCCAGCACTTTGTGCAGACCGGGCAGGCGACCAAAGGCCTTTTGTGATTTTTCAAGAAGCGGCTTGGAAGCTTCGGGCGCGGTATCAAGGTCGTGGGAGGGGAATGTCATGTCAGATATCCTTTGCTAAATTGTCATTACCTGTCGCTTTAGGCTTTATTGAGCGATCACTCAAGTATATAGTTGAGTGATCATTCAACTATTGGTGATTTCATGCCCCGCAAGCCGAACCACAACCGTGACGAACTGATCGACCTTGCCCGCGACCTGTTCTGGCGGCGCGGTTGGGCGGGTACGTCCCTGAAGGATCTCGAAGCAGCCTTGCAGATCAAACCGGGCAGCTTTTATGCAGCCTTCGGATCAAAGGATGCCCTGTTTGAACTTGCGATGGATAAATACGCGGCAGATGGAGCAAAAAGATTAGAGGAACTGGCGCAGGAATACGGTCCGATCAACGCGCTTCAGCGCTTTCCAGAGATGGCAATCAAAAGCGATACTGCACCGGCAAAGGCCTGCATGTTGTCCAAGACGCTTCTCGAACTTCACGCGCACAACCACCCTCTGGCGAGCAAAGCAAACATTCATCTGCTGAAGATGGAGGCGCAGTTTGCGGAATTGTTCCGACAGGCTCAATCCGCTGGCGACATTGACATTGGACATGATCCGAAGGCGCTCGCCCGCCGGTACCAGTCCGATCTTTTGGGTCTTAGAGTTTCGGCAGAACGCAGCGGCGTAGACGCTCAGGCGATTGCACGCGAGATCGCAGACAGTTTGGTTCGTCATTGACGGTTTCCTGTGATCATTGCGCCTTGAGGGTGAACAGGCGGGGAGGTTCGTTACGTCGTTGTGCATTGAACAAAGATGTTAACTCGATGTCCCTTGTTCTGGGCCGCCAAGAGACGTCCGCTTGAATAGGGCTGTGGCATAACCCCAAGGCAATGACGACGGGACGAGAGACGGGGTTGATGAACCATCGGCGCAGATGCAAGGGTGCGTCATGCCTGCGATCGGTTTCTGGGACTTAGAACAATACAGTCTACAACCTGACCATTACGAAAGGATCGAAATGCCCGTAATCCGCGTCGAAGTGCCCGAAGGAACTGACATGTCTATCAAACGCCGCATCCGCACAGGTGTAAAACAGGCGGTGATCGACACACTCGCGCCAAAGGAAATCAAATACGATTACGTTGCGGTCCGCGAAGCTTTCGGTAAAATTGGCGATGGGCTGCCCCTGGTCACAGTCGATCTTCGCCCGGGTCGCGAGGCGGAACGCAAGAAAGCACTGGTCGATGCCATCGCCGCGATCCTTCTTGCCGAGCTTGGCGTTGACCCTGTCGATCTTTATGTTCTGTTTCGTGAGACCCCCGCAGAAAACCACTATACCGGTGGGTCGCCTCTGCCTGCGTGGGTTCCGGCCGATCAATGAAAAGCTAAAAAGGCACCCCCTATGTCAGACCGCACACCTCTTTCGACCATTGTTTTCGACGTAAACGAAACCCTGCTGGACATCACTACGCTTGAGCCGTTCTTCGATCGGGTGTTCGGGAACGCGACCGTTTTGCGCGAATGGTTTGCAGAGCTGATCTTGTATTCGCAAACGGTAACCTTGTCCGGGCTCTATGTCCCGTTCGGCGATCTTGCGGGCGGCGTTCTGCGCATGGTGGGGGAGAATAAGCAGATCACCGTGCAGGAAACCGACGTGTCCGAGCTGAAGTCACTTATCGGGTCGATGCCCGCCTACGGCGATGTGGTGCCCGCATTGACCAGATTGCGCGACGCGGGGTTCACGCTTGTGACCCTCACGAACTCAGCACCATCTCGTGCGCCGACGCCCCTTGAAAAGGCCGGGATTGCAGCGCTTTTCGATGACCACTTCAGCGTGGCCGAGGTTGGCAATTTCAAGCCTCATCCGTCGACATATCAAATGGTCGCGGACCGTTTGGGCGTGGACACCTCAAGCCTTTGCATGGTCGCATGTCACATCTGGGATACCATCGGCGCGCAGTCTGTCGGGTGCCAAGGAGCTTTTATCGCGCGGCCCCACAACAACGTCCTCCACGTCCCGGGCGTGCCGGAACCTGACTTCGTCTCACAGGAACTAGCCGAGCTTGCAGACCAAATCGTCCGAGCGCAAATGATCACCGAGTAATAGACGAAACGGCTTTCGTTTGGCGGTCGTCGCTCTGTAATTAGTTCTTGCCACAACCAATGCTCCTCAAAGGTGCTGATTTCACGATTCAATGTTCAAAGCGGGGATGCGGACAAAAACTTGGACTGTTTTCACGGCATAAGGCCGAGGCTTTTACGGTATTCGATTGGGCTTCTGCCACCAAGGGGCATTTTGATGCGTGTTTCGTTGTACCAACGGATGTAGGCGTAAACCTCGTCAATAAACTGGGCCGAGGTGAAGGCCCGCCAATCACGAGGATAAAAGAATTCCCTATTATCCACAAAAAGAAGCCGGGGCCGGCCCCTTACTCGTATGGCGGCTCAGCGGACGTTGTTGCCAATCGTCGAAATCGGAAGTGCCATCCTCAGTGTTTTGTGATAGGTGTTACCCGCTACTTCAGTTGTTGCCGCCTGTGCAATGCAAAGTAAGCGACAGCTCTTCATAAAAGGATTCCCCATGAAAAAGATCGATGTCGATGCCGACCTAAAGCGTTCTAAATTCCTAATCCGTGCAATGGTATTGCAGGTCATTTTGGTGCTTGTGGCAATGTTCTGCTACTGGATTTATTTGAAATCGTGATTAGCCATGATCCAGCACAATGTGCTGGCCGGCAGGGGCTTATGGGTCTTTGGCGCACTAAGCAGTGACAGCCCAAATGGGCTCGTTGCTGCCGTTAAGGCATCAGCCTATTTCATGGCCAGATCAATCCCCATTCAGGCGTGCGGCGCATTTGCCGCCCAATCGCGCAGCAGAGAAGCCCGCGCATCTGTTCGACGACAGGTATCGGCTTCCAGGTCGTGGCCGTGACGGTCCTGGTGCCTGATTTCGTTGATTTCTGCCGGACCTTCACAACTGGCTGACGATGGTTCCAGCGCCAGAGGATCTCGTCGAGATATCGCTGAAGGTGCTTTCGTCCAAGGCGATGATAGACCCCGACAAGGGCGCGCTGGACTTGAGAATTGACGGCTTCCACCGTATTGATGTGCGCCCCGAGGCTGGGGCGGGAATACTGTCGGGCACCGTGATTGACCCTATGATGTGCAGCAAATGTTTTGCCGATTTTGCGATAAGCCCTATTGCCATCAGTTATCAGAATAGACTGTGGGTCCATCCATTCTGTCATGATCGGGCCGAGCGTTGCGCCTTGGGCATTCGGAACCAAGGTCGCCTTGGCTTGACCGTTGCGGTCAGCGGCAACAAGCACGATAGGTTTCTTGGTGCCACGCCCTCTCTTGTTTTTGACCCCTTTCTTGAACTTGGGGGCCCCTCCGACAAAGGCTTCATCGACCTCAACTGTTCCGCTCAACGGACTGGCGATCACCTCTCTGTCGTCCATCAGTTCACGGATTGCATGACCGAGTTTCCAAGCAGTTTTCTGATTCACGCCCAGGATTCGTGACATGACGACCGAGGAGATCCCCTTGCTTGATGTCAGCACGAGAAAAATCGCGGCAATCCACACTCGAAGATCCAGTTTGGTCGAGTGCATTGGCGTTCTTGTGGTGACGGTGAATTGACGACGACATTCGTGCTCGGAACATTGATACAGTCCGGCACGCGCAGATTGACAGCGAAGTGCCACAGACCGCACACTGCCGCAGTGTGGACAAAACCGGCCGGTGGGCCAGATCATTTCTTCGAGGAAGACGCGCCCGTGATTTTCGCTCGGCATCTTCTTCCAGATGTCCCTGACGGATTTTAGTTCCGTGATCATGTCGGCACTCCAATGACTGGGAGCCGACAATATTGGCCAACTACCTGTTTCCCGAAGGGAACAGTTCATTTCGCGCGAAACGGCGACAGGTTCGAGGTTTTTCTATGGTTTTCATAGCTATGGCTCTGCCCGCGCTTCTTTTCGTGGATAATGGGGAAAGAATTCCGTCTTCAGGCGTCCGAAGAAGCCTTCACATGCGGCATTGTCTTGCGAACTCGCCCTTCGCGACATCGAACGAATGAGCTTTGCTGCGTCTATTCGTTCCAGCCAGCCAGCCAGGCCAGCGATAGTGGCCTCCGCGATCGCTGTGGACTACAGGCCGCGGTTCGCTGTCAGCGATGGTTTCTACCGGTGCATCAAGCATGGTGTTTACGAGATCGGCATCCGGTCTGGTCCCTATGGTCCAACTTATGACGAGGCCGTCGAAGCAATTGATGATATTCTCCGGCGCAGGGCTAATTTCTCCCAGATATGAGCTGTAACGCCGCAGCTTAGGCTTTGGGACGATCAAAGCATTCTGTTTCATCAGGCAGCGCACCACTTTCTCGGAGATCGAGATGAATTCCCGCGCCATATAGGTTTTGAGGCGACGGTAGCCGTAGCAGCGATGGTTGCTTTCGAAGGCCTCCCCCATGGCGTGTCGCATAGGAAGATACTTATCTTCCAGTTTCATGCGAGCGCGGTGGTAAAAGTAAGAGCTCCGCGCGAGACCCAGCCGAGCCAACAGCGCTGGTGTCTTATACCGCTTTTTTAGGGCGACGATCAGCATGGTCTTTTCCCGGTTGCTCAGGCCCTGCAGATCGCCGCCAAGTTCCTTTTTAATCATTTCACTCGCAGTCTTGAGCAGGTCATGCTCAATCTGGAGCTCGCGGATGTCGCGCTGCAGGGCTTCACGCTGACGTTCCAATTCTTCAAGCTCTGGATAAAGGGCGCTCTTCTTGCGCTTCATCATGGCAGGAGCCTCCGGGCCAAGGATCTGAGTCTTCCAAGCATAGAGTGTCGGCCGACTAACTCCGAACTTTTCGGCTAAGGCCTGAGCACTTTCTTGGCGATTATAGAGCCCGACCACAGCAGCCTGCTTCGCGGCGTCAGAGTGATTGCCTGGTCCATATGCTGTGGTGGAGACCGTCTTCGTGCCAGGAAAGGCCACGCGCACCCAGGCCGTCAGGGTGGCTCAGCCTGGATAGCCTAAAGCACGCAGCGTCCATGAAATGCAGCGCCCATGGCTTGCATAATGCTCTAACGCTACCTGCTTCTGTGCTGCCGAGAATTTAGGCGGGCGCGGTGCCGATCTTATCGGCAAGTCCTGCATAAGCTCGTATTCTCGAAACCACCCTATCAGGGCGTTCTTCGTTGGATACCCCAACTCACGGATCGTGGCCCCCAAGCGCTTTCCGAGCTTGATATAAAGTTTAACAGCGCGCATTCGCTCTTCGTAGCTGTACATGAACTATCTCCAGGATAGTCCAACTTTTCGTCCGCACCCCCTAGCGAAACTAAGCTAATTTGCACTCAACACTCCCACGACGATCATTAGCGAGACTAATGTGTTCTGGCAGTCAGAACACATGCCAGAATTTGAACAATCAAGTCGGTTAATCAGCAGGCAGCTGCGAATAGTACAGCGCCAATGCGGTAATATCTTCGTCCGTTAGGTTGCGCGCCGCTTTCTCCATCAACTCTTTCCGAGGGCCGCCGCCACGTGTGCCGTCGCGCCATAGCTGCAACTGTCGTGCTATATATGGGTTCGGCTGACCATTTATACGGGGAAAGCCGGGTTTCATCTGTTCTAGCCCCGGCCCATGACAGGACGCACAGGACGGCGCATCGGTTGTGCCGATCGAAGCGATCCCAGCGCCGCGTTCCATCAGCTCAAGCTGGTCGGCAGTCAGCGTATCTGCTGGGCGGGGTGCTTCGGGCCTGGCCGAGGCATAGTGGCGGATCACGCGGATCAATTCATTGAGGGGTAGTTGTGTGGCGGCGTGAGACATAAAACCGCTATCACGCGCACCCGTGCGATAGGCGGCGAGCGCGCTCTGCATATAACCTTCGTCAAGGATATCGAGACGGGGGATATGGTCGTTGCCATTGCTGTCGCCATTTGCACCGTGACAGGACGCGCAATAGGTCAGCGCGGTATCTTGGGATGAAGTGTTCGAGGCGAGCTGCGCGTCAAAAACCGCGCCCTCCATCTCGCGAACTTGGGTAAGGAAAGCCACCACCGCCCAGATTTCATCGTCGCGGTTTTCGGCAGGCCAAAAGGGCATGCCGCTCATCTTGACGCCATCCTTGACGATGGTGAACAGATGTTGCGGCTGCCAGTCGGCGACGGCGTCGGTGATATGGGGCGGTTCGGGCGACATGGCGCCGGCGGTAGCGGAATGGATGCGATCGGGGGCGGCGTGACAAAAGCTGCAAGCGCTGTCGAAATGACCGGCCCCCAAGCCGACGAGATCGCGGTCGGACAGGTCCGGCACCATGTCGGCAGCGGGGGCGCGCAGTTTCACCGACTGGCGGTAGGCGGTGTGCAGCACCCAAGACACGCCAGGAAGGTGGCCCGCGCGGGCAGAGACATTGAACAGTCCTAGCCCCACGATAGTTACCGCGCCGATTGCCCCCAGAAGGGCCAGAACGATCAGGGTTTTAATCACTGTTCTCATTGCGTTTGCTCCGTTGCGTTTAGATCGCGGGGTCGGTGGTGCGCAGGTCGCGGCCCACCAGCCATAGGCCGGCGATCAAGTAGACAGGCGTGCCGATGCCTAACATCAGCAGCCCGCCCAGTTGTTGCCCGCCCAAATCGGCGGCGCGGCCACAAATTTCGGCAAAGACATCGCGGGGGGCGAGGATCAGTAGCGCGCCCATCAAGGTCATATGCATGGAGGTCAGCAGTAGCGATCCAGCTCCCGCCAGTCCGCGATCCGCGCGCAGAGCGCTGACCCAAACCAACAACCCTACCAGCAGAAAGCTGCCCTGTTCCAACGCAAAGCCCGCGGGCAGCAGATAAGCCATTCCATGCAGTTGTGGCAGGTGCCACGCCCAGACCACCATGAATTCAAGTACCGTTGCAATCAGAGGTGATATCCTTAGCCAGCGCAGCCGGTCCGCCAGCCCGAATGCCAGCAGCGGGGCGATCACGGCCACCAGCCCCATGTGGCGCAGCATATGAATGGGGAACGCAGCGCCGGTCAGTCGTTCCAGCGGCAGCAGCCAGAGGATACAAAGTAGGGCGAACCCGAGATATGTGGCACTGCGTGTCACGAGCAGCTGGCGATCAGCAGAATGGGGAGTGAGACATAGATCACTCCGATGGCTGATATCAGAGACAGCAGGAAGGCCGCGTGGCCCATGAATTGGTGGCGATCTTCTTTATTTCCGGCGTCGTTTTCCCATTCGCGGTCGCGCACGACATCCCATTGCCGCCATGCGCCCCAGCCCAGCCAGATGATCGCTGCCATAACGCCCACGGTCAGCAGCCCAATGCCAAGTCGCAGGGTGGTAATATAGTCCACGCCAAGGATATGATCCGCGCAAAACACCGTCGTCACACCGTAGGAGATCGCGAAATGCAGCGCCCAAAGCGTGGGGCTGAGCGCGAGCCGCCAGAGGCTGTCTTGTTCCTCGAGGAATTCCTCTTGCTCTTCTTCGGTGGAGATCTGGTTCATGCCAGCAACCTTGGGGCCACGCCCAGAATAAAGCCGGTGACCAGTGCGGTCAGCACCATGAAGTGCCAGAACAGCGTCACATTGCACAGGTCAGCATCGTATTGCGGGGTCACCTTGCCAAAGATCGACCCTGCCAGCGCGTAAAGCTGCATGATAACCCCCAGCACCGAATGGGCAACCAACCAGACCATCAGCGCCCACATGGTCGCGGGGTAGACATGGGTTGTGGGCTCAAGCTCGACGACCGACAGGATGATCAGCCCCGCCCCGCCGACAGTGCAGCTTGCCGCCAGTGCCAATGCGATGCGTGCCAGCGTGATATGGCTGCGTTTATTGACCTCGCGCGCAAGCACGGTCGCGGCCCATGAGACGACAAACAGCGTGACCCCAAGCGCCACGGCGGTGCCCGTCGCGTGGTCCGCCCCGATGGTGATAAAGTCCGGGCGCGCGGTCCAGTAGAAGAAGAACCCGAAGACGAGGCTGGCGAAGGCGGTGCTGTCGCCCAGCATCGTGATCCAGACCGCCCACCACCCGACAGAGGTCGGCCCTGAGGCGTAGGTCGGCAGGCTGAGGCCGAGGCCCACGTCTTTACGTTCCTGATCCGGCACTTGCGCTGTGCTGGTCCAGAGCCAGTAGAGCACGCAAACGATAGCAAAGGCACCGCAGACAATCGCGGGTTCATAGATGTGGAAGGTGGGGAAGATGAACGCCCCGCCGGTGAAAAAGGCGGCGAGCATGGTGATCCACGCGGGGCCGGTGACGCGCTGGACCATCAGCGGTTTCGCGTCGATGACCGATGTGATCAGCGTCTCGCGTTTGCCCTCGGGGGCGTCGGGCAGATAGTAGCGTCCCGCGTCCATACGTTCGACGAGTTTGGGCTGATCCCACAACGGATAGCGCGAGGTGATATAGGGCACGGAGCGGTTTCCCCATGCCTCTTCGGGCAAGTCATGGGCCCATTCCAGAGTGCCGCCGCCCCAAGGGTTGCGCTTGATCTGGCCTTGATACGCTTTGGGCCGCAGTAGATCGTAGACGAAGACGGCAAAGCCTGCGGCAGTGATATAGGCCCCGACGGTGGACATCATATTCAGCCAGTCCCAGCCCGCGCTGTCCGGGTAGGTGAAGATCCGGCGCGGCATCCCCTTCAGCCCCGTCAGGTGCATCGGCAGGAAGGTGACGTTGAAGCCCACAAAGATCAACCAGAAGGCCCAACGGCCAAGGGTTTCGGACAGCAGCTTTTTGCGGAAGAACGGAAAGAAATAATAGACCCCCGCCATGACCGGAAAGACCATGCCACCGAACAGCGTGTAATGCAGGTGGGCCACCACGAAGTAGCTGTCATGCGCCTGCCAGTTGAAGGGCACGATGGCGAGCATCACCCCTGTCAGGCCGCCCGCTACAAAGATCGCCAGAGCCCCCGCGATCCAGAGCATCGGCAGGGTCATCTTGACCCGTCCCACCATCAGCGTCGCGACAAAGGCGAAAAGCTGGATGCCGGTGGGGATCACCACGGCCTCGGACGCGGCAGAGAAGAAACCCAAACTGATCTGGGGCAGGCCGGTGGTGAACATGTGATGCACCCACAGCCCGAAGGACAGGAACCCGGTGCCAACCGCGCTGAGCACGATCCACGAATATCCTACGATGGGCGTGCGCGCAACGGTGGGCACGATCATTGCAGCGATGGCGATAGAAGGCAGGAAGATGATGTAGACCTCCGGATGGCCGAAAATCCAGAACAGATGCTGCCAGAGCATCGGGTCGCCACCCCGTTCGGGATCGAAAAACGGCCAGTCGAAGGAACGTTCGAGTTCGAACAGGAAATCCCCCGCGATCAGCGGCGGGAAGGCAAAGAGGATCATCCCGCCCACGACCATCACATACCATGCGTAAAGCGGCATGATGTTCACGCGCATCCCGGGCGGACGGCATTTGAGCGCACCGACGATAAGCTCGACTGCTGCAGCGATAGAGGCGACTTCGATAAACGAGAGGCCCAAAAGCCAGATATCGGGGCCGATGCCTTCTTCCTTGGTGGCCAGTGGTGGATACATGAACCAGCCCGCCTTGGGGCCAGAATCGAACAGGATGGACCCGAAGACAAAGATACCGCCGATGAGGAAACACCAGTAGCCATAGGCGCTGAGCCGCGGGAACGGCATGTCGCGCGCCCCCAGCATACCGGGCAGCAGCAGGATCGAGATCGCCTCGAACATTGGCACGGCAAAGAGGAACATCATCGCCGAGCCGTGCATGGTGAAGAACTGGTTATAGCGGTCGGCGTCGAGGAAATCATTCTCGGGTACGGCAAGCTGGGTGCGCATCAGCACCGCCAGAATACCGGCGCAGAGCATGAAAAAAAACGCCGTCATCGTGTACCAGACGCCGACCTCGGTGTTGTTGACCGCCGACCAGTAGCGCCAGCCTTGGGGCGTTTTCCAGACCTCGCGCAGACGCTTTTTCTGCGCCTCTTGCACCTCTTGCGGGACGGGTTCGGCAAGCATATCCTCGGTTGGGGGGTAGGTGCCTTCGGGGTCCAGCACATCGGGATATCTGCGGGTCATTCCAGCCCCCCCAGATAGGCGGCGAGCGCCGCGAGGTCGTCGTCGGACAGGAAGTCATAGGTGGGCATATTGACCTCGGGTTTGATCGTGTCGGTGTGGCCGATCCATGTGGCGATGGCCTGCGCGTTCAGGGGCAGGGTGCCTGCGGCCAGCGAGTGGCGGTTTGCCAGATGGGTCAGGTCGGGGCCGGTCTTGCCGATGGCCTTGGTGCCACGAATGGTGTGGCAGGCCCCGCAGCCTTCATCTAGGAACAGGGTCGCGCCCGCCTGGGCCAGCGCGCCTTGGGGCGGCTTGGCATCGCGCGCCTCTGCGGCGAGCCATTGGTCGAATTCATCGGGCGGCATCACCACGGTTTCAAAGGCCATCAACGCATGGGAGGCACCGCAGAATTCGGCGCATTGGCCACGGTAGTTGCCGGGATCAGTGGGCGCGAGGGTCATGCGGGTTTCGCGCCCCGGGAACATATCGGTCTTGCCGCCAAGGGCCGGTACCCAGAAGGAGTGGATGACCCGATGGGCGTTCAGCACAAGCTCGGTCCGGGCACCGGCAGGCAAGCGGAGCTCATTGGCCGACACGATTGTTCTGGTCTCCCCCTGCTGTTGGTATTCGACGCGCCACCACCATTGTTCGGCGGTGACCCGCACGACCAGCCCGTCCCCTTCGGCGCGGGTCGGTCCCATCAGCGGCAGCGAATACATCAGCAGCCCCCCCAGCAAGACCACGGGAAAGAGGATGCCGCCCCCCACGATCAGCATCTCGGCGGTGCGGCGGCGCATGGCACCAGGGTTGATGCGCGTGACATAGATAAACAGCGCCGCGACGAGCAGCCACAGGATCACCGCGCCGATCAACATCACCCAAAAGAGGTTCAGCACATCCGATGCGTCCTGACCGGCGGGGGCTAGCACCGATTGACGCCCCTCGCAAGCCGCCAGAAGCAGCGCGGCGGGGGCGATAGCACAGTTGCGCCTGAGGTGCTGCAAGGCGACTCCCATCATTCTGACAATTTATCCATGTCGGAGGCAAGCGGGTCTTGGCCCTTTGATTTCATGTAGAATATGGTTGCACCCCAAAGCACCACACCCAGCCCGATCAGCACTGCGGCGATCAGGTATTGCACGCTGTCTCGTCCGGTCCAAGGTCCCACGAAAAACGCACAAGTCACCGCACCGATATAGGGCAAGCCAAGGGGGCTGATGAAATGGTCGTGGTCTACAGTGTCACTGCGAAGCACCAACACGGCGATATTGACCAGCGTGAACACCGCCAGCAGCAGCAGCAGTGCCGTTGTACCTCCCAGATCGGGAACCGCACCGACAAAGGTGATCAGCACGATGGCCAGCCCGGTGGTAAAGACGATGGCCGTATAGGGGGTGCGCCGCTTGGGAAGGACTTTGCCCAGAATGGCGGGCAGCACTTTTTCCTGTGCCATTCCATAGAGCAGACGACTGGCCATCAGCATGTTGATCAGCGCGGAGTTCGCTACGGCGCACATAGTGATGATGCCAAAAACGCTAAGCGGGAACCACGGCGCACCCGCTTCGACGACCTTGAGCAGGGGGGTGGCCCCTTCGCCCAAAGCCTCTGCATCGACAAGTGCGATGGCGGTGATCGACACCAGCAAATAGATCACGCCGGTAATAAGCAGCCCGCCTAACAAGACTTTAGGAAAGATCCTCGAGGGGTTTTTGGCCTCTTCGGCCATGTTCACCGAGTCTTCGAAGCCCACCATCGCAAAAAAGGCCAGCGTGGTCGCGGCGATCACGGGCCAGAACAGCCCTTGTTCCCCCGCGCTGCTGAAATCAAAGGCACGGCCAAAGTCGCCTTGGCCACCCATCAATGCCACTGCGCCAATCATGATGATGATCAGAAGGCCTGTGAGCTCGATACACGTCAGCACTACATTAGCCTTCACGCTTTCGCCGACGCCGCGCAAGTTCACCAGCCCCAGCAGGACCATGAACGCGATACTGATTGCGGTGATCCCGATAGCGCCGTCACCAAATCCAAAACTTTCCCCGAAATTCTGAGCAAAGGCTTGCGATGCGGTTGAGGCAGACGTAATTCCGCTCGACATCACTGCAAAAGCGACAAGGAAGGTGAGGAAATGAACCCCAAACGCCTTTTGCGTATAAAGAGCGGCACCGGCGGCTTTGGGGTATTTCGTGACCAATTCAAGATAGCTACACGCGGTCACTGCGGCCAGAATGAAGGCCACGAGGAACGGGAGCCAGACAATGCCGCCGACTTCTGCCGCGACCTCGCCCGTGAGCGCATAGATCCCCGTGCCCAGAACATCGCCCACCACAAAAAGCAGCAGTAGGCCGGGTCCCATTACCCGTTTAAGTTCGGTCTTTTCGCCGTCTTGATCCGGCGCCGTTGAAACATCCTTGGTCATGAGAGACTCCCTTCCTCACTTGTCGCAGTCTTGGCCCCGACATTACAGCCGTCTCCAGATCACACCCGTGGCAACGGCTAGCCCGTGGCGTCTCGTGCGCTGCCGCCTTTCTTGCGGATCACGCGGTAGATGTAGGTCAGTACCAAAACAGCGACGACGACGTTTGACACGGGGTTCACGTAGGTCGACACCAGATCGTATTGCGACCCGAGCGCATAACCGAGCCAAGTCAGCAGCGTGTTCCAGATCACGGTCCCCGCTAGCGAGAACGCCAGAAACGGCAAGTGATGCATCGGCGTCAGCCCCGCAGGCGCCGAAATCAACGTACGGATCGCGGGCACCATCCGGCCCATCAGCACCGCCAAATTACCATGGCGGTCGAACCAGTCCGACGCGCGGTCAAGGTCTTGGGGTGACATGGTCAGCCAGCGGCCATGCTTTTCCAGCAATTGCCGCACACGGTCGTGCCCGATCTTTCGGGCAATTATATAATAAAGATATGTCCCCGCCAGCGACCCGATGCTACCTGCGATCACCACTCCGACGAAGTTCATCTGGTCTTGATAGGCCAGAAAACCGGCGAGCGGCATAATCAGCTCGGACGGGATGGGAGGGAAGACGTTTTCGGCGAACATCAGGAACGCGACGCCCAGGTAGCCTGCGGCGTCCAGCAGGCTGGTGATCCAGTCAAACATGGGGCGTCCAGTTCTGCCGAGGTGCGCGGCTGGGAAAATAGGTCATTCGGGATCTTTCGTCGTCAATGGGTTTGCCACGCGTTCATAGTATTCACTGATGGCGCGCATATCTTCGGGAGTCATTTTGCGCGCGATGGCCGACATCATGCCGCCAAAGTCGTTGCCCCTTTTGCCGCGCCTCCATCGGTCCAGCTGCAGAACCATATAGTTGGCGTATTGACCGGCGAGGTAGGGCACCGATGGCGGGTTGCCGGTACCGTCGGGGCCGTGACAGTTGGTGCAAGCGGGCAGGCCCTTTTCTGGTGAGCCGGCACGCGCGATTGCGGCTCCTTTCTGAATTTCATCCACGGGCAGCTGGCCACGGGCGACACGCAGCGGTGCCGCGAGAGAGGCGTAGTAAGCGCTGACCGCGGCGCGGTCATCTTCGGACAGGGATTGCGCGACGGTAGTCATCAGGTCATCGGGCCGTGCGCCAGAAGTGTAGTCATCCAATTGCTTGTCGAGATACCACGCCGGCTGGCCAGTAAGCCGTGGAAAGCTGCCCGACCCATCTCCTTGGCCGCCAACACTGTGGCAGGTGATGCAAGATTGCACATCGCCAGCACCATGGGTCGCAATCGCTTGCCCCCGCGCCAGCATTGCAGGGTCAGGTGGGCTATCGACCGTCATGTTGAACAGATCGCGCGCCGTGTCATAGGATTGGTCTACGGGGATGGCCTGCCCCGTGACATGCCCGGGAAGAAACGCTGCGAGCGCAAAGCAGACTAGGAGGCGGTGACGGGTGTTCATGGCGGCTCCTCTATTTTTCAGGCGTCCATCAGCGGGCGCGGATTGGCGATATAGTCGTTCTTCATATGCTCCAGTGTCCAATAGGCGACGCCCATCAACGGCCCCGTCGGGTTATAGCCGAGGTTCTGCGGAAACAGCCCCGCCCCGAAGACAAAAACGTTGTGATGATCCCACATCTGACCAAAGCGGTTCACCACGCTGGTGGCCGGGTCCGTGCCCATCACCGTGCCGCCTGTGTTATGCGTCGTCTGATAGGGGACGATTGAATAATCGCTCCCCTCTGCGGCGCGGTTGCTGGCGGAGGTAGATTTCACATTCTCCATATTACGCGCAATCTCATGTGCCTTGCCCATCACATAAGCGGCCATACGCCGATCATTTTCGGGGAAATTGAACGTCATCCGCAATAGGGGGCGGCCGTAGGCGTCTTTCCACGTGGGATCGAGATCAAGGTAGTTAACGGGCGTCGCCATAGATGATCCGTGTACGGTCAGGCTGGCATGATGCAGGTAGTTTTCGCGCACCGCGCGCTTCCAGTCCGCGCCCCAAGCAGGTGTGCCGTCGGGCGTGGGCTGGTAGTTGATCGGGCGGCCATTGGTCTGGGTGCAGGCAATATAGCCGCCGCCTAGAAACCCAAGATTGCTGTGATCAAAATTATCGCCGTTAAAATCGTCGATTACGGTGCCAAGCGCGCCGGCACCCATGAAGGGGTTCGTCACCACCTGATCATCGAAAAAGACATTCACACCCGCCATTGTCTGGTAGGCATAGTTCCGGCCTACTGTCCCTGAACGTGTCTTCGGGTCATAAGGTTTGCCCAGTCCGGACACCAGCATCAGATGCGTATTCCAAAGGCCATAGGCGTTCATGCAAACGATATCGGCGGGCTGGAACACCTCCTCTCCCGCGTCGGTCAGATAGGTAACGCCGGTCGCGGTCTTGCCATCGTCTGATTTCTCGACCCGCAGCACCTGTGCTTTAAATCGGATCTCGAAGTTTTCATGGCTTTTGATCTGGTCGTAGACACAGATGATCGGGTCGGCCTTGGCGTAATATCCACAACCGAAGCGTTCGCAAAATCCGCAATAGGTGCAGGGATGAAGTTTGGCCCCGTAAGGATTGGTATATTCCTTGGTGGCGTTCGCGGCGGGCATGGGGAAGGGATGATAGCCCAGCTTTTGTGCGGCTTCGCCGAACTTGGTAGGGCCGATGGGTTGGCGCATGGGCGGGTTGGGGTAGTCGGTGCTGCGCGGCCCTTCAAAAGGGTTGCCGCCCTCGCGAGGGCCATCCGCCATTTGACCTGACGTACCGGAGGTGCCGCAGATTTTCTCGTAAAAGTCTAAATGGGGCTCAAGCTCGTCATAGGTGACGCCCCAATCCTGCACGTTCAGATCATCAGGGATGAAATCCGCGCCATAGCGGCTTTCATAGTGGCTACGCATTTCGAGGTCAGAGGGTAGAGGCCGCCAAAGCTGTCCGTTCCAGTGGATGCCCGCACCGCCCAGACCGACACCGGGCAGAAACGATCCGAGCCTGCGCATCGGCAGGGCACGCTGGTTGCTGTTATTTCTGAAGGTCAGGGTTTCCTTGCGGGTGTTGACCATATGGGCGTGGTGAACCGCATATTTCAGTTCGTCATGTTCCTTGGGAGCGGCAAAATCATCGGCGTCATGGCGGTAGGACCCGCGTTCAAGCACGATACAGCGTTTTCCTGCATGGGACAGTTCATAAGCTGCTGTCAAACCTGTCCATCCGGCCCCGATGATGACCACATCTGTTTTCGCCAGCCGCCGTGCCATGATCTATCCTTTTATGGAGAAGTCGGTTTTGCCCGGTTCGTGACCGATGCCCATAGGGGGCTGACGGTAGGGGCGATTGTGGTCGTCGATCGTGTCGGTGTAATAGCCGTAAGCACCGGGGAACCCGACCATATGCCAACCTGCATAGCCCTTGTTGCCGCCATAGATAGGGTCGGCGAAATAGCCTTGGTTCGTCAGCGCGATCAGTTCGGTAAAAAATGATTTGCCTCCGACCCGGCCTGCCAGCTCTGGCTTGTCCTCCGAAAGATCGGTCATCAGCTGGTCGAGCGCGGATTGCGGCTGCCCCTCCAGCGGACCGATCACAGTCTGCATCGCTGCGAGACCCTCGCGCCAAAGTTTGGCGGGGGGCATTGGCGATTGGTAGCCTTGCTCCGGTGTGCCCTCGGGGTGGGGGCCATTCAAATAAAGATGTTCGCCTCGACCATACCCACCCGCAAGCTGTAGGTCGATAAAATCGACCACACCGGCTTGACTGGCCGAAGGGAAGTCATCCTGCGGGATCAACGTGTCGCAAAGCAATGCGAGGCTGCGGGCCTCGGTTTCTGAGAGAAAGCTGAACGGGGTGCTATCGAGGGCCGCAAACGCATGACGCGGCAAGCCTGCCCCGACCATCACAGCGCCAAGTCCAAAAAGTACGGATCGTCTGGAATACCCAGTGTTCATACGGTGCTCATAGGTTTCGAGTTATTTAGCCTAACACGCAAACGTGAGAACTGGTTCCCGTGTCGCGTGAAAAGTGTGAGCGATACGTGAACTGCGACTTTTGAGCTGGGTTCAGTTTGGGTTTTTATGCGGCTTGATCCAAGACCTTTTCTTTGAAGATTTCAGCGGGCGTTTTCCAACCCAGACATTTGCGCGGTGTTGCGTTGAGGCGGGCACAGATCAATTCCAAATGATGATGTGAGATCGTCTTGGGGTCGATTTCGCGTGGGAGCCATCTGCGTGCTCGTCTATTCGTGTTTTCAACCGTTCCTTTTTGGCAAGGTGACGAGGGATCGCAGAACATGGGGTAATCGTGGGACGCTTCGCACTTAGGCATGGATGTTTGGGAATGAGGTACCTGCCGATATGAGTGAGTATCGAACTTGTGAAATGGTTCGGTCAAACCATTGGATGGAGATTAACCATGTGTCGGTATATTGAACTTGATGTTTCTTTTGACCTGAGCCCCTAAAGCTCCTACAAATTTGTGTAGATTCCGCCCAACAAAAGGACGGACAAATGAAGGCGAGATTTACGGACGAACAGATCATAGCGATGATCAAGGAACAGGAATCTGGCGAGAAGACTGCCGATGTATGTCGGCGGCATGGAGCCGTCTGACGCGAAGCGGCTGCGAGCGTTGGAAGACGAGAACGGTAAGCTGAAGAAGCTACTGGCCGAACAGATGTTGGACAACGCCATGCTGCGAGACATCAATTCAAAAAAGTGGTGACGCCCGTAGCGAAGCGGAAAGCTGTGGTTCACTTGATGGAAGTTCATCAGGTCAGTCAGCGACGGGCGTGCGATGTGCTGCAAGTTGATCGGTCATCGGTGCGGTATCTGTCGCGTCGTGGTGATTGAGGTGCCCCTAGTTTCCTAGACACCTGCCTTGTTCATTTTCTGCTGTTTCATTTCATAGTCAACCGGTGACAGCATACCGTTGTTGGTGTGCTTGCGTGTCGGGTTATAGAACATCTCGATGTAGTCGAACACGTCCTGCCTGGCCTCGTCGCGTGTGAGGTAGGTCTGCCGCCTGATCCGCTCGCGTTTCAATAGATGGAAGAAGCTTTCGGCGACCGCGTTGTCATGACAATTTCCACGGCGGCTCATGCTTGCATCCAGATTGTGTTTATTGAGGAAAGATTGCCACTCTTTGCCAGTGAACTGTGAGCCTTGATCAGAGTGAATCATGACCCTGCGCCTTGGTTTGCGCCGCCAAACAGCGCTCAACAGTGCTTGCAAAGCTAAATCAGTCGTCATCCGAGATTGCATTGACCATCCGACGACCCGTCTTGAGAACAGATCGATTACGAGAGCCAAATATGACCATCCTTCGTGGGTCCTTATGTAGGTAATATCGGTCACCCAAACTGTGTCAGGCGCATCGACCTCAAATTGCCTGTCCAACGTATTATTAGCGACGATGGCTGGTTTGCCGCCGTAGCGACCTGGGCGGCGTTTATATCCAATCTGTGCGGCGATACCTGCAATGCCGGCCAGACGCGCCACGCGGTTCTCGGAACATGTCTCGCCTTGATCGCGCAGATCATCTGTTAGCTTGCGATATCCATAGACTTTGCCACTGTCGGTCCAAGCTTGATGGATCAGCTCTGTTTGGCGCGCATCTTCAAGCGCTCGCTGGCTTAACGGTTCTTTAACCCATGCATAGAAGCCGCTGAAATGGGAGTATCCGAAACTCTGTGTATGAGGCTCAGCCCATGCGAGTTTGACAGGTCATTTGTTGAACCGTTCTGGGTATAGGATAGCGAACTGATTGCGGGCAGCAACCCATTCTCTGACGGCCCTGCCTGTTTTCTCAAAACTGCGGATGGCCAGATAGATCAGCTTTGTCGCAGCATCATCAGTGGGAAAGCTACCGCGCGTTTTGGTGGTTTTTCGGATGACGCAGTTCAGGCTTTCAATCGCATTTGTCGTGTAGATGATTTTGCGCACTGCTGGTGGGAAGGCGAAGAACGGGATGACTTCTTGCCACGCGCGTCGTCAGCTTGGAGCGATTGACGGATACTTTTGGCCCCATTCGGCCTCAAAATCAGCAAGGGCTTTCTCCGCCTCGATGTCATCCGTGGCCTGATAAATCCGCTTGAGGTCTTTTGCGACGTTCTTGCGATCTTTCCATCCGCAGAAGTTCAGGGAATGGCGCACGAGGTGGACGATGCAGGTTTGGACTGTGGTCTCAGGGAAGGCGGCATTGATGGCATCTGGAAAGCCCTTGAGGCCGTCCACAACGGCGATCAGGATGTCTTCGACGCCGCGATTGCGCAGGTTGTTCATTACCGAGAGCCAGAACTTGGCCCCTTCGTTGTTGGCAATCCACAGGCCGAGAACCTCGCGTTCGCCCTCGGCGTTGACACCCAGAGCCACGTAAACGGCTTTGTTCTTGACTTGACGGCTTTCCGCATCGCGGATTTTGACCCGAAGAGCATCAAGGAACACAATGGGATACATCGGTTCCAGAGCCCGGTTCTGCCAGTCTGATACTTCCTCCAGAACGGCATCTGTGACGCGGCTGACAAGATCGGCAGACACCTTCAGCCCGTAGACCTCTTCGAGATGGGCGCGGATGTCGCGGGTCGATAACCCCGCTGCATATAAGCCGATGATTTTGTCATCCATACCGTCGATCCGGGTTTGACCCTTCTTGATCAGTTCCGGTTCAAAACTCCCCTCACGGTCGCGCGGGACATCAATCGGCAGCGCCCCATCATTGCCCTTCAACGTCTTGCGCGACGTGCCATTGCGGCGGTTGCTCTGTAGGTTTGTGGGCTGGGTGTCAGGCTCATAGCCTAAATGCTCGGTCAGTTCAGCGCCAAGCATCCGTTCCATCAGGCGCACCTTTAGCTCTTTCATCAAGCCCTGATCGCCCAGTAAATCGTCCGCGTTCTCAACGCCGCTCAGCAGCTCGTCTAAAACTTCCTTGGATATCGTTATTGTCGTCATGCTCCTTCGTTAATGAAGCATGGGCCAAATTACTCATACACAGAAGATCGGACACTCTCCAAGGCTGACTATCGCGTCTGCACAATCCCCTTTTCGATCCTAGGCCAAATTGACCACAACTGGACCTGTCACGCTTTAGTGCTGCCCCAAGTGCTCGCTTTAAGCCACCTTTCGTGCGAAAGCGACCGGGCTTTTCCAACCCAATGCTCATTGCGGATTTCGTTCTGTTCAACACATTTAATTTTTGAGGTCTTTTCCGCGATTTTAAGAATTCCCGACCACTTGCTTTTTGAGGCCGATTTTGGCGGGCAAGCAATGTAAACGTAACACGTTCGCTCTGATCGCGCCTCTTAATAAGGGGCTAAATATGAGCAGACCAAAAAGTAATAGATTAAGGCATGTAACACTTCGTGTTACACAACATGAACGTGACGAACTGACAAAGCGAGCAGCGGGACGATCGCTTTCTGATTATATTCGGGGGCGGGTATTGAGCAAGCAAACGCGTGCACCGTTGCAGCTTTTAGAGAGAGAAACCATCGGACGCTTGGGCCAGGTCAGCGATTTAGTCACGGACTATTCGCAACATGTAGAGACACATCAAACACTCAAGCGAAAAGACATTTTAGACTTTCTGGGGCACCTGGAAAACGAGCTGCATTCAGTCCGGTTTTCCATCCTCAAAACGGCTTAGGCCATGGCAATTGCTATGATATCACGCCCGCAGCGGGCGGGATCGACGGTTCGTTACCTCCTTGGTCCTGTTGACCATGCGGGGAATCCGCGAGAGATCGTTTCTGTGGTTGCAAGCACGATTGGCAGAGAGCCCGACATGGCAGTCAAGTTTCTAAACCATGTTGCCAAACTGCGTCCTCGTCTGAAAAGCCATCTCTATCACGTGTCTATCTCCGGGCCCCAAACCGACCGTGAACTATCGCCAAAAGATTGGGCGGGAATAGGTCGAATGTGGTGCGCGGGTATGGGTATCGAGAATTATATGATCGTCCTTCACGATGCCCATATCCATATCCTTGGCTCTCGGATCCGATTTGATGGTACGGCAGCCTCTGACAGAAACGACTATCGCCGTAGCGAACTCCTTCTCCGTAAAATTGAAGCTGAGTTTAACCTAGAACGAACCCCATCTTCCCATCTTGTTGATAGGTCTCGCCGGTCTTCACATCGGCGTGCTCGTTCGCTGAAGGAATTGCACGCTGTCGAAAAAGACGGGCATTCCCACAAGGATTTCATACGCGCAGCGATTGAGGAGGCGCTGGCCAGTGTACCCGATGAGACGCGTATGAGAGCGGCTCTGGCCGAGGCTGGCATCGACATGACGATTGAATTGGCAGCAGACGGTACTGACTATGTTCTGTTTGGTTATCATGGCCATCGACACGGGCCGCGTAGTTTAGGGCAGGGGTATAGTCTGACCAATTTAGTGCAAAAAGGCTTGCAGATCAGCGGCCCCCAGAACTCTTCCGCTCAAATACCGGTACCACCATGGGCGCTCGACGTCACAGCGGAAGCCGACCAACCACGGCGTTCTGGCAAACATGAAGAGGCGGTTCGGCGCTTAAGAGGTGTCGGTCACGAGGCTCATGAGGTCATCAAACGCTTTCGAATTGCTAAACGCACGAAAAACGCGCCGCCAAGTTCTGATCGCTACAACGCCGAGCAGCTACCAGATGATGAACCACCGGATGTGACCTAGTTCACGGAGCCTGACTTTATGCTCTATTTGCCAGAAAAACCCGCCACCTAATTATTCATCGCGTATCAAGCCCCTGCTGTCGAACCCAGCAGAGATATAATTTCATATTTTCCATAATCATATTATTATTTCATATTTTCCTTATCGTCGATCCAATCCCGTATCATTCGACGGATCATTTCAGGCCGTGTTGGCAGATCGTCTTCTTCTTTCCGAAACCCGTCTATTTTTTTTATGATATCGTTATGGAGCCTGAGCATAATCCCAGATGAATCGACAGGAGGGCGTCCTTTTTTAACCATTTTGCAATAGTTCCTTTAATAATAGGTTGACATATTGATATAATGGTATCATAATAATGCAAGCGAGGCAAGGGCGGCAACCCTCACCTCGCTCTAACACAACGATCTAAACAGGAGATCATTATGCCTAAAGACTATTTTAACGATCCAATTGACCAAGCGACAGGCCAAAATTTTGCGGTCTCGCCACAATCTCTTATGTTCGAACGCCTCGTCAGCAATATGCAATCGACGCTCGATGAAGAAGTTTTCTTTGACGATACTGACTGGCCAGATGGGTTCGACTGGCACTGCGAGTCCCACACCGTTTGGGAAGGTTTGGCGGAAGACGCGACTATGCTAGCCACATTCCGCACCCGCAAGCCGGCTGATAAACTACTGTGTCGGGCGGCGGGGGTGATCCACCGCGCTATTCGGTCCCGATCCCTGATCGAGTTGGAAGCGGCGCAGGTTAAACTCGCGCAAATCATGCAATCTGCAGCCTCGGCTCGGATTTATTTCATGCTTGAAGAAGCAGAGCTCTGTCTAGAGCAGATGGCCGAGCGCGCAGAGGCCGATGAGCCGGGAAACAATCTCGGCTTCACGCCCGACGCATAAGCCTCGAACCTTTCCATAATTTTTGCCCTTGGCCAGTACCGCATAGGCGGCTGGCAGGGCTATCTATTGCTATTCAAGGATATAAAAATGACACATCAACCGACCTTGGTCGGGCTCGAAGAGGTGTTTAACCGCCCTTTGACCACCCCTCATCAAGACCTACTGAAGTTCCCCGACGTTGATACCGATACGCGTCGATATCATGGCAAACAGTTCGGGCGTGCAGGTGAATTGCTTGTTGAAAGCGTATTCTTAAGTCTGGGACTGCAAAGTGTTGGAGTTGCAGAGCATTCACCTTTCGATTGCGTTGTATTTCTTGAACAAGGCGTCCTTCGCGTTCAAGTCAAAACAGTAACGCGTCCACGGGGCGGTTGCTTCAATTTCAACGTTTCCCGTGGGTACCACCGATCACCCGCTGGTGTTCGGCGGTATTCCGAGAATGACTTTGATCTGCTAGCGCTCGTTTGCTTGTCAGAAAACGTGGTTAAATTCACCGCGGATCGCCGCCGTTCACAGTCCATTGGTGTCGAAGAAGTTGCGGCCCTAAGGCAACGTCCGGGCGCGAGTTTTGAAACTGCGCTCTCAGATTTAGGCGTTGATCAGATGCCCCCAGCTCCCGCCGGCCTAATGCCGTTTTGCTATTGAGGGGGGCGAATAGTATGAGCGAATTCCTACAAAAATCACCGCTGTTTCCGACCGCATTTTCTGCGGATCTGGCGCGGACTACTGTCGCAGCGCTCTGCGAGAGCGCACTTTCTGAGTGGAGATCGAATGCCGAGCGTTTTTGTGATTATGACGATCGTGAAGCCGACGGCGAAGCATCTATCGATTTGCTAAAACCGCCGGTCCGCCGGGTTTTTGAACATGACGTACGGCGCAAACCCGACGGTAATGAAGGGGCTTCTGTCGCGGGAACCATGACGCCCAGTGAAATCGAGCGGTGTTTTGCTGATGGTAATGACCCTTTTGCATGCACTGACTTAGAGATCTCACCGCTCTGGGAGATCCGGCCACGTCCTGCAGCTGTTCTCGCCATCATTCTAGTGTGCGCCACGATTAAGGATCAACATGCGCTTGAGCAGGTTTCCCGCCCGGGGGGACTTACTCTGATGCTCTGCCCATCCCCTCAGATGCGGGCTCAGCTTGAAAGCGTTTCTGCAGAGGTGCTGGCACATTGGCAGGAAGATCAACCCTGTCCGACAGGGCAGAAGGTAGCTTGTCATATCTATAATAGCGGCTCCGATATTGTAGCGAGTGAGCATAAGCGCTCGCTTTCCAAGTTCCGACAGGCGATCGAGAAAAGTCTGATGCGCCGAGCGCCTGTTGTGGCGGTGTGTAATACGAAACGTCAGCTATACGCGGAGCAAGAAAGCCTAGTGTATCAGAGCTTTCGCTGTCCTGACATCTCAGCGAACGCAATAATTGAGACATTGCGGTTCACACATAGTAATACCGGTCAGCTTGCCGAAGACGAGTTACTGAAACGACTGCCAGATGCCGACGCACTTAGACGATTTGAGCCAATACAAATCGCTGCCGCTTTCGAAGAAATGACGACACTCCGTGTCGCTGACCGTATTTCACAGATTGTGGCGGTTCAGAACAGTGGGCCGCGCATTACTCTGGGTGATGTGGAAGGACTTGGCGACGCAATGCCACCGCTGAAACGGATGCTTGGCGATATGGATGCCTGGCGGGAGGGCAGGGCGGCTTGGTCGGATGTAACCAGAAGTGCAATCTTTTATGGCCCACCGGGCACGGGAAAGACGATGCTAGCGAACGCCTTCGCCGGAAGCGCCGGGATTCCTTTGATCACTACGTCGTATTCTGATTGCCAAAGGCATGGGCATCAAGGTGACATGCTTGCTGCCCTTGGGGCGGCATTCGAGCGCGCCGCCCAACAAGCGCCGGCGGTTTTGTTCATTGACGAAATCGACAGCTTTTCCGATCGCTCCTCAAAAAGGCTAAATGACGGCTATCTGCGGGGGGTGGTCAACGGTCTGCTTGAACAGATTAATCATGCCGCGGAGGTCGCAGGCCTCATTCTGTTAGGTGCAACCAACCATTTAGACATTGTCGACCCTGCAGTTCTTCGCAGCGGGCGGTTTGATCTGAAAGTGGAGATTCCGTTACCTGACCGTTCTGGGCTCGAGGCAATTCTTGCGCGCAAATTGGGATCCGCAAACAATGCGGCTCTGAACCTGAGCGCAATTGCAGAGCGCATCCTCGGCGAGCCTGGTGCCACCGCAGAAGCACTTGTTCGCGATGCGCTCAGCAGAGCGCGGATGGATCATCTGCTCTTGGCGCAACGCCATTTAGACGCGGCGACCGATCAAATTGCGCCGGCACTGGACACAGCGCTGTTGCACCGTGTTGCGATCCACGAAGCAGGGCATCTTCTATCAGCTCTGTTGTCACCCTTACCCACCCCTTTGGGAGTTTGGGTGACGGCAACGGGAGGGCGGGTCGAGCCAGCTCCTCTGGCCACAATGACGTCTCGGCTAGCAAAGGCAAAACTCAGAATGTGCCTTGCTGGCCGCGCAGCTGAAAGGCTGGTCTTGGGTGAGGTGAGCAACGGCGCGGGCGTGGGCCCCGCAAGCGACCTCGCGCAAGCAACGGTTCTTGCCGCTCAGATGGAACTTAACTGGTCGTTCGGCGAGTCCGGCTTGGCCTGGCAGGATGTAAGCCAAATGGATTTTCGAAAGCTACCACTCAAGACGCAGCAGCGGATTGAGGCACATTTGCAAGAAGCAGAAACGGCAGTACGGGCCTTGCTCAAAGATAACATAGATATGCTTAAAAACATCGCTGCTGAACTTGTGCAACGGAAAGAGCTGACCCGGATGGATCTTCTAAGCCTCTCAAAAATCGTGTCTTTTAACGCGCCGACCGATGATAACGGGATGCCCTCGGAATTCCTCATAGCCAGCTCATGAATGCTTCCGACACCTCGCTATTGGCAGGGACCCAGACGGCCCCTGCCAAACACGTGACGCCGCAATTACTGTTGCTTCGACAGTATTCTCGGAAAGCCTATTTGGTCGTGCCGAATAGGGCGCTTCCAGGCTGAGGTTCTGCAGCGGCATGCGTGTATGCATCATGCCATCAACTCATCAGTCGGGGTTTCATCCCAGACGCTGAAGTTACGTGTGGCGTGCCGGATCATATTTTCATGCGCACAAGGTCGTACGACGACCTGCATGAACTCACGTTGATTGTCATAGCAATAGTCGCGTTCTGCGCGAATGAGCCGCCAGCCGTCGTGTACCCGGCGCATGACGACATAGGTCGTGATACTTCGACCCATCGGCGAATGCGCTACCGATTTTCCAGCCGGACGATAGCGCGCTTCAGCCCCAGCTCTGTTTTTGACGGGAATGCCGCGGTCTTCCATTGTGCCTTCAAACTCGTGGGCCAGGTCAATGAGCATTTCGGCGCATATAGTGTATGCTTGCGCTCTTCCGTTCACCAAAGCGAGCACCGAGATCAATCCTGACAGAATTGATTGTTCGAGCTGGGCCTTCTCAAGCTCCTTAGTCCTCAACTCAGCATTAAGACCCGCTAGTTTCTCAGACTGCCAGTTTTCCAGCCAGCGGCTGGATTGTTCGGCCCTTTTAATACCCATTGTGATCGATTGTATTTGCAAGTCTAATTTGATCTTTTGGTTATTTACTTTAGAGCTTGTAATAATCGTCGACTTTTTCATATGCTTTTCTCCTATAATAGCATTAACTTGGAATTCCAGAAAATATATTGTATATCTCTGGCTTTCTCAAAAATGATATACACGAAGATGTTTAAAACATGATGAAAGTATTTTGGAATAGATGCAGCGGTTAATATTTATATTTAATTCTCATAAATTCAGCTTGAGAGATATATCCACCGGCTAAAGGGGTGCTATCGATAAATGGGTTTGGTCAACTTCAACGCGCGAACCAAGTGCTAGCTTGAAGAGAGATGGTGCAGACTGACGGGTGGACTGGTATCGATGATGCTATGAGCCGACCTGGATTTCTTAATGCGCGAGATCGTCTTGGGTGCGCCTTCGGCCGTATATTGTACCAAACCGCTGTGCGCTATTGTGAGGGGCTCGTTGTGGCGACACGTCTGACGCTCACTCTGACCCCCGCCATGCGTGTGTTTGACGAATAGCCTATAAGCGTAGCCGTCAACGGGGTAAGGCGACGGCAGCGGATCGGCCGCTGAGTGCATGGTTACGGGCTGTATTCAGCTGCAGACGTTTAGCCATGCACTGGCATCTGAGGCATCCTAGATTTGTAGATGCTTTGTCTGACAATTTTTGGCTTGAGACAGACGAACGTGAAAAAGTGCATTCGGTCGTAAATACCCCAGTACTTGCAATAAATGCTGGGGTATTATCAAATTTACTCAGAAAGTTCGCTTTCAAGGCAACATCTCGCCTTTCGACTCTTAACACCTGGTAGAAGTAGTTTGCGAATAGATTCTTCGCTTTCTCCCTTCTCCAGCCTCCCAATAGCTAGTGCAATGCGGCGAACATACGTTACGCAATCAGCATCTTGGAGCTCCGCACAGTGGGCTGCCGTGCGTGCCGCAGTCATTTGTGAATACGGATAGGCCCTGGATGGGGCACGACACATTTCGACCGCATCAGTGCGCTCCGCAGCGTAAAATCTACCGGCGCTATCCCAAGTGCCAGGGGGGTTAGACCTACGTGTTTTACGGAGATGGAATTCCATCGCGGCGGTGATCTCGCGGGAGGAATATGCCAGACTTAAGGCCGTTGTATTAATTAATTGGTTTATAGTTTCGTTCATGAAAATCTCTTATATTAAAAACGAATTTGAGCAATGCGAATTTATTTTCGAATTGCTCAAATTGTTATAGTACTAAAAGGTTTCATAAAAAATTACGTTTTGCGGGTACTGGCCTCGACACAGCTTGTGGACTTCGGGAAAGGTCATGATGGTCTGGAGGCAATCTTGTCATCTCTGCTGCACAATCGCCTGCCGGGTACTCGACGAAACCACCGCCCCGGTGCTGGATCCGGGGCGCGGTAAAACCAAAACTGGCTATCTCTGGGCGCTGGCCCGCGATGACCGACCATGGGGCGGTGAAGATCCGCCCGGTGTGGTTTACTTCTATGCCCCTGGACGGGCGCGCGCGAATGCCAAAACCTTCCTGACAGGCTTCGACGGCATCCTGCAGGGCGACGGCTATCAGGGCTATAACCGGCTGACCAAACCCACGCGCAAGGGCGGTGCCCCCATTCGGGTGGCCCATTGCTGGGCCCATGCCCGCCGCAAGCTGAAGGAAGTCTTTGACCGCATGGCTCAGGAATCGCCGCCTAAGGCCTGCGCCGCATTGCCGAGCTCTATGCCGTCGAAGCCGATATCCGTGGCATCTCCCCCGGCCAACGTCTGTCGGCCCGCCAGACCCGCGGTGCTCCACTGGTCGCGGCCTTCGGCGATTGGCTCCAGGCTGGACGCCTCAAGATCTCCGCCAAGTCTCGGCTGGGTGAAAAGCTGAACTACATCCATAATCACTGGGACGGGCTGCAGGCCTTCCTGGCCGATGCGCGTGTCGAGATCGATAACAACCGCGTCGAAAACCTGATCCGCCCCATCACCCTCAATTGGAAAAATGCGATCTTCGCCGGTCATGACGAAGGCGGCATCGCATGGGGCCGCATCGCCTCACTGATCGAAACCTGCAAGATCAACGGCGTCGAGCCCTTCGCCTATGTCAAGGCAACCCTCACAGCGATTACCAATGATCACCCACAAAGCGGCATCGACGACCTGTTTCCATGAAACTGCAAGACGTCAAGCTGACCCGACAGTGGCCTCTAGGGATCGCTTATATGCGTCCCATCATATCTCTAAAATCAAAAAACCCGGCCCCATCAGGGGCCGGGCTTCTTCCGCCTATTCGGCGGTCGACATAGTGAGTTAAGCCGCCTATTCGGCGGGAAACTTGGCTGCCTATTCGGCCGCCTTACCTCGATAACCATACACACAACTAGTTAAAGCATGTGTCCGTCGTCAGGGTTTTTGGAACCAATGGCAACTTAACCTAAGAGAGAGTTCAGCTCATCTGGTTGGTTTGATTATGCGGCGCGTTGTCTGTGATGCAAGCGCCGTGCTTCGAGTGTCTTTCGTTTGATCCTTTCCCTTTGTTTTAGAATGGCTTTGTCACTTCCGAAGTAAACGTCGGACGGCGTTACGTTGTTCAAGCTCTCATGGTAGCGCCGGTGGTTGTAGTGATCGACGAAGGCTTCGATCTGGGCTTCGAGATCACCTGGCAGGAAGTAATTCTCCAACAAGATGCGGTTCTTCAGTGTTTGATGCCAACGTTCGATCTTACCTTGGGTTTGCGGATGATACGGCGCACCGCGCGAGTGCTTCATCCCCTTGTCCTGCAACCATTCAGCCAGCTCGCCAGAGACATAGCTGGATCCGTTGTCGCTCAGCAGTCGTGGCTTGTGGAGGACGTGAACCTGGTCACATCCCGACGCCGCCAAAGCCAAGTCCAACGTGTCGGTGACATCCTCAGCCCGCATGTTCGTGCAAAGCTTCCACGAGATGATATAGCGGCTGTAATCATCGAGGATTGTGCTGAGATAGAACCAGCCCCAGCCGATGATCTTCAGATAGGTGAAGTCGGTCTGCCAAAGCTGGTTGATGGCCGTCGTCTTGTCTTTGAACTCGCTGGCCGCGTTAATCACGATGAAGGCGGGACTGGTGATCAGATCGTGCGCCTTCAAGATCCGATACGTCGAAGCCTCTGATACAAAGTAGCTTTCTGTATCTGTGAACGTTACGGCCAGTTCTCGTGGCGACAACTCCGTCTCTTTCAGCGCCAGCTTGACGACCTTGCGCCGCACTTCGTCAGGAATGCGGTTCCAGACATGCTTTGGCTTGGGAGATTGATCCTGCAGTCCAGCCTCACCACGCTGTAGATACCGGTCATACCAGTGATAGAATGTGGTGCGGGGGATGCCCAATTTGGCCAGCGTTCGACGCGCCGACAGGTGGCTTTCTTCGACCAGACGGATGATCTCTAACTTCTCAGATGCAGGGTATCTCATTCGGGGTCGCCCCCACCGTCGAAGATGCTTTTTTTGAGAAGCCGCAGTTCGAGCGTTTGCTCCGCCACGACCTCTTTCAAATCACGCGCTTCACGGCGCAGTTCCTTCACCTCATCAGTGTTTGCCACACGTGCCGTATCGCCCGCCAGACGCCGTTTGCCAGCTTCCATGAAGTCCTTGGACCATTTGTAGTAGATGCCTTGAGATATTCCTTCACGGCGGCAAAGTTCAGCTATGCTGTCCTCGCCACGCAAGCCATCCAGCACAATCCTGATCTTCTCTTCTGATGAATAATGCTTGCGGGTGGCCCGTTTGATATCTTTGACGATCTTCTCGCCAGGGCTTTTACCTGTTCCAGTTGTCTGTCTCATCTTCCACTCCTCAGTGGTTACGATGAGCAAAGAGCACTCTCTTATCAAATACCGCTATTTGGACCCATAGTAAGCGTTGCCTGGACAGCACCTTCCCAGTTTTCGCCTGAGCTGCGACTCCGTTTCTGACGGATATTGGGCGGGAGTTTCGCGATGGCGACTACGGTAGAGTTTCTCAGGGACTACGGGGTGGAGATACGGGCCAATGGCCAGAAGCGGTGGCCCAATGAGGTCAAAGCACGGATCGTGGCTGAGAGTTTGCAGCCGGGCGTGAGCGTGAATGCAGTTGCGGCGCGGTATGGGCTTCGGGCGAACCATTTATCGGAATGGCGGAGTCAAGCACGCGATGGCCGGTTGGTTTTACCTGCGGGCGATGACGACGCCTTTAGTTTTGCGCCACTCGTAGTCTCGGATGGTGGCGGCGGTGCGCATATGTCGGCCGTTGCGGGGCGGTCCGCGAAGCCTGACGAGTCATCCCATACCTCCATCGAGATTGGGATTGGTCGTGTGACAGTCCGGCTCGATGGCACGACCAGTTCGTCCCGGGTTGCCGAGATCGTGCGGGCAATCGAGGGTCAGCCATGATGTTCCCATCAAACCGTGTGCGGGTTCTGGTCTCGACGCAGCCTGTGGACTTCAGGAAAGGTCATGATGGTCTGGCGTCGATCGTGTCGTCGGTGCTGCGCAAGGATCCGTTCACCGGCACGGTTTTTGTGTTCCGCTCGCGCCGGGCGGATCGGCTGAAGCTTTTGTATTGGGACGGCACCGGATTGGTGATGGCTTATAAGCGGCTGGAAGAAGCGACCTTCACCTGGCCGGCGATCAAGGACGGGATGATGGCGCTGAACCACGCCCAGTTCGAGGCCCTGTTTGCCGGTCTGGACTGGCGCAAGGTCAAGGCTCTGGAGATGCGCCCACCTGCTGCGGCAGAGTGAATCAACCGCTGTCTTTTGTGTGTTTTTAATGGGGTTTTATCGTATCCTGATGGCATGATCACGACACCCGCCATTGACCTATCCACCATCCCTGCTGCGCAGCGTGCGGCGGTTTTGGCGTTGATGGAAAAGGTAGCGGCGCTTACGGAAATCACCCAACGGCAAGAGCACCTGATTGCGGAGCTGAACCATGCCCTACATGGCAAACGGTCGGAAAAGCTGACCGAGGATGAGCGGCAGCTGGCGTTCGAGGATCTGTCCATCGCCCTGGCTGAGGTCGAGGTGCAGAAGGACCAACTGGCCGCTCAGACAGGTGACAAGACGACAACCAAATCTGCGCCAAAGCGCACCATCGGCAATCTACCGGCCGCACTGCCGCGCATCCAAGAAGTCATCGAACCTGACAGCCTGAGCTGCCCTTGCGGCTGCGGCGTTATGCACAAGATCGGGGAAGACCGCAGTGAGCGGCTGGACATCGTGCCGGCGCAGTTGCGCGTCATTGTCACCGTCCGCCCGAAATACGCCTGCCGGACCTGCACCGACGGCGTGACCCAGGCTCCCGCACCATCGCATCTGATCATAGGTGCCCTGCCGACCGAGGCCACCATCGCCCATGTGCTGGTCAGCAAGTATGCGGATCATCTGCCATTATACCGCCAAAGCCAGATCCTGGCGCGTGCGGGTCTTGATCTGCACCGCGCTGTGCTGGCGGACTGGGTCGGCAAGGCGGCCTTCCACCTCAAGCCCGTCGTCGACCGGCTGGCCGAACACCTGAAACGATCCGACAAACTGTTCATGGACGAAACCACGGCCCCGGTGCTGGATCCGGGGCGCGGTAAAACCAAAACTGGCTATCTCTGGGCACTGGCCCGCGATGACCGACCATGGGGCGGTGAAGATCCGCCCGGTGTGGTTTACTTCTATGCCCCCGGTCGGGCGGGCGCGAATGCCGAAACCTTCCTGACAGGCTTCGACGGCATCCTGCAGATCGACGGCTATCAGGGCTATAATCGGCTGACCAAACCCACGCGCAAGGGCGGTGCCCCCATTCGGGTGGCCCATTGCTGGGCGCATGCGCGCCGCAAGCTGAAGGAAGTCTTTGACCGAGATGGCTCAGAGATCGCCGCCGAAGGCCTGCGCCGCATCGCCGAAATCTATACCGTCGAAGCTGACATTCGTGGCATCTCCTCCGGCCAGCGATTGTCTGCCCGTCAGGCCCGCAGTGCCCCGCTGGTCGCAGCATTCGGTGAATGGCTGGAGGCTGAGCGCCGCAAGATCTCCACCAAATCCCGGCTGGGTGAAAAGCTGACTTACATCCACAATCACTGGGACGGACTGCAGACCTTCTTGGCCGATGGGCGCGTCGAGATCGACAACAACCGCGTCGAAAACCTGATCCGCCCCATCACCCTCAATCGGAAAAACGCCCTCTTCGCTGGGCATGACGAGGGTGGTATCGCCTGGGGCCGCATCGCCTCACTGATCGAGACCTGCAAGATCAACGGCATCGAGCCCTTCGCCTATCTCAAGGCAACCCTCACAGCGATCGCCAATGGTCACCCACAAAGCGGCATCGACGATCTGCTCCCGTGGAACTTCAAGACGTCAAGCTGACCCGACAGTGCCCTCCTGAGAACGCTTACGACCCATAGGCGCTGACGTCAGACAATCAGAACCAGCAGATTCGCCTTCGGCGTTCTGGTTTTCCGCCTCCGTCTACGATGACGTGTCAGACGCGTTGCCCTCGATCACGGACGTATCACTCGACGCGCCATCGGTCGCTGCGTCAGTCTGCTGATCGCTGCTCGATGTCGCTCTCTGCGCCCTATCTTTCGATGATGGTCCGGAGGATTCTGCATTTTGACTATCCGCCTCTGACGGGTCGTCGGATGGGTCGCCGCCGGATTCCTGTAACGAATCTACCAAGTCGGCGCTGTCGTTAATGTCGCTGTCGGTCTCGGATACGTCCTCACCTTCCTCACCTTCGGCGTCGGACGACGTGCCCTCTCCTTCGTTCTCCGCGGCGGACGGCCGGGAGGAGTTTGAATTTGAAGATTCCGCTTTGGAAGCGTCCAGATCCTCGCCGTTGCCAGTATTCTCCTGCGTGCCTTGTATCTCGCGCGTGGCGGATGGTTCGGCCCCCGAATGACTATCTTCTGACCCTTTGCTGTCGTTGCCGCCCGCAGAAGAACTCTGATCGTTTCCCGCGGCTGAGATTCGCTCTTCAATCTCCAACAGCTTGTTGGAGCGTTCTTCTACATTGCTGGTAAGGTCCGTTACAATTTTCTGGATTTCGTTTCGCTGCTCTTGGGCGTCAGCGACATCGGTTTCCAGGGCGGTCTTCCGCTCGGTTAGGCTGGCGACACTCTGCTCAAGCTCCGTCTGCCGGGCCTGCATGTCGTTCAGACTGCTTTCCAGCGTTGCGACCTCGTCTCTCAAATTCGTTTCCAGCGCCGTCAGAGACTGGAGCTCGCTTTCGGCGGTGGAGACTTCTTCGGCGAGCCGCGCGTTGTCCTCGCTAAGTGTTGCGAGGCTTTCCTGAACTTCGGCCTCACGCGCCCGAGCTTCCTCGACCCGGGCATTTATGTCGGTCAACTCCTGCGTCTGGGAGTCGATTTCACTTTGGATGTCGACCTTGCGGGATTCAAAGCTGGCCATTTCTTCGCGCGTCGACGAAATCTGCTGCTCCAGCTCATTATTTTGCTGCTGCTTCTCCGCCACCGTTTCCTCGATGGAGGTCTGCTGCACGTTCAATTCGTCGAGCTTCGGCTGCAATGTATCGATGTCTGACTGGATGCCGTCGTGCTGTTCCTGCAGGGACTGGATCTCCGGTTCCAGCGATGCGAGCTCCGCCTGCAACTCCTCGACGCTTCCGGCTGCTTCCTGCTGCGTGATGATGTCGCTTTGCAGGCGCGAGATGGTGCGGTCGGTCTGCTTCTGGAGTTCTGCATTGTCGGTGAATGCGTATATGGCGGCGCTCCACCCCACGACAGCCGCCGCGGCGACCCCGATTGTCTTTACATCCCAAGTTGAGCTTTTGTTCTCCGCCACGCGAAAATCCCCCTCCGGCCGAGCCGATTTCTTAAAACTGTATAGGGCTGCAACGCGTCAGGCGGGTGGAGGTTCCGAACCCCTGGGGTGCGTCGGTTCCCGACACGCGGGGGGCCTCGTCGGGGACTGGCATCAAACGCACCACCCCCCGCCGATCACTCTGACGCATTCCGCGTGGTGGCAGGCAGCGCTTAGTCTTTCGCGGAGTGAGTTCATGAATCTGCTGACAAGCTGCATACTGGCTTTGTAGACCCAAGGCGCAAGTTCGCTGTGCAGATCGTCACTGATGAGCATCGGCTCGAACCAGTCCTTCGCCGCGCCTGCACCCGAAAAATGTCGCGTCGCAACCCCGAGAGTCTGCTTTATTCAGGTGGATCATTTTTGTTTGCGGGCGCAATGAAAGTCCGGTTTCCGCCCATTGTGTCGACCGGTTGAGATCGCCGCCCAAACCGGCCATTCGCCAACGTCTTCAACGCTGTGCTGCAGCTTTTGCAGTGATGTAATTCGGGGATCCTGCGGCATTTTGGCGGCTTAAACTTTCTGCGTCACGATAGGATCTTTCTCATGCTCGGAAACGAAACACGGTTACCAAAGATACGAATGAAGTTTTGGTGAGTAGCATCCAGTTTGTTCAGTTCCAAACCAACTGGTCGCAAACCCCGACAAGGTTAAGTCCGATAAATCTGTTCTTGATGTTACTCACAGCTTTCACCGCATTGTCCGCGACGTTCAACGGGCCAAACTCTTTTGCATGAATGCCACCCGCAACGAAATATGCATCAAAGCCGTTGTCAGCGGCACCTTTGATATCAGTTGGCAACCCATCACCTATGGCCAGCAATCTGCCCTTTAGGGCATCTCGCCCCATCAGAGTAGCGGCTCTTTTCAGCGACTCGCGATAGATTGCCGGCTTCGGTTTTCCGGCAAAGGCAACAGTGCCGCCCAGTTGCCTGTAGTATTGCGCAATGGAACCAGCACAGATGACCATGCGTTTGCCACTTCGAACTACCAAGTCGGGATTTGCGCAAATCATCTCGACAGCGTTGTCGCGCATCTCTTTAAGAAGACTGTGGTAAATATCGACAGTTTCGATCGTGTCATCTAATGGCCCGGTTAGCAGGCACAGTTTGGCGTCTGATATGCCTACAATAGGGTTCGCCAAACCCTCCAAAATGGACTGATCCCGTGCCGGACCAAAGTGAAACAGCGGAAGGTCTGGTTGGTTTGCAACCAAATGTGCGGTGACGTCGCCTGATGTAATGATGGTATCAAACGCTTCACGCGGAACGCCAAAACGCGCCAATTGCGGATAGATGTCTTTGGATAGTCGCGGCGCATTGGTGATCAAAATGACAAAACGACCACCCGCACGTGTTCTGCAGAGCGCATCGACGGCATCATTGAAGGCAGCCCCGCCGTTGTGAATAACGCCCCAGATGTCACACAAAAGGCCGTCGTAGTGATCCACAAGTTCACTGAGCGGCGTAAGTCTGACTGATGAGTCCAAAGGGTGACGGTTGTGTACCATGAGTAAGATGGGGTAAGTTTCATGGCACCCAGGGTCAAGCACCACCTTCATGGGACCTGACAAAACGCATGTCTCCGAAATAGGTGTTCTTTGGTAGGGGGCGCGATATGCGGAAGCGCACGGTCGCATCTACTCCTTGCTATCTTTCCGATTTCTCCATACGGCTTATTCCTCAGGCGCTCCATCAACGCGCGCGATCTTTTTCTCTAAGGTCAACCTAAGCAGACCAGGATGCCTGAAAATTGCTACCGGATGTTTCCGGTCAAATTCCAACACCATCCCATCAGGGTCGCGTTGGGGACCTTCGACATTGCTTCGATACTGTTCTGACGCTGATTTTCAGCACGTTGGACATGCTTGATCCGCACTTATTGCCGGGATCAGGCGTTTTGGAATTTTTTCTATAAGCGTTCAATTTTTGGACAACACAACGATAGCTCTCTTTTGGGCTGCGCCTTCGAACTCGATTTATGCCCTCTCGATGTCCCCGCCTGACCCTCGCGCGCGGACGTATCATGGGTGTGACGGCTCCAAGATCCTGTCTTGGTGCTGTTGGAGTATGACTAATGTTAGACAAGTATCTACTGTTCACACCTGGCCCCGTGAATGTGGCCGAAACATTGCGCGCGGCGATCTGTAAAGAAGATATCTGCCATCGCGAACCTGATTTCGATGCCCTTCTGAGTAGCATCGAACATAAACTAATCTCGCTGTTTCAGATCAGAAACCGAGCCCGGTATCGAGCAGTGGTGATTACGGGTTCCGGCACGGCGGCCAACGAGGCAATCTTGTCTTCTGTCGTGGGCAAGGGTGCTATTCTGATCCTATCGAACGGTGAATTTGGGGGGCGCCTGCATAAAACATCGCGGATCCACAACAAACACACCCATCTGATTGAGATGCCCTGGGGCACGGAATTCGATCCAGCCCAAGTTGCCGCCTATCTGTCGACGCACAGGATCGACGTTGTTGCGATGGTCCATCATGAGACCTGTTCAGGGATGCTGAACCCGTTGGCCGAGGTCGGTGCCATCTGCAAAGAGGCCGGCGCGTTGTTCGTGGTCGACGGTGTCAGTTCCGTCGGCGCTGAAGTGATTGATATGGAGGCGTGCAATATCGCTTTTGTGTCCAGCTCCAGTTCCAAGGCCATCGGCTCTTATCCCGGTCTGTCCTTTGTCGTTGGACGGAAAAAACATTTCAAAAGGCTGAAGCGCCATGCGGCAAAGACGACCTACCTGAACTTGGCTACATTCTATGCCTTCCTGAAACACCACACTCAGACACCTAATACCCCCGCTGTTCCACTGTTCTTTGCACTGGAGCAAGCACTCACGGACATCCTGCGCGAAGGCGTCATGAAACGCTATGCACGCATCAAGGCCCGAGCTAACCTGCTTCGTGTCGGCATGCGCAGGCTGAACCTCGATTTCCTAATCGAGGAGGCGGACATGTGTTCGATCCTGACCACTGTACGGGTGCCGCCGTCGATTTCTGTGCGCGATCTCCGCGACAGATTGCGTGAGAAATCCATCATCATCTACGAAGGCAAAGGGTGCTTTGCGGGCAAGGTCTTTCAGGTCGGCAACATCGGAGAGTTGTCCGACTACGACATTCGCTTCTTTTTGGCCGCGCTCAAAGACGTATTGCTGGCGTTGCAAGCCGAAGCGGCTGAACTCGTCGCACCTGTAAGGCCTACAGGCGCAACTTTAGTTATGCTGCCGATGCCAAAACGTTTACAAGAAAAGGTGGTGTCATGACAGGCAAGTTGACACAACTTTGGGCCACAAAAACCCGCGATGATGAATGGTGGTCGTCGTTTGTTACGTCACCGCTGGCCATTCTCGCCAATTATGGGGCTGTGGAAGCGCGTTGGATCACCCCGAACCGGATCACGGCGGCCTCTTTTGTGGTGGCAGTGTTGGCGACCGTTGGGATTCTTGTCGGTGGTACTGCTTGTTTCATTGCCGCTGCACTCTTGATCCATCTCAGCCACATCCTCGATTGCATGGACGGACAAATGGCACGCTACCGACGCGTGTCCTCACCGCAAGGTAGTTATTATGATCGCCTGACCGATCAGGTGCAGGTTGGGTTGTGGTTCGGGGCCGTCGGATACGCCGCTTATGCTCAGACCGAGAGCGTTGTACCTGTATTCCTCGCTATGATCGGCATCGCGTTCTACGGGTTGCGTGGATATGCCAAATACGTGGCACTCGAAATCGAAACGGCCTGTGACTCAGATTATCCGATGAACATGGCGAGTTCGAAAAAGGTGGAAAAATTGGCGGGTTTGGGCTTTGGCCCACGTGCCAACTTTGAGTGGTTTCTGCGCGAACAACGCAAAGTTCTCGCATTCGATGAAGGTGTGTTCATCTTCATGCTCTCAGCAGCGCTGATTTTTGATCAAATCGTCCCAGTGCTTTGGGTTTTTGCGGCCAGCCAGCTGTTCTGGGGCATCTTCAAGTCATGGCAAAGAGGCAAGAACATCGGGGAAAACCTGAAATTGGCCCTTCAAAAATAGCACCCCACATCTCGCCTTATAAAGGACATCAGAAATGAAAAATGAAATCAATCGCCCGCCTATGGCAGTCATTCTGGCCGCAGGCATCGGCTCGCGGCTCAGCCCTTTAACCGACAACTGCCCGAAAAGCCTGTTGTCCGTCGGCGGTTCCGTTATTCTGGAACGGATGCTCCGAAATTGTCTGAGTTGCGGCATATCACAGTTCGTATTGGTGCTGGGGCATCGCTCGGACGAGATCAAGCAGTTCGTCGACAAGACATTCCGAGGCATTCGCGTCACCTATGTAATCAACGAGCGTTACCGCGAGACCAACACAGGCTATTCCCTTATGTTGGCCTCGAAAGCTATTGGCACTGCCGACTTTATCAAGTTCGACGCGGACGTGGTGTTTGATGTGAAAATTTTACGCCAACTTATTGATAGTGAACATCAAAACGTCTTGTGCATTGATCAAAACATCGCGCTTGAGGACGAAGAAGTCAAAGTCATCACCGACGACCAGATGCAGATCCTTGAAGTAGGCAAATCGGTTGATCCCAAATTGGCTATGGGTGAATCGATCGGGATTGAGAAAATCAGTGCCAAGACAGGCCCGTCGCTCTTTGCTGAACTTACTGAAATGATGGAGAGCAGAAACCATTTTCAGGATTACTACGAGGCCGCCTATGAACGGTTGGTGGTGAAAGGAACAGCCTTTCGTGCGCTCGATATCACCGGTTTGAACTGGACAGAGATTGATACGGCGCAGGATTACGCTGCAGCAAATGCGATATTTGGAACGCCGATCTCAACCATTTCGCGTGCGCAACAAAGGACGATCGACGAGGCTGCTGAGAAAACAGGCACGCTGGCGTAGCTCCATCAAGTCAACACCATCCCCCGCTCGACAGGGCAACGGGTGGACGATAGCAGTCAAGCTGCTGCCACAACGGCACCAGATCGCTGCATTTTGGAAGGACAGACAATGGCTAAAGGTAAAAACAGCAAGAAAGAGGCGAAGAAACCAAAACAAGAGAAGCCGAAAGTTTCTGCAACTGCGAATTCTAATGCCGGAAAATCTGCGCTTTCGATTTCTGGTAAGATGGTGAAGTAACTCTCCGGGATCAAGAGCAAGGGAACTGATCTTTGGAATGAAAAATACCGAAGAAATATCGTTCGTGGCCCTATTGCAGTGGTCTGTCAGCGCAACCGCCTCACTAATACTGGCACTCGGGTATGGCGAGTGCCAGTAGAGTCTAAGCGTGCCACCCTTACCTCGGAAACCTTTGAAAGAAGCATTTCCATGAAATTCAGCCACTTACATGACCGTGTCTTGGTGCGCAGTATTGAAGAAGAGGAAAAGATTTCCGGCGGTCTGATCATCCCCGAAACTGCAAAAGAAAAGGGGGGTGTTCGTATATTAAGTTGGTCCGCTAAGCGGGCAAAGTCACCGTTGGTCAAACACCCGAAATGATCATACCTCGAATTTTCACCGCTTTCTCAAAGTGATCCAGTTCGTGCGTTTTGATCCACCATTCGGCGGCTTCCATAAGCAACGCTGGATCGTCATTTCTGTTGGCAAAAAACGCGTAGAAAGAAAGACCTACGGTCTCTCCTTTTTTGGCGATCTTGTCATTACAGACCGCGACCGCCTTGTGTCTTAAGGTTTCTCTCATACTGTTTGCGGCCTCTTAGGGAATAAATGATCCATTGGAACATAAGGCGAACTGACGAAAGCCGCAACTTGGGATATTTGGTCGGTGTGAGCTGCCTCCGAAACTGCCATTCGTTGAGACAGGTTTCACACAAGGTAGGTGTTACGACGACCGGATCAGTTCTGCGGCTGTCATTCCAGCGCAACATGCAGGATCTGGAAATGGCCCCCCCCTCGGCTGGGGCGATTGTTTCAACAACCGGCATCTGCTTGGTCCCATCGGAAACATCCCGCCAGCGGAGGCTAAGCAGAGAAAATTACATCTCAGAAGTGCGGTTTTTTTAGGTACTACAGTTTCTATCGCGGCCAGCAAATCGGTGTCGGGAAAGGGCTTAGACAAAACTTTGCAGTTTCCCAGGTCTGCAGCAGAGGCTACCTGGACGCCGCCGGTCGCGAAGACCGCCGGCAGATTATTATTCAGTTCCCTGGCGCCTTTGGCGAGCTCTTCCCTGGAGATCTTCTGAGTCCATTCAGCTTGTTTTCATGACAAAAATGTATTTCGCAACTTAGTCAGCCTACCGTGACATATAACACATATGAAATAGGTAGCGGCAATCCCGCTCCTAATAGCAGCTTGATATTTGTATGACTCGTCAACTGAGTAGTGGCAGGGGGTGATTGCTATCCGCAGACCTGTCGAAGGCCGCGAACTGACCCGCCCCGGATTTACCGGAGACCTATAGCTTCATTTCACGCGACCAGATCGAGCACGTCACGCTGTGCATAGAAGTTCTCTTCGGCCTCGGCTGGCGGGATATTTCTGATGGGGCCAAGCAGACGCCGGTTGTTGAACCAATCGACCCAGCCAAGGGTGGCCATTTCCAGGTCCTGCATGTTGCGACATGGACCCTGGCGGTGGACCAGTTCGGTTTTTTTAGTGACCATTTATAGTTTCAGCTAGGGCGTTGTCGTAGGAATCCCCGATGCTGCCGACCGATGGTTCAATGCCTGCTTCGGCCAAACGCTTGGTATAGCGAATGGATAAATATTGCCCGCCCACTGCCCGGCAGGGCATTGTGCGGCAATGCACGATAGGGGAGAATAAAGTCAGTTTTGGCAGACCGGGAGACCCGCCATCAGACAATGCGATCAGCGAATGTGTCGATAACAAAAGCCATATAGACAAAACCCTGCCACCCCTATCGTGACATTGCTTCGCAATGCCCTGCCGGGCAGTGGTTGACACGTAGGTAAAATCGCTGAGCCAGAGCAGGTTCGGCGCAGGTGCCCTGAAGATCCGGTTCACCTTGTCACGCGGACAGGGGGCAGATGTGTCCGGGATCGTTGTTTTGACAACCTTTCCACGCACCGCACCACGGATGCCGATCTGTTTCATCAGTCGCTCCACCGTGCAGCGCGCCAGTTCAAAGCCCTCGCGCTTCAGTTGATGCCATGCCTTAGGGACGCCGTAGACCTCGTAATTCTCATCCCAGACCCGCTGGATCTCCGGGCAAAGCGCTCGGTCACGCTGGTGACGCGCCGAAGCTTTGGACGGATCAGCGAGGCATACCACGCGGTGGTAATATGTCCCCTCTCGGCAGATTGCTACGCAATCGCCTGCCGGGCAATGGACGGCGCGATCGGCAGGACCCTGCAGATCGACTCGACGCCGTAGACAACGCGCTGATCCTCAATGAAGACGATCATCGCTTCAGTGGGCGGACGAGTTCCGTCCCGCTGCACGGCAACACATGCTTGTATGTGTGAGAGTGGGCGCAAAATAAGCTGACGCCTTGCGCAGTTCACGGTTTTCCCGTTCCAGCGTCTTGATGCGATCACGCTCTTCGGTTGTCACTCCGTCGCGCATGCCGCTGTCCTTCTCAGCCTGCTTGACCCATCCGCTCAAGGTTTGGGGAATACAGCCGATCTTGGGTGCAATGGCCGCAATCGCGCCCGCCTGCGTTTCGTATGAACCTTGATGCTCAAACACCATCCGGACCGCACGTGCGCGGACCTCAGGCGAGTAGCGATTTGCCATTTTTCTTTTTGTCATAACCATCATCCTTACTTAAGTTGATGGTCTCCGACAAACTCGGGGCACTTCATTCTCTGGTGCGCCGCTTTTGCTCACGCACGTAATACGTCACCGTCGTGAGGCTGCCTGCATACCCATACTCATCACGCAGTCGTTCAAAAATGCGCTTCGACGTGTGACGCTGTTTTTTGATCAAGGCTTTGTCGGAGCGCAGTATTTCGTCGATGACACCAACGTAATTATCAAGCGTTGGCCGACGCGGGGGTTCTGAACGCTGATATCCGGGCGGCAGCTCATGGCGGAGCATCTTCGCGATCGTCTTGCGATCCTTATTGAAATAACGCGCCGCTTCTCAAGCTGACATGCCGTCCTTCAAGCAGGCACGGCGCACACGATTATAAATATCCCCAGAATACATCTCCCGCCCTCCGACTAAACGAAGGACACAAACTGGCGGAATTTTACTCCGCTACAACTGCGATGCGCAGCCGCTTCTGTGGCCCATTATTGATCCGCGTTTTACAGGAGACTGACTCAGGATGATTTGTACCATTTGAAAGCTGTCTCTACATATTGTGGTTCCTGCTTGGCGCTAGTTTTATGTCGTCGAACCAGCGACGGTCGAAATTGTCAACGACGGCTTCGAATTGTGCTTCAAGATCACCTTGGAGGAAGTAGTATTAGAGCAGAATGCCAGGCTGCTCGTCTGCTAATGCCTGGGAAATTCCGTAGTTACAGATTAATGGGGCTTATTAGCATCTTGCCTAGTGGCCAGCATATGTCCGATCTCGCGCTTTTCGGGAATTTCACCTCCGTTTTGTCGATCCGCGCTTTATCAGCTCCACGCCTAGCCGGATGTGAGGCGTACGGATGGCCGCGCGGTCAGCGATTGCGTCCCGTAGCAAGGCCATTGCTCCTGTGCCGACCTCATAGCGCGGCGTCGCTACAGAGGTTATGCCGGGGTTGAGATGCCGCGACATTTCGAGATCGTTAAATCCGCAAATACCCAAGTCCTTGGGAACGTTGATGCGACGGCGTTCAGCCTCGAACAGCGCGCCGGCGGCGAGGTCGTCGTTGTTGCAAAATACTGCATCGGTGTCTGGCGCTTGCGCAAGAAGATCGCTTAGCAGTTGCCCGCCCATACCGACCGAGGACGGGTGGATCGTCGTGATTATACGGTTCGAATCGTAAACCCCGCGCCCCTGCGCTTCCGCTGTGAAACCCGCAAGGCGCGCCTGCGAGCGCGGGTCCATTCGCGCACCCAGAAATCCGGGCTTTTTGTACCCCGCATCGATCAAGTGCCGCGTGCCTTCGACCGCACCATCGTAGTGTGAGAACCCGATCATGAGATCAATCGGAGAATCCGACACGTCCATAATCTGCACAACAGGACAGGGGGCGGTCTTGAGCAGCGCGCGCGCTGCTTCGGTTTGGTCGATCCCTGCCACAATCAGCCCGGCAGGGCGCTGACGCAGGAAGGTGCGCAAAAGGTTTTCTTCTTTGCTGGGGCTGTAACGGAAATTACCAATTTGTACCGACAAGCCTGACCCGTCGACCACATCGTAAACGCCTCGCAAGACGTCAGAAAATACCGAGTTGGTCAGCGATGGGACCAGTAACCCCACCACATTTGTCCGCTCGGACGCGAGCGCCGAAGCGGCTTGATCCGGCACATACCCTAGCAGTTCGATCGCGGCCTGAACCTTCTTTCGCACGCCGGCCGAAACCATGTCGGGTGAGCGAATCGTCCGCGATACTGTGATAGCGCTGACACCAGCCTCAGCTGCGACCTCGTTCAACGTAACCCTCTTGTAGTTATTATACTTTTCCATGCGATGAAACGTATCACACGCGTAGGTCTTTGTGAATAGTTGACAGATGACAGCGCTGTCATTAGCGTCCGCTCATCGTCACTGTTAACGGTCACGACTTTTTAGGGAGGATAAACACATGCGCTTTACCGCTAGGCTTCTGGCCGCAACCGCACTTGTCAGCGCCGGGCTGACCGGTGTCGCTGCCGCACAAGATTTTTCGCTCAAGTTCCAGTCATCCGATCCGGCGGGCAATGCCAACTTCTTGCTCCAACAAGAATGGGCCAAAGACGTGGCAGCCAAAACCGATGGTCGCGTCGAAGTCGATCTGCTGCCCGTTGAAACAATCGTCGCACATACTGAATCTCAGGATGCCGTGGCGGCTGGCATTATTGATGGCCACGTGACCGACACCTCGTATTTCGCCGGCAAAGAGCCGGCGTTTGGTCTGATTGCCAATCCGGTCGGGGCATGGTCAGACCCGCAGCAGATGTTCGACTTTATGGAGAACGGCGGCGGCAATGAGCTGATGAACGAAATGCTTGAACCCTACGGTTTGCATTTCATCGGCGCGACGACCCCCGGTCTCGAGGCATTTCTGTCGAAGGTGCCGCTGGACGGTGTGGACGATCTGAAGGGGCTGAAAATGCGCGCGCCCGAAGGTATGGTGCAGAAAGTCTTTGCCGCGGCGGGCGCGTCTCCGGTCAACTTGCCTGGCTCCGAGGTGTTCACTTCGCTTGATAAGGGCGTGATCGACGCGGCGGATTATACCGTCTTTTCAACCAACCACGCGCAAGGCATGCATGACGTGGCAAACCATCCGGTATATCCCGGCTTCCACTCTATGCCGTTGGTCGAAGTTTCGATCAACAAAGGTGTATGGGATTCGATGCCTGAGGATATCCAGATTGCACTGGTGGACTCCGTAAAAGACTTCCGGCAGCTACAGGTGTCGACTTTGGCTGAGAGCGACATGGCCGCGGTAAAAGAAGCTGAAGCCAACGCCGATATCACCGTGCATAATTGGTCCGATGCAGAGCGCGCCAAGTTCCGCGCCTTTGCCAAGACCGAATGGGAAAAGGCGGCAGAAGCATCCGACGCATCGCGCAAGGTCTATGACACGCTGATCGCCTACCTCGAAAAAAACGGGCTGCTTCAGTAAGCGGCCTAACTAAAAGCACCCTTCCGGACTGTCCGGAGGGGTGATCGCTCGGGAGGGGCATATGCAAGACAGGATCGATCCCAACAGCGCGGTAAGCGCACCTGTGGATATTGACGCACCCAAGGGGGCGATCCCCGAGGCTGGGCTGTTAGGGCGCGGCATTGACCGCATCGGTATTATTTTTGCCTTTGCCATCCTCGCCTCTGCCGCGATCCTCGGGATCGAGGTGGTCTTGCGCTACGTTTTCAATGCGCCAACGATTTGGGCCCATGAGACGGTGATTTTCCTGAACGCCACCGCTTTTGTTTACGGTGGGCTTTATGTGGTGTCGCGGGATGCGCATATCCGTGTGGTCCTGATCTATGATTACCTGTCAGCCCCGTGGCGGCGCATTTTTAACGTGGTGATTTCGCTGGTTTGCCTTGTGGCAACAGCCTTCTTCGGCTGGGCCGCATGGCAAAGCCTTGTGCGTGCGGTCTGGACGCCAACCGGCGCGATACGGCTAGAGAGCAGCGGCAGCGCATGGGACCCGCCCACACCGGGGATGCTTAAAATTTTTCTCTTTACAATTCTCGTGGTTATGGCTGTGCAGTTCGCTGTGCTTGCTTTTAACTACATGACAAAACAGGACCGGTGATGGACCTTCTTACAGCGCTGTTCGACTTTAAGGCCATGGGGATCGAAGTGGCGACAGGCGCGATGTTCGTCGCCTTGTTCCTGCTGCTGATCACAGGCATGCCGCTGGCTTTCGTGACCCTACTGGTGGCGCTGATCTTTGCACTCGGATGGTTCGGTCCGATGGCTGTGCCATTGATTACCAGCCGGATCTTCAGCTTCGTCAATTCCTTCGTTTTCGTGTCCGTGCCGATGTTCGTATTGATGGCGGCGATCCTTGATCGATCTGGCATTGCACGTGATCTGTTTGACGCGATGCGCGTCGTCGGTGGCCGTCTGAGGGGCGGCATTGCGATCCAAACCTTGCTGGTCGCCGTGGTGCTGGCGGCGATGTCCGGCATCATCGGGGGCGAAGTCGTTCTGCTGGGGCTGCTGGCGCTGCCCCAGATGTTGCGGCTTGGATATGACCGGCGACTGGCCATCGGCGTCTGTTGTGCGGGCGGCGCATTAGGTACAATGGTGCCCCCGTCCATTGTGTTGATCATCTATGGCCTGACGGCGTCAGTCTCTATCGGGGATCTGTTCACCGCGTCTTTCCTGCCCGGCCTGATGCTGGCAAGCTTCTATATCATTTACGTGCTGGTGCGGGCCTATATGAACCCTGACATTGCACCGATCCCGGAACCGGACGAAACGACGACTGCGGAAAAAATACGTCTGCTCAAAGGCTTGATCTTGCCGATTATCGTGGTGATCTTTGTACTGGGATCGATCTACGGCGGCATTGCCTCTGTCACCGAAGCCTCTGCCATCGGGGTCATCGGCGTCACACTGTCCACGATTATCCGCGGCGAATTCACTACCGAGCTGATGGTGGGCGCCGCTAAACGGACCCTAGCGACCGTCGGGATGATCGTTTGGATCGGGATCGGTGCTTCGGCGTTGGTCGGGGTCTTTAACCTGATGGGAGGCATCACCTTCGTCTCGAACTTGATCACCGGCGTGTCCGACAACCCCACCGTGATTGTCTTGTTCATGATGGCGATCCTCTTTGTCCTTGGCATGTTCCTGGATTGGGTCGGGATTGCACTGCTGACCATGCCAATCTTTGTCCCGATAATCCGCGATCTTGGCCTTGATCCTGTGTGGTTCGGTGTCGTCTTCGCGATGAACATGCAAGTCAGCTTCCTGTCGCCGCCCTTTGGTCCAGCTGCTTTCTATCTGAAGTCGGTGACCCCGCCCGATATCTCTTTGGGAGAGATCTTCCGCTCCCTTCTTCCCTTTATTGCCCTTCAAATCCTTGCGCTTGGTATTCTCATTGCCTTCCCTGGCGTGACCGGCCGCTGAAAGACGAAACATGACCGACACCAAATCTTTGCGCTCCCGTAAGTGGTTCGACAATCTCGACGACCCAGAGATGACCGCGCTTTATATTGAACGATACCTGAACTACGGGCTCACGCTCGAGGAACTGCGGTCGGGCAAACCGGTAATAGGTATCGCGCAAACCGGCAGCGACCTTAGCCCATGCAATCGCCACCATATAGAGCTGGCCAAACGGACCCGCGATGGGATCATCGCCGCCGGGGGCATCCCGATGGAAATCCCGGTGCATCCGATCCAAGAAACAGGCAAGCGCCCCACCGCGATGCTGGACCGCAACCTCGCCTATCTTAGTCTGGTCGAAAGCCTATATGGCTATCCGATAGACGGCGTCGTCCTGACCATCGGCTGTGACAAAACCACGCCTGCGCTACTGATGGCGGCGGCAACGGTGGGGATGCCAGCCTTGGCCTTCTCTGTCGGGCCGATGCTGAACGGCTGGCACCGTGGCGAACGCGCAGGATCAGGGTCGGTAATCTGGCAGGCGCGGCAAGAGCTTGCGGCAGGCACAATCGATGCCGAAGAATTTCTAGAGATCGCCGCCTCTTCCGCCCCGTCGGTCGGGTTCTGTAATACGATGGGCACAGCGTCGACGATGAATTCCCTGTCAGAGGCTTTGGGCATGCAGCTGCCCGGGGTTGCATCGATTCCGGCACCCTACCGCGAACGCGGACAGGCAGCCTATCATACGGGGAAACGTATCGTCGATATGGTCCACGAGGATCTGCGTCCGGCCCAGATCATGACCCGCGAAGCCTTCGAGAATGCCATTGTCGTTAATTCCGCGCTTGGCGGATCGACCAACGCTCCGATCCACCTCAATGCCATCGCGGCACATCTTGGCATCGCGCTGAGTAACGGTGATTGGGAGGAATTCGGCCACACCGTGCCATTGCTGGTCAATATGCAGCCGGTCGGCACCTATTTGGGCGAAGATTTCCACCGTGCAGGGGGCACCGCCGCTGTAATCGGTGAATTGTTGCGAGCTGGGCTTCTGCCACATCCTGATGCTTTGACTGTGACCGGTCAAACGATCGCCGAACTCTACACCGACACGCCGATCCTTAATGATGATGTGATCCGCGGCGTGGCGTCACCGTTGAAACCCAATGCGGGTTTTTTGAACATGAGCGGCAACTTGTTCGACAGCGCTTTGATGAAAACCTCTGCAATCGATGTGGGCTTTCGGGCGCGCTATTTCTCGAACGCGGAAGAGGCTTTTGAGGGCCGTGTCGCGGTATTCGACGGGCCAGAGGATTTTCACGCCCGCATCGATGACCCCGCGTTGGGGCTGACCGATGACAGCGTACTGGTGATGCGCGGCGCAGGGCCCAAAGGCTATCCCGGCGGGGCCGAAGTGGTGAACATGCGCCCTCCAAGCTATCTAATCAAAAAAGGCGTCCGCGCACTGCCTTGCATCGGCGACGGGCGGCAGTCCGGCACCTCTGGCTCGGCGTCAATCCTCAATGCGTCACCCGAAGCTGCGGATGGTGGCGGGCTTGCGCTGCTGCAAGACGGCGATCCAATCCGGATCGACCTGAAACAGCGCCGCGTTGATGTGCTGCTGGATGAAACCGAGCTTGCCGCGCGCCGCACTGCCCTTGATGCTACGGGGGGCTATGCGCAGCCAGAGAGCCAATCCCCCTGGCAAGAGATCTTCCGCGAGAAAGTACGCCCTTTCTCCGAGGGTATGGTCTTTGAAGGCGCGACCGAATACCGCGATATCACAAACCGCGGCCTACCGCGCAACAATCACTGATCCCATGCGCGACTTTGATATTATCTGCATTGGCGAACCGCTGATCGAGTTCAACCAAATCAACGGTACGGAGTGGCATCAGGGGTTCGGTGGTGACGTGTCAAACGTCGCCATCGCCGCAGCACGTCTTGGCGCGCGCAGCGCCATTGCAACGCGCTTGGGCGACGACGGCTTTGGACAGGAGCTTCGAAACCTTTGGACGCGCGAAGGCGTCGATGCGTCCTACGTTGCCACTGACGCGTCGGCCCCCACGGGGCTCTATTTCGTGCGACACGAGCTAAATGGGCATCGTTTTGAGTACCGTCGTGCGGGTTCTGCTGCCAGCAGAATGACAGCGGACACCTTGCCTGTTGAGGCCATACTGAGCGCCCAGTTCACCCATGTCTCCGGCATCACTCTGGCCATCAGTGCCAGTGCGCGTGACGCCGGGCTGGAGGCGATGCGTATTGCGGGGGCAGCAGGACGGCAGGTTTCTTTCGATCCGAACTTGCGGCTAGCACTTTGGCCGCTCGAAGAAGCCCGCTACGAGATCACTCAAGCGCTCGGGCTGGCGAATATCGCGCTGCCTGGTCTGGATGATGCGCGCCAGATCACGGGTCTGGATGCACCCGAAGACATTGTGCGTGCGTTTCACGAAATGGGTCCGGAGGTGGTCGCCCTGACGCTCGGAGAGGAAGGCGCGCTTCTTGGCCACGCTGGAACGATTACGCATATTCCCGGCGTTCCTGTCCCCGCCGTCGACGCCACGGGTGCCGGAGACTGTTTCGACGGGGCCTTTTTGACCCGCCTGTCGAAAGGAGACGCGCCTGAAGCCGCATGTCGCTATGCCGTCGCGGCCTCGGCACTGTCTGTCCAAGGCTACGGTGCCGTCGGACCGCTGCCTACTGTTGCCGACATGTCGGCGGGATAACCAAGCGCGCGTGCTCGCGAGGACAGAAGCGCTCTGCACGTTTGAAATGAAAGTGGGTTTACGCTGAGGTGCTCCACGAAAACTGGGAACTGACGTAAACTCTAACTTGCTGTCTGTCGATCTTCATCACGAAGGATGATCGAAGATGTCGAAACGAAAGCAGCACGCCCCTGAGTTTAAGGCGAAGGTGGCGTTTGAAGCCTTGAAGGGCCAAGAGCCTGTGTCGGAACTGGCGAGCCGGTTCGGTGTGCATCCGACGATGAACCAGCTCGGTTTTATAGAGACCATTTATCGTTTCAGCGAAGGGCGTCTATCGGGCGTCGTCAGATCGACCCGAGATAATACCCGATTGCCTCAGCCAATTCAGTTTCCTCGTAGCCGAAATGAGAGCGTACGACCTCCTCCAACTTTCGGAACGTGGCAGCGGCCTGACCGAAATTTCCGTCACTCGGGTCTTCCGCCAGAGCGTCCGCTGCATGGCCGAGGCGGATGATTAACTCATGGACCACTTCGTGCTCTGCCTTCAATTTGGCCACGACCTCACGGAATTTTCCTCCACCCGCCGCCTCGATCCGAGGGAACATGTCGGTACCTTCAATGTCGTGGTGCATTTTTAGCACCTGGCATTCGCGCCCGCAAAGTGATCCGAACGCCCTGAAATTCTCTGCCATATCTAGCGAAAGTACGATCCGCTTAAGGTGTTCAGGCGGCGTGTCCAGCGCTTCAATCCGGGCCAAGACTGCACCTATTTGGGCTATCTCCATCAGATAATGGCGGTGGATTGCCGCCAGTTGACGCCCTTGACGACGGTGTATGTCCGTTGCCTCCGACACTGGCGGCGCTTTCGGCCGGGCAGCCTCGTCGAGGCTAAGTTCATCCAGTGATTGGGTCAAAAAGTCAGTCATGATCAATAACAAAACCCTTCGTCACGCTAAGTCAAGGACGGCTCCGGGCTCTGTGATCCCTTTGGATGCAACGCAGCGCTTTCGGTCAACTCGGGTTGTCGCTCTAGGAGGGCGCGGCGGATCGGAGGACCAGCCATGCCAACAACAAACCCCTGCTATTCGCGCACGTTGCCCTGCTTGCGACCCGGGGCACCTCGTGGGAAAAAAGCCGCTAAAGCCCTAACGTATCTGGGCAACCCGTGTCAGAGTGGAAATGGCCAAGAACCATTGCGATCTTGTGCGCTGAAAGTCTTTTTTCACAGCGTCGGGCCAGATCAAGGTTCGAGCATCGGTCCTGCGAAGTAAGACACAGGATCCCATAACTGCTTTTATATAAAGTAAAATATCAGGTTTATGAACCGATGGTAGCTTTAGCGACGAAAGAGTTCGCCTTATCTGGTTGGTTTGGTTATGCGGCGCGTTGTCCGTGCCGCAAACAATAGATTACAGCTTACGGCAGGGTCCGAATTTCTGGGAGAAGCTCAGTGGCCCGACACTTTTTGGCAAGGTTTCGGGTTCGTATCTAACTACTCAAAAAGTACGTCTTCAAGTCAACACTCGGCTCTTCTCTTTTTGACTCCCGGCAGGAGTAGTTTGCAAATAGCTTCTTCGCATTCTCCCTTTTCCAGCCGCTCAATTGCCAGTGCAATACGGCGAACATGCGTTACGCAGCCAGCACCTTGAAGCTCCGCACAGTGAGCTGCAGTTCGTGCCGCAGTCATTTCTGAATACGGGTAGGCCATAGACGGGGCACGACACATTTCGACGGCGTTAGTGCGCTGCGCAGCGTAAAACCTACCGGCGTTATCCCAGGTGCCAGGAGGGTTAGCCCTACGTGCTTTACGAAAGTAGAGTTCTATCGCGGAGTTAATCTCGGGGGTGGGATACGCCAACCCGTATGCTATTGGTATTAATGCGATCTTTTATAGTTTCGTTCATGAAAATCTCCTGTATAAAACGATTTTGAGTGCGAATTAATTTTCGCTCTGCTCAATTAGTTATAATAAAAAAAGGGTTTCGGAGAGATTTACGTTTTGCGGATTGGCATACCATCACATTTCTGAATATTTTTTTGGTCAATATACAGCACCTCCCAATCTTCAAATGGATAGGACGCGCAGGAGGTATTGTGAGATATGTTTCAGGTTCAAAATTTATCTAATCGTCGAATATACATTCTTCGTTTGGATGGCGGGTGCTGATGCTGGGGCATGAGGGACACAATTCCCAGGTGTTAAGGCAGTGAGGAAGGAGTTTAGCGTGCCCCGTATTGAGGCAATTTAATTGCAACCTGCCATTACCTTAACCTTCCCTGTGCAGCTCAGCTCGAAGGGAGGGGGGGGCTGACGTTTTAAAAGCGGGTCTGCTGGACTATTATATTACTCAAGAGGCTGGCTGCATGTGCCCATGCTGCCAGCCTTCAATTTTGAATCACTGTTGAAAGTATATAAGCTTAGTCCATGATCTTACGCGTGAAGTTTACCAACCGCTCAGCCTGGAAAGCCACGGACTTCTTTCCGGTATCGCTCAGCTCGCCAGGGGTGCAGGAATACCCATATGGGTTTCCGCCATCTTTAAACTTTATCGGATCGGCATAGCCTGGTGGTACGATGATCGCCCCCCAATGCATCGCCGTCGTATAGACCGACTGGATCGTCATTTCCTGCCCGCCTTGGGGATTCTGAGCGGATGTGGTAGCGGTAATGGCCTTGTTCGCTAAGGCACCACTCTGCCACAGCGGGCCGAGCGTATCAACGAAGGCGCGGAACTGGCTGGATGGAACGCCGAACCGAGTTGGTACAGAGACGAAATATCCGTCTGCCCATTTCATGTCATCCGGCGTCGCTTCCGGTATGTCTTCCATCTTCTCCAGCTGCTCGCGCCAGGCGTCTTGACCGTTCACCACATCCTCAGGCGCGGTTTCCTTGCAGCGGCGTAATCTGATTTCGGCACCTGCCGCTTCGGCAGCACGGGCTGCTTCAATAGCTACACCGTGATTGGTGCCGTAGGTTGAATAGAATAGAACTGTGATCTTAGGCGTCATGAAATTCCCTTTCGCAGTTATCTCATTGCAAACTATAGCCCGCGCATAATGGTTCCGAGTGCGGCAGGGATTCACAGGTCAATGCCAGCGCACATGTTGCGACATTGGAAGGTGGACACAGCAGATTGAGAGCGATGGAAATGCACAGTGCAGGGTCATCGCAGGGTAAGTCCCACATGGGGCAAAGCCGTAGGGGATGATCAAACGTCCGTCGGTTATCCCGAAAGTGTCGATCAGAGCGATCTCTTCCCGGTGCCGCGTGCTCTCCTCTGCGTCACGCTTGGCGCGATCCGACGCTGTTTCCGGATCAATTTCAACAACTGATGCGCATAGAAAGTCCCCTCTCGTGACATTTGCTTTGCAAATGGACTGACGGGCAATGGAAGGGGCGATCTTCAAAACGCGACAGATCCGCTCGACCCCACCTACCTCCGGTGCTCTTTGATAAACCGGATCATTTCCGAAATGGGCGGTCGAGTATCGGTCTTGGTCAAGGGCGTTTCGGTTGCCAATCGCGTTCTTCTCGTAGGAGCGTATTAGCAAGAACCACAATGCGGCGCATGACGGCGGTGATTGTGTAGATTTCCACGCGGAAGTGAGCCGGGTAAGCGGATAATTTCCACTGAAATTTGAGCCATGTGACCTTTCCTCCAGCGCGATGCGCAATGGGGGACATTGGAGTGATACACATGGGATTTTTGAACATCATTCGACGTATGGCACTGCGCGAGAAACTATCGACCCGCGAGATCGCGCGTCGCACGGGCATGTCGCGCAACACCATCACCAAATATTTGAACGCGGGCACGATCGAGCCGCAGTTCACGACCCCGGAGCGGCAAAGTAAGCTCGATCCGTTCGCCGACAAGCTGACCGGGTGGCTGAAGACGGAGGCCGGCAAATCGCGCAAGCAGCGGTGCACGCTGAAGCAATTGCATGCCGATCTGATGGTTCTCGGATTTGACGGCTCCTACGGCCGGGTTGCGGCTTTTGCGCGAGAGTGGCGGGCCGATCGGCAGCAGGAGCAGCAAACGACAGGGCGCGGCACCTTTGTGCCGCTTTCGTTCCGCCCGGGCGAGGCCTTCCAGTTCGACTGGAGCGAGGATTTTGCCGTTCTGGGTGGTGAGCGCACGAAGCTGCAAGTCGCCCACATCAAGCTGTCGCACAGCCGTGCCTTTCTGGTCCGAGCCTATCTGCTGCAAACGCATGTCCCTCTCGTGACATTTCCTTCGCAAATGCACTGCCGGTCAATGGATGTTGTTCGACGCTCATTGGTATGGGTTCCGGGTCTTTGGTGGCATCCCGGGGCGCGGGATTTACGACAATATGAAGACGGCAGTCGATCGTGTCGGTCGCGGAAAGGAGCGACAGGTCAACATGCGCTTTCTCGCAATGGCGAACCACTATGTATTTGAGCCAGCGTTCTGCAATCCGGCCGCAGGCTGGGGCAAGCCATTGTGCGCCATTGGTTCGAGAACAATGGCGAGCGGGCAGGTCGAGAAGCACGTGCAGGATTCCCGACATCGGCTGTGGCAACCCATGCCGGACTTCCCCGATCTTGCGGCCCAGAACGCCTGGCTGGAACAGCGATGTGTCGCATTATGGGGTAAGATCCCGCACGCAGCATTATCCGGGAGCGTTGCTGACGTTTGGGCCGCCGAGCAAACAGCTCTGATGCCATTACCACCCGCATTCGATGACCTGTCTGATCAGCTTTGAACGCAATCGCTACAGCGTTCCAGCGTCATTGGCGAACCGCCCGGTGAGCTTGCGGGTTTATCCTGAACGTCTGGTGATCGCCGCCGAAGGACAGATCCTGTGCGAACATATGCGGGTGATCCAGCGCAGCCACCAATTGCCACCACGCACGATCTACAACTGGCGGCATTACCTGGCCGTTCTCCAGCGCAAGCCCGGTGCCTTACGGAACGGTGCCCCCTTTTCCGAATTCCCTCCGGCCTTCAAGCAGCTACAAGATCTCATGTTGCGTCGCCCCGGCGGTGACCGCGACCCTCTCGGGACATTGCTGCGCAATGCCCTGCCGGGCAGTGGATGGTCGACATCTTGGCGCTGGTTCTGCATCACGTCATGCCCGAGGCATGCTTTCAGCATGACGAACAGGCTGTGCTGGTCGCCGTGGAAATGGCGCTGGCTGAAGGTGTCGCGACCAAGACCCATGTGCTGAACCTTCTGCACCGCCTTATCGACGGAAAGACGATCGGCGGGCCCGACATGGTTCTGTTGCATTATTTGAGAGCTTCAGATGCTCGGCGTTGGATTTGGGATTATGCGGCTTCATCGAACAAGTTAACAACGAATTCAATTTCGTTGTGAACGCCGGTTTCGTTGTTTGCAAAATGTCCCTTCTTGATAGCTCTGAGTGTTTCAATTCCTTTCAATGTGTTTTTGGCCGCGCTTAGACTTCGAAAACCCCGTTTGGGCCTGAGAAGTTGTTTCAACGCGCCGTGATCACCCTCAATTCGGTTGTTTAAATGCTTGCGATCGACGTGCCGGATAGCGTCTTCAGGCCCGCACCGCGGTTCATTTCAGCAATAACCTTAGCATAGCTATGCGCCTTGTCGGTAATGAGGGTGAGCGGATGATAGCAGCGAACTGTATCGCTGGCCTGGCGCATGAAGGCCCTTGCCGCGTTGGCATTTCTGCGCGCTGTCAGGCGGAAGTCAATAAGTTGGCCACGCTGATCAACGGCACGCCACAAATAACACCAACGGCCATTCACCCGGACATATGTCTCGTTAACATGCCATTGCAGGCCACGCCAGCTGCGATGTCGCCCGTAAGCCCGCTTTCGGATTTCGGGACCAAATTTCTGAACCCAATGATAAACCGTCGCTGCATCAACATAAATCCTACGTTCGGCTAGGAGATCGCGGACATCGCGGTACGACAGCGGATACCGGCAGTACCAACGCACTGCCATAAGGATGATCTCGTTAGGGAAACGATGATGTTTGAAAGGATTACGCCGTGACATCGAAACCCTCGCTGAATGATCCAACCGCAGCTTCAGCTCTACCAGCGATTAATGCAACAGAACCGATTGACACCAGACGGGGGCGGGACAGTGGGTCTTACACGTACCGTGGGCACGCGCCATGCGCTTCGGTTTCTTTTGGCAGAGGACAAATTTGATTGCACAGACGCACTGCAAACAGGACTGGTCACTAAAATTGCGACAAAGGGTACTTTGGAAGAGACGACAAAACAGTTTGCGGAGCGTCTTGCATCATTTGCTCAAGTGGTACCTGCTGGCACGAAACACCTTTTACGCAGCGCCGAAAATACAGAGATAAGCCAACAGCTGGAAAATGAACACACACAGCTTGAAGCTGCAATGAGCGGTGATTTATTTCAAAATAGGTTAAGAGAGATTATTAACGCAAACGGTGTCAGCTAAGTTTTTCTACTACATACGGGTTGGATTTGATCCGGCTACGATTGACCTGATGCGTGAGATTGACCGAATATTCGCCAAGTATTATTCTTTGGCTGCCGCCAGATAGCAGCGGATCTACCCCAACCGAGGTTCTCCTAAGGGCGGCACTGCGTAGGTCGTTTGATGACCTTCATGGGGTTGCAGGCCATCCATATGGGGCCGAACAACAGCAAGGAGAAAAGCGGCATAAGATCTGGTCATACTTGCTAAAGAAGTTGGCAATCACACAACTACGACAAATTAGCCTCCGAGAAACTCGGCGCAGTTCATCGCAACTAAAGTGACCTGAAAGAATGGAATACAGTTCTTTCTTGACGCAGGGCTAACAACTTGAAGCTGACGTGATGCGGACCGCAGCGAAGGTCTGGTCTGAGCGCAAAAAAGGTCGATGGTTTTGAAACCCTACGCTGGTCCGCTTTTACCGATCCCGAGGGAAACAAGATAAACCTGCTGGAAGGTGGCTGACGGTATCCGAAAAGGGTTTGTGGTTATCTTTTTGCAGCAGTAATTCCGGCCCGAACATGCGCGGCTTCCCACCAATATGCTTTGGGAACCGGAACTGCATCGCCTCCCAAAGGGTTAAATTCGAAATGAGAAAAATCAAATCAAGTGAGGTTACCAATGGACCATTCAAAACATACCCCCCTCCGCCCTGACGAACTGACATCTGCGACCGTTGACGGTGCAAACGTCTACGGTCCTGATGACAGCCATATCGGCGACGTATCCCACTTCCACGGCGCGGGCCAAAATGCACAGGCAGTCGTGGATGTCGGCGGATTTCTGGGCATTGGGGCGAAACCCGTATCCTTGGCCGTATCAAGCCTGAACTTCATGCGCGATGAGGCTGGCAAGGTTCACGCGACGACCGCCATGACAAAGGATGAGCTGAAAAGTCTACCTGAGCATAAGCACTGACCATTTAAGCAGATACGTTCATATGGCAAAGAAGGGTCAGCACAAATGGTTGTGCTGACCCTTTTGCTCTTAGGGTATTGCCGCTGATACCATTTGGCCAAGTCCCGTGAACGTCCGAGCCAACAACGTAGCTTAGTTTTAGATCATTGGGACATGCCACCAAAATTTTAACCGCGAGATTCGCAACTGCCGTTAATACTGTCTCTCTTAATACTCTATCAGATTGGAGCCTGCCTGCGTGACCGAAGACGCCTTCTTTTCTTTTAGCTCCTACCATGTCGTTCTGGTCGTCGTGGGGGTGATTGTGATCCTCGCGCGGTGGTTGCCGCGTTTGGTGTCAAAGCGGGAACCGGCTGCCGCACCTTTGATGATAATGTTCGGTGCTGCCGCCGCTTTGCTGGTTCCGAACATGCCAATCCTCCCCAATCCGCGGCATATGCCGCTGCCGTGGGAATTAGTGAGCGAGTTGACTGTCATCGTGGCGTTGTTCGGTGCCGGTATGCGGATCGATAGTCTCAGGCCATGGAAACGCTGGATACCGACATTCCGGATGTTGGCCATTTCCATGCCTCTCACCATACTCGCAGTGACTCTACTCGGTGTCACTCTGGGCGGGTTGACGTTGGCAGGTGCAATCCTTTTAGGTGCCGTGCTTGCACCCACCGATCCGGTTCTCGCCGCAGATGTTCAGGTCGGCCCGCCGCAAGAGGGCGAGGAACATCCGGTCCGCTTTACCTTAACCACCGAGGCCGGGTTGAATGATGGACTCGCGTTTCCGTTTGTTTATCTGGGATTGATCGTCGCCGCCGAGGGTCTGAACCCGGGTGCGTGGGCCTGGGAATGGGTGCTTCGCGATGTTCTTTATCGCATCATTCTCGGCGGTATCATGGGGTGGGCCGGTGGACGACTATTGGGCATTGTCCTGTTTAGCGTGCCAAAAGGGTCGATCCTTGCCGAGACGGGGTCGGGTGTCATCGCGATAGCGGGGGTGCTGCTATGCTACGGGTCCACGGAATTGATCGAAGGCTACGGCTTCATCGCTGTCGCTGTTTTGGGCCTGACCCTGCGGCGGGTCGATGAAGAGCATCATTTTCACCGACGTCTGCACGATTTTTCGGAATCCATAGAACATGCCCTGACGGCCGTGCTGCTCATCGGCCTCGGCCTCGTTTTGCCCATACTATTTGTCGATCTTATATGGACCCACGTCGTGATCGCGCTCGCCCTTATCGTTGTAGTTCGCCCCCTGTCCGCTTGGATCGCACTTCTGCGGACGGACCTCGGTCAACGGGATCGTGCGGTGATTTCCGTCTACGGTGTGCGGGGCATCGGATCGATATATTACCTTTGTTACGCAGGCAGCCACATGGAGTTTGCAAACGAAACCCAACTCTGGTCACTGGTCGGTCTGGTGATTTTGCTCTCGACAATCCTTCACGGGTTCAGCGTGGGATGGGCCATGGATCAGATCAGGGTTGACCAAACGAAGTAGACCCGAGGATGTCTTCAGGACGCAGACGTCAGGCCCTACATTTTACCTTGAGAGAGCACGATCAAGCCAGCTGCGAGGAAGGCAACACCTCCTGTGACTGCTTAATTGATGCGAACTGGGTCCCTTCGGACTGTTTCACCAAAATTCATTGGCACGGGACAGCAGCGTCAATGTCAAAAGGCATGACCTTTATCACGACTTAGTAAAGCGCGGTGCAGAATTGTCAGTGTCGCTATTAGCGTCTCGAAACAGACATTCGTGCAGGAAATTTGAGCTGCAACTAAGTCTAAGGTTTGTGGCTGCTGTCAGCGCGAGCTGCAGCGGCGACAAATCCGACAAGGAGGAAAGCGCGGGCGGGTTTCGTTACTATGGGGATTGTGCGTTACTGCTGCAGCGTTTGATGCGCAGAGCGAGCGGGATTTTGACGACGGGCGGCGTTTGCCGGTTTATTTACCCAGCATGACTTTGCCATTTGGTGTCCCATGATGCCGCCGCAGGCGTGATGTGGCATCGGGGTTTTTGAGAGGGCCGCACTGACTGGTCCGGCGTCTGCGCAAGGCAAGGTCGGATTTTCTAGTTGTATCATGCGGCGTCCTCCCATGGCGGAGCGCGGGATTTGGGTGTTTGGCCGCGCAGGAAGATCTCAACTATGATCATCGCACCACCGCATTTGGGGCAAGGCTGATGCACGGGCGGATCGTCGGGTTCGGAGTTTGTTGCTTCGTCCGGCATTTGAGTGGGTTCTGGTTCGGCATCAAGCAAAAACTTGATCTTTGCGATCCTGTCTCGGCGAATGCCATTCGCGAGGAAGCCAGTGTGGCGGATACGATGGAAGCCAGAGGGCAAGACATGGATCAGGAACCGGCGAATGAACTCATCCGTGGTCAGGCGCATGACCTTCATCCGGTCTCCCTTTTTGATACGTTAGTCTTTCCAGCGGAAGGCCACGGTACTGGCATCGGCGCTGACCAAACGGTGATTTGAGATCGCGATCCGGTGCGTGTAGCGGCTCAGATAGGCCAACACGGTTTCGGGTCCGCCGAAGGGTTGTTTGGCATAAACGACCCAGTTTATTTTGCGCAGTGGTGCAAGGTGTGATGCGACGGCATCGGGATCGGCCAGCTTTGACAGGTTGCCAAAGAACGCCAGCTTGCCCTCTTTGTGCAGCTTGGCTAACCCTTCGAGGAACAGGCGGCGGAATAACCGTGACAGGACTTTCACTGATACGAGGAACCCTTTGCGGCAGGCGACCCAACGCTGACCGTCGGATGACAAGCCGCCGCCCGGGACAACAACGTGGACATGGGGATGGTGCGTCATCGCCGAGCCCCATGTATGCAGCACCGATGTCATGCCTATCTTTGCGCCAAGATGTTTGGGATCGGCTGCGATGATCCGAAGCGTCTCGGATGATGCCTTGAACAACAGGCCGTAGACCGCGGCCTTGTTCTGATAGGCAATGTCGGCGATTTGCGACGGTAAAGAGAAGACCACGTGGAAGTATTGGACGGGCAAGAGGTCTTCCATCCGTGCCTGCATCCAGTCCTGCGCCGCAGCGCCCTGGCACTTTGGGCAGTGGCGATTGCGACACGAGTTATATGCGATGTGCTGATGGTCACATTTTGTGCAAGCCGCAACGTGACCGCCGAGGGCTGCCGTGCGGCAATTCTCAATCGCCGACATCACCTTCAGCTGTGGCAGGTTCAGGTGCCCTGTTTGTTCACGACGATAGGCACCGCCATGGGCGCGGAAGATGTTCGCGACCTCCAGTTTGGGGCGGGGCATGATGGCCCGACTTAACCGGGACCGGCCTCTCGCCGCTTCAACAGATCAAGCGGGCTGGTCACACTCTGGATCGTCTTGGTGGCCACCTTGGTATAGATCGTTGTTGTCTCCAGTTTCGCATGGCCCAACAACACTTGGATCACCCGGATGTCTGTCCCGCTCTCCAGCAGATGTGTGGCAAAGCTATGCCGCAAAGTGTGGGGCGACACGGTCTTTTTGATCTCCGCAAAATCGCAAGCGACCTTGAAGGCACGGTTGAACTGCCGCGTCGAGATTGGATCAACCCGATTACGACCTGAGAACATCCAGCCCCTCGGGCGGGATTCTCGATAATAGTCGCGCAACAGGTCCAGCAGGCTGGGCGACAACATGACCTGCCGGTCTTTGCGTCCCTTGCCTTGCTCAATCCGGATCAGCATCCGGTCGCTGTCAATATCACCGACCTTGAGATGGGTGACTTCGCTTGCCCGTAACCCGCCACCATAAGCCACGCTGAAGGCTGCGCGGTATCTCAGCCCGGGCCCTGGTGCAGCTTCGATAATGCGAGTGACTTCTTCGGCGCTCAGTACCACTGGGATCTTCTTGGCTGCCCGCTGATACCGCATGTGCCGCTTCATCTCAGGCCGAGGACAGGTCGCCGCAAAAAAGAAACTCAATACCGTTAGTCGGTTGTTGAACGTTGGCGCACCGACCCCACGCTCCTTCATATCGAGTTGGAACGCCCGCAGTTCTTCCGGCGTCGCACTATCCGGCGCGTGCCCCAGAAACCGTGTAAAATCCCGCATCCCTCGCAGATACATCGTTTGCGTCTTCGACTGCAGTCCCTTGATCTGCATATCTTCGAGAAACCGCTGGCGCAGCGCTGGTACATATTGGTCTGACATTGAAACCTCCTATTGGTCAGATTGAGAAGTTCTCAATCGTCCAACAGGTTCGTCAGTTCACAAAATCACCGCGCTCCAATCTATGCGCAACACACGCCAAAAGCGCCAATACCGTGAGAGCGGTTTCGTCCTAGTCCGCGTAGCAGCCCTCCACCCAGAGCGCGGCGAAGGTCTGGTTTCCGCCCTTCCTGTCGGGGGTGGAAGACAATCGCTCACGGCCCACAGCCGACATCCAGCGGCTTATCGCGTTGCTGCGGTTGCAACCCGCATTGCCGTCATTCGCTGCAACTGCAAAACGCAGTGATTGGCTAACTCACAGAGTGCGGACCATTCTGCCATTCGTTCTTAGGTCGCGGAAGTCTGCTTTCACTGTTTTTAAGGGAATGAAATTTTAGATGATTGAACTTTTATGCAAAGCGCTACAAAGCGATTGGCGGGGTCGCTTAATAAGCGGGGATGAATGATGCCAATCTCGCGGCTGAGCTGCATATCATCTAATTCAATGACGTTTGTAGCCCGAAACTGAGACGCATAAATTGCCATCCGTGGCACAATCGCTATGCCGCACTCGTCCGCGACCAAGGACAGGATGGTGCATATATCGTCCAGCTCAACAAAGTCTTTGGGCCGTATTTGATGCATGTTCAGATAGCTTTCGACTTGACGCCCACCAAACGAAATTCGGCTATACCTTACGAACGGCATGGTTCTCAGGGCGAGAGATGGATTTTCCACATTCCAAGACCGAGGTGCGACCATGACAAATGGCTCTGCTTCCAACATCGTCCACTGTAGGGTCGCGGGCAGCTCAAAATTGGGCTTGATGATGATCGCCAAATCGAGGCTCCTACTGTCGACCTTGTCCAACAGTTCCAGTGAAATTCCCGGCACCACGGTTTGGCGCATTTTGGGAAACTCACTCGCAAACCTCGGCAACACTTCAGGGATTGGGTAAATATGCGCAGATGCTACGGCCCCGATTTTCAGTGTTCCCTCAGTGGTCGACGGATCATCTGGGTCCGTTAGCGTTTCAGCCAAAGACAGTAGTTTCTGGGCCTTCTCGAAAACCCGAAGGCCCGTCTCATTGAGCGTTGCTGCCCTGCCGGTTCGCTCAAACAGCTCATGCCCCAGCTTGTCCTCAAGGCGCTTCATTTGGCCGCTCACAGCTGATTGTGTAAGTCCCATGACATCGCCTGCTGCTGCAAAGGTTCCAAGGCGCGCGACGGCAAGAAAGGTTCTAAGTTCGGGTATCATTCATCATTTTTCATGTAGCTGAGGTGCAAAATATATCGTTTTTCATGAATAATGAAAGGCGCTACTGGACCATTAGGTTAAATCAAGGAGCGATCATGACCCAGCAAACAATTCCGCCCTTCCATCTCGCCTTCCCGGTCGATGATCTTGAGGCCGCAAGACATTTTTACAAAGACCTTCTCGGGTGCAGCGAAGGGCGTTCTGCAAACACTTGGGTGGATTTCAACTTTCGCGGCCATCAGATCGTCGCGCACTACGCCCCTGATGAACTTTCGGCTGCTAAAACCGGTGAAGTAGATGGGCACAATGTTCCCGTTCGCCACGCCGGTATCATCATGGACATGGAGGATTGGCTTGCGACGTCAAAACGACTGGAGAATGAAGGAATTGAGTTTGTGATCAAGCCCTACATCCGTTTTGAGGGCGAGCCAGGCGAACAAGCGACGATGTTCTTCAACGACCCTGCAGGAAATGCAATTGAGTTGAAGGCATTCAAAAACATCGATCAGCTCTTCGCGACGTGATCCATTCCCAACAGCGGTCACTCATGCATCACTCAGCATTGGTAACTCTGGGCTCGTCGCTGCCGTTCGCTGCGTTTTCAAACAAAACCAACGTAAAATCGGAAGGCGAGCGGCGGCTCCGCGGGACAAAGTACTCTTTTACCACATATGCTTGAAGGTCCGGTCTTGATGAATGCCGGTCGTTAAAAACCAACGCTGCTTCTATACAGTTTCACGAACTGCCGCCTCGACCTGCCCAAGCCGTTCTTTTCCAAAAAACATCTCATCACCGACAAAGAATGTAGGCACGCCAAAAGCACCCCGTGCCACCGCATGATCGGTGTTTTCCATGAGCTTTCGCTTGATCTTGGGCTCCTGCGCGCGGGCCACGAAATGCGAACCCTCCAGACCGTGACGGTCCATGGCTGCTACAAAAATTTCCGGGTCTGACATGTTTTCACCTTCTTCCCACATGGCCCGAAGTCCAGCTGCGATGTAGCAGTCCAGCTTTCCCTCTTCTTGTGCCGCAACAGCGCCACGCATCAGTAACACAGTCGTCACAGGGAAGTGCGGGTTGAAGACGAACTCCGACAATGCATGCCTTTTGACAAACCGTGCGAACTCAAGCCGTTCATAGTTCAGTTTGTTGTTGATGTTGGAATAGGAAATCATCGGAGCCTGATTGTTAGTCAACTTGAAGATGCCGCCGAGGAGGCAAGGCGTATAGACGACCTTGGCACCTGCCTTTGCCGCGATCGTCGGCAAGACTTTGTGTGACAGGTATGCATTTGGGCTGGCGAAGTCGAAAATAAACTCAATATCTTGCATGGGGTTCTCCTACCACTTTTCGGTCCAGGGGCGCATGTCCAGCTCGTGTGTCCAAGCTGTCCGGGGTTGATTGTGAAGCGTCACATAGGTCTGTGCGATATGGTCAGGGTTCAGCAGTGCATCCTGATCGCGTAGATCATCAACGTTGGGCACGTTTTCACGGATAAAGTTGGAATCGATTGCCCCATCTATCAACGTATGAACGACGTGGATATTTTTGGGGCCAAGCTCGCGGCCCATGGACTGCGCCAGAGCGCGCAGGGCATGTTTGGCCCCTGCAAATGCGGAATAGCCGACGCCGCCTCGCATGCTGGCAGTCGCGCCGGTAAATATGATTGTGCCTCGCTCGCGCGGCTCCATCCGTTTGGCGGCCTCACGCCCCATAAGAAAGCCCGCAAAACATGCCATTTCCCAGACTTTTCGATAAACGCGCGCAGTAGTTTCCTTGATCCCGAAGCGCACATTGGCTCCGATGTTGAACACCGCTACTTCCAACGGGCCAACTTCTGTTTCGATCCGATCAATCAAGACGAGCATTTCGTCCTCGTCGCGCGCATCGGCAGGCATGGCAACCGCATCACCACCACTGTCGCGGATGGACTGCGCCAATGCTTCTAACGCATCCGCATGCCGCTCCCTTCGCACCAGACACACAGTCATGCCCTCGCGAGCAAAGGCCCGAGCGATGGCAGCGCCCGTGTCGTCCCCCGCACCAATGATCAAACATGTTTGTTTGCGTGGCATCGCTCGCTCCCTTGCGTATCCAGATTCATTCAGTCTCATTTCGAGACTAAACCTATTTAGTCTCGAATCACAACTAAAATAGTGATAGACGGATGACAGGATCAAAGATGGAAACCGAGAATGGCGAACCAACATACTCAAACCTGCGGCATCGCGGCGATGATGAACATTTTCGGCGACCGCTGGACTTGGCTGCTCGTGCGTGAAGCCTTCTACGGCGCAAGCCGTTTCACTGAGTTTCAACGCAACACTGGTGCATCGCGCAATATCCTTACTGACAGGCTGAGCGTCCTTGTCGAAAACGGTATCTTTGAAACCCGCGACGTGGGCGTGCATGGGAAGAGGACCGCATACGGCTTGACCAAAAAAGGCCAAGCGCTGCTACCTGTTATGGTTGCCATGGGGCAATGGGCGAATGCCTTTGAGTATGGCATAGGCAAGGAACCTGTCTTGCAGATAGACGGTGAGACCGGATTACCTCTACAAAGCCTGCGCTTTTTTGATGCTGACGACGTAGAAATTCCCTTGGAACGTTTGAAGCCCAAACCTGGCCCCGGCGCGAGCCAAGCCACTATACGTCGGTTGGCTCAGTACTATGACGACCCGAATGCCCCTACAGTCTAGAAAGAGGGAGACATTTAAACAACAATTGGGCTAAGGTTAGTTATCCCCAAAAAATGGTACATTTTTCGAAAAGCCGCCATTCGCACAGCGTGCAGCATCGGTCAATATGGGCTCATTGCCGCCGAAAGAGATCACACTTAGTGCTGAACTGTGAATTGGCAGCCGGCAGCCATCTCAAATGGCCTCGCATACCTTTAGAAACGAGGCCGACTTAACACTATTGATAATAGTGTTAAACGTTCAGGCACCAGGGCCACTGGATTAGTAGGGTAGGGGGCCTGTTCTCACTTCTGAATTTAACAGTATTCATGCATAATGTTAAATATGAGCGAAATGCGTCGCCACAATACCCAAGGAAATCGGCTCTACCTCAATGCCGAGGAGCGCCGCTTTTCTGGCTGCGGCCCGGCGGCAGCCCGCCCGCGACCGCACCCTCTGTGAGACTCTGCACTGGACCGGGTGCCGACCGTCCGAGCTCCTGGAGATCACACCGGCCAGGATCGACCTATCCGGTGGCACAATCGCGATCCGGTCCCTGAAGAAACGGCGAAACGCCGCAGGACATCAGAAAACCGTGTTCCGGACCGTGCCGGTCCCACCCGAGTTCCTCGATACTCTGAACACCGCCCATGGGATCCGGGAGGCTCAGAAATCGCGGCGCAAAGCGACCGCACCCATCTGGGATCTGAGCCGTGTCCGGATCTGGCAGATCGCGAAGCGGATCATGATCGATGCGGGCATCCCAGATGCACCGCACCGCTCCCCAAAGGGTCTCAGGCATGGATTTGGGGTCAACGCGACAGTTCAGGGCGTACCGCTGCACATGTTGCAGCGCTGGCTTGGTCATGCGCAACTCAGCACCACTGCTATCTACGCCGACGCGGTCGGGAAAGAAGAACAGGACATTGCGTCCAGAATGTGGGGGAAGTGCTGACATGTTATCCGTCGAAGAGAGAATACGGGACTGTTGCATTGTTTTAGGTGAGGCCTGGTTGGGGCGATGTAGGTTTCTCGGATCATACGTCGGCAAACAACTGGCTGATGAATTATATCTCCCCTCGAACGCTTGGTTGCTTGTGATGGATGTTGCCGCGTTTAATAGTTCTGATCGTCTCAATCCCACTCAGGGTCGCTTTGGCTGATCGCAGCGATCGAAAGCTCTGCCGGTAGCCGAGAAGCCGTTTCATGGCTGCATGATCGCTCTCGATGAGATTGTTGCGCCACTTTCTGTCGATGTGTCGGATGCTGTCAAAATGTGGATCATAGCGATGATTGATTTCGCGAATGACGCGTCGATAGGTCTGCGCTTTGTCGGTCACAATCGTCACGGGCCGGTGCAGTCGCACACGTTCAATCGCCTTGTTTAGAAAGACTTTAGCGGCCTTCGCGTCCCGTCGTGCAGTGAGGCGAAAATCGACCATCTGACCGTTCGCGTCGACAGCTCGCCATAGGTAGTGCCACTTGCCGCCCACCCGGACATAGGTCTCATCAACATGCCAATCGACACTGGCCCGGCGCAAAAATTTTTCCGCTCGTTTGGTCAATTCAAGTCCGAATTTCTGAACCCAGCGATACACCGCCGACCGATCAATAGTGATCCCGCGCTCTGCGAGCAGATCCACCACGTCCTCGTAGGACAGTGGGTAGCGCAGATATCACTGCACCGCGCAAAGGATGATGTCGCGCGGAAAACGGTGATGCTTGACTGGGGATCTGCGCGGCATGTTCAACCTCAAAGGCCAAAAGCCAAAAGCCAAAAGCTGGCCGACGCCGACCATTAACGCAACAGTCCCCTATATAGCGGTCTGAGTGCAGCAACGCTATAGATCACTCTTTCATTCCCGGTGTGGACGGGCCCCGCTAACGCCCCTTGATACGAATGGAAAACTGGCGTTGTGCGCCAGCGGGTGGTCGCGGAAACGGGGCAGCTTGGCGGATCAGACGGACGGCGGCCTGATCCAGCGAAGCGGAACCGGAGCTGCGCGCAACGCTGACACCTGCCAGCCCTCCGCCAGAGCTGATCGAGAAAGCGATTGTCGCGGTGCCGCGCGCGTTTACCCTGGGTTTGCCGACCTGTGCGATGCGGCGCATGACCTGACCGGGATAGTTGCTCGCAGCAGCGCTTCCGGCTTGACGGGCGGGCGTGGCTTTCCTGCCGGTCTGGCTTGCTTTGGCCTCCGCGCGTGTGCCGGTTTGCGCGCCCTTGGTGTTGTTGTGGTCCGCATTGCCCCGCGCGCTCTTGGACGGTTCGGGTTTGCGATCCGCAGGTTTTGCCGCTGCGCGACGCGAGCGCGCGTCTTTCTCCTGCGCCTCCGATGCTTTGGTAGCCAACACGCTATCCTTGCGCTGCGGACGCCGCGACAGGGCCGGTGCGTCGCTGTCGGGGTCTTCGGCCGTAATCGTGACCGGTGACGACTGTGCCGCAATCACCTCCACCGGAGGCACAGGGGCAGTTTCGCTTGTAACGGGAACGGAGGCAAGTGGCGCTGGTACCGGCGCGGCCATTGGCACGGGTGCGACCTGTTCCACCGATACAGGCTCGGCCATAGGGGTCAGCGTATCGTCCGGCGTCATCGCAGTGAGCGTCCCTACCGCCATATCTTCGAACCGCGACCCCATCTTTGCCTCGGCGGGCGTGCCGCTGCCCTCAAGCTCGATTGTGCCGCGCGGCATGCCCCACTGCACCGTCCCCGCAACCACAGAGGTGGCGAGGATCAGGGATAAGACCTTGGCAACAGGAGAACGCGCAGTCATTCCAAAGCCCTCTGCGTGACAAGTACAACCCGCTGCGCCCCAGCTGCGCGCAAGTCACGGGTTAACCCGACAAGTGTCGCAGCAGGCAAGGCACGGTCAGGCACCAGTCGCACGGTCTCGCGGTCCTCTTCGGGTAAGTTGGCGACAAATGTGGCCGCATTGGCCTGTCCCTGACCCTCATAGGTGAGGCGCCCGTCGGGATAGACTACCAGCGCGCGGGGCGGTGCATTGCCCTCCAGACTGCGAGTGTGTACCAGCGCGAGCGCAGGGTCCAGCGGTTGTGACAGGGTGCCTGCCACCATGAAAAATACCAGCATTAGAAAGACGATGTTGATTAGAGCGATCGTCGGCTCGCGTTGCGGCTTGGCCTTTTCCAGACGGCGCATCCTCTACCCTCCCAGAACCGAGACATTGAGCGCGGGCAAGCCGCGCAGCGCCACCAGCAGATCGGTCAGCCGCTGTGCATCCACATCCGCGCCCAGCGAAACCAGCAGCGTCGTGCCTTCCTCCGCCTCGGCCAGCGTGGATTGAGCCAGCGTGTCCAGCGCCACATCCTCGCCGTTCAGGCGCAGGCTGTCCGAGCCCAACTGGAGGAACAGTGGCTTAGCCGCACTGGCCGTCACAGCACCGGACCCAGCCGCCGCCAACTCAACCTCGGTGAATTTGGAGAACGTCGAGGTCAGCATGAAGAAGAGCAGCAGAAGAAAGATCACGTCGATCAGTGACGTCATCGACAATCTGCGCCGCCGTCTGCGCACCCTAGCCATGGGCCGGAACCATCTGCGGTGCGCGCTCTGCCTGCGGTTGCGCGCGACCTGCCGGATGCAGAACCGTGAGGATCGCCTTGTCGGCAAGCACCCGCTCGGCTTCCATCCGTTGTTCGAACCAGCTGAGGATCAAGGCCGTTGGCATCGCCACCACAAGCCCCACTGCCGTTGTCAGCAAGGCCACCCAGATCCCGCCCGCCAGAATGGACGGATCAACCTGCGCACCTGCGGCTTGTAGCGACTGGAACGCTTCGATCATGCCCAGCACCGTGCCGAACAGGCCCAGCAGCGGTGCCAGCTGTGCCACTGAATCCAGCAGGCGGAAGCCGCGTTCAAGCTTTGCAAAACACGTCTCGGCCTCGGCCTGAAGCCGTGCGGCGTCCAATGATCGGGCTGTCATCGCCATGTCGATCACCGGCGCCAGATAGCTGCGCGAGCGCTCCAGTGTCTGGCGCGCGCCTGCCTTGTCGCCGCTGTCCCATTTGGCAACCGCCTGCGACAGCGCCGCATGCCGCCCCACCGCCGCCATCCAGAACTGCCAGCATTTGTAGATTGCGACCGCGAGTGTCAGAACCGCCACCGCCATCAGAACAATCACAACCGGCCCGCCCGTCTCGGCAATCCTGCGCAACGCCTCCATCAAAGTTGCGAAATCTATCATCATCCTGATACCTCGACGTTCGTGCGCGATGTCGCCAGCAAACCTGTTTCGCAGACGGTCGCCTCAATCTGCGCACCCTCGCATGTGCTGGCACCGTTGAACAAAACGCGGCCCAGCTGCTCACAACCCAGCTCCGGCACGACAAACTGGCGCACGCGCGGGCGCGCAGGCGGAAGGCTGCCAAAATCAAACAGCGTCAGCCTGTCCACCTGCCCGCTTGCGTCAAACAGAACGGTCTCGTAGACCGCCTTATCAATCGGCTGCGGCAGACCGTTGGTGATCAGAAAAGTCAGCTTGCAGGACGTATCCACCGACTCCGCCGCGTTCAGCTCAACCGACACACGACCGCTGATATCGGTCTCCTGTGCCGCCGCTATTTGCGATGTCAGCAACAATGCAGCGGACATCAGCGCATATCTCTTCCGGAACATGCAATCTCCCGTTCAGTCAAAGTGTGATTTCTGGCTAAGGCACATGCATGCCTTTGGCTGAGCGTGAGGACAGATCAAAAGCGCGATCCGCGACTCGTCTAATTCTACCCTCTCCTACCAAGCGAGAATCTTCAGCACAATCCCGACTTTAATAGTCAGATAATATTTCTTGATAATGCATGAACCCACGACTGCCCGCTCACCTTCGCCAATAGGCCGTACTGATCTGGCTTGTCTTGTCGAGTTTGAGGGCCTTCTTGAAGTGACCGCGCACCGATTGCGCATTGGCAAACTCACCTGCGAAGAAACCATAATCGGTCGTGCCCTGCTTGGTCAGGTCGCGAGCAAATTCAAGAATACGTGCTTCGAATTCATGCGGAGACAGGACGTGCATTTTCAATTTTGACTTGGGGAAGTAGCCCCAAGGGTTGACCGTCTGCGGCAAAGCCACGACTACATCACCGCCAGCATCCGCGGGAAGACGAGACAGAAACTGCGCGACCGCTGGCAAGCCGGTGCCATCGGCAGCAATGAAATACGTGCGTGCGTCTGGCAGACTGTGCATTCCCGTTGGCCCCATTGCACCGACAATGTCCCCCGCCGTGGCATTGCACGCCCATTGTGACACCGGACCGGCATCATGATGGACAATGTCGATGTCGACTTCCTGCACGTCGGTGCGGATGTTTTTCAACGTGATGTAGCGTGCATGCAGCTTGTCGTCCGCACCCTCGGGCCAGACCGGCGCACCATTCGGCCCCATAACGGGCCAGACGGGCGGAAGGGACCGATTGCAGGGCAGGATCAAGCGGAAGTGGATGCCGTGATCCTGGAGCCTGTCGATGTCGGGATAGTGCAAGGTGACCCGCTGCATCCCGTGGAACAACTCGGCACTTTTGCGTACCGTCAGCAGACGAAAGTTTGCGGGTGCCGCCCCGACGCCCGCCTGCTCGTTTTCCCATCGGACGTTCTGCGCCGCGGCCGGGTCGAATTCGGCAATGTGATGCACCATGCCTTCTTTCGAGAACGCCATATCGCGCGCGGTCGGCGCTTCGAGCAACACGCGTAAGGCACGGTCCTTCAGCTCCAGCTCGATCCGGTAGCCGGACTGCTCAAAACTATAGACACCGGCGTCGGAGATGTCGAAGAACAGGTCGTGATCCTCGCGCATATGCTTAATGTAATGGTCGAGCAGGCGCGAGGGCGCATCAAGCGCGATGGAGGTTTCGGCTATGGCTTTTTGCATGTCGGACCTTTGGTGCGGTGGAGGATGAGAGATCGGGCGGCACGACCTACAGGTGCGCCGCCCCACCGGAATTTACCAGTTGTGCGAGAGTTTGACCTTCAGCTCGCGACCGGGGCTGTAGAAGTCTGCATAAAGGCCGCCGTAGGCCACGTGCTTTTCGTCAAACAGATTGGTCACACTGGCCGACAGCGTGGTCTTGCGGGTTAGGTCATAAGACATCGCCGCGTCGACCACCACAAAGCTGCCTGTCTCACCGGCTGTATTTGAATCGTCAAAGAAATAGCCGCCGTTATAGCGCAGACCCATACCGGCGGTCAGATCACCCGCGCCGAGGTTCTCCCACGTCCGGCTGGCCCAGATCGACGCGATGCTGGATGACACGAGACTTGGCGTGTTGCCTTCATTACCGGATGTGCCATTCTCGACGATCTCGGCGTCCAGATAGCTGTAGGATGCCGTGATATCATAGGCGCCAAACTCGGATTTCGCCTCAAAGTCGATCCCGCGCACGCCGACTTCGCCGATAGCTTCGCGCAGGTTCGTTACTGGATTGGTCCGCGTGATGTTGGTCTTGGACAGGTCATAGACCGAGGCCGCAAACAGCGCATTGGTCCCTGCGGGACGCCACTTCGCTCCCAACTCGAACTGCTCGCCCTCTTCCGGCGCGACACCAGTTCCCGCAGGTACAACAGATTGCGCAAAGCTGCCATAGACTGCGATTTCCGGCGTGATCTTATACGTCAGGCCGAGACGACCTGTTGTTGCGCTGATGTCATCCTCGGTCACGGTGGAGGCCAAATTGTTCGTCTCGGTTACATCGATCCAGTCATGACGCAGGCCGAAAGAGGCGATCACCTTCTCGCTCCAGTTGAACTCCTGCTGGAAATAGACGGCCTTGCCTTCCGTCTCGACGTCCATATCTGCAAAGATCGGCACGCTGTCGGGTGCGCCGGTGTAAACGGGATTGTCCAGATCGACAGACGGCGCGCCGCCAAAGAACCGCTGGTCGGATTCGTCGGACTGCGAATACTCCAGCCCGATCACTGTCTTGCTGGTCGCAGCACCAATGATCGCATCATAGCTCAGATGCACATCGGTGATGAAGTTGTCGCCGGACCCCTCGCTGGCAAAAAAGGACCGGTTGACTGTATCGCCCTCTGACCCCGACACATAGGCGTAGCCGAAATTGTCGGTGCCATCGCTGTAGCGCATGTTGCCCGAGAATTTCAGACCGTTACCGTAGTCATGCGTCGCCATAAGCGATACACTCGTCCGCTCAGTGCCACGGAAGTTGTACTCCGGCTCGCCATAAAAGACGGACGAACGGTCGAAGTCATAGCCGATTGGAAAACCGCCGCTGCCGGGCACGTAATCGCGGTCCAGATGGTCCACGATCAATGTCAGTTCGGTTGCGTCCGTAGGGCGCCATTGCAGCGATCCCATGGCGAAGACTTCGTCGTTTTCCGAGAAGGGATATTCCAACTCGCCATCGCGCAGCAGACCGGTAAAGCGGTAGCTGAGCGTGCCGTCCTCGTTCAGCGTATCACCGAAGTCAAGCCCCAGCTCCTTGGTGTTGTTGGTGCCGAATTCGGTGTAGATCTCGCCGAACCTCTCGCCGCGCGGCGTTTTGGTGACGTAGTTGACCGAGCCACCGGGATCGGAGATGCCGAAGGTGGCCGAATTCGCGCCCTTGAACACTTCAACACGCTCAAAGGCAAACGGCTCCTCGCGCACGCCGCCAAAGTTGGCACCCAGCGTCAGCCCGTCGCGGTAGGTATATGCCTCGAACCCGCGGATCGAGAAATAGTCGAAGCGGTCATCGGCGCCATAGCTGTCGGTTGAGACACCGGCGGTATAGTTCAGCACTTCCTCGACGGTATCGGCGTTGCGCAGTTTGATTTCCTGACTGGTGATGACAGACACCGCCGCGGGGATATCCAGCAGATCGCCCGACAGTTTGCCGCCAGCGTTGATGCCTGTGGCAACGATCGTTTCCGCATCAGACGCCCCGCCGTACTGGTCGATCCCTTGCAGCGTAATGTCATCAAGCTGATAGGGTTCTTGCGCCACAACCGCGCCGGGCAGCAATGCTGTACAGCACAGCAGGACGGATTTGACAGAAGCGCGCCGAGCTTGTGCGGAATGGTGAGTTGAAAAGGACAAGATAGTCTCCGAAGTTTTTTCAGGGTTTTGGAAATTTGTGATGGGGCTAGCCGACTTTCGCAGGCCGGAGGACGGATTGGGTTTTGTGGCGCCCGACGGGCACCATCAGCGGCGTGCCAGCCACCGGATCTGTGGCGATGTGGCACTCAAGGCCAAACACCGCTTTTACCAGATCACGGGTCAGGATTTCAGCGGGCGGGCCTTCGGCGTAGATCCCCTTGTCCGCAACCGCGATCAGATGGTCGGCATAGCGTGCGGCAAGGTTGAGGTCATGCAGCACCATGACGATGGTGGTGCCGCGGGTGGTGTTCATATCCACAAGCAGATCCAGCACCTCGATCTGGTGCGAGACGTCCAGAAATGTCGTCGGCTCGTCCAGCAGCAGCAGGTCGGTCCGCTGGGCCAGTGCCATTGCGATCCAAGCGCGCTGGCGCTGCCCGCCTGATAGCGTATCCAACTCGCGGTCTGCCAATACCTCGATGCCCGTGGCGGTCAAGGCGTCGGTTACCGCGCGGTCATCCTCGCGTTTCCAGCGCGAGAACAGGCCGTGGTGCGGATGGCGGCCCCGCCCTACCAGATCGGCGACCGTGATGCCTTCGGGTGCGATGGGCGACTGGGGCAGCAATCCCATGATCCGCGCCACGCCCAGCGAGGGCATCTCATGTATGGACTTCCCGTCGAGGAACACGCCCCCGCCCTTCACCGGCAAAATACGCGCCAACGTGCGCAGCAGCGTCGATTTGCCCGATGCGTTACCGCCGACAATGGCGGTGATCTGGCTTGGCCGCAGCGCCAGCGTGATGTCCTCAAGGATTACCCGCTTGTCATATCCGGCAGACAGCCGCCGTGCTTCGAGCTTATGTGGCGCGGTCATATCGAGCCCCCGTTCCGGTTGGCGCGCACAATGAGGTACAACAGAAAAGGCGCGCCGACGGCCCCTGTCACGACGCCGACCGGCAGGCGCGTCGGCAGCAGGAATTGTCCGCTGAAATCCCCAGCCAGCACCAGTATCGCGCCGACCATCGCCGCACCGGCCAGAAGGCCGCGCGCGCCGCCCAGCAGACGCGCGGCAATCGGGCCGGACAGGAATGCCACAAATGCAATCGGTCCCGCTGCCGACGTGGCAAACGCCACCAGCCCCACCGCCGCCAGTGTCACGCGCAGCCGCGTGGCATCGGGATGAACCCCAAGCGCGCTGGCGGCATCATCGCCCAATCGCAGTATTTCAAGATCGCGCGCGGTCGCCGCCAATAGCCCGCCGAACACCAGCAGCGCCGCAAACACCGGCACTACCGTGGACAGCTGCGCGCCATTAACGCTACCCGTGAGCCAACGCAGCGCTTCTCCGCGGTCCCATGCGGGCGCCTCCAGCAGGACGTAGGCCGTTATGCTATCAAGCATGGCCGAGATGCCGATGCCGATCAGAATCAGCCGCGCGCCCGCAGCACCTCGGTGAGACGACAGCGCCCAGATCAGCGTTGCGACCAGCAGGCCGGAAACAACAGCAATGGCAGAAACGATCCAGCCGTCATAGGAGAGGATTACGATGGCGAATACGGCAGCCGCCCCCGCGCTGGCACTGATGCCGATGATGTCGGGGCTGGCCAGCGCATTGCGCAGCATCACCTGAAATGCCACGCCGCCAAGACCAAAGCTCAGGCCCGCGACAACGGACAGCAACGCACGTGGCAAGCGCAGGTCATTCACGACAAAGGATGCAGTCGCGCCCTCCCTCCCCAAAAGCGCAGCGATCATGTCGGCGGGGTCAAGACAGCCATTGCCACAAGACAGTGTTACCACCAGCAACGCGATCACAACGACCGCGAGCAGAGTCAAAAGCCAGATGCTTCGGGATTTGACCCGTGGTGTCGAACGCTCCGGCCTATCGGGTATTTCAAAGGTACGAGCGATCATAAGCCGCGCATCCTTTGCCGCCGCACGGTCCAGATAAAAAACGGCGCGCCGACGAAAGCGGTGACAATTCCCACGTCCAGCTCGTTCGGTCGGGCGATGATCCGGCCCAGCACATCGGCAAGGCCGAGCAACGTAGCTCCACCAAGGGCCGACAGCGGAATGAGCAGCCTGTAATCAATCCCCACGAACATCCGGCACATATGCGGTACCACAAGCCCCACAAAACCAATCGGCCCGCAAAGCGCCGTTGCCGAGCCGCACAGCACAATCGCACCGGCCGCAGCCAGGGCGCGGCCCAATGCCACATTCTGTCCCAGGCCGGCAGCCAGTTCGTCCCCCAGCGCCAGCGCGTTCAGCACGCGCGCCGAGGCAAGGCTGAGCAACAGGCCCGCCGCGAAAAACGGCAAGGCGGGCAGGATCGTATCAAACCGCGCCCCGCCGATGCCGCCCACCTGCCAAGACTGAATGTTGCCTGCGATGTCATTGCGGGGGAGAACGACCGCGATAATGAACGCCGACGCGGCGATGGAGGTCGCCGTGCCCGCCAGTGTAAGTTTCAGCGGTGTGGCTCCGCCCTGTCCGCTTGATCCGATAGCGTAGACAAATACCGCAGCGGCGCCCGCGCCCGCGATCCCCAGCCACAGAAAAGTGGTTGCTCCGCTGATATCAAACCACGCGATGCCTATCACCACAAACAGCGCCGCACCGGCGTTGACGCCCAGAATACCCGGATCAGCCAGCGGGTTGCGGGTGATGCCCTGCATCACCGCGCCCGCGATCCCCAGCGCGCCGCCGGCCAGTACTGCCAGCAGCGTGCGCGGCATACGCACCGCCACAGCTGCAGCCCCAATGGTCTCGATCCGCCCGTTCAGCCCTGCCCATATTTCTGACCACGGCACACTGCGCGCACCCACGGTCAGCGACAGGCCGACCGTCAGCAGCAGAAGGGTCATCACCCCCAGCAGGCGCAGTTCTTCATGCGGGCGTTGGTCGATCATTGCGCGGCACGCGCTACGGCATCGGCCAGACGGCGCAGGTAGTCATCCAGAACATAGTCGATGGACAGGGGCGTAGGGTTAGCCGCCGTGCCCATCGGGTCATTCGCCAGCAGAATGACCGAGCCGCGTGCGACCGCCGGAAACCGTGCAATCAGCGGGTTCTGGGCAAGCTCGTCCAGACGGGCCTGATCACCGTAGGTCACCACCACATCGACATCATTGAACAAATCAATGCGTTCTGTACTGACACGGCCCGAATATTTGCCCGCCTCGCTTGCCTCCTGTACGGCCTGCGGCATCGCCATGCCCAAATCGGTCAGGAACTGCACGCGCTGGTCTGCGGCGGCGTAGAAGCCGATGGTGCTCAGATCACGCGGATCGAGATGGGTCACGAACATCCCCGTCTTGCCCTGGAGTTGGGAATAGTCGGCGGTGGCAGTGGCAATCCGCGCCTCGATGTCCGCGACCATCGCGTCGCCCTCATCGGCCATCCCGAGGCCTGTGGCGTTCTGGCGGATCATCTCGCGCCACGTGGTGGTCCATGCCGCCTGCGGATATGCGATCACTGGCGCGATGCGGCTCAGGGTGTCATAGTCGGATTTGGAAATGCCGGAATAGGCGGCAAGGATGATGTCGGGATTGGTGGAGGCGACCGCCTCGAAATCAATGCCATCACCTTCGTCAAAGAGAACCGGCGTCTCGCCGCCCAGCTCAACGAGCTTTTCGGTCACCCATGGCAGCAGGCCATCGCCATCATCATCCCCCCAGGACGCCCGTGCCAGTCCGACCGGCACGATGCCCAAAGCCAGCGGCACCTCATGGTTGGCCCAACCGACCGACGCCACACGCAACGGGCGCTCGGTCACTGTTGTCTGGCCGAACGCGTGATCTACGGTTACCGGGAAGGTCTGGGCGACACCCGTAGTTGTCCAAAACAACAAACTGGCAAGTGTTATAATGACTGTTACTGCATGTTCTATCTTCGCAAACGGGATCGCCCTATTGGCGAACAGGAAACGGGGCATATTTGCTCCAGTACGTTATGTATTTTGAGACGTTGGCTAAGATGCTACGCACCTTTAGCTAATCACCACTGCAAAAAACCGGACGGCCAGTCGAAGTGAGATGATTCATGGGTAGATACCAAACAAATCACATTCGCACAATCCCGACTTTAATACTCAACAATTGAGTGTACAGGGGTGGTTCTGTTGCATTATTTGAGAGCTTCAGATGCTCGGCGTTGGATTTGGGATTATGCGGCTTCATCGAACAAGTTAACAACGAATTCAATTTCGTTGTGAACGCCGGTTTCGTTGTTTGCAAAATGTCCCTTCTTGATAGCTCTGAGTGTTTCAATTCCTTTCAATGTGTTTTTGGCCGCGCTTAGACTTCGAAAACCCCGTTTGGGCCTGAGAAGTTGTTTCAACGCGCCGTGATCACCCTCAATTCGGTTGTTCAAATGCTTGCGATCGACGTGCCGGATAGCGTCTTCAGGCCCGTAACCGCGGTTCATTTCAGCAATAACCTTAGCATAGCTATGCGCCTTGTCGGTAATGATGGTGAGCGGATGATAGCAGCGAACTGTATCGCTGGCCTGGCGCATGAACGCCCTTGCCGCGTTGGCATTTCTGCGCGCTGTCAGGCGGAAGGCAATAAGTTGGCCACGCTGATCAACGGCACGCCACAAATAACACCAACGGCCATTCACCCGGACATATGTCTCGTCAACATGCCATTGCAGGCCACGCCAGCTGCGATGTCGCCCGTAAGCCCGCTTTCGGATTTCGGGACCAAATTTCTGAACCCAATGATAAACCGTCGCTGCATCAACATAAATCCCACGTTCGGCTAGGAGATCGCGGACATCGCGGTACGACAGCGGATACCGGCAATACCAACGCACTGCCATAAGGATGATCTCGTTAGGGAAACGATGATGTTTGAAAGGATTACGCCGTGACATCGAAACCCTCGCTGAATGATCCAACCGCAGCTTCAGTTCTACCAGCGATTAATGCAACAGAACCCTTGGTAAGTAGCGCCGCGCACGCTTGTTCAGGTTTTCGACGGAACCCTTTTGCCACGGGGCTTGCGGATCACAAAACCATGCCTCGGTTCCGATTCCAGACTTCAGCTTGCGCCAGTTCCTAAACTCAATACCTCTATCAAAGGTGATCGATTTACGGGCCGTTTGGGGCAGGGGTTCCATCACAGTCATTAGCTTGTCCATCAGATGCGTTGTGTTGCGGTCGTTGTTACGGAACAGGACGGCGAAGCGGGTCTTCCGCTCAATGAGCGAGGCGACGTTCATCTTACCCTGAGCACGCTCGAAAATCATCAAATCTCCCTCCCATTCGCCAAAAGTCTCACGCGTATCAACGTAGTCGGGTCGTTCATGGATGGACCGATCATGCGCCGTTCACGTAGGTTTAGCTCTGTATGGGCCATCTTTCATTCTCCTTGCTTTCCAGCAAGATAGGGGAAATTTCGCAACCCAGTTTAGAATGCGCCCACGCTACATATCTGAAGCCTATAATTAGGATTATGCAAAATAACTTGCGGCAGATTACTGTTTCTAGACTAGCCACCTCTAAACATTTTAACCAACGGTATATCTATTTAAAGCTTTAAGGGCGAGACTTTTGGCTGCGCTCGCGACTAGGGAAAAGTAAAAGCGCGTTAATTGGTTTTCTATAACGCTACATCGGAGGCGGGATCTCCAGTCTCCACTGAAAGCCCAAATCAACTCCAATTTTTACAGACTAGCGACGCGCTGGCAGAAAGCGTCTTTCAACACTTGGGACAGGAAACGATCAGGCGGCGCAAATTCAAACCCTGCGAAGTCGCCCGGCGTGATATTTTTGAATACGGCGAGTTAATTTACAGCCCGTAACGCAACCATACGAACAAAGGCATACGGTCAGCGTTGATTTTGAAGCAGGGAACTTCAAACTGTGCATGGCAGGTGTCACTGGCAACATGGGCCCTCATACTGACAAATGCGATATGGCCATCAGGCATCGATCTGGCACGGAAGCCTCGGTCGGATCCGTGCTCAGCATGCAGTCAAAAGGGAGTGGGGGAACGGTGAAAAGCTATGTAGTTCAAACAGAAGGCCATGATGTCCGTTTGGTGATCGCGGAGCGGGACCGTCCAAAGCCAGGTCCGAAAGAGGTCCTAGTTCGTTTAGGTGCGATGTCATTGAACTACCATGACAAGGCGGTGATCAGAGGCGACATTCCAACTGCCGAAGGGCGGGTGCCCATGTCTGACGGGGCGGGTACGGTGGTGGCTATCGGCACAAGCGTCACCCAGTGGCGCGAAGGCGACCGCGTATTATCTACCTTCTTTCCCGATTGGGCTGACGGCACGATCAACATCGCCAAGCGGCGCAGCATTGCCGGCGACACCAAAGATGGGGTCGCGGCAGAATATGTCGTCCTGCCAGAACTCAGCGTGACCCGACAGCCCGACGGTGGGAGCCATGCTCAAGCCTCCACTTGGGACTGTTGCATTGTGTGAAGTTGCTCGGTCAGCGCCTCTCGGCACGTGACTTCGACCGGCAAGTGCAGAGATCCAACTTCGTGCCGCGATCCTAAACGGCTTCACAGCTCTCGGCATACCCCGTACCGTCCCCGTAGGCTAAATCCGTCTGAGGTAAGGGGAAGTCCAACCTCAGCCCGATTTGTGCATGTATGGATGCCCCCGTTGGTGCAAGAGATTTCTGAACGGTTTGAGTGTGTGATCGGATGCGGTCATGTATCAGGCCTCTCGTTGCAGCGGTTGATACAGCCGCGGGCCGGTATGGCGATGCGCGAACCAAAGGCAGATCAACAAATCGAGCTCATGGGCTCCTGCACAAAGACTGCTTTGTCTGGTCCGGATCTTTCCGATCATTTTTCCTTACTGTTCATCGATCTCCTCACACGCTCAAGTCCCGGGTTTTGATGTCTGTCGCATTGCGCTCATGCCATCGTTGCCGGGGTTCGGTAGTCCACTTGCTTCGTCACCATGGCCCACAGACCGCGGGCCATCTTATTCGCCAGTGCCACGGCAACAAGCATACGCGGTTTGCGTTCCAGCATGGCTATCAGCCAAGTGTTATGCGGCGTTCCAAATCGCTCAACAGCTTGTAGAACAGCCATTGCGCCAGAGATCAGCAGCCGGCGAATGTCGCGTTGGCCCATCTTCGAGGTCTTACCAAGGCGAGGTTTGCCACCCGTCGAGCTCTGCTTGGGGACCAAGCCCAGCCATGCCGCAAAATCCCGACCTCGGCGAAAGCAGTTCAGATCAGGCGCGAAGGTCTCAATTGCCAATGCTGTGATTGGCCCCACACCCGGCATGGTCTGGGCCCGCCGTGCCGCTTCAGCTTCTTTAGCAGCACCCTTCATCCTCTGATCCAGCGCTGCAACCTGAACATTGAGACCTTCGATCTGGGCGAGGTACACTTGGGCAAGTTCTCGGACGTCTTCGGGCAAGCCTATGGTCTCATCCGCAACTGCGTCGGCCAAGCGTTTGACGTGGATGGCTCCCTTTGGTGCAACGACACCGTGCTCCGCAAGATGGCCACGCAGTGCGTTGATCGTCTGAGTGCGCTGACCGATGAACATCTGCCGTGTCCGAAACAGCATGGCACGCGCCTGCTGGGCCTCGGACTTCAGCGCAACAAACCGCATTGTTGGCCGCGACGCCGCCTCAACAATGGCTTCGGCGTCAGCAACATCGTTCTTTTGTCTTTTTACAAACGGCTTCACATAGCTCGGTGCAATCAGCCGCACCGTATGGCCGAGTTTCTCAATCTCGCGACCCCAGCAATGGGCTGTCGCACAAGCCTCCATCGCAACAATGCATTCGGGCTGTTGGCTCATAAACGCAAGAAGCTGAACACGCGTCAGTTTCTTGCGAAAAATAACTGCTCCGTTTGCGCAAGCCCCGTGAAGTTGAAATACGCGCTTTGCAAGGTCTATGCCGATTATGCTAACTTCTGACATGGATGCTCTCCCTTTGAGTGATGCTTTCTGAAACATCACAGTGGCACATTACGATGCCGGTAGGTGGGGGCATCCACGCCATCAACAAAGCCATGTCGACGACAAATGCGTTCACGTTTGAGATACTATTAGCGAATTGGCAAACAAAGCGGTTCACCCATTTCTGGACGGTCCCACGGCTGACCATCACATCTCGTTCGGCGAGCAAGTCCTCGACAGCAGCCGTGCTGAGCGCGAAGTGGTGATAGACCCAGACCGCATAGGCGATGATCGCGCGTGGGAAGATGTAACCTTTCAGGCGGGGCATGGGGGATGGCTTGACCCTATTCGCAGCCTACTTCCGCCGCATCACCGCCACCGCAAGAATCACGATTGCCAACGATAGCAATGCCACTGCCCAAAATGGATCGTTACCATGCGGATGCACATGCGCGCCCTCATGTGCCGCAAGCGGGCTGGCGAAAGTGGCGAGGGTGAATGTCAGTTTCTTCATCTGAATCTCCTTATCAAATTGGTGGTGGCTTAGAGCCCTTGAGCCCTAGCCCAATCTCAAAATCTCACGCGCCTGCTGCGGTGTGGCGACGGGGCGGCCGGCATCGGCGCAAATCTCTGCCGCGCGGGTTACGAGGGATGCATTGGACGGTGCAAGCGTCTGTTTGTCCGTCCGAATATTGTCCTCCAACCCGGTGCGCTGATGCCCCCCTGCTGCCGCACACCATGCGTTAAGTTCCGCCTGATGCCGCCCAATCCCCGCCGCGCACCATGGGATATCGCCAAAGAGCCGTTTGACCGTCTGGATGTAGAAATTAAAAACCTCCCGATCCGCTGGCATGGCGTTTTTCACACCCATGACGAACTGAATATAGGGCAGCGCTGGGATCGCGCCCGCGTCCGCCATCGCCTTAGCCTTTAGAATGTGGCTCAGGTCGAAAACCTCGATCTCGGGCAGGACGCTATAGGTCTTCATCTCTCCCGCCAGCCAGTCGACAAGCTCTGGCGGGTTTTCGTAAACGCGGTTGGGAAAGTTGTTCGACCCCACCGAAAGTGAGGCCATATCGGGCCGCAGCGGCAGCATACCGCCCCGGTTCTTGCCCGCGCCCGACCGCCCCCCGGTCGAGAATTGCACGATCATGCCCGGGCAATGTTTGCGCAGCCCCTCTTGCAGGCGCGCGAAACGGTCTGGGTCTGCGGTGGGCGTGCCATCGGCGGTGCGCACATGGGCATGGCAGATCGTCGCCCCTGCCTCAAACGCGGCTTGGGTGCTTTCGATCTGTTCGGAGATGTCGATCGGCACCGCCGGGTTGTCGGCTTTGGTAGGGAGCGATCCGGTGATGGCCACGCAAATGATGGCAGGATTATCGGTCATAGGTGTCCTCGGCTCTCAGTAAATCGGCACTGTCGCGGGCAAGGGCGATGACACGGCGCAGGGCCTCCTCCGCCGCGCGAGCGCGAGTTCGGCGGTCGTGTAGGGTCTCGGCATCGGCCAGATCGTCACTCTCAACCTTGATGGTCTCCTGCCCGCCGGGGCGCGTCACGCGTTTGCGCCGAAGGGGGCCGATTTCATCGCTCTCCCGTGCGAGGATCAAACGATCCACAAACGTGCGGCGAAGCCCCAGCGTCGACGTAAGATCAAAGAGCCGCGCCGTGACCGCATCTGCTGCCTGAGGCTGCACCAACAACTCCAGCCGCGTCACCGGGCGTGATTTCTTGCCCTGCCCGCTGAGCATCAGCAGATCCACCACGCCTTCCATCGCGCGCAACCGGTCGACCGCCGCGCCCAGTTCCTCGCCCGTCATGTCGTCGATATCGCAGGCAAATTGCACCACACTGTCCTGCTCGATGCCCTCCGAGGCCCTGTCGAAGACGCTGACCCAGGATATTTGGCAGACCCTTCATCACCCGCATCCCCGCGCCTGACCCGGTACAGCGCAGCCGTCCCGGCGGACGGCTGGTGGTTGGGCTACCGTCGGTGACATGGGCAAGGATCGCGGCGCCGGTGGGGGTGACCCTTTCGCCTGGCACTCCATCGTCGTGCCAGTCGTAGCCTTGCAAGATCAGTGCTGTCGCGGGGGCCGGAACGGGTAGTTTGCCATGCGCCGTCTCAACCAGACCGCCCCCAAGCGGCAGCGGCGCAAGCGAGAATGTCGCCTCTGACAGTGCCGCACAGATGCTGCCTGCGGCGGTCACATCCATCAGCGCGTCCCAATCGGCGATCTCATGAAAATGCACCCGGTCGATGGGGATATCATGCACTTGCGCCTCTGCCTCTGCGATGCGGTGCAAAATGGCGCAGGCGGCCTTTGCCGTGCCGTCTGACAGCGGGGCGTTTTCCAGCAACTCGCGCATCGCGCGGTAAGTGGTTTCAGCCCCATGCCGCGTTCCTGCATCTGGCGCGGTCAGCACCAGTTCAAACCGGCGCGCGGTGATGCCCGAAGCCACATGCGCGGTCAGTTCCGCATGGCCAACCTCGGCAGGCAAAACGGCAGCAACATCGGCCAGTGCGCGCTCGGCCAACTCGGGAAAAGCGTGCAGCATTGCAGCGATGAACATATCGCCCGCCGCACCGCCCACCGGATCAAGATGCAGATGCAGCCCGTGCCCTGTTGATACGGCGTCGGTCATCAATGTGCCTCAGGCCAAGGGTTTTGCAAAAGCCCCTCGCCAAACTGCATTTCTTGCAGATCGCCGATGACCTCCACCCCCGAACGCTCGTGCAATTCTGGTAGCATCGCTTCCGAAGCATAGAGGTATTCAAGCTTCAGCGTGTTGGGGATGCGCAGCAGACGGACCTTGGTAATATCCTCGGCCCCGCAGGTCTTGACCGCCGTTTGAATCGCCGTCCGGTCGCAGGGCATGACCACGGGGATCTTCGCTTGTTTCAATACTTGGGACGTGATCGCATTGGCATAGACCGCTTCCCGGTCAAAATCCGTCTCTAGGCGTTCGGTAATTACATCCGCCCGCGCAGCGCCATTGCCATTGCCGTTGCTGAGCGGCGACAGGCCAAGCGCCACCAACCGTGAGATATGCAAATGCACCTGCATCTTTTCACTAGAGAAACGATGCGTGATGTTCGGGTCCATCCCGGTGCCGGAAAACTCCTTGCCGATTTCATCGACCACCAGCACGTCCAGATCGCCCGAAGCCGAAGGCGCATCAAGCGGCCCGAGGGGCAGACGTGGCATGTTGCGCATTGCGTCTTGTAGATAGGGGGCCTCGGCCTCCAGCATCCCGTCACTGTCTAGCGCGACGACCTGTGCCAGCCCATCGTAAGCGTTCTCAATCGTGCCGATGCCGAAAAGCACTTTGCAGCGCTCCAACTTCATCCGCGCCATTTTGGCCACGAAGATACCGACGTTATCAATGCCCCGCGAATGGCAGGTTTCGGCCCCCGATTGTTTGCCAAGGCCGATCGAGAGCATTTTGGCCAAGCCGCTTTCGTTCGGCGCGCGAAAGGACGTATGCGGCTTGATGCGGTTGAACAGGATGATCCCATCGGCGGCATTGGCGTGACGGTCCATCCGCACCGACATGCCGTTGTCGAGCACACCGATCTCATCGGTCTCCATCGAAGAGCGGATCTCGCAGCCGAGGCTTTCTTCGGTCACGCCCAGTTTAGCCAAAAGCGCGGACTGCCCCTCTGCCGTGGCACCCCCGTGGCTGCCCATGGCGGGCACGACAAAGGGATGCGCCCCGCGTGCGCGAACCTCGGCCACGATGGCGGCCAGCAGTTCCGGCAGGTTTGCCAGCCCCCGGCTGCCAGCGGTGATGGCGATGGACATGCCGGGTTTTATCTTGCCCGCGCAATCGGCCTGCATCGCCTCGGCCACGGCGGCGCGCGGGTCGTCGATCTGGGTCGCGGCAAAGGTCTGACGGCAAAGCGCCATTCGTGGCAGCGGCGTATTCTCGACCAGCTTTACATAGTTCGGTTTCATCTTCGCTTTCCCCTTTGACATCTGTTACCCTGTGACCCCAATCGGCCAAGGCGCGAATTCCTCTTCGCCCACGCCAAGCGCTTCGGATTTGCTCTGCTCTCCCGAGGCGATGGCGAGGATGCGTTCGAAGATTGCTTGGCCCAATTCCTCCAGGCTCTGCTCGCCGTCGATTACCGTGCCGCAGTTGATGTCCATATCGTCCTGCATCTTGGTGAACATCGGCGTGTTAGAGGCGAGCTTGATCGTCGGCGACGGGTAAGAGCCAAAGCAAGACCCGCGCCCGGTGGTGAAGCAAATCAGGTTGGCACCCCCCGCGATCTGCCCCGTGGCCGACACCGGATCGAAGCCGGGCGTGTCCATAAAGACCAGCCCCTTCTGGGTCACCGCATCGGCATAGTGATAGACTTCCATTAGCCCGGTGCTGCCGCTTTTCTTGGCTCCGCCAAGTGATTTCTCTAACACATTTGCAAGGCCGCCCGCCTGATTGCCGGGGCTGACCACGCCGTTGATCTGCGTGTCACGGCCCTTGGTATGCTCCAGCCACCAGTCCATGCGCTCAACCAGTTTGCGGCCCACTTCTTCGCTGCGCGCACGGCGGGTCAGCAGGTGTTCGACGCCAAAAATCTCGGGCGTTTCCGACAGGATGGCCGTGCCGCCGTTGCGCACCAGAATATCCGCCGCCACGCCAAGGCCGGGGTTGGCCGACAGACCCGAAAGCCCGTCCGACCCGCCGCATTGCATCCCAATGGTAATGTGTTCCGCCGAACAGGGTTCGCGCTGCACGGCATTGGCTTGATCCAACATTTCGCGCACGGCGTCCTTACCTTCGGCAATCGCGCGGGCCGTACCACCGACGTGCTGCATGGTGATCGTGCGCAGCATCTTGCCCTCCGCCAGCCCTTCTTCTTCGAAGAATTGCGCCAAATTGTTGCGCTCGCACCCCAGTGACAGGACCACGGCCCCGGCAAGGTTGGGATGACGGATGTAGCCCGATAGCGTGCGGCGCAGCAGGTCCATCGGCTCGCCCGTAAGCTCCATCCCGCAGCCGGATTCGTGGATGAAGGGGATCACGCCGTCGACATTCTCCCATGCCTCCATCCGCTCTTCGTCGAAGTAGTTGGCGATTTTGCGCGCCACCGTGGCCGAGCAATTCACGGTCACGAAAAGCCCGATGTAGTTGCGCGTGCCCACGCGGCCATTCTCTCGCCGGATGCCCATAAACTGTGCGCGCTTTGTGGGCGGCAGCAGGTCGGTTGGGGTATAATCGCGGGCGAAAGCATAGTCTTTGTCGACCGCATCGAACTTGATGTTATGGCTGTGCAGCCAGTCCCCCGCAGCGATATCCTGCGCTGCATAGCCGATCACCGTGTCGAATTTCAGGATCGGCGCGCCCTGCTGGATGGGCCGGATTGCGATCTTGTGACCTTGGGGCGTATCGTGGTTGGCATGCAGCCCGTCTTGCGGCAATACCGCCCCTTGGGGCACCGCCGAGGTCGCCACAACTACGTTATCCGTGGGTGACAGCAGCATCACCCTTGCGTTTCTGTCCTCTTGCATGGTCTGGCTGTCCATCGGATGCTCCATCTAGGGTGTCGAAAAAACCGCTTCGGTAAGATGTCATTAACTGATATATTAGATTTAATAGCTATGGAAGAGCCCACATGACCTCATCGAACAAACCTGCTGCGCAGAGCGCTCAGACCCTTGCTAAAAGCATTTTGGGCGGAGGGGCTGACTTAGGTCTATTCGAGGGGGGGCCGACCGGGCGCGGGGTCTATGCCACGCTGCGCGATCAGATTGTCCGGCTCGACCTGCCGCCAGGCACCCCACTTTTGCGCGCGGAACTGGCCGAGACCCATGGCGTCAGCTTAACCCCCCTTCGAGATGCGCTGCAGCAGCTGGCTAAAGAGGGGTTGGTCAAGATCTATCCGCAGTCGCGCACTTTGGTGACGCCGATTGATATGTCGGCAATCAGCGAAGCCCAGTTCATGCGCATCGCGCTTGAAACCGAAGTAGTGCGCCGTTTGGCGACGGGCATCGCAGCCGAAGCCCTCACCCGGCTGCGCAGCATCGTCGCCTTGCAAAGCAGCATTTCAGATCAGCCCGGCGATGTGCCGACTTTTCAAGAGCTGGACGAAGTATTCCACCAGACCCTGTTCGTCGCGGCAGGCCATGTGCAAAGTCAACGCATCATGCGAAGCCACGCGGGCCATTTGGAACGTCTGCGCCGCCTGCACCTGGATAATTTCGACGAGGCGGGGCGCATCCTTAACAACAAAGAGGTGATTGGGGGCCACAGCCGGATCCTTGATGGGATCGAGGCGGGCGACGCCCCCGCCGCGATGGATGCGCTGCGTCAGCACCTGCAACGCACCGTTGACCGCATGACCGAAAAACGGGCGGCTTTCCCGGAATATTTCACTCCGGAAAAGACCTAACTCAGCGGTTGTTGGCCTTGCGCCATTCTGCAAATTTATCGAGGCTTTCTTGTTTGGTGCCGGGGTAAAGCCCGATGATCCCCGCGCCGCCTTTGACCTCTTCAACAACGAAATCCTCATAGGCGGTCATCTCAACAGCCTCGTCCGCGACCTCCTCGGCAATATCTGCAGGGATGATGATCACACAATCATCGTCGCCCACCACGATATCACCGGGAAAGACCGGCGCATCGCCGCAGCCCACGGGGCAGTTGATCTCAATCGCCTCATGCAAGGTCAAGTTGGTCGGGCTTGAGGGCCGGGCGTGGTAGGCGGGCATCTCAAGTGTGCCAATGATCGCGGCATCGCGCAGCCCGCCGTCTGTGACTACTCCTGCCGCGCCGCGCATCATCAACCGAGTGATCAGAATGTCCCCGGCGCTGGCGGCACGCGCGTCTTTGCGGCTGTCCATCACCAGCACATAGCCCTCGGGACAAGTCTCAATCGCGACCCGTTGCGGATGCTCGGGGTTGCGGAATTCGACCAGTTGATTGCGGTCTTCACGGGCGGGCATGTAGCGCAGGGTAAAGGCAGGCCCGACCATATTTTGGCCCTTGGGCGCGACCGGACCCACCTCCTGCACCACCTGATTGCGCAGCCCGCGCTTATAGAGCGCTGTGGCCAATGTCGCGACCGAAACCGCCTTAAGTTTCTCGCGTAGTTCGGGGTTCATGCCCGGTCTCCCTTCAGTCCGTTGTCTGTTATGAAATGGTCCAGCACCGCCTGCTGACGCTCTGTCAGAGGCCATGCGGAGGGCGGGCGCGTGGTGCCGCAGTCCTGTCCGATGGCCATCAGCGCAGCTTTGACGCCGGTGACGTTCGTGCCGTTATGTTCTTCGGCACGAATGTCCTCAAAGGCACGCATGCCCGCGATCAACAGGTTCGCCTCTGCGTAGTTGCCCGCGTCGAGCGCTGCGTGAATGGCAACCGACCGTTCCGGCCAGACATTGATCAGACCAGAGGTGAACCCCCGCGCGCCAACCGCATAGAGCGGCGGCGCCCAGACCTCGGCCAAGCCGCCGACCCAGACGATATCATCCGGCGCTGCCTCAATCGCGCGGGCAAAGTTCAAAGGGTTCGGCGTGGCCCATTTGACCCCCTTCACCCCCTCGACCTCACAAAGCCGGGCGATGCCCTCGGGCCCCATCGCATCATTGCGCAGGTACAGCATCACCGGCAACCCGCCCGAAGCATCCCGCACCGCGCGCACATAATCGACCGTGCCACGGGGGGAGACGAAGGGATCGGGCGGCTGGTGTATCATCAGCGCATCGGCGCCCGCGTCAGCGCTCGCTTTGGCCAACGCACAAGCGTCGCGAATACCGCGTCCGACACCCGCCAGCAGCGGCGCGCGCCCGTCAACCATCTGGGCCACCTCGCGCACCATCGTGCAGGCTTCATCAATGGTCAGCGCGTAATATTCGCCAGTGTTGCCGTTCACGACCAGGATATGCACCCCGGCGGCGAGCGCGCGGTCAATGATCGGGGCCAGCTTGCGCGGCGCAATCTCTCCGTTTGTGTCATAGGGCGTCACAAGGATGCCCGAGATGCCGGTGAGCGCTTTTGATAGATCATGTGTCATGCGAGTACCTCTCAGAAAATGTCCGGCTCACCCGCCGCTTGCCCAAAGGCCGCGGTGAGGTAGTCAAAGTCACAGCCCTGATCGGCCTGCCCCACATGACGCTGGAACATATAGCCCCAGCCGCGCTCGAACCGTGGCTCGGGGGCTTTCCACGCGGCGCGGCGGGTGGCGAGTTCGCCCTCGTCCACCAGCATGTCGAGGGCTCGCGCCTCAAGATCCATGCGTACGATGTCGCCTGTCTTCAGCAGAGCCAGTGGCCCCCCGACGAAGGATTCAGGTGCGACGTGGAGGATGCAAGCCCCATAAGACGTGCCCGACATCCGTGCATCCGAGATCCGCAGCATGTCGCGGTGACCCTGTTTCAGCAGCGCTTTCGGCATCGGCAACATGCCCCATTCCGGCATCCCCGGCCCGCCCTGCGGCCCCGCATTCCGTAGCACCAGCACATGGTCCGGCGTTACGTCGAGGTTTTCGTCATCAATCGCGGCCTTCATCTCGGGGTAGCTGTCAAAGACCAGCGCAGGGCCTTCGTGGCGGTGGAACTTTGGGTCACAAGCCGCCGGCTTGATGACCGCGCCATTGGGGCAAAGATTGCCTTTGAGCACGGCAAGCGAGCCTTCTTTATAGACCGGATTCGACAGGGGCCGGATCACATCGTCATTATAGACAGGCGCGCCCGCGATCCCTTCTTCCAAGGGTTTGCCAGTACAGGTGATCGCCGAACGATCGAGCTTGTCCCCCAGTTGATCCATCAGCGCCCGCAGACCGCCTGCGAAGTAGAAATCCTCCATTAGGTATTCGCTGCTGCCCAAGGGGCGAATGTTAGCAATGAGCGGCGTGGTGCGGCCCAGTGCGTCCAGATCGTCCAGCTCCAGCGCCACACCTGCGCGGCGTGCCATGGCGAGCAGATGCACCACCGCATTGGTCGAACACCCCGTCGCCATCGCCACGGTTGCCGCGTTCTGCACAGCTGCTGGCGTGATGATTTTATCCGGCGTCAGGTCTTCCCAAACCATATCGACGATCCGCCGCCCGCAAGAGGCGCTCATCCGTTTGTGGCCTGCGTCCGCGGCGGGGATTGAAGTCGCCCCCGGCAAGGTTAGCCCCATCGCCTCGGCAATCGCGGTCATGGTCGAGGCCGTGCCCATGGTCATGCAATGCCCGTATGACCGCGCGATACCGCCTTCGACGCCAACCCATTCCTCTGCCGAGATTGTCCCTGCGCGGCGCTCGTCCCAGAACTTCCACGCATCGGAACCAGACCCAAGCGCCCGGCCCGCGTAATTGCCACGGAGCATCGGGCCAGCGGGCAGGAAGATAAACGGCACCCCTGCGCTGATTGCGCCCATGGTGAGACCCGGCGTGGACTTGTCACAGCCCCCCATCAGCACCACACCGTCAAGCGGATGCGAGCGGATCGTCTCTTCGGTCTCCATCGCGATCATGTTGCGGTAGAGCATCGAGGTCGGCTTGGTGAAACTCTCATCAATCGAGATCGTCGGGATCTCCAACCCCAGCCCCCCGGCCTGCGCGATTCCCTTCTTCACGTCCTCCGCACGGTCGCGGAAATGGAGGTGGCAGGGGTTCATCTCAGACCAAGTGTTCAGGATGCCGATCACCGGGCGGCCTTCCCAATCCTCGGGCCCCAGACCCATTTGCATCATACGTGACCGATGCCCAAAGCTGCGCAGATCGTCGGGGGCAAACCAGCGCGCGCTGCGGAGCTGATCGGCGGTTTTCTTGGTCACGGTCATGGAGTCCTCGCCAGCTAAATCATCATCGCAAAGACGGTATAAAACACATCTTGCTCCAACTGATATATTACCGTATCACCTCCATTGTCGATACCATTTGAGGGGCAGGCTGCAAAAATGTCGGAAAAATCACTGAAACAATCGCTCCGGCCCGGGAGCCGTCTGTCGGGGTTCTGGCTCTCACTCTGCTCTCCCACGGTGACGGAAATCGCCGCGGGCAGCGGGATCGATTGGCTCTTGCTCGACATGGAGCACGCGCCGAACGACCTGAGCCAAATCACTGACCACCTGCGCGCCGCAGGCAGTGCCAATCCCGATGCGCAGATGATCGTGCGAATGCCGTCCTCGGACCAGACGATAACCAAACGGCTATTAGATATCGGCGTGCGCAATCTAATGTTTCCGATGATCCAGAACGCCGAAGACGCCCGCCGCGCCATGTCTTGGACCCGCTACCCCCCCGAAGGGCTGCGCGGCATCTCGGCCACGATCCGCGCCAATAACTACGCGCGGCAGTCGGATTACCTGACCACTTATGCCGATGCGCAATGCGTCATCGTACAGGTCGAAACACCCGAAGCGGTTGCGGAAATTCCCGCCATTGCCGCTGTTCCCGGCGTGGATGCGATCTTTATCGGACCGGGCGATTTGTCCTCGGCGATGGGCCATACCGGCAACCCGATGCACTCCGATGTCCAAGACAAGATCCGCGAAGCGGTTACCTCCATTCACGCCGCCGGGCTGCCCGCAGGGATCCTTGGCTACGGAGCCGATCTGGCGCGCCGCTACTTTGACAACGATATCGAATTCGTCGCCATCGCGGGCGACGCTTGGCTGCTCACGCGGCAGATGGATGCGCTGGTCCAGACCATGGCGCAGCCCTCCCCCACCTCGAAACAGAAAACCGACAAGGATTGATCATGAGCGCGCACAACAAGACATTTCACCCCCACGGCAAGCATCTGATCGCAGGTGAATGGGTCGGCGGCGGGGAGACGTTTGCCAATTCTCCTGCCACCGGCGAAAGCGATCAATTCCAAAGCGGCACACCGGCCCATGTGAACCAAGCCTGCGAAGCCGCCGAAGACGCCTTTTGTTCGTACGCCTCTTCCAACCGCGAAACACGCGCCGATTTCCTTGACGCCATTGCCGATGAGATGGAGGCCCGCGCCGAGATCATCACCGAGATCGGCACCCGCGAATCCGGCCTGCCCGAAGCTCGTCTACAAGGCGAGCGTGGGCGGACAACCGGGCAACTCCGCCTCTTTGCCGATCACATCCGCAAAGGCACGCATCTAGACCGTCGCGTGGACGAAGCCCTGCCAGATCGCCAGCCGATGCCCCGCCCCGACATCCGCATGATCCAACGCCCCATTGGCCCGGTCGCGGTCTTTGGCGCGTCGAATTTCCCGCTGGCGTTTTCCACCGCAGGCGGTGACACCGCGGCGGCGCTGGCGGCGGGCTGTCCGGTGGTCGTCAAAGGCCACTCCGCCCACCCCGGCACGGGTGAAATTGTCGCCGAAGCGATCCATGCCGCGGTTCAGAAATGTGGCATTCACCCCGGTGTCTTTTCCCTCATCCATGCAAACAGCCGCGAGGTGGGTCAGACGCTGGTGCAGCATCCGCTGATCAAGGCCGTGGGCTTTACCGGGTCCCTCGGTGGGGGCCGCGCGCTCTTCGACCTCTGCGCGCAACGCCCCGAGCCGATCCCGTTTTTCGGTGAGTTAGGTTCAGTCAATCCGATGTTCGTTCTGGCCGAGGCCACCCGAAACCGGGGCACCGAAATCGGCGCGGGCTGGGCCGGGTCGCTGACCATGGGCGCAGGGCAGTTCTGCACCAACCCCGGTATCGCGGTCGTGGCCAAGGGGGCCGAGGGCGACGCCTTTGTCGCCGCCGCGAAAGATGCGCTTGAGCAGGTCGGCCCACAAGTCATGTTGACCGATGGCATCGCCAAAGCCTACCGCGACGGCAAAGAGCGTTTCACCGGGCGCAACGCGGTGCGCGCGCTGGTGAGCACTGACAGCGAGGGGCGCAGCGCCCAGCCGAACCTCTTTGAAACCGATGCCGATACCTACCTACAAGACCACGCGCTTGGCGAAGAGGTCTTTGGCCCCTTGGGTCTGGTGCTGCGGGTGTCTTCGGGCGATGAGATGCAAGAGCTCGCCAAAGGGTTCGAAGGCCAGTTGACCGCCACCATCCAAATGGACGACGGCGACACCGACGCGGCCAAAGCACTGATGCCCATCCTTGAACGCAAGGCGGGCCGGGTGCTGGTGAACGGCTTCCCCACCGGGGTCGAGGTCTGCGATGCCATGGTGCACGGCGGCCCCTACCCGGCCTCTACCAACTTTGGCGCGACGTCCGTGGGCACCATGGCAATCCGCCGCTTCCTGCGACCGGTGTCGTACCAGAACCTGCCCGAGGCGCTGCTGCCCGAAGACCTGCGCGGGGCATCGGCATGAGCGGCGCATTGATCGGCCCCGTCGCCGTACTCGACGCGATGCCGGACGATATGCAGGATAAGGTACGCGGCTATGCCGAAGGGCTCGACCTGCGCTTCGCCCGGTCCTTCTCCGAAGAGGATTTTGCCGAGACGGTGAAGGGCGCGGCCTATATCGTTGCGCGCGGGCGTGGCCTTCCGGTCTCGGTGCTGCGGGGGGCGGATAGCGTGCGTCTCGTGCACCAATGGGGCACCGGGTATGACAAGATCCCGGTGGATGTGGCCAAGGAAATGGGCGTGACCGTTGCGCGCAGCCCGGGCGTTAATGCGCCCACCATCGCAGACCTGACCATCGGCATGATGATCGCCGCCCTGCGCCGCATCCCGCTGCACTATAACAACACCCGCGCCGGTAAGTGGATCGTGCCAGAGATCGTCCCCGGCGCGCGGGACCTCAGCAGTCAGAAGGTCGGACTGATCGGCTTTGGCGCGATTGGGCAACTTGTTGCGAAACGATTGACCGGGTTTGATTGTGAAGTGCTCTATTACCGACGCTCAGGTCCAGCCGAAGGAACCACCGCGCGCTATGCCGAGCGCGATGAAATCCTTGAGACCTGCGATATCGTCAGCCTGCACATGCCGCTGACCGAGGCGTCACACCACACCATCGGCGCGGCGGAACTGGCGCGGATGAAATCCGACGCTCTGCTGGTCAACACTGGGCGCGGCGGGTTGATTGATGAGGCAGCCCTCATCGACACGCTGACAAACAAACGCATCGCGGGCGCTGCCCTGGATGTCTTCACCGAAGAACCTGTCGAGCCAGACAACCCGCTTCTGCGGCTTGATAACGTCCTGCCCCTGCCGCATATCGGCGGCCATAGCGAGGATAACCTCAAACGCATGGTTGGCCATTGGGCCAGCAACATCCGCGCCTTTCACGAAGGGCGCGGGATCGACGAAAGCTGTATAGTCACCTGAAGCCAACCCCCGGCCTGAACCCTTAGGCCGGGGCACACCGTTTAGGCTTCGAGCGGAACGGGCATGAGGATCTTATTGGTCTGGCTCACCAGATACCCCGCCTCTGCACTTTTCTTGAGGTAGGCCTGCCACTCAGGGTCCGCCGCCATCTGCGCCCGCCGCGCGGCACGGTCTGCGGCATTCTCATAGGCCCAGATATGGACGAATGAGTTCACATCCCCCGTCTCGACCTGCGCATAGATCAGTGGCTCGCCAAGGATGCGTTTCTGCGCCGGAAATCCAAACTCAGCATAGAGCGCGAGGTGCTTCTTGATCGTGCCGGGGCGGCAGCAATAGGTACGGTGGTCGTAAATCATCAAGGGGTCTTTCGGGTTATTAATGCTATGCAATTCCGGCGTGGTCGGTGATCCGGGCCCGCGCCTGCAACAGGTGATAGGCCATCGACACGCCTGCGAGCTCGCTGTCGCCCGCGCGGATCGCTTCGAGAATTTGGCGGTGTTCGCTGATGACCACGTCGATCCGGGCTTGTGAGCCTTGCCGCGTCAGCTTTTGCGCCACGTCGATCCCCCGCTCAATCGACTCGCGCGCGCAGTCGAGCATCTGGAGAAAGACCTCATTGCCCGAAGCCGCCGCGATGGCGCCGTGGAATTGGTAATCGGCGTCAAAGGAAGGGTTCCGCGCCTGCATCGACGCCTCCAACGTCTGCAATGCCGTCTCGATCCGGGCAATATCCTTGGGGCTAGCGCGTTGCGCGGCCATGCGGGCGGTGGCATTTTCGACCGTGATCCGCGCCTCCATCGCGCGCATCAACCCCGCAACAGACCCCGCCGTCGCATATTCAATCAGCTTTTCCGAAGGCCGCCGCCGCACGAAGGAGCCCACGCCGCGCCTTGCCTCGACCAGCCCGTCCTCCTGCAACTTGCGCAGCGCCTCGCGCACCACGGGGCGCGACACGCCAAAGGCCAAGGCGATCTGGTTTTCCGAAGGTAGCTTCTCGCCTTGTGCGAGTTTGTTCGACACAATCTGCTCAAGCACCTGCCGTAAAGCTGATCGGCCAGCGTCTGGCGTTTTTTAATCTTTAGTTTCGGCGCTGTCACTGGCTACTCCCCCGCCGCGGCGCGACGCATCATATTGGCCAGTCGCAACGCCGAAGTCGCAGCCCCATAGCCGTTGTCGATGTTCACGACCGTCACCCCCGACGCACAGCTGGCGAGTATCGAATCGAGCGCGACCCTCCCGCCGCGGGCAACACATAGCCGACGGAGGTCGGCACGCCAATGACCACCCCCGGCACCAGCCCGGCCACGACCGACGGCAGGGCCGCATCCATCCCGGCGAAGACGATCACCACGTCCATTTCACGCAGCAGTTCTTCTCGTGCGAGATAGAGAGGCAGGCGCCAAAGCCCGGCCACGCCCACGTCCGACACCTCTGTCGCGTCCATCCCGCTATAGGCCAGCGTGCGCCGCGCTTCGGCCATGGGGACGTAATCAGAGGTGCCGGCACTGACGAGGGCGAATGCGCGGGTTGCTTTCCAAGGGGCCGATTTCTCCCAAAATGGCGGTGCGTGACGCGGTGCAGTAATCAACCGATTGGGCAAGATTGTCTGGCAGGCTGCCGAACTGCTCTGGCGTTAGCCGGGTCAGCAAGAGCCTGCGGCCTTCGGCGTGCGCATCGCCGATGATCGCGGCAATTTGCGGCCCCGATTTATGCTCGCAAAGCACGGCTTCTTCGATGCCGATGCGCCCCCGCGCCCCCGATCAAAGGTCACGTCTGCATGCCCGTCGGGCCTCTCTCATTGATGGACAAATGCACTTCCTCTTGAATAGGCCCGCAGATTAACCGCGCGCCCGTCATCCGTGGCCTGCCGGACCCGCGCGATAATCAACCTGCGGTTTTGCGTGGAAAGATCTTCATAAACACGTGGATCAAGCTCCACCACCCAGCCTCCGCGCAGCAGGCGACAGCGCAGGGTGATATTGCCCAACTCTGCGCACAGCAGAGTTTCGACACGGTCGATCACCGCCAAGTCCGCAGGCTCCACCCGCAGGCCGGTCATCGATCCGGCTGGCCAAACAGGGGGGCCGCTCGCAGTTCCGCAGTTCCCCCAGCCAAGCTCCCGCGCCAAGGCGGCACATCGGCTTTGGACTCTGCGCATCGACGAAAGGTTGCAGCAAGCCACGCCATGCTCCGCCGCGGCCTGCAAACCGGGGCGGT
>NZ_JBRKBN010000004.1:0-143857 GCF_053474885.1 Sulfitobacter sp. M13 | reverse complement strand
ACGGGTTAGGCGCAAGGACCATTGACCAGTCCGGCACCGTTTGCCGCAAAGCATCAGAGCCATAGGCAAAATCGACCAACCGGAATTCGAGGTCTTTGTAATAGACGTCGTTCACGCTCAGAAGATCGCCGGGCTTTCCAGTAAAATCGATCACAACATCAACGCGCATAGCGGGTCCAATGACGATAATCCCGTCATCTGGTGCGTGCGGCACAACGGGCTGGCCGTCCATCGCGATTACCACAGGATCAAGATCGCCAAAATCCAACCCGAATATCCGGGCATTTGCCGCATTGATCAGGCGCAGCCGAATACGCTCACCAGCCTGAACAGCCATGCGATCAGGTATTTGGCCATTTATCGTGACCGTGTTACCGATCCGCCCCCCATGCATAGCATCGCCTTGATTGCCGAAATCATTCGAGAGCTGACCGTCGTTTGTCATCCGCCAGTCATCCAGCATCCAAGTCACATCGCGGTCCACGCGGATCGGTTCAGCCTCTTCAACAATCAGCGGACCGTAAAGGCCGCGACCCAACTGTTCGAAACTGCGTTGATGCGGGTGGTACCAGAATGTTCCCGCATCCAGAGCGTCGAACTCATATTGGAAATCACCATTAACCGGAATCGGGTCTTGTGTAAGAAACGCCACCCCATCCATCGCATTTGGCGTACGAATGCCATGCCAATGAATGGTCGTCCCCTCCTGCAGACGGTTTTCAGCCAGAACGCGTATCCGGTCGCCTTGACGGACCCTGATTTCCGAACCGGGAACGGCACCGTTATAACTCCAGACGTCAGTCAAGCCGTATGGTGCAGGGCGCAGCCCGGCCTTCGAGGGTGCGGCGCGCAAACGAAGCGGCTCGTCAGATTGCTGCGCCACCGCTGCCCGCATCGGCGACAGAAGCGATAGTGAAGCGAACGCCGCACCGGTGCAAAGCACGCCTCTTCGTGTCATTGGAACTTGTTTGCTCATCGAGACTTTCCTGATCTAAATTGGGCTGCGCTCAGCCACACATGGGCGATGCACCGCTCAGTCTCCCTGCAGATTGCAAGGCCGAGAATGTACTAGATCGAAAGTTTCGGGGGGAAAGGATCGAGTGCCGGTGCTGTCCCTATTGGGAGCAACAGATCAATGCTCGACCGCATGAGACCGAATGGCTTAGAAAATTGTGTTGAAGATATCTGCGGCGCAATCATAGCAGATGAACCGCCCAGGCCGCAGGGCACAGTACATCCACTGTCACAGATGATGCCCGCACCTGCAGTTGACGGGCATCCCGCACAAGTCTGATCCTGACCGTCCATTTGCATTGCCATGCTGGGTTCTTTGGCCGAACCATATTCAGGCGCAACTACGACGCCAATAGTCAGGATAAGAATCAGAAAAAGGTGCATTATTGGTCTCATGAGAGCACTTATTCAGCCTTCCAGTCGGTGGAGGTCAAGTGCATCTTGGTAACTTGAGCGTGACTATGTGAAATGAAGGTCGAAAGATCAAAGGTATCAAGATTCAGATTGACCTCGCTTCATCCATTTCACTGTTTCGTTACGTTTGACGCTGAACCAGCACCACTCTTTCCACGTAGCGCAGGCGCAACTACCAGAAAGTTGCTTTTTTGAAAGATTATCCGTGAGCGACATGCTTGTCGTGAGATTGCGGCACCAGAAAAGCAGTGTTTGCGTTTCAGTTTCGGTGGGCGTTTACACCACGCGCCATCATCATATGATGTACTTTGTGGTGACCCTGACTTGCCATCAGCCCAAAGAACCCAAGACCTTTGATCCGCGCAATGACCACTTTACCTTCGCAGCGCACTTCCATGGAGGCCAAAGGTCTCCGCCTGCTGCGATCTCCGGCCAGATGCCTTCGGTGACGTTACTGTACTTGCAACCTTGCAGTTGGACGGTACCGTTGCTGCGCCTCCCATAGTCGCCGACTCCGGCAGGAACAAATCATCACGCTTCGATTGCATACAGTTCTGAGAAGCTGGAAAACTTTTTGACGAGTTCGAACCGCTCAGCAAATCTAAGCTGAGATATCCCTTTCGTCTCCACTCGGATTATCAAATCCGCGTACGGATTTCTTTCTACGCTTCCCGCCAGAACGAATAAATCCCTGCTAAAACGATCAAAGCGATACCAACTAGAGTAATCGTGTCCACTCGTTCGCCAAACACGATGGCCCCAACCAGAAGCGCAAACAGAATACGGCTATATCGGAAGGGTGCGACCGCCGAAGCCTCTCCCAAACGCATGCCACGAACGATACAATAATATCCCAATGCTCCAAACACCACGCCGCCAAGCGTCAAAATCAGATAGGAGCTGGAAACTGGCACCACTATCTCTCCCGTCGCAAAATGCACAGTAGTCCGGTAGGTATCAAAACTGCAAAACCCCCTGAAATGATATGAGTGTCGAAGGTAGCGCTTCCTGGATCCTGCGCGTTGCCAAATCTCTCGCAGCTACCAAAAGCACCGATAACACGGCCCACAGTGAATTCGGGTCAAATTCTGCAAAACCAGGGCGGGTTATGAGCATGACCCCACATAGTCCAAACAGGACTGCAAGCCATCTGCGCCATCCCACTTGTTCTCGAAGAAAAACCGAAGCCCCGAGTACGATCACCAATGGTACTGCCTGATAGACAGCCGCCAAAAGAGTCAGATCGATTTTCGCAAGGGCAAGGTAAAATGTTAACGCCGCGCCAGCCTCGCAGAGTGCTCGCAAGAGAGGAAACTTTCCCAACGCTCCAGGCTCATTGAATCTGATTCCTCTCATCCACATTATGCCCGCAAAAAGGGAGGCTGTTCCAAGTCCAAACATGCAGAGCAGTTGACCGACTGGCAGATGGATCAACAGCAATTTTATGAACATGTCTTCAAACGTGAAGGCAGCCATCGACAATGTGACGAATGCAATGCCCCTTTTATTGCTCATGGATTGCAACATCTAAACACCTACTTATTCGTTCTGGGATGCAACTCAGAACCCTTTTCAGGCCAGCAGATGCTTGCAACGGCGACAAGTAAAGATGTGGATAGTAAGAGTGTGAATCCTACGAATTTCCCAAGTAAACTGAAGTTCAAAAATAAGAGGCCCAGAACGCAAAACTGTTTGAGCAACGGATCATGGAATATGCACCAGCGTCCGGTGTTATCCTCCCCCATCAAGCGTTTGCTTCCAAAGCTTTGGATTTGAAACGGCCGCATCGCAGAACGAACTTTGGTCGTGCACAGACCGTACAACGCCACATGTAGAAGCAACAGCATGGAACTTGTGAGAGACGATGCGGAAGACTGGCCCAGAAAGCCCCATTTCGTGGTATGCGAACCCAATCCTGCAAGAAAATCACCGGCTAACCAACTCAAACTCGTTTCTCCGTCCGACTTCAAATAGATTGCATTCAGCTGGATCGCCGTAGCAGCAAGCATCCCAATGACCGTACAGCGGAAAATCACTTTTTGAAGCTTCTCACCTACGAGGTCTACGGAACAGCAATCAAAGTGCGGATCAGGTAACTTCGTTTTTTTGGAGTAATCGTCGCTGATCGCAAATAGCAAGAGTAGGCCAGTAAAATAGAACCAGTAGATCAGGCCAGAATAAAGGAATGCCAAAAGGGAAACCAGTAGAGCTTCCCAAATCGAGACGATGTCCGGTCGAAGCTTGGCGACAAGTATCCAATCAACGAGGTCTGGAGTGTCTCTTTGCGTAAGGCCAAGAAGATAAACACCACCCCACTGAGCTGTAAATACAACGACAAACGCCACGATCGCCACCAGCCAAAATGGAAGGCGCAGGCCGTAGATGAGTTCGTTCCAAGTGCCCTGTTGTTCTTTAGATTGTGCCATCGCCCGCCTCTCCCGCTTCCAGAAAGAAACGAGGTGCGCAATGAGCAGAAACGATGTGGGATAGAGGAAAAGGCACTCAATCGGCCAGCTGAGCGACCAGAAAAATCCAACCTGCTTGGTTAAATCTGGTCGCGCCAAATAGGTTAAATCGTGGTTTCCGATGACAAATGACATCAAGCAAAGCAGGAAGAAGCCAGCCCAGACGAATATGGCGATACTGAGACCGTCCGCGCTTGTGCAAAGTTTTTCAGACAGCCCAGCTAAGCTACTTTGTTCATTTTGTGACCCATCTTTTTTTCTGTCTGGCGAAAAATCGGTGCCGTTTTCATTTTCGTCCGCCACTGTTTTGCCGTCGATTTCGCGACGCGCTTTGCGTTTCGATGCAAGTCGTTTGTTTGCCGCTCGAAGCTCCTTTCTCCAAGCTGCGATCGCATCCGGATCGCCCATACCGAACACGCGCGCTAAACACACTATGTTCTCTGAGCTGATACCTTTGTCATTGTCTTGAAACCAATTTTGGACGGTCCGCACGTCCACTCCACGACCATTTGGGTCAACCGCTAAGATCGCCTCTGCTAGTAGGTTGGGCGTCCATTCACTGTTGGTATCTGCGGTTTTCACAAACGACAGACCTGCGCGGGCGGAAATTGCTTCCTGAAACAACTCCTTGAAATCAAGGTCTCCGCTCAGCGGTCTGGTCACGCAGTTCTTGTCGATGTGCACCATCTTTGGGCCTACGCTCTCTTTCTTCGCGAAATAGTTGTCGAACAATAGGCGAACTGATGGGTTTGTTTCTCTACATTTCAAAAGCTTGCGAAGCTTGATTTCGCCTTGGTCGTCTCTTTCGTGCGTTGGCACAAAGCTGCGAGTACATTCCCTTTTAACGAGAATTTTCAGTGCAACAAGGCGAAGGGACGGGCGATAGCATTTGTGGCGGAATTTGTCTTAGAGAGACTTGTTCATTGGACGACCCGTTCAAATCAATGTCGAACATTTGGGGCAGATGATTGCTCCGGCGACCATTTAGCAACGGAAGGAGGTAACGAGATGGGTAGAATGTTGATTTCCGAAAACCTTAAAGCGACTACGATCAAAGAAGGGCTCATTGTTCCAACACTAACACCCTTCGACAAGCGTGGGACGGTGATGCTGCGTGCCGTCACCGACCAGGCCAGACGCTTGTCGCTGATTGACGGCGTTCTCGGAATCGCCGTCAACACAACACTCCGGGAACGGCAGTCACTGTGCTTATCGGAACGTTTGGATGTTCTTCGGCACACCCGAGATGGACTAGATTCCAGCCAGTTGGTCCTAGCCTGTGTCGACGAGCTGTCAGGCGATTTCGAGGATGAGATCGCATCCTGCTTCAAGGCAGGAGCCGACGCCGTCGTCACCTTTCCGATCCGCTGGCAGGACGGGCTGAAGGCCTGCGCCTTCAACTCGTATGTCGCAAAGCGGGCCGCATTGGTCGAGCAATTGCCACAGCCGATCATCGCTGTCCGTAATAATGGTCAAACCCATGGCGGCCGTGAGAAACCTGAGATCAGCACGCTGACTAGCTATATTGCTCCGCATGAAGTGACAGCTCTCTGCAATTATTCCCGTGATGGTCGGTTCCACGATGCCCGCGCCGTGCACAATCGTCTGTCTCCTCTTGCCAGTCTCCTCACCAGCCATGATCAAAACACGCGCGAACTTATCTATCGTGAGATCGCAAACAAACGGGGCCTTCTCGCGTCAACAAATGCGCGAGGAATATCCAAGCCACTTCCCATGGATTTCTGCGCGAGAGTGCAAAAAACACTTGATGAGATCGCACTCAAGCCGATCAGCTGGATTTGAGACCCCCATACGAACAGTTGATCCGCTGACGCATGTCTCCTACCGCTCGATACCACGCGACTGGTCCTTACCGCGGTCTGGCGACCGATCCAGCCGTTGGATCTGCTCCCGCATTTGGCTGATGACGGGGATCGCATGGGCGACAACATCGGCTCGGTCCTGAATGCGTTTGCGCTCTGATGCTGATCGCGATTTCAACGCTGGATCCTGATCAATGCCTTTCCGGATGGCTTCATCCCCCTTACCATAACGCTCAGTGAGACCTTGGCGGAAACGGACAACTTCTTGCACCGACGCTGTGTCTGCGACCAAAAGTCTGGTTCGATTCTCCTTTTCCGGCCCTGACGGCATCTTATGGACTTGGGTCATTCGCTCCATATAAGCGCTCGCTTCAGGCGACAGATCGGAGATCGATTTGCGCATGGCGACCTGTCGCACTTCATGTGCTGCAACAATTTCGTGCTTGATCTCGCCCAACACGGTGAAGTGCTCATCCATTTTGTGGGCCATCGTTGGCGTCAGTTCCAGTGCCGAGCGGCGATCTCCGTTTGCGATCCCAAATCGCGTCTTGCCCTGCACATCACCAAAGCTTTCCGGCGACCGTTCAATCTCGGAAACCAAAGCCTTGCTGTCTCCCTGTTCGATGTACTGTGCCACCATTCGGGCAACGGCTTTTTTGGGTTCGACATAGATCCGGAACGCCGCGTCATTTGCCATGGCCAGGCTCGGCCGCGCATCGATGTGTTCGGCGGCACGAACGCGCAGCTCTTGATCCTGCAACGGCGGCAGATCGGGAACGGCATCGATCAATGGTATTTCTGGCGGCATGTTGGACCTCGCTTGGTTTGGTGTTTGGTCTGTTGAATGGTCTCGGGTTTTGTCGTGAACCTTCGATGGTGACCGATTTGTTCCATCGGTGAACGCTGATGCACGCTCAACATCCCAAGGCCGGATACGCTCGATAAGCGGCTGCAGTTTGGCCTGTGTTTCAGCCCACTGGGCGGCAAAGACCTCGGCCCAGTTCTCACGGGCGAACTGCTGCCAGACGTCGGGCAATTCGCCAAGAATTGGCGCGTCGTCGTTTGGCGTGTGCGAGCCGTAGTTCAAGATCACATCTTTGGGAAACACCGACCGGAGCTCTGTGTTGAACGACCGCAGCTCTTGCGCGGACAGGGCGAGGTTCAACTCATAATGCGCCCGGCGCGCAAAGCCCCGTTCTTTGCGGCCACGGATCGTCTCCGATGCCAGAGTATGTGACAGACGGAGCAAGGACTTCTGCAGATGCACCGACATCTCAGGCGGCCGGTTGGCAACGTGAACGCGCAACGTAACGTCCCTGCCCGCTTCCCTTTCCGGAAGAAGGATCGACTTGTCTGGCGCGTTTTGACGCTCCGGTGCCGGGTGACGCAATTTGTGGAACCGCGCAGCCAAGTGATCGAGCCGCTCGCGCAGGTACTGGACATTGGCTTTTACGAAGTCGGTGATAACTCGCCTGGTTGGGAACCCGCGCCGCTCTGCAAAGCCGCGTATCACCTCGCGATAGTCGACCCGATCCCGATAGAGGGCCGTGGAATCCTGCAGCCGGTCGCGGATCATCATTTCCACCAACTCGCCTTTGCTGCGATAGTCCTCTCGTGAAGAGTAGAGGGACACGTCATCACGGTGCCGAGTCAACGCCACGTAAGAGAGCTGCGCGTCCATTGTCGGAGACAGATAGACAAAGGCACGGTCGACCGTATTGCCCTGTTCCTTGTGGATCGTGCGCGCATATCCATAGTCGATATGATTGTACTCGTTGGCCCGCAACCTGATTGGATCGACCTGTCCTTCGACCAAGACCTTGAGCAGGTTCTTGTCGGCTTCAACAACAGATCCTGTCGATCCATTGAACACACCGAGGCTGCGCTCGTTCTTGAGGAAGAGGATTTGATCCCCCGCCGCGAAGGGCTTTTCGCCACGCTCTGATGCAAAGAAATGCTCCTCACCAAGCATGCCTTGGGACTTCAGCATCTCCCGCGCCGCGACGTTGAGCGCAATCACGTCCTTGTTGCGATGCGCCATGATGGTAATGTCGGCTGATGCCTGATGATAGGGCATCCAGTCCCGGATCAGATCGGCCCGCGCGTCCTCATTGCTTTCAGACCAGCCGAGCTTTCCATGCTCAAGATAGGCCGCAACGCCTTCTTTCGCCCTACCTGATCCGAACGCGATTGCCGCATCGCGCATCCACGGCTCATGCTGGCGCACCACGCTGTCGAGCTCCGCGTATCCCGTCACATCGACAAAAGCGCGGAACGCGGCACCGGCCTGGATGGGTTGCAGCTGACGCGCATCGCCCAGCACGATCATTCGCGCCCCGGCCTCGTTCAGGGTGCGCGTGATGCTCTCCATCTGGCGTGACGACACCATGCCCGCCTCGTCCATGACGAAGACGGTTTTTGCGTTCGGCAGCATGTCGCCTTTGGCCCATTGATATTCCCAAGAGGCAAGCGTTCGACTTTCAATGCCAGCTTCCGATCGTAGATTATCGGCCGCAATACCGGCCAATGCGCCACCGACCACCGTGTGGCCTTTGGCCTCAAAGGCGATCCGCGTCGCCTCGGTTGCCGTTGATTTGCCCGCGCCCGCATAACCGACAAGTGCCCCCGCACCGGTCTCACGGGTGAGATGCCGGACGACCATCTTCTGTTGATCAGTCAGATCAAATCCACGCTTCGCTTCGAACAACTTGTAGGCTTTGTCGAGATCACGATCAGCGATTGGAGCCGACATGCGGCTTGCAAGACCATCAATGTTTTGCACCATCTGATGTTCGAGTTCGACCATCGTTCGGGTTGAGAACATCGCCTCGCTGGTCGCGTCGCCCGTGAACGGATCGAACGCTGGTGCCGCAACTGGCACCAACTCGTCATGTGCACCGACCTGGTAGAAGAGTGACTGGAACTCAGCAGCAGAACATTCCGTTCTGTGGATCTCCCGAGCGATGTCATGGCGCGTAAATACCGCCTTCTGCGTGGTGATCTTTTTGAGCACAAGCGCCGGATCATCGGCATAGCGCAGATAGTTTTCCCGTGCCGCAATCTTGGCCTTCTCAGCCAGTTCCGACACATCGCCTCGCGCATCCATGTTGTCCGAGGCGGGTCCGCGATGTTTGCTCGGGACCGCATCAATCCCCAGCTCTTCAAACGAGCGATGATCAACCCGGATGTCAAACCCAAGTTTTGCAAGATGATGGTTTTGTGTCTCCGCCCAAGAAGCGCGTATCTCGTGCAACCGTTCCAACCCGCCGGTGAATTGCTCATAACGGATCTTGCCGTCCTTACCCCGGACGGGTGCACCATCATCACCCAACACCGGGACACGCTTTGCGCCAAACCCTTCGTTGGTCAGCGGACGCAACGATGTCATCAAATGAATGTGCGGGTTGTCTTTCATGTCGTGATAGGCCCAGTCCGCAACGATCCCATGTGCCGACAACTCTCGCGCAACGAAGTCCCGTACCAGCTCAATGTTCTGCTCTGTCGTCAATTCGACGGGAAGTGCCAGAACGAACTCCCGCATCAACTGGGCGTCTTTGCGCCCCTCGTTGGCTTCCACCGCATTCCAGAAAAACGCGCTCGCCTCAGACGCTGTATGATCTGCTTCAAACTCTGCAATCCACGCTGGCGCATCCTTTGGCAACGCAAACTCCGAATGCGCATTGCCGCCTTTGCGGGAATAGTCGATCTCTTCGGCGGTTTCCTCACGCTCCATCTTGGCGCAATGCCGATAGGCGGCAGCGGCCACGGCGGACCGTCCGCCCCCTTTGCCAATGATCTGCGCAGAAAGATGATAGATCGCCACGTCCCGTCTCCTTTTTGGCCTGTTTGAGCTCGTCTCTGGCTACCTTCGGTCGGCTCGAATCTAAAAAGCTGTTCAAGCGCCGCCAAATTTGTTCTTCGTGCGGCCCTCCAAGGTCGCACCCGTCGCCAGCGACGTATAAGTGCGCCGTTGTCTTCAAATTTCTATCGCAAATCATCCATTATGTCTATCGTTATATATATCGATGTAAGTTGAATTGGTGTACTGTGATTTCACACACCCGCAACACCTCAGAATGGAGACCAGACCCCATGGCCAGAAAACCCAAGTCAGTGATCGACATCGACAAAGAGATCGAAGCGCTCAGGGCACAGCGCGTCGCATCCCTTGAGGCACGCGCTGACCAGATCGGGAAGATCGCAGCCAAGGCTGATCTGACGACGTTGGAGATTTCGGACGCGGAGTTGCTGAAGGAGTTTCAGGCGATAGCGGAGCGATTTCGCCACAAGACGGATGCTTCTGATACTCCGAAAGCTTGACGCTCAGATCGCCAAAGGAGAACAACAGATGCAACGCGCCAAACACGCAAACAGGAAGCAAGAGACGCGAGCGAAGATCATGATCGGTGAGGCTGCGATGCGCGTAGGCGCGGCTCATTTGCCGGTGGGAGAGATCGAAGCTGTACTCGCACACTACGTCGAAACAGGTGGCAGCAAAGAGCTTCAGGCCTTTGTCACGCAATGGACCAATACACCGATCAAACAATCAGCCAATGGCAGCAGCGAAGCGTCCTGCCGAGGCGATGCGAAGATTGAGGCGATGGATCGTGCCAAGAGTGTTTTGCAATGATCTATAAACCGGACGTCGCGCCCTATCGCTGGCTCATCATCGGCACTCTGATCTGTGCCTTGTGTACCGGTCTCGCGTATTGGTATTTCTTCCAACGTCTCGCCTATCGAACACCGGATGGCGCGTCGATACCGATAAGGTGGGACTATGTGAAAGCCTGTCTCCATCCGTTCGATCAAGACTATTGCCGTCAGATCAAGGCGGCGATGTCGCCGGAGTCTGAACAACAGTTCTACCTTGGCACGACCACTTTTGCGGCCTTCTTCGTGATGGCCATCGGCTGTTTCGGGTACTTGGTTTGGGAATGGGGGCTTCGCGTAAAGCCACTGATCATCAAAGCGGGGTTGACCGTCGCAGGTGCAAAAGAATTGGCTCTAGCCTCTAACCTTGAGATCAAACGCGATGCGAAAGGACTGCATTGGTTTGGGGACTTCTTCATCAGCCGGTTGCGGGAAGTGAACCACTTCTTGGTCTTTGGGGCCATCGGTGGCGGCAAGACACAGACCATCCTGCCCCTCCTTCGTTCTGTCATGGAGCGTGGCGACAAGGTCATCGTGTTTGACTTCAAAGGTGACTATACCCGTATGGCTTTCTCAAAGCCGAAGGGTGCATCCGAACCACAAGAGCCGCTTCTGCTGGCACCGCACGATGATAGGTCTGTGATCTGGGACATCGCCAACGATCTCATCGTCGAAGAGGATGCGATCGAGGTGGCGAACCGGATCATTCCGGAAACCAAGGACCGGTTCTTTTCGGACTCGTCCCGCACCGTATTGGCCCTTTGCATCATCACACTGATGAAGACCAAGCCGCAGAAGTGGACATGGTGGGAATTAATGGAAACCACGCAACTGCCACTTGAGCAGCTGCAGGCTTTCGCCAAAAAGTACCATCGCGACGCGATGATCTATCTAAACGCGGACTACCGTCAGGTGTCTGCGACAATCTCCACGATGGCAGCAGGGTTGGGTGCCGTCCGGATGCTCGCCTATGGCTGGCGGTCGAGCGCGGGAAAACGGAAAACGTTTTCGCTGCGCAAGTGGTTGCTCGACGAGGACACCAAGGACCGCACGCTCGTGCTGCAGCGATCGGGTAGGTTTCAGGATCAGTCCGAAGGATGGATTTCTGCGTTTCTCACCGTGATGTCGTCGAATGTCTCAGATGTTTCGTTTGGCGACAGCACCGACCGCCGCGTTTGGCTGTTCGTGGATGAGTTCGCGCAATTGCCCAAAGTGCATCGGTTTGAAGCCATGCTCGAGACCGGCCGCTCGAAGGGACTTGCCGTCGTACTTGGCATCCAAGGTGTTGAGCAACTTGTCGCCAAATACTCGCAGCAGGTCGCTGACCAAATCGAGTCCTTGGTCGGCACGAAGGTGATCGCAAAGATCAATGTCGGGCAAACGGCCAGAAGACTTGAAGAGCAGTTCGGCAATACGATCATGATCACCCATAGGCGCGATACGGACGGCGGTGGTCGCCTCAAATGGATGCGCGAAGAAAAGCGTGAACCTGTCGTCCACCGTACAGATTTCCAGACGGAGCTGGGACCGCTGCTCCATAAGAAAGGCGTCTATGTCCTAGTCAGCGGCATCGGTAAACACATCTACCGTGTGCTGGTGCCTTACTCGAAATCCAAAGACATGCGTCCGGCTGAAGAGCCCGCGACATGGACGATGAAGTTGCGCGAAATTTTCGAAGACGAGGCGGAGGTCGCCCGGCAGAAGGACATCACAGCGCAAGAAGAGATGCGGTTTGGAGAGCGAGAACCTGAGCATTCAATTGATCCAGACGACCGTGGAAAGACCCGATGAGCTGATTTTGGCGGATGCCCTATTAACCGCAGCGGGACTGTGTGACCAACCACCGACACAAAACGACCGCATGCCGATCTCAAAACTTGAAGATCGCCTTCTTGTCAGATGTTGGTTTGATGGCGGTGCCGTTTGCATCCATGCGGATGGCTACTTTGGGATCGACTGAATAGAGCCCGTTGCGGTTCTGTCGCTTCAGCAACCCGGTGTCTGCAAAACGGGATCGCCAACGTTGCACCGTTACGACTGTGGTCGACAAACGCTCAGCGCTGTCGTCCATGCGCCCGAGATAGCCGCTGTCCTGAATGTCCTGACAGATATCGGCAAGCACGCGGCAGGCGATGTTCTCTTTAGCTTTGTTGTAGTGAGTCTTGACCTGTCGGAAGAGGTCTATGTTCACGCCAAGGTCGCCAGGCTTTAACGCAGTCGCGTCAGGCGGTCCTTCGAAGAACGTGACAGGGGTCGCGCCAAACAATGCCTTTTCTTCAGTCAACATACACCCATCTATTCCGCATGGTTCCATCTCTATCGTTTCTGACGCGCCACTTTTCGAGGATGGCCGTTTTACAGTCATGTCGAACCGTAGTGGAAGGGAAGACCCATGTCACCTCGATCCGAATACCGCATTGAGATGATAAGGGAAGATCAATCGGCCCCGGTGGTGGGAGTGCCCACCGGGGCCGATCTCTGGGTCAGGCGGCCATCTGGTTGTTTGCGGCCTGGGGTTCGCGGGCGGACCAGAGCATCAGGTGGGTGACACCGTCATCACCGATCTCGTCGAGCGCGATCACGTTGGCGTAGATCGCCATGGCACCCAGTTCGGGGGCGGCCATTTTCACCGACAGGTAGTCGTTGCCGGTGGTGTCGGAGGTCTTCTTCCAGGCGGCACCGATCTCATAAGTGCCATTGGCGAAGACGCGGTAGTCTGGCTGGTCGCTGTGGGCCTTTGCGTTGGGGACGATCGTGATCTTGGAGCGAACGGCCATTGTGGCAAGTGTGCCGGTGAAGATGTCTTTTTCGTTCTTGGTGAGAGATGCGAGTTTATTGCTCATTGTATTTTCCTCTTAAGTTGTCAGGAACCATTTCCTGATGACACTGGACCAGCATGGGTGAAGCCGAGAAAACGCACCGAGAAAACCCGGGTGGTGCGGCTCGCAGCCAGACAAGCGCAGCGCAGAATGGCGAGAACTCGGTCGGGCTTTTCGACATTGCGTTTTGGAGCGCCCATGCCCAGTGGCGGTCAATCAGGTACTGGTCCCTGACAGCCTGTTGAAGTGAGGAAATCTTCTGAGCAATTTGCACCTCCACCCTTTGAGAACGATGATGATGATGAAGCACACCCCTGCCCCAAACCCGGCCTGCGCAAGATCTTGGCCCCGTGCAAAGGCCCACAGCGATTAGCGCCGCTTTGCTTCGCCGCATGGTGCCCGATCGCGCTGACGCCGGAGACTTGCCATCTCCACCGGAAACAACTGGTCTGCGAAAATGGTGCTCCGACGGTGACTTTGGTCACACGCCAAATTGATTGTGTAATGGGATCGGTTCCGCGTCGCGGGTGCCACCAGCTCTGGGCTGACCCACATCCCGACAAATATCAGATGGTGCTGACCCTGTGGTCCGCTGCGCATCCCTCACCGCCGGGGTCGTTTGACCATGCCGTCAGGGGTCAGCTCGAAGGTCGGTTGGACCGTCGATGTGTTTGAGCAAGAGATCAAACCGCTGAATGACCAGATCCACCGCGCGCCGCTTTGCGTCCGCATCATCGGTGAACGTACCGGTGCGGACATAGCCTTGGAAATGAACGAGGTCGCCGGGAGTAAGGTGTTCTACAAGGTCCGTTCGAAGGCTGTCTTTGAAACAAACAATGGTGTTCCATGCCGGTCGTTCCGGGCTGCGCGGCAGGGACTTCTGGCTGTCCAGGGTATGAAAGACCGTCAGGACAAGTGCCTTCTCGTAGGGCTTGATGGTGCCGATGCGCACGATCGCATCCCATGTGAAGGTGCCGCTCACCGTTCATGTCTCCCCGATCATGCGCATCACCCGCACCAGGGCGATGGGCCGCGCTGTCCAAAAGGTTCTGCGAGCCCGGCAGCCAACATGGCGGTCCCAATCTCTCCTTCTCGGACCCAGATTTGGGCAAGATGACGACCGTATTGGTCTTGCCCGTCAAAGGCGATCCGGACCAAGCCAGTGTTGAGAAGTCGGGTGAGTTCAACTGTTGCAGCCTGCGCTAGCTGGCGTTCATCCACGCAACGCCCTTCAACCTCTGGTGCATCGATATCAAGCAAGCGAATTTTGATCCCCTGGTACCAGAGCGTGTCACCGTCAACGACGCAAGTTGTGCGGCGCTCGTACGTATGACAATCCTGCCAGAGGACTTTGCCGTCCTCTGCTATGGCCGAGACAGGTCGAATCACGACTGCGACTAACAACACAGCCAACACGCATATATGGATCACGCCCTTTTGCATTCCGGCCGGAACTCATAAAGATGCTGGAATTCCGTTAGGTGCCCATCTTGATGAAACGCCCCGTACACATCGGGCCCGTCGTCAATATCGCCGCTCAAAGAGATTACGTAGTCCTCGATGCCCTTCCGATAGGCCGGATCATCGACAGTATAGGGGAACGGTTCGGCAGCAACCACACGGCAGTCCTCAACAGCGACGATGTACCAGCCCGTGGTGCGGAAATCGAAGGCTTCGATCTCGGCCTTGCTTAGGTGGTTTGTGATCAGTGGCTGACAGAGGTCTTTATCGATGGGCAGAGATGCGCGCGCATGTATGCTGATGACTTTCTGGCGGGAGCGTAGCCGGTTGGCGAGCATGAAGACGAGGTCGTCATAACGGTCCTCATCCAGAGCTCGCAGCAGGCTTTCCTTGAAACTGTCCTCAAAGCGCTTCACATCAGTGCTCCTCAGAAATCAGGCTTATATATCGTGACATATACCGTTATTTGCGCTATCTGTCCTGCGCCAATGTAAAGACCGTACTATCATAGCGTGTATCCGCCGATTGTACGCTCAAGCTTTGATGAACAGCTCGCCTCGGTCTTTGGCACAAGAGAAAAGCTCGTCCCGAAGATATATCCGGAAGACGTCGTCGGACAAGGTCAGCTCATTGGACCTGAGATAGTCCGCCAACTGGGTGAAGGCGTGCTCGGCGTCGCCGTTTTGGAGCGCTTGCGCGATGCTTTCGAGTGCGCTGTCACTGATAAATTCCGCCTGCGTCATGTCATGCCTCCTCAGAGTTGAGGCATGACCCAAGCCGGGTGTTAGAAACCTTCCGTAAGAAAGGCGCGCCGCTTTTAGGCGCGAGCGCCCTGTACATGGCAAACGCCACCCGGCCGCTAAGGCCGTTTGGAGTTCTTACGGACAGGTTTCTAAGCCTCACGCCCCGTGTGCAGAGCGCGTTTGCCTTATGCGCCCGAAGGGGGCGAATTGCAATGAAAACAACGTGAGGGCGCTCATCGAATGCAGAAACGCTGCACCGTTACGGGCGCAGCGTTCTCGTTATATATAGCGATATCGATAAGTGGCCTTGCACCGATGGTGTTATGCCATGGTGCCGCGTGCGCGATCGTTACCGGATGGCGAAGACTGCGTCAGCAGGCTTCGGGAGCGCAGCGAGTAGAGCGCGGCCGGAACGGCGCGCAATTCCTCTTTTTCAAACCGGGCATAACCTCAGACGACGACAACCCAACACCTTCCATCAAACCAGCTGATCTCGTCGCTTGACTGTATTCAGCCGAGGGAGCCACTGATGCAAAAAAATGTCTGCAAAGCTGCGCCACTTCGCACCAAGGACCGTATCATCAGGCGCCAGCAAGATTCAGAGTTGCCGCAAGAGGCATGCGACTTTAACGGAAATGATCATGATTTATGAATTTATGACCAACGGCCTGGGTGTCAAACAGCCCTGCCGACAAAAAAGAGGGTTGATCCGGACTCCTGCTGTCTATGCCGTTTCCAGTTTCTAAATTAGGCAGAACCAGTCTGGGTGATGATAACTAGGAATTATGGTGACCAGTCGCATATCGTAACTTACGAAAACCCGACAAAGTATACCTTCAGCTACGGCTAGAACAAAAAGTGAAAACATCTACGCCTTCGGATTGAAAATTTGCGCAGAGTGGGGTACATCTTGGGGTCCTGCGGCCCCGACTCACAATATGGGCCGAAAATCATGAGGTCTCTACCTTGGCTGAACATGAGTACTCCGTTGTCGGTCACAGCCGATCCAAAATTGGGATGTGGATATCCTTTGCAGCTGGCCTGATCGCGGGCGGGCTAGTCGTCGGTGTCGGCCTGCTGCTTGCATTGGCAGAAGATCGTGGTCTGATAGATGTGCCTGAAATTGTCTTCTGGCCATTGACTGGGGCTGCTGTTTTCGGTGCTCTTTTCTTGCTTTTTGACCGATCTGGATGGCGTTGGAAGGGTGTCCGTTCGGTGGTTGGCATTCCCGACATATCAGGATCATGGGATCTAGAAGGCAAATCGTATGACCAGGATAACGAACCTCAATGGGACTGGGCGGGAAAGATCGAGATCACACAGCGCTATGAGCGAATATTCGTTTGGCTAAAGACAGCGCAAAGCCAGTCTCATAGCGTTTCAGCGGCCATCCTGCCCGAAGGTCGCGCTGGATTCAGACTAATATATAGCTACCGCAATCAACCAAAACCAGGTGAGGCGGAGCTTCAGGCACACATAGGTCACTGCGACCTGTTGTTCGCACCTGATCTCCAAACGGCTGAGGGATCGTATTTCAACGGCGGCGGCCGCTTCACGCATGGAACTATGAATTTGAAAAGGAGAGCGCCGGATGCCGCGTGATTTTGACGAACGACTTTCGCGGCTCCGTTCGCGCCGAATGGATGACAATAACACCGTCCTCATGTCTGCCGGGCATGGCGAAGCCTATGAGAAGAGAACGGCCAACAAGGCAACGAAGTATGCTTTAGGATCGATGCAGGAGGTCGATCCACGGTCCACGCAGATTTCGCATGAAGAAGCAGAGAAAGTTGAACGGAACCTAAGTGAAGGGCTTCGCGATGAGCATCTCTATCCGGAATTCAAACTTCAAGGTTCCGTCCCGCTTAATGTCCATATCCGAGGTGCCAGCGACGTTGATCTTCTTGTAATGGAAGGGCGTTGTTTGCGTGTGAGCCCGTGCGTAAGCAGTCTGAAATCCTACGTCGATTTCTCGGGAAATGTGAAAGACACCGTTTTAGACCTGCGGCGCAAATCAGAAATTGTCCTAGATCGACGCTTCTGGGGTGCGACTGTCGATAAAACACCCGCGAAATCCATTGCACTCAGCGATGGCGGTTTCAGACGTAAAGTAGATGTCGTTCCAGCTAACTGGCTTGACTCGGCAGACTATCAGCGGTCTCTCGATGAAGCGTCTCGCGGCGTAGAAATCGTCAACAAATACACTCTGGAGCATATTGAAAATTATCCATTTCGGTACATTGCTGAAATTGAGGCAAAGGCGGGATTGACGAACGACGGAGCGCGTATGGGTATCAGGTTGGCCAAGAACCTCAAAAACGACTCTGATGCCGACATCGAGCTGAGCAGCTACGATATCGGTAGCCTGATCTACCATTGCCCCAGCCACTATATTACCCACCAAGTAGCGCGCGATCTGATGGTACTGTCAGGTGTTGAACGCTGGCTTGATGAATTAAGCAAAAATCGTAGTAGGGCGATTGCTCTCATGACCCCGGACAAGACCCGCAGGATTCTCGATGAGGACGCAAAGTGGACAGGGCTGCTTCGTCTAGCCAGCGATGTCACAGACTTAGCAAAAGCTGTCGAGAAGGAACTCGTCGGACCCTACTATTTCGACCATTCAGACAGAGAGACTATCCGGAAGCATCTTAACGAGAATGCCATCCCGCTTGTACCAGAATTTGTGGGTTCGAGATTTTGATAAGGTGAAATAGACAGGAGCTTCTGCTTGCCACAAAAATCAAAGACAGATTTTCTACGGGGCGTTCGCGAATTCAACCCAAGTGCGTATGGAAAGCCGGGTACAGCGCAGGAAGTGGCACGCTTGAAAGCCAAAATTGATGACTATGATGCACAATCTGGAGGAATCTGGAACTACGATAGCCTATACTCGACGTGCATATCCTATCTAAAAGGCATTCCTCACGAGCAGGCTGAGAAATTTCTGGAGACTCTTGATGGTCCCGGCGAGGCCAAAGCAAAGCTGTCGATTTTCAATGCGCTGTGCAAGTCAATACCTTTTGATCGAGCGCAACATGTTGAAGATGGTCGCAAGACGGTTTCTTTCGGTAAACGACAGGCAACTATCGCACCAGATTTTAGCTATAAGACAGATAAAGGCGTGTTTTGTGTTTTCGTCTATCCCTATAAACAACCAGCCCTTAAGCAAAACCAGCGGATGGCGATAGTCAGCACACTTGCGTCGCCACCTCATTCCGAGCCACACTTTCTCCAACTTGTCGAATATTCCGAGGTAGCGGGACAGCGTCGCGTCGCGATTGAAACGTTTGAGTTTTCTTACCGAAGCCTAGGCGACGACTTCTTACTGCACATGTCTGGTTTTTACGAAGTTCTGGATACTTCTTCGGGCACAGGCGACCTCTTCGGCTGATAGTGTTGAACTCTGCTTTCCTGTTTCCATACCAGTTTGCAAGAGTAAATCCGGGGCCTACTCAAACCTGTCAGTCTGGCATGTTCACGACAGTCACCCCCTTGATGGTGTCGCGTGCCAATTCGACCAGATGGGCGTGATGCGTGAAGAGGATTGCCTGTCCGTTCGTGCCGATCTCGGCACAAAGCCGCAAGGCCGCTCGCGCGCGCGTATCGTCAAAGGTTTCCATGATGTCGTCAAGGATCATCGGCAGTGGGCCCGGCTCGCGGGCAAAGCTGCGATATCCAGCGAGGCGCAGCGCAAAATACAACTGACCCATTGTGCCCGTTGACATCTGTTCAACAGGAACCGTGCTGCCGTCAGGTTGGATACCGACGAGCTTTTCGCCTTCCGCCTGGCTCCAAACATCAACTCCTTTCCACTTGGGAGCGGTCATGGTGACAAAGGCCTCTTCGACGTCGCGCAGCATGCCGCTGCGCCGCTCTGCCGCAAGTCGACGCAGCGCCCCGCGCGACGCCAGCACCCCGAGCCGAGCTACAGCCGCCTGACGCGCGCCGCTCCGGAGTTCTTCTAGCAGTGTCGCCTGTTCGGTGGCGAGATCGCTGCGGTCGGCAGCCTCAAAAGCTTCGCGATACAGGCGGGCAGCCTCGCGCTGCGCGTCTCGGGCGGTATCGCGGGAGTCCTGCGCATCTTTCAACGCCTGTTCCAGCTCTGCTGCGCGTGTGGCGTCCGGCATCCGGTCCAGTTCCTCTGCAAAGAGATCGGCGTCTACACTATCACGGGCCTTCTGCCGATCGCGGTCCGCCGTTGCCTTATCTGCGCGCAGACGATCACGTTCAACCAACTTTGCGACCCTGTCGCGCGGCGCGAGGTCTTGCCCGCCCTGCCCATTGAAGCAGCCATCTAGGTCACCGATTGCAGCTTGAAGTTCGGTCTTTGCGCGGCTTTTTAAGCTGGCGGTTTCATCGCGTCGCGATGTGGCCTCAGCTCGTTTTTCGTCAGCCCGCATGGATGCCGCCACGCGCACACGCGCACGGTCGATGACTCGAACGGGGTCGATATCAGGCTCTTCCTCAGGATCATCCAAAATCCGATTCAGACTCTGCGCACCATCGGCAAGGGCGGCAACCGCCTTCTCTAAGGCCTCGATCCGAGCGGAAAGCTTTTGATGCTCGCCATAAAGCTGCTGCAGGCTGCGCAGGTGCGGCAAAGCGGCTCGAATTGCCTCAAGAGAGTGATCAGGCAGAGGCAGCGCCGCAGTCAACCGGTCAAGCTTCCCCTGCGCCGTTTCGCAGTCGGTTCGGCATTCCTCCGACTTGCTGTCCAGCTTGGCTATAGTCTTCTCGCCGTCCTGCCATTTGGCCCAAGCCTTGCGATCACTATCCTCCAACGTCAATGCGCGTTGTACCTGAGTGGGTAGAGCACCTTTCGCTGGGTCAAGTCCAAGGGGCCGCGCAGCACCAATCAGCGCGTCGCGGGCCGCCTCCTGATGGGCAAGACGGGCTCTTAACGCTTCTTTCGCATTGGAATGATCGGCAGCAGCTTCGGCCGCTGCGTTCAGTGTCTGCTGGCGCGCGCTGAAGGCTGAGGGGGCCGCGTCTTCTTCCAATCCTAGTGCAAGCGCCAATCTGGAACAGCGCTCCGACAGGCGGTCACGGAGAGTGACCAGGTCGTCGTGACGCGTCTTTGCCGTTCCATGCCTTGCGTCGGCGGTCCGCTCCTGACTTTGTGTCGCGAGCAGTCGCTGCCGGGCCTCTGCGCCGGTCAGGTAATGCGCGCGGGTGCCATCATCAGCATACATCGCCGCCTCGAATTGATCCGCGGTCTTGGTGGTCAGATCGCCCCGGTGCTGCTGCCATACCATGTCACGCCGACGCCGGGTCTCTTCGGTAATGACGATGTCAACAGCGTCAGGTGCAGCCTCATGCGCGGAAAGGTCGCCCCGCGCCTCGGCCAGTTCTGCCGCACGCGCGTCGAGGTCATTGCTCGCCGACGCAAGGTCGGCGGCCAGGGCCGCCCAGTTCCGACCGACTTCGTCGAGCGTTTCGCGCGTCGGAAGGCCCTCGGAGATCAGTTCTTTCCAGGACCCCGGCAGACCAGCAGTGACCTTAGTCAGACGCGCCAAAGCTTGGCTTTGATCAGTCTCTAACGCGGTAAGATCGGCCACAGTCTTCCAAAGATCGAAGGCGGCTCGCAGCGCAGTCAAGTCTTGCGGTTCAGCGGGCGCATCGCCCTGTTGGACGCGGGCTGCTTCGACGGCCTTTCGCGCGGCGTCCGCTGAAATACTAGCGGTCAAGCACTCCTGGACTGCAGCCGCGAGATGCTCAAGAACGCTTGCCTCCAAGGCAATTGTGGATGCCGGCGCATCTGGCACCTGGAGGAGCCGCAAAACGGTGTCTATTTGGCTACTGAGTTTTTCCTGATCTTCGCTGCGCCGGGCAAGATCGGCCCGCGCAGTGCTGGCCCGCCCCATCAGCGGCGCTCCGTCGATGGGCAGTTGATCAAGCCGTTCCAACTCTGCCGTCAACAGTTGGGCCAGCACGTCGACCGGATTGTCTGCGATGATCAGATCTTGCTTGGTGATCTCTTCTTCCGCCTCCGTGATCCGGATCGTTTGCGCCGCGATTTTTTCGACAAGGCCCGCCACGCGCTCTGCCGCGCCAGGAGGAAGCTCGGGGCCGTCGGGGAAATCGACCAAGGCCTCTGTCAGCTGCCCTATCTCCTCGGTCCGATCGTACCAGACCTCTGCGGCTTTCGACGCAGCTTGTCTTTGATGGGCTTGCCGCAGCTCGGCATCGACCCCCTCAAACTCCGCCGCAGCCCGGTCCCGATCATGGCGCAGGTTGCGCTCTCGCTCGGTCGTCAGGCGATCAGCCCTCAGCTCGCGACCAATCTCTTTCAGGCGGTCACTGCCTGTTTTAAGAGCGTTCCCTCGACCGCGTTTCTTGTGAAATTTGTCGGCCCGCTCCGCCAACGCGTCCAGCGTTTGTGCCATGCCTGTCAGGCCAGAGAGACCCGCATGCAGGAGCTGGCCAAGGTCCCCTTGCGCCCCGGCGATCCGTTCTCCGCCTTCCCGCAAACCCTTTTCGTTGAGCGAAAACCGTTCCTCGTATGTATCTCGCGTCAAGCCGTACAAAGCACCCGACAAGATCGCCTCGTTTATTGGGCGGTCATTTGCGTCCAACAGCGATTGGGACCTCTTGCTATTTCGGCGCAAAGCCATGACCCCGCGGCCAGGCAGGTCAAGTTCTGCTCCTACCAAAAGATCACTTCGGTCGAAACGAAAGGCATAAGGGTGCGCCCCGCCTTTGAACCCGAAGAGCAATTCCAGAAAGGCGTGATAGGCCGTGGACTTGCCCGCCTCATTCGGACCAAAGATCACTGTCACGTCGGACACGCCTTCGTCACGCTTTGGAAAGGTAATCTCGGCGTCTTTGAAACGGCCATAGCGGATCAGGTCTAACCGGTTCAGCCTCATTGCGAGGCCCCCGCGTGCAATGTCAGAGAGACTTCCGCAATCGCTTCCTCCAGAAGCGCATCCAGCCCGCCCTCATCCAACTCGTCCATGATTTCGGATGGCAGGGCGAGGCGCAGTTCTTCAAGCTGTTGCAGGGCGGCCTGTCGAAAGCCTTCTTCGGCCAGTTCGTCCTGCATGAGGCGGACAAGATCGTCGGTCTCGGCACCCGGTTTGCGGGGCGGCGGGACAGATTTGACCTTGTCGAGGAATACGCGATCGATGCTATCCAGCACTTCGGCCGCCAGTTCCGTCACCAGTTCTGTCCCGTGGCGATCCGAAGTGACGTGCAGGCGCACCGCCATATCGCGTTCCGGCACTTGCGCGGACATCAACGCGTCTCCCAAGCTGCGCAAGACCTCTTGTTGGTCAGCACAGGCGCTCAGATCCAGCGCGCATTCGGAAAAGCCAAGGTGCCCAATGGCGCGGCGTTCGAACTCCGGCGTGCCCTCGCCCAGCGACACAAAGGTCACGGTACCACCGTTGCGCTCGCCAGAGTGACGCGGCTGCGGGATACCGGGCATGACCGCCAGAATCGGTCCATCGACCCGCTCAAAAGGTGCATGAATGTGCCCGAGGCACCAGAGGTCGTACCCATGCGCCATCAGGTCCCGTTCGCCGCAGGGTGCATAGGGATCATGGCCCGGGGCACCGTCAAGCGAGGTATGCATCAGCCCCACGTTGCGCTTGCCCGGCACCGGTCGCGGATAATCGGGAAGGAAGCTCTTCGCCACATGGGCCGCATCAAAGGAGAGGCCATGGAAAGCCGTGCCGCCGATCTCGACCGTTGGTGCGCCCTTGTGCAGCAGATGGATGTTCGGCCCCAAATCTCCATGCGCCTTGTGATCTAACAGCGCATCGTGGTTACCCCTGATCAGCACCGTGGGCACACCAGCTTCGGAGGCACGCGCCAACTGGGCAATCAGGAAGGCGCGGGATTTCAGGTCCGGGTAACCATTGTCAAAGATGTCGCCCGCCAGCACCAACGCATCGACCTGTTCCGATATCGCCAGATCGACGATCTCGGCAAAAGTATCGCGGCTGGCCTGTTTCAGCCGGTCGCCGAGGTCCGGGTTGCGTAACGCCACGGATCGGATGGGTGATCCAAGGTGAATGTCAGCTGAAACGAGAAGGCGCATTATGTTCCGTCCGTGTTTCCGCGAAAGATGCGGCTTTTCTGTTGATACAACAAGTTATCAGTTGGTCTTCTCAGTAAGGTCGTTCATCGATAGAAATAACCAGCCTTTGACTACGTTTCTCTGATCGATTAGCCAATCACTTGCTCATACAAGTCGCACAGACTGCGCCCAGCACTTATCTGTATCCAAGCGCAGACTGCCTGAACTATTAGCGCCGCAGCCACTCGTCCCGGATCTCATGGATGGCAAGGTCCTTCCACTGTTCTTTCCATAGAGCCCAATAGGGAATGTCCGTCGATGCCGGCCCAGTTGTGCAAACATCAATCTGCACCACAGATGGAAGTGCGATCGATTCTCCGACAAGCAGCGCCTCTCCCTGCTTGAAGGCTGGCATTTTGTCGATCAGAGAACCCAGTGAGTCCGGCAAAAGCTTACGCACATATCCTTGATCAACGGGATTAGTCAGACGCATCGCAATGAAACTGTTGCACTGCGAGAAAATGGTTTCGGAGATCTCTGATGGCCTTTGGCTCGCGAGAAGCAAAGTAACGCCGTACTTCCGTCCCTCCTTGGCAATGCGTTCGATTGACATTTTCGACGCACGAAACTTGGAAAGATCGCTATTCGGTACATATTTGTGCGCTTCCTCGTAAACGAGAAGGATGGGCGCGTCATTGTTGATCTTCTCGTTTGGATCAGCCGCAGAGCGCAACCGCTTGTAAAAATATCCATGCTCGAAAATCAAACGCGAGATCAGCGAAACCGTAATGCTAAGAACCTCAAAAGGGACGCCACTCAGATCGATAACAGTAACATTTTTTGGCTTTTCTGTACTGTAGCCGAGAATTGAGCGGAGCGTTTCTTCGAAGGTGATGGTTTGCGACTTCTCCCCCAAAAAAAACTCGAGCCGGCGGTCGTTGATCTTGCTCTCAAGCCGGTTCACAAAATTTGTAAGGCGCCCATTGAGGCTACCTTGGGTGAACTTCGTCTGGCCCTTCTTTGCTCCGGAGGCGAAGACCTCGCCAGTATCAATCATCTCGCCATTCCGAGCAATCACGTGCTTGAGAACATCGCGGATGTTGAAAGGAAGAGGCGTATCCATATGGATCCGCTCCTTGACGTCTTCGGCACCAGAATACTGGGCCTTCCTACTCTGAAGAACAGCATCTTTGAACACGTTGCGTTGGTTGTGATCGTTCGCCTCGGTATCAAGAAAGAACTCTTCCAGTTCCTCGCCACTCAGCATCCAGTAGGGAAGCACAAGATTTGCGCTGTCCAAAAAATTCGCGTCCGGAAAAGCCGCTCGATACTCGGAATGGATATCGAATATGATCACGTGCGAATTGTTCAAGGCATAATCGCCCTTCTCAGCTACAGCGTTCTGAACAATCTTCGCCACTGTGTGAGATTTCCCGGAACCAGTCGAACCGACTACAGCGATATGCTTATTGAAGAACTTGTTCCCGTCGACTGGAACTTCAACTTCTTGGTTCGTCGCCAGTCTTGAAAAGCAAAAGCGATCGTTTAAAGGTAATGCACTGCCATAGATGAGCCGGATGTCGTCTATAGTGGCGGGCTCAACCGTCTTTGGTGGGATTGCAAGGGCGTCACCGCCCCGTTCGAATTTTTTATCGCGCAGAACACCGAGCGGAAACGCGTCGATCACGTAGTCCCGGCTACCGTCGTCTTGAGCCTGAATCTGAAAATTTTCAATAATTGCAATCAGAACAGCGTTTTCGTTGTCAGATATCTTAAGATAAGATCCAACCCGCAAAGACTCTTCCGCTACACGAAAATTTTCGAGGTCATCGACAACAATCTTAACCTTGTCAGGGAACACCGCGACCACTTCAGCTTTTACATTGCTCATAGATTTACCCCTAAATTATGCTTTCGATATCTTTATAGTCTGGAACTTGAAGCCTAACGTGCTTTATGGCGTCGTCGCCAAAGTCAGCCATGGGCGTGATTTCATAAAATTCATAAATTTCCCGGAATCGTAGGAAAGATTGAAAAGTCTGTTGTGCTTCAAACAGGTAGGAAAATATTCGCAAATCAGGACCGTTGCTGTGAGTCGCAGAGCGAGAGATTGAGGCTCCGTCAAACTCGGCGTCTTTGAAATCATATCCGTCGAGGAAACGAAGACTCTCATTGTGCAACTCCTGCTTAAGGGCTGCGATCTCTGCATCGTCGATGCCACAGAGCAAAACGTACGGCGAAAACGGTTTCGCCTCTCGCGGTGATAGTTTGGAGTACTTCCGTGAAATTGTCTTGAGCAGGCCTTTAACAGCGCCCCTCTGATACGAACTTTCGCTCACATGGATAATGAAGAGCCGATCTGCCGATGAGATATTCAATCCATTGACGAAAAATTCATTGCGGAGCTTTTGATAATACTTGGCTTTTCCCCTCTTGGCGACGAACCACTCGTCGAAGAGGATTGAAGATGTATCTATTCGCTCAAGAAACTCTTGCCTTGTGATGATGCGCAAGGCTTCATCGGTTTGGGTCGACAATTCCTTGATAACGCGAAGTGCGCTGTTGTAATAGAAGAACTCGGCCGTAAAGAGCGAGCAATCAAACCGCTTGGCGAGCGCACCGATGATGGTATTGAACTGGTCGTCGAACTTTGCGGCATCTACGTCGATCGAGAGGGCTTCCAAGAAGCCCTTGAGCTCTTGATCGCTGACGTTCAATTCCTCATGTTTTTTTTCAGTGATTTTTTTCGATGTAACGGTGAGGAAATTTTCTTTGAGGAAATCAATATTGAACGGCATGACGAGTTTGCTTTGACCGGACTCGAAATAGCCACTGAGCTTATATTTTATCGAAGGCCGGCCTGCCGTAAGACCGTCTTTGTAATGCGAAAGCATAAAAATTATGGCTGGCTTGATTACCGAATGATTGTATTCGGTCTTCTCGTAATATTTGCATTGGACAGCAGTGAAGTCCGTCGCTGTTCGCACATCGATGTCTTCGATGCATTCAATTGCCACGCTTTCCGTAGCTTCGGCGAGTTCAAGAATGCTCAGGATCGAGCGATCAAACTGATAAAAATAACCACGGATTGTGGGAACAGCGCTGCGATCTGTCAAAAGCATACCTCCGCGGCAAAAAGTTGAAAAACAGCGCCGATATGTGTTCGATAATAGCAACTCACGATTCTACCTGCGTTCTTTCGCTTATTATATTACAATCAGTTAAATGAAGATCATAGTGAGATCGGATTGCCAAGGACGGGCCTGAAAGCCGCTTGCTCTGGTCAGCCAAAAAATCAGTTTGGAATTCACACCGAACTTCAACTTCTCGCCCTAGCGTTGGCAGCAAGAGCTGTGGCTACACTTTCAAGGCATTTTGGCTCAAGCCTAGATGAAATCGCATCCAACTCCAATAATTCGCGAGTCAAATGCGGGTGAAACTTCTCGGTCAGCAGGTTTCCAGCGCCTGCAAATAGATCAACATCTTCACCCTCCCCAATCCTGTTGAGAACCTCAGTTAATGGCGGAGTTTCTTCCCCAGCTTCCACTTGAAGGAAACCATCATATTGTTCGACAGAAAACCCAAAGCTTCTCAGCGCAAGCGCCAAGGTTGTCGTTTTCATTGTCCCTACTCGTGTTGCGATAATTGATGTTTCTTCCCCCAAATTGACAAGCGACCCGTTAGCAAACCCCATCTGCGCATAGTTCAGCCGCGCCTCCTCAAGCATTTCAAGCGCATTCGCGTCCATGTAGAGGGGCTTGGTATCGCCCTCCAACACATCGAACATGCGCGCGATTACCTTGTCATGGATCTCGCCCGGGTCGCCGCCAAACACAGGCGGCACACCTGCTTTGGCGGGTTTGACCATTATTACCTTCTCGCGATCATGGATTTCCTGAACCAGCCAACGGCGTCCGGAAAAGATGAGCATCATCCCAGGTGAAAGGATGTTATCGACCGGCAATGTCCCAAGATCTCGCCCGTTTGAAACCAGCCTGTATTCTTCGGGCGTCTTGAACACCGCATAAAAGCTATAATGCTCAACGAGCCTCTCCCCAGTTTGCCCCAACAGCAACAAACCCCCGTCCGTTTGCTCTATCAAGCCAGTTTCAGGATGACCGAGCGCGCGCAGCACATCCGTAAACATTGCTGTGCTGATCTGCCGAAACGGACCTTCGCGACACAGCACGCTGTATAGAATATTTGCGGGTGCCCCTCCCCGCTGTGCGATTACGGATAGGATCTGATGCACAAGTGTCGACAGATGCAGCGCTTGCGGCTTTGGTGGTTCGCACCAGCCCTCCAACAACAGATCAATCATCGCGATTGACCGGATCAGGCCTAGTCTCAGACGATCCACAAAGCTGCTATCCGAAGTGAGCCTCGTTTCTACCGCGTATTGTCGCAGGATCGCTGGCTGGCCCTCCCTACGTCCTGAACGTCCCAATCTCTGCCGCAGGGCTGCGACAGTGAAGGGTGCGCCGATTTGGGCGACACAGGTCACATCGCCGATGTCGATGCCAAGCTCCAGTGTGGACGTGCAGACAGCCGTGGTCGGTTTGCTGCTGTCTTTCAGGCGCCGTTCGACAAAATCGCGGTGATCGCGTGAAAGGCTAGCATGGTGCGGATAAAACTCTTGGGGAAGATGCTCTTGCTCGCACAGATTGCGCAGTCGGTCAGCGTAAATTTCAACACGTTGACGGGCACCGGCAAAAACAAGATTGTCACTTCCCCGGAGATGCTCGAATAAGTGCGCTGCGACAGCGTCTGTGGCAGATGGGGTGTTGTCGTCTTCTCCACCGGAAAGATATCCACGCAGCTGAAGTTTCAGTTCCGCTTCTCCGCCGTCTGCTTCGATCAATGTGACGTGTTCCGCATTGTCAGGCCGCAGGTAAGCGCAGGCGAGATCCATATCCCCAAGCGTCGCAGATAGTCCAATTCGGCGGATGGGCCTTTTGATTGCCAACTCAAGACGTGTCAGCAGGGATCGCAATTGCACCCCGCGCTCACTATCGAGCACAGTGTGCAATTCATCGATCACCACAGCTCGGGTTGCACCGAACAGGCGCGCGATTTCCAAGCCCCGACGGACAAACAATGCCTCCAGCGACTCTGGCGTGATCAATAGTATCCCCTTAGGGTTTTTCATCGCGCGCGTTTTGACTGATTGCGACACATCGCCGTGCCACGGCACCACTGGAAGCTCCGCCTCTTGGCAGATGCCTTCCAGCCGCCCCGCCTGATCCGTGATCAGCGCCTTGAGTGGTCCGATGTAGAGCACATCGAAACCGCCACCCTCTGCCGGTGCATCCAGCACCTGAGAGATCAATGGAAAAAATGCAGCCTCTGTTTTACCACCGGCCGTCGATGCCGCGACGATGAGGTCGTTGTCAGTTTCGTAAATAGTTCGAATTGCACGCGCCTGAATGTCGCGCAGCTCACGCCACCCCTGCTGTCTGATCCACTTCTGGACGGGGCGGGCAAGTTGGTCAAAGGCGCTGCTCATCCTCGAGGCTCAGAGCTTGAAGCTGATCAAATCGTCGTCACCACTCGGTTGAGCGCCAGTCGTTTCCTCTACTTCGCTCATATCCTCGCCTCGGTCTTCTGAGACGTCGATCTTTTCAATCAGGTCACTCCATTCAACACCTGGATTTTGTTCCAGCACGGACAGCAAATTCACGAAAGCCGTGACCGTGTTGCGCGGGGTTCTGAAATAAGCCTCTCCAATCCGATCGGAGCAATGGTTCATAAAGGCTTCCAGCGCTGTATCAGGCAAAGCCGTTTCATCGTCCTGCATCACGCGTCTGACATTAGCCAACAGCACAAACAGATCTTCCGGCGTCAGGCTGGCCAGCCGCACAACAGGGCCCGACAAATCAACCAACCCATCGCGGGCGAAGGTGTTTTCCGCTAGCCGCGATTGCAAGGCTTCATAGCTATAAAGCCCACGGCGCGTGTTCATCAAAAACTCTGGCGTGCCTCCCATGAGAAACCCAAGATTCTCGGCACTGCCCTGAAGTACGTCGTTCAAAATGCGCAAAATCTGCTCGTAGTTCGCATTGCGCGCTTGGGACGATGTCAGCTTGAACAGGTTCACCATTTCATCAAGGCCGACAAGTAGCCCTTTGTAACCCGCCTCGCACACAAATGCCGACATCAGCTTGAGATGATCGTAAACGCTCGCATCATCGACAATCGTGCGCACGCCAAGTGCTTTGCGCGCATCTGTGCGGGTTGCGAATTCTCCCCTCAGCCAACGAAGTGCTGCCGACTTAAGTTCGTCATCCCCGTTTTCATGACCTTCCCAATAACGGCGAATGACCTCTGCAAATTCAAAACCGCCAGTGAGTTCTTCAAAATGGCCCAAGCGCTCGCGAATGATGGTGCCCGTAGGCACATCTTTTTCCTCGGCGTCTCGGTGCGCTTGGCTGACAAACCGCTCAACCACACTGGCCAAGGCTCCACCATCGGGTTTTGTGCGTGTCGACAGGTTGCGCGCCATCTCTGCGTAGAGGCCGCGCGCTTGCCCACCTGTCGCGTGAATACGCCGGTCGGGTGCAAGATCAGCGAACATCACCACCAGCCCTTTTTCCAAAGCCACCAACCGGATCAGGTTCATAAAGAAGGTTTTGCCGGATCCATATTCCCCGATAACGAAACGGATGGCTGAGCCGCCGTCCGCGATGCGTTCCATGTCCTTCACAAGTTCTTCGATCTCGCGAACGCGTCCTACCTGAATATGACGCAGGCCCAGTTTTGGCACGACCCCCGCCCGCAAAGCCTGAACAATTGCATCGCGTTCACGTGGCTTCAATTTAGACATGACGCCCCTCTCCTTCTAATTTTTGTTTTACCGCATCCGCAATCTCGGGAGACACGTCATATCCATCATACTCGTCCAGCAAGGCTTCATCATGGGTCTCAAAGGCCCACTCGTTTATAGCCTCCAATGCACCTGACGACATCAATCCATGCTTTCCACAAAGCTGCTCGAATGCGTCCTCGGTCCAGTTCTCGTGACCCACCAAATCCAACAGCAGTGCCCCATGTTTTGCATCTAGCCCTGTAAACAGCGTTGCACCCTTGGAGTCTCTGCCATTTTCTGCTTCTTCCTCGGCCTCAAATATCTGTCCAAGGACAGAAGACACCCGCGCCGTATCTGATCTGATGGCCGCAATCCGTGATGCATCCAGCACTGGCCCGGTTGCCTTTTGTAGTTCAGGAATGGCCTCTCCAGAATTGCCCGGCTGGGCCGCACGAACAGTGCGTGGCGCGTCTGCAATCTCTCCAGCGTGAAGGTCGGAATAGGCGAGTGATGGATCAAGGCCCAATGCCTTGTACACCTTTTCAATGCTGGCGACTTCTTCGGATTGGATGACACCATCGGCGTGTGCCGCACCCACCAAGGCCGCACGCATCGCCGTTTGGTCTTCCACGCCAACATCTTTGAGTTTTCGGCGCAGCAGGGTCATGTCAGGCGGCACGGCAAGGAACCATACCATATTTGCCTGAAGGCGGTGCCGCTCTTGCTCATTCAGCCCCTCAACAGATGCGATTTGAGCCTCCAACGCTTTGCGTTCAGCATCGGCGATACGCCCGTCTGCATGGGCAACAAACGAGGCAAGAGCCAACTCCATCAACGCTGTCTGATAGCTTGCCGAAACATCTTCCAGCTTTTCGATCTGCTCGCCAAGATCAAACAGAACTACGGGTTCTTCCGGTTTCGGTGAACGCAGTGCAAAGCGTGGATCAGGTGCGAGCCCAAATCCAAGACGCGCCAAAGCATCTGCCGCCCCTGTTAGCTGTCGCTTGCCAATCTTCGTGCTACGCTGTCCTTCAAGCTTTTCGATCACGTCGGCCAGCGGAATAAGTCCGCCGCTCTGCATGATCCCCCTCGCCCACTCTTTCAGCGCTTCCATTTGTGTCGACGGGAACAGGTTCCACAGATCTAGTGGCAAAAGGGCGTGCGCTTCGATGCTTCCCCTGCCCTCGGGGTTCCGACCAAGATAGCGGCTCAGCTTATCAAGGTCGTTTATGACTTCATCTGCAACTTCCTGCGCAATCTCGACCGGCTTTCGCAATCCGGAGATATCAGGAACGGGTTTGCCGTTCGCCATGGGGCTAAGCGTTCCCTCAAACTCGCTTGAGGCTGCGCGATACGTTGCTTTGAGGTGTTTGCGTGGCTTGGTAACTTTCAGCCCATCAGGAAAACGTTTGTCAAACCTGATTTTGAACAAACCATGAAATTCTTCGCGGCAGCGCGTAGCGGGCGTGCGCAAATTGCTTTCTGGATGGCAAATCAACCAACTCAATATCCAATCCGCGCTGAGGGTCTGACCATGGGCAATACGTGCCCCAATGACATACCGAAGTACAAAAGGCAGTTCCCATCCGCTATGCTCAAAAATCGGTTCCAACGCTTCAAACTCGGCTTCTTTGAGCGTTACAATATCAAGAAACTCGCCAAGGTATCTTTTGACCGAATGGTTTTCAGGATAAATGGAAATAAGCCTACGAACTTCGGCAGCGATGTCCTTTGCATCTGCATCGGATTGATCGATAAAAAGCCGCCGCTCCAGCCCGTAGAAGTACAAGAACATGTAGCCCGGATCATAGGATGGGTCAGAACGGCCACTTGCCAACCATTCAAGATAGGTCGCCCTGCTTCGCGCTGAAATATCAGAGTATCCGGGCCAGTACGACATACCCTCCCCTGCCCTGTCGTCCCCTGTCCTTGCGACAGAAAGTGACGGGTCAATGTAGGCCCTGCATTTGTCACGATAGCCGTGATGATTGAGCAAAGGCGGCGTGCCGACATAAACCATTCCACCAATATTTCGCCCAGCAACGGTCGTTGTCTCTGTTGCAGGAATCCAGCCACTTTTACGAGAATTCGTTTGCGGCTTGTGTGCTGTTGGCCGCGCGTTCTCGTACCGCTTGGCTATTGCGGATAGCGCTGGTGCCGCAGTCTGGCCAGCACGCACAATTTCAGCGTAATTCTGTTTTGGTGGTTTGGGCGGCAGTGACGGAACGGCGACTTGCTTCTCAGAACTCACCGGAGGTTTGCGGACGTTTTTTTCATCAGAAAGACGCGGCGCGGTGCTGGATGAATCGTCACGCAGCTTTTTTTCTTCAACCGTATCCAACCTGCTGAGCGCTTTGCGTGCTCTTCTGCGCTCTTGCCACCAGACCAAAAAGATCGGCACCCCAAACGCAAAAAGCATCTGTCCGCCAACAGGCCAGCCTTGCAACGCGAAGGTTACGACGACCATGCACATCAAAAAATAAAGCGCGTAGAAAAAGGTAACTCGAAATAACTTTAGAATTGATGACATTAACAAAGCCCTCTTACGAATTACATTAGGTTGAAGGATATTTGATGCAATCACTATCGCTTAAGTAGAAGCGCAAATCTCTGCGATTTTCAATAACTACGCTCTCGGTCCGCGTCACGATGAGCGCAGTCCAAGGCAGGTCCAAGGAGGCTTGATGCAAAGGCTTAAACATTGATGTCACTCCACAGAGCGCTCACGGGGAGTGCAAAATTTCTGTCACCAAAGGTGAGTTTTTCCTGACCTAAATAAAACACGATGCCGGTACATGCCCGACTACGACCGGGTCCGTCTTTTGAGAACCATTTGAGGTGTTTGAAGTCATCACCGCTGATTGATGCAGAAGCTTTGATCTCAACGCAGACAAGATGGCTGCCCCCGTCGACCAAGATGTCAATCTCCCGCTGGTCTGCACTGCGCCAGTGATAGAGCCGGTAGTCAGCGGCCTGCATTGGGATAGCTCGCTGGATCTCGTTTAAAACGAAACTCTCAAGCAGACCGCCGAGGGCTTGCGGATTGTTGTCGATGGTGAAGGTATCTTTAGTGAAACGGCGCAAGGCACAGGCTATGCCTGAATCTGCGAAGTGATATTTTGGGTTCTTGATTTCCCGCTTGCCCTCGCCCGATGTCCAGGCACCCAGCTTGGTGAGCATCGATAAGCGTATCAGGATATCCAAATATTGTTCGACTGTAACGCGTTGCAGTTTGGTCAGTTTGGCAAGTTCGGACGCATTGATTTCTTGAGCCGACCGCGCCGCCATCTGGTCTATCAGGATACGCAGGGCATCTGGCTTTCGGACCGGCGTGATATCTGCCACATCACGCTCAACCACCGCGTCGATATAGTCGCGATACTGCCGTTGACGGGATCTGACTGGCAGCGTTCTGGTTTCCGGAAAGCCGCCTTCCAGAATGAGATCAATGTAATCACTTCGGCTGATTGGTTCTGGATTGGCCACTTGTCCTAGCTTCGGGTCTTTTTGCATCGCCCAGTCCATTAGGCGGCTGAGAGGTGCTCTTTTGACTTCGGCAACGGACAAGGGCCAGAGCTTAAGTGTGCGCATCCTGCCCGCAAGCGAGTCAGCTACGTCAGTGGTCGTAAATACGTTGGAGGATCCGGTAAGTACAAATTGCCCCTTGCGCCGATTGGTATCGACCACCCTCTTAATTGCCAGAGCCAGCTTTTTAGACCGCTGAGCCTCATCAATGATAAGCGGTGCGTGGTTTAAGTCTTCCATCAGACTGGTGAGCTGCCCTTCTGGGTCCGATTCAATGGCGGCCAAGACTGCTGCGTCATCCAAAGTGATAAAACGGCCATTGCCAAACAAGTCTCTTACAAGTGTTGTCTTGCCAACCTGCCTCGGGCCAATGAGGTTAACCACACGTGCTGATGCGATTGCGTCTTCAAGCTCTGGAATGAGGTGTCTTGGCAGATAGTCTTCTGTATCACTCATGGACCGGTGTTTCCCTTTCGAGCCTTGCGGAAAGCAGACTTTGTGAGAGGTCTGGCAACTTACCACTGGTTGCTTATTAGAGAGCCCACCATTTGTCTATTAGAACCTCCACCATTTGCTCATTACGCACCTCACCATTTGCATACTATATGGGCTTTTGTGTGTCAACTTGCCAAGCCAGCATCCTCTAGCTCGTCGCGATCGGGCAAATCGCGGAGGCTTGCCATCCCGAAGACCAGCAAGAACTGCGACGTCGTCACATAGGTATAGGGCGCCCCCGCCCTTGGGCTGCGCGGTCCGGTGGTGATCAACCTTTGCGCGCTCAGCCGCCCGATTAAATCGCGGCTGATGTCCTTGCCGAAGATGTCCTTCAACCCGTCGCGCGTCAGCGGCTGGTGATAGGCGATGGCGGCCAGCACTGCGACCTCAAATTCGTTCAAGTCTACCAGCTGTTCATTCACATCCGCCGCCGTCCGGATCGCGTCGGCAAATCGCACCCGCGTCCGCATCAGCCAGCCATCAGCAACGGCAACCAACTCATAAGGACGACCAGCCAGTTCCGCTTGGATATCCTCGATCAATATATCAACCGAAGCCCCCTGCCCGACAACACGCGCCAGATCCGCGCGTGGCACCGGTGCCGCACTGGCAAAAATCACCGCCTCGATGCGCCCCATCCATTCGCGCCAGCGCAACTCTGGCGGCAAGTCTTCCAATTCAATGTCGAGTGGAGGCTTTTCCTTTACCATGTTCACACCCCGTACAACCGGAACGTCGCGCGCCCAGTGAGTTCACGCACAACGCCCAACCCCACCAGCCGATCACACAACCGCCGCGCCGCGCGGTCGGTCATCGGGAACGACGTGCCTTGTATCACCGGGCTTAACATCCCCGATGGCGACACCGCGTCATGGCTCAGAAACAAGGACAGTGCTTCGTCCGATCCTTTCGCCCGCAGTTTCGGCGCTATCATCCGCAACCTGGCGGCGCGGCGATCCAAATCCGCCGCTTTACGGATCACCCCATCGCAAGCCGCAAGAATGGCGCGATGAACACGAGGCAACACATCGTCCTCCCCATCCGCAATCGCACGGATATCCCTACGGGCCATATGGGTCGCTAACAGCGGCACAGGCCGATCCCACCCAAGCGCGCGGGCCAGCGTAAGATCCGCCACCATCAATGCCGCCGCTTCCTCGCGTGGAAACTGTCGCAGCGTGTTCGACAGAATCTGGCTAGCCCGTGCAACCGGTGTTCCTGCAGCTGCGCCAAAATCCGGCAACGCTTCTGCAACTGCTGCAGGCAACACCTTCCTAACACGGTCTTTCCACCCACCGGCGGCCAAATTCACCTGCGCCAACCTGCGCCACGCCACAAACATGTCCCCCGCAGGTCCCAAGGCATCCCCTGCCCGTGCCAGACACACCGCATCGCGGATATCCGACGCTGTTGCATTGCGCCCTTCCAACTTTAAACAAGCAACTGCCGCATCTAGCGCCAATCGATCCCGCAATAACGCACCGGGAAATGTGGTTCCCGGATCGCGCAACACCACATCTAGGGTGGCCAGTGCCGCGCCCGATAAAAACGCAACAGTTTCAGGGGTTTCGTCCGGCCGGAGAGTGATCCAGCGGGGTAGAAGCTGTATGGTCTTGGTATCGCTCAGAATGAGTTTAGCGGCTGTGTTCATCCCGAAAGCCTAAACCCATGCGGCGCTTAACTCCAGTGAATAGCGATATAACCGCCGCAGCATGCACATCGTTTCTATGTCCAATAATGTTGCCTTATCGGACGTAGAAATGTATACTGCGGAATAGTCTCATTTACTCGGTGGATTTTCAGGAAAATGGCCTCAGAGGACGAGAAACACACTTCATCAAACTCTGGTGTATTTAATAATGCTCAGGACGACGAGATAGATCAAGAGAAAAGCGATGGCATCGCCCTGCCCGCACATGTCGCAGGTTCAGGCGCGCTTGATCGCCTTGTTTATACCGCGCGGGATTACGCCCGCCAAGCGACGTCCGAGAACACCAACAAGGCCTATAAGAAGGACTGGGCACATTTCTCCAGCTGGTGCCGCAGACGTGGTGCCGACCCCCTGCCCCCGTCTCCGGAACTGGTCGGCCTCTACATTGCCAACTGCGCGACACCGGATACCAAGACCCCATCGCAGTCGGCGTCCCGACCCCTGTCCGTGAGTACGATCGAGCGCCGCCTCTCTGGCCTTGCATGGCAGTACCAGCAGCGCGGGTTTACGCTGGATCGCAAGAATCGCCATATTGCAACCGTACTAGCCGGGATCAAACGCAAACATGCCCGCCCGCCGGTGCAGAAAGAAGCCATCCTACGCGATGACATTCTGGCTATGGTCGCCACCCTGCCCTACGACCTGCGTGGGCTGCGGGATCGGGCAATCCTGCTACTGGGATATGCGGGCGGTCTCAGGCGGTCCGAGATTGTCAGCCTCGATCACGGCAAGGACGACACACCGGACGCGGGCGGATGGGTTGATATTCTTGACCAGGGCGCGCTTCTGACGCTCAACGCCAAGACCGGCTGGCGCGAGGTCGAGATTGGCCGCGGTTCCACCGTTCAAACCTGCCCTGTGCATGCAATTGAGCAATGGCTGCATTTCGCCAAGATCGATTTTGGACCTTTGTTCGTCCGCACGTCCCGTGATGGCACGAAGGCTCTGGAGGCGCGGCTCAGTGACAAACACGTCGCACGTCTGATCAAGCAGACTGTTCTCGACGCTGGCATCCGCAGTGACTTGCCTGAAAAAGAACGCTTGCAACTGTTCTCTGGTCACAGCCTGCGGGCTGGTCTCGCGTCTAGTGCCGAGGTTGACGAACGCTACGTTCAGAAACACCTTGGCCATGCCTCAGCAGAAATGACCCGCAAATACCAACGTCGTCGCGACCGGTTCCGGGTCAATTTGACTAAGGCGGCGGGACTGTAGGACCTCCCCTGCCCTATCAGGCGACGTTCTGCAGCTTTTGGACCTTGATGTTGTCCTCATGCTGCCGCGCCTGCGCCAGCTCAAAGCTTGTCTGCATGCGCAAAAGCGTGTCGGCTCTGACGCCAAAGGCTTTCTCGAAGCGGATCGCCATCTCCGCCGATAATCCAGCATTGCCATTGAGCAAAGTGCTGAGGGCCTGACGCGATACGCCAAAATGATCGGCCAGATCCTTTACGCTGATGGACGCAGGCTCGACGATCTCCGTCTTGAGCCAATCGCCAACATGAACCGTCAAAGACGGATGCATCTTAAGAGCCATGATAGTCCTCCAGTTCCATATCTATCAGCGCGCCATCTTCATTTATCTGAAACGTCAGCCGCCAGTTTTTCGTCACGGTCATCGACCAAGTGCCTTTTCGATCTCCAGTCAGCTGATGAAGGCCGTAATTGGGCGGCGCCGCTAACTCTTCCAAATCCGCTGCGGCATCGATGAACGCCAGCATTTTGCGGAGCCTGCCCGTGTCGCCCACCAGACCTTTTGGGTTTCCTATTTCGAAGAACCGGCGAAGCCCTTTGTGGCCAATACTCTCAATTTTCATATCCGTACCTACAGAAGAATTGGTAATATGTCAAGCGTCACTTGACGCACGACGCGTATCGCTAGAGTGCCCGCTCGCTCAATCTACCATAGAAGCTCCGATCGAGATGCAATTCGCCCGTCTGCGCCTTCTGGACCATGCCCCTGAGATAGCCGCCTGGCGAGGAAACCTCTCCAGCGGAGTGCTTGTCGTAAATCAATGCGACCGCCGCGGCAGCAACTTCCGGTCCAAGGGCCTTTTGAGCCACATTCCAGGCGTGTTCGGAAATCCCAACCATCGGTCTGATCCTCGCAGCGGCTCTGTGAACCCCGTTCCAATCACGAATATATCCTTCCAGACCACGGGCCATCTCACCAAACTCCGGGCAGGTGGCCATTAGCATTGGCACGTCAATGTCAGACCGTCGCTTTCTGGTCTGGGTATTCCACTCGCCCTCCAGATCCACTTCTTCAGGTCTTTCAACCTGCCCCTTGGGTGGGTTTTCTGGCAAAACGCTCGCCGCGTGCTTTGTTTCAAAGCGATTACTAATTACAGGATTAGGTTGGTTTGTAGTTAGTATGTGGGTACCGTTTTCAGCACCCGTGGGTTTAGTATTTGAATAAAGAGAGATCACTCTAGGATCTAATCCTACTGCCTTATCAACAGAAGAGTCTGCGTCGGATTGATCTGGCCAGTCGAAAGCTTCCTCAAAGGTCTCTTCTACGCGCTGCTGAAGGGCTTTGAACCAGTCGACCAAGTCAAGTAGCTTCTCAGGGCCTGTCGTGCGCTTAGGAAGCTGCTCAAGCAATGTGCCGAACTCATCCTGTAGGTCACGCCACGGGCCTCTCAAGCCGCTCTCTAGCGCCTTCTCGATCTTTGCACGGATCACACGCCGTGTGATGGTAATTGAATTGCGCAAGGACTTGCAGAATTGCCGTTGTTTCTGGAGCTGGGCATGTAGTGCCTCAAACTCTTCTGCACGTGCCGCCAGAGGTGCCAGATCGAAGCCATAGGCCTCAACGATGTATCCATCCTGATCACGGGCACCATATCGCTTCCCGTTGGGGCTGTCTTTGATCCAGATGATACCGGCTTCACACAAGCGACGGACGTGTACACGCAGCGTCGTCAAGGAAAAGCCTGTCTGTTCCATCAGAAAGTTGTTGGACGGCCAGACAATGGGCCGCCTACCCTGCTCCCAGTCCTTTGGCTGCGTAACAGCGCCAAACGTATCCAGAAGCAACAGATCTTGGGACTTGAGTCCGATCGCAGCCGCAACCTTCTTAGCTGCAACGATTGCCTGTGTCTTGGGTATAGATAACTGTTCACCAGCTTGTGCGTGCTTTTCAGCGACCACAAGGCCCGGTGTCGGCTTGCGCCAACCTGTATGTGTCATGAGTGTTTCAAACCTCCATAAGTTGAATGAAGGCAAAAGAATCCCGTTCACCAAATCGGTGTTGTTTCGTTGACTTCGATTCGCGGGAGAGTTATCTAAGTCTTGCAACAGAAATTAGATCAGCTCTCAGGCCGCGAGGTTTGGGGGCTTTTCTTTTGCCGTTAGATCACGTGACGTCCCTCTCTGCTCTTTGCCTCAATTGGGGTCGAGCGCCCTTCCCTGTCGTTGCAGGTGAGCGCTTCATTTCTTCGACCCATGTTCATGTAGATAAGCTGCGATCATGTCGCCTAAGCCCTCTAGGCTCTGCTTATCCAAATCTATTCCCGCAGCGCTGACCGATAGCTTTCCACCTTGTGATGAAACAGAAAGCTTCTCTCGCCCGAATTTGCGTATGATTGTTAACTTCTTCGTTTTGGCCGTACCTTTAGCCGCCTTAACCGGACCCTTTACCAGATCAGCAACAACTTTCTCGAGCTCTCGATGGCTAAGCGCATAGACATTCTTGCACGCGTGCAAGATCTCATCGCGTGCCTTCAACACGGCCTTCCCCCTCGAAACGTGGCTTTCGTGCACACCGATGATGTTCGCAAAACTAACAGCAGTTACCTTCTTGTCAGGGTTGGAAGTTTCATAGCGATCAAACATCTGGCCAACTGATAGAAGACGCTCGAAAGCACCGAGGTTTTCGCGCTCTTCATTTTCTCTGAAGCGCATGAACAGCATCTCAAACTGATCGTCTGAAACCCCTCTCTTCTCCGGCGACGCCAAAATGGCCCTGACAGGTCGACCGAGCTTCTGAGCAATGGCATGCCGTCTACGACCGGTAATTAGAAAAAATGGAACGCCAGCACAGTTCTCTAGATCTAGCGGATCGGGCTGCCAGCTCGGATCAACCGGCCAGACCTGAATCGGTGTGTCTTGGCCATTTTGTTCAATGCTTTCGAGTAGGGAGTTGAAAGCATCCTGATCAATCCAATCATCTCGTCTATCCGTTCCAATCTCATCTTTGATTTGGGTAGGATCAAGTTCCAGCTCATGCTTTCCTTGTAGAATATGTCCTACGATCTCCGCACGCTTCTCATTCAGAAGGACTTGAGCGTCACTAAGGGCTCCCGCTTTCCAAGCGCTGCCTGAGCCGCCCATCCTAGGTTTCAGACCTGTGGAGGGCTCAGGTGCAGCGGCCCTTGCATCCTGAACGGGCTCACTTACTACGTCTTTGGGTTTGGGTGGAGCGTCAGCGGTCTCAGCTGATTTCTTGCGTAAAACAGAGCTACTGATCGAACGCTTCATTCTGCATCCTCCCCAAAGTCATAGAAATCTTCCATCCAGGCGTCTGCATAACCTCTTTCCAATCCGGGCCACAGACGTGAGACAATCGCATCGTTCACAGCATCAGCGTTGTCGATAAAACGATTGATGCCTTTCTTCTTGCCAGGCGTATCTGGCTCGTACTCATAAACTGACTGGTAGACGTCAGAGGCGTTAGAGATCGCATCTGAACGCAAATAGAATACGGGAAGCACTTCGTCCGGACAGTTTTCCAGCAGGTTGCTTACCTGCTTTAAATCCTGCTCATTTGTTCGTTGGACTATGGTTGGCAGCAACATATTTGCACCTGCGCCGATATCCAGCCGCTCATTCGCAAAAATGTGACGCAACATAGTCAGCAGTCCCGTGACAAATGTTGAAAGAGTTGCGATGTCGAACCCCTTCATCGTCTGAGGAATGATGAGTGAAGAAGAAGCTATGACGTTGTTGAGCTGGAAAAGAGTAAGAGCAGGCTGATAGTCAATGATGATGCAATCAAACGTCTCGACCAGAGCTGCATCGAGCTTTGATTTATCTACTTTCCCATCACTCAATAGCTCGCTGGGTTTAGTGACCGGGACGTGCCCATCACGCCATCGATCAATTGCGTCCTTCAGAAAACGATAGAACCGTTTACCCGGGATATCTGCCCGCAGAATTCTTGCGATCTGGATTTCGCCCTCAGACGTTTCACCGTGAGCAGGCAACAACCGTATGCCAGGCCACGAAGTCTTCTTGAAGAAAGTATCCAACGTCGGTGCATCGTAGTCAGTGAAGGGAAGGTCTTCGGTTGTTTGAAACAGACCCGCAAAATCCACCATAGTAGGCGTGTTCTCATCCGGCATGGTCGGCATCTCTTCGCCACCAACAAAATACAGTGTGATTGTACTTTGGGGGTCTGCATCCATGATACCCACGCGCATGCCGTAGTGCAGGCTGAGATATTGTGCGAAGTGCGCAGCTGATAGTGACTTCGCGGTGCCACCTTTTTGGCTGGCAAAAGAGATAACCGGCAGAGGATCTTCGGGCTTGCGCCATGCGAGATACTCGTATGGACGTTTTCCCGTACCTGCCAATAGCGCGCGGATGTGCATCAGCTCCTTAAGAGTGAAGACGCGCTCTCTACCTACGTACTGCCCTGCCGGAAAGTCATCATGATCTTTCGCCAGTTTTGTGAGGTGCTGATGACTAACATTGAGAAACCGCGCGCACTGGCGCATTGACCAAGAACGCTTAATGCGATCTCGCATCGTGAGCTCTTTGTTGACAGACACCATGGTCTTATCGAGCCCTCTGGAGAGCTCTTGCAAAAACTGTTCTAGATTACCGCTCATGTCGCATTCCGCTTTTCCGATTCTCTTGTGGATTCGGTTCACACATGAACTAGCACGTTTTTTGATGTTTTGTATAGATACCGTACGCACATCAGACTTTCGCGCACGTTTCGGGCTAGTATACGGCGCCACCGCCCATCTTGCACGCGTGCAAGATGGGCGGTGGCGCTGATATGATATCGCCTCCAGAAGGACACCAAGCACTATTCCACGCCCTTCAAATCAGACGGCAATGACACCTGCCGAAACGGTCCGGCAAACGATAGAACTGGAGCACGCCAAATCGGCGCTATCGAACTCTTGCACGCGTGCAAGAATCTCAAATTTGCGATAGCGCTATTGGGGTATTCCTTTAGAAACATATCTAACTCACATCTCTTCTAAGCGCATCAGATCCATAATCTATCATTGGCCGAAGCCGCGTATACGCCACAGCTGAGCGGAACGGTCCTACGAGTTTCGATCTAAATAAACGCAAGACGTTCTCAAGCGAGTAGTTGAAGTGGTTCGCACTCGTGAACCCCGCGATGGCAAACACCAGCGCCGCAAACGTCCACCACCGAATGTGGAAGACGAACAAGATGATGAAGAAGATCAGCCGCGCATCGAAAAACATCAAATGCGGCCGCGCCATCGCATAGCGCCAATGCACCGTTGAGCGATAGATGTTGTATCTGTCTTCAGCCATTGCCTCGCTCCATCACCCTCATCTGTCCGGCCACACAACATTGCTGGTGAACAGGACGCCAATGATCTGACGCGATCTCAGAGTGATCAGCGGACCGTTGGGTGCACTCCGCACAAACTCTCCGGCCAGATCGTTACCAACTTCTGCCAATCCCTTGTACAGCCCCTGTTCGATAGTGGCCGCCGGGCGTGTGACACCTGTGACACCGCCGAGATCGATGAGCGATGTCCCTGGGTCCGACAGGGCGTCACCCACACCTGATACAAAAGCCGCAGCGACGCGCGGCGCATATCGTGCGAACAAACGACGGTCCAGATCCGTTCGCACGGCGAGTGACTTCTGACGGGCATCAACCGCATAGGCAGATATCGGGATCTCGGTTCCGTCCTCAAGCACCGCAGACTCAAACTGGACCATAAGATGGGTGTTGTTCTGATTTGGTTCGAAACCACCAATCAAACGCGCGCCTGTCAGCGGACCTTTCCGAATTTGTGCAACCACCGGTCCCGGTGTGTCGCTGTCATTGGTAATGATGGTCGTGGCGAGTACAACATCGCCCGCACGGATAAGAGGCTCTGAGAGGGCAGGGGTGCTGGATTGTCGAATAGTACCCTCGCTCGTTTGACCCGCCACATCGACGTCTTCCACGGGCACAAGGTCTTCTTCAACTACGACGGTCACGGCTGAGGGCTGGGCAGTCCATGCGCCAAGCAGTCCTTGCTGCTGCGTCGCCATCAATTGGGCGAGCTGGTTGATACGGGCGTAGTCGGGTGCTTGAGGCTGGTTTGGGATCGGCTGGGCCTGCTGTCGCACGGGCTGTTGGCGGTCAATGACCACGGTCCTGGGCTGCTGAGTTTCAACAGGCGCGTTTGCCGGGGGCAGGGGGCGGTTCGGGTTCGGTGTAATAGCAGGTGGTTTCTCATCAATCTGCCGCAGGGGTTCATCGGGTGTCGCAATAAATGAGGTATCAGTGTCTTGCGCGGTTTGCGCACCGTCCTCGTTTTGTTGCCGCAGATTATCCTGATAGCGCTCTGACGTGCGCAGCTGATCTCCAGCTGGCGTATCATCCACGTTCGGCGTGCCCGCAACGCGGCTTGGGCCAATGAGGTCTGGGTTCTTCCAAACCTCGAAGCCAACAGCTCCTCCAACAACCAACACGGTGAGTAAGGCAATGTTTCTGAACGACAAAAGCCCACTCTTGCGTCTACGCGTGACGCGTCTTGCATCGGCTCGATCAGCGGTTCCAGCTCGGTTCACCGCAGCGCTAGTCTCTGCTTCATCTTTGTTTTCATTCGGCTTTTTTGAATCAGTCATTGGGAAATCCTCACTTTCGAAACGCGCCCATTCGACGAGATCAGCGCCACAGATGTGGGTCTGATCCGATAGGCTTTGACTTGACCCGGGCCGGTTAAAATGCGGGACGCAGGCGGCGAGATGATCGCATCTGCCGATTGCAGATAGATTGCGCCGTCATAGCTCCATGCCTTAACGGCTCCATTGTCAGTGGACAGGCGCACGGCATTGCCCGGAATATCCGCGCCCGTCGCAAACGCCATCATCACATCGTCGGAGGCCCGCGCGACCGGTTCGCTCTGACGGGTCTGGAGAGGCCTTGAAGCCGCATTTGGCCCCAACCCATGCACCGTGAAGTCGCGGCGATAGTGTGTGTTGAGTGAGTTCGTGCGCACTTCAAAGACCAGCGGCCGGCTCTCACCCACGAGGGACACCACGATGTTGGAAAACCCGTGCGGGACCAGCGGCGTGACCGCCAATTGGTTAGAGCCTTCCTGCATTGCATAGACCTGAAAGCTATTCGGTTTGCCGATCACATAAGACGCGACGGGCCATGCAGCACCTGTCTGGTCGTAGAACGCCATGACGCTCACTGTGTCCGGACCAGTCAACAGGACCTCTGGCTCCTGTGCAGAATCGAGGGTGAGCCGCTTTGTGTCCGAAATAGCATGCGGGAACTGACCTGACGGAGGTGTTGCAGCCGCCTTCTGGCTCTCATCAACGCGGCGGCGATAGTCCTGGATCATTTCGGGCGTCATCGGGAACTGGCTTTGAAGCGCCACACCATAGGCCGTGATCTCTTCGGGCGTCAGGGGACGATCGAGATCATCCAAGCTTTGCAGCAGCTCTGTGGCACCCACGATTGGGAAATCACCCGGTCGCGTCGTTTGCTGTTGTTGGTTTGATTGGAGACGCTGATTGATCTCGTTCTGTGTGAGCGGCTCTGCGCCAGTGGGCGATGTCTGCTGACCGGGAGCTTGTTCTACACCATTCTCAATGGTGACAACAGTCGTCCCATTGTCGGCACCCGGCAATGTCGCTGCCGGGCGGCTTGTGATCTGGGGTAGGGGGGTCTGAACTTCAGTTCCAGGCGGCACGGTCTCATTGCCATCGGCATCTCTGAGCACCTGTTGTGCTTGGATCGGTGTCGTCATCGAGCCAAGCAAAAGGGCGCCTCCAAGGCTCGTCGATTGGCAAAGCCGCTTCAAAGATTTATATGTAGGTCGCATCAGGCACCTCCGGGAGCGGCGATAAAGCGGGAGATTGCCATCGCATAAGGGGATTCATAGGTTTGCAGCCGTTCGATATTGACGGTGATCATGAAGTTCTGACCTGTCACCTCGGAAGCTGATTGGTAGGTCACGCGCAGTGGAATCTGCACGATCCATTCGTAGACCCCGCGATCATTGATGCCCTCACGAACGATAACTGCATTATTGGCGACAGCCGTCGTGTTGAGACGGCGGGTCTGCACCAGATCGAGCATCTGACTTTTCTGCACGGCATCTACGAACTGGTTCCAGCCGGTCGGCTTGGTGAAATACTGCATCGCGTTGTTAAAGTCGGCACGGTAGTTCGCAAAGTCATAGGTCAGAGAGGAGGTCACTGCTTTGACCGCGAAGTTACTCACCTCAGCGGCTGATTGATGCGGCTTGTCGAGAGGCACAAGCGGTAAAAGCTGGCCATCTGTCGTGGTCGCAAAGTAGCGCGGCTCGGGACGGTTGACGGCGAGATAGGCGGTGGATGCCGCCAGCACGGTTGTAGAGAGACCAAGACCGAGCGCGATCTTGGCCATAACCTTGTAGGATATCTCAAAGGTGCGTGCCGACCGCAGGATGGATTCAGCAGCGCCAAGATGTTCATTATCTGGCAGCATCAGCGCATCCCATCACTGGCTTGCGGCTTTGGCGACACTCAGAATATTGGTGGGAAGCTCTGAGAAGGCGAACTGCGCCCCTTGATCGGTTTCATAGAGAAAGAACGGGACACCCGGCATCTTGTTGGCGCGCATCCAATTGATGTTATCCACGATCCCTTGGACGACTGCCTTGTCGGCCTGGTTGGCATCCATCTGTGCCACGGCGGCCGTCCCGCGTGTCTGCGAGGTCATATGCGCCATGAACGTCTGCGGGATATCTTGAGAATGCAGGATCGACAGGGAGCTGTTGAAGCCTTGAACGCCAGTGATTGGCGCGGGAATGATCCGCAAGTCGATTGATCCAGATGTAATTGGCCCCAGCATTTGATCGATTGTCCACTGACAGTGCGGACATTCTGGATCGGCTAACATGTAGACGACAGGAGCACCGGGGTTCGGTGTTCCAGCGGAAAACCAGATCCGTTCTTCTCCTGCCTGTTTGAAGATGGTGTCGATCCCCTCCTGAACTTGGGCTGAGGGTTGCTCGACCGCCGTAATCGGCGCTGAGGCGATTGTCTCCGTTGGTGTGTCCGCGGTCGTAGTATTAGAGAGCGGAGCGGCCTGGGCTGGCGCTTCTGCCTGCATGTTTGATTGCAATTGAGTCAAGGCAGGTGATTTAGCCTCTGAGGGTGCAGCTGCCGTGGTTTGCAAATTTGGTGGGGGCTTAATCGCATCTTGGGTCGTTGTTCTGGTGTCGTAGCGTTCGCTTGCGACGTAACTGCCGTGTTCGACGTGTGGGCCAATGATGCAGTGGCAATCGGCAGCTTCCCATTTGGATCTGGCACGGTTGCCAGCAACGCTGCCGTGATGTCTTCGCCTTGCGGCCCAATGATGCGCCCAACAATTGTCAGGCCATCTTCCGTTGTCAGTGCCGTCGCAGGATTTCCATTCTCATCTTTAATCGCCCAAGCCTGCATCTCACCAATTTTCATGAGCGGGCGAACGTCGGGATCTGCTGTGGTGATCATTGTTTCGATGAATGGAGACGTACCCGTGCATCCGGCAAATCCCTCCTTCCAACTATAGTCCTGCGCGTGGCTGATCGATGCGGTTCCCATCAGCATGATCAACGTTAAAGCGGTCTTCGCTCGGCTTCTAGCGCCAGTGCGGATTACTTTTGCCGGGCCACAGGATGGGTGATTTGTTCTCTTTTCTACATTGATCATCATGGAAGTCCTTGTTTCCGAGGGAGGTTTATCAAAGTGCTTTACTGTAATGTCTATATCGTTATATATAACGATATAGTTTTTATAGCCATAGCGTAATTGCGAGACACCCCGAGCTAACAGTTCTTGCCCAAACGCCTCATCCGGAAGGATCGTAAATGTCAGAGTCGGACAGAGCATTGAATGTGATGCCGATTTCGCATGCGGACAGTTTCGCCGAACGTTTCCAATCCCCGCGCGACACGCAAAACAGAAGCACGATATTCCTGGTACGACCCGAGAGGCCACTCACCGAGTTCATCAACAGCTTCTTCAAACTTTCTCTCGTTATTGCCATCTTGGCCCTGGTTGGGATTGGCAGTGTGTTTGCCGTCAATGAGATGGAAACTCAGCGCGAGATCGCCCCGCTAGTTGTCGCGTCGGTCGCACCAGAGCAGCCTGTGGAACTCGACGCGTTGCAGACCGAGGTTGCGCTGCTCACAGAACTGGGCGTTGAGATGCGCGCTGAACTGGCGCTGCTGACGGGGCAGGGGGGTGTTCTGCCTAAGCTGGTCATCAGATGGCAGGACCAACGCCGCGTGAATGCAGCACATGCCAACGCGATCCAGCAACTTTATTCCACCACGAGCCTTATCGGAACTGCGATGCCACCTGCCGCCGCCGCCGACGCCGCCGCTTCAGACGAGAGCACCGGACGCCCCGTTCAAGTCACGTCTGTCGTGGCATCGCAGGACGACACCCCAAAACGCGTTGTGCTGATCTCCGAAGCCGAAACCGATGTCCAGCCGAACACTGAGGGTGGGGCAGGTGAATGATGAAGGCAATTTTCTATGGACGAGCTGACCGCCTTTTTCATGCGGGTGACAGACATCCTGCCACCGGCGCAGGCGTTCGTGGCAGCGCTCTGTTTCGTACTGGGCATTATCCTCGTCATGATCGGCAGCCGTATGATGCTGGTCACGGCGGAAGAACGGTCCCACGCCCATCACAGACGCCACGGTTACTATCAGGCGCTGACGTACATCGTGTTCGGTCTGTTAATCATCTCCCTCGACCTGACACTCTCTGCCTGGATCGCATCGCTTTACGGAGCGAGCAACACCACGGCAAGTGCCGCCAGCGAGATCATGGCCTACGCGCCAGAAATGCTATCGCCCGTATCAGGCGCGCCCGGCGAAGCCATCTTGATCGCGCTTGTGCGAGTCGCGCAGTTCATCGGACTGCTGGCGGTCGTACGCGGACTTTTTCTTTGCGTCAAATCAGCGGACATGCCCGCCCAAGGCCTGATGGGCAAAGGCTTCATCCACATGATCGCCGGGATCATGGCGGTCGACCTGCCACGCACCGTCGGTCTCTTCGAAAACCTCTTCTTCGGCTGAAATAAGGAACCTCTTCATGCCTACAAAACAGTCCCAATCTCAAAAACTGTCACCACGCCCCAAATCGTGGCGAACAGTAATCACGCAGTCCGTTCTATCTCTGATCTTCGGAACGCTCGCGGCAACGCAGGCATTCGCCCAGACTTTCGGCGACATCTTCACCGAGATGCGCTCCAGCCAGCTCGGACCGGCTGCCGACATCCTCGGCACCATCTCTTTCGTGCTCGGCGTGGTCTTCGCGATCATGGCCGTGATGGCGATGATCAAGCGCTCGCGCAACACCAACGACTCCTCGGTCGAAACCGGCCGCATTCTCATGCTTAGCGTTGCCGCCGCCTGCATGGTGGCGATCCCGACCTTCCTGAATGTCGGCGTCGCCTCGATCTTCGGCACCGGTGCGAACCAATCGTCGGTAGACGCCCCTCTGCGGTCGTTGAACTAAGGGGCGTATGGAACGATGGTCGCATTCTGGCATCAAGCTGCAGCCCATCTGGGCCGGGGAGCGCTGAAAGCCTCTCTGGACGGTTATTGCCGTCTGGAAACTGCCCACGGCAAGACAGCGCTTGTAGCTGACGACGGATCCATGATGTCACTCTTCCGGCTCGACGGCTTCAGATCCTTGCCGGGAGAAGAGGATGTCACCGAGACCTGCGATCAATTGCGGGTGGGCCTGTCGCCGTTCTTCTCCAAACCTGGCCTGGCACTGCAGTTCTGGTTCGGGCACTCGCCGGATCTTGGTGCCCGCGAGGTCGAAACCATCATTGATGACAGCGCCCGTGTTGCCCGCGACAATGCGCTCGACCTGCATGATCTGCTGGATGAGCGCCGCAAACTGCTTCCATCCAAACTCTATGGCGAGCGGTGTTATCTGGCGCTGTGGTCAAGGCCATCCCTGCTGACAGCAGAAGACCGGAATGCCAGCCTGAAGCAACGCACGAAGGTATTGAACGCCGCGCCACCGATCTCACTCGGTCAAATTCCTGACACCGCGCTCGAAGGGCTGGCAATCCGCCATGACAGCTTTGTCACGGCACTTGGCCGCGAGTTCAACTCCGCCGGCATCGCCCTCGACCTGCTGGACAATTATGAGGCCCTGAACGCCATCCGCAAGATCGTGGCTCCGGACACCTTGGGTCTCAACCATCCGTGGCGGGCGACATTGCCGGGCGACTATCTGAAGGCGCGATTGCCGAGTTTGGGGCGTAACATCAAGCGCAAGGATATCTCCAACCTCGTCTGGCCAAAGCTTTCCGAGCAGCTCTTTACCGACCATGCCGAGGTGATCGACGGCAAGATCGTGCGTATCGGCAACACGGTGTTTTCCGGCTTCAACATCGTCCTGCCGCCCGAGATCGTCGTACAGTTCAATGAGCTGATCCGGCGTGTGATCGCCAACGGCACCAAAATTTCATGGCGCTGTTCGATCCTGATGGAAAGCGGCGGCTTTGCTGGGCAGGTGTTTCGCGAACAGCTGGCACGGTTGCTGGCCTGGACAGCTCCAACCCATAATGGGCGCATCAAAGAGAGCTTCGAGCGGCTACGTCAGACGGATGGCGACGGCAACACAGTCATCCGCTGGCGTGCCTCGTTCGCGGCTTGGGCACCAGCCGACGAGGTTGGCCAATTGCGTGCCCATGTTTCATCGCTCCAAGAAATGGTCAAGTCTTGGGGCAATTGCCACACCAATGCGGTGGTCGGCGATCCACTCGATTGCGTGATGTCATCCGCTCTGGGCCTATCGACCGCTTCGACCGCCGAGAGCTGTGCTGCCGATCTTCTGGATGTCCTTGCTATGGCGCCAATCGTACGGCCCGCCTGTCCGTGGGAACGCGGATCGATCATCTTCCGGACCGCGGACGGTAAGCCTTTCCCATATCAACCTGGATCGTCAAAACAGAATGCCAGCGTCGACATCATGGTCGGCACGCCCGGCTCGGGCAAATCGGTGCTGATGAACGCGATCAATCTCGGTGTCGCGCTGTCTCCTCAATCGGGCAGGGGCGGCAACAATCAGGCGATCCTCCCGCGTATTGCCATCATTGATATCGGACCGTCATCATCTGGTTTGATCAGCTTGATCCGAGACGCCTTGCCGCCGAACCGGCGTCATGAGGCGATGTTCCACCGACTAAAGATGGTGGACAGGGACGCTGTCAATCCGTTCGACACGCAGCTTTGCTGCCGCAGACCTTTTGCCCATGAGCGCTCGTTCCTCGTCAATCTGATTTCCCTGATCTGCACGCCGGAAGATGCGGACGCGCCTTACGATGGCGTCTCTCAATTGGCCGAAGCCTGTGTGGATGAGGCCTATCGCACCTATTCAGACGAGGTCAGCCCAAAGCGCTATTCGCCAACAATGGATCTCAAGGTTGATGACGCGCTTAAAAAGCATCACTTCGAAGTGGATGAAGAGACCAGCTGGTGGGAGATCGTCGACTTTCTCTTTGAAAAGAACGAGCATCACCCGGCAGCCCTCGCGCAGCGGTTGGCCGTGCCGATCCTCGGCGATCTGATCCCGATCTCTAATGCCGAGACGGTGCGTGAGCCGTTCATCGAAATGCGCGTGCACTCAACGCAAGAACCGATGGTCGGGGCTTTCCAGCGTCAGATCACGGCAGCGATCAAGCAATATGTCATCCTGTCAAACCCCACCCGCTTTGATGTCTCCAATGCGCGCATCGTGGCCTTCGATCTTGCGGGTGTGACGGAAGCAACAGGCACGCGTGGCCGCAAACAGACCGCTGTGATGTATATGATGGCGCGTCAGACACTGACGTCAGATTTCTGGCTTGATGAGGATGAGATCAAAGGGTCCGATCTGCCAAAAGATGTCCGCGCCCATCATTTGCTGCGGTTCCAAAACAACCGACAAATGCCCAAACGCATCTGTATCGATGAGTATCATCTGACCGGTGGGCTCGGCATCAGAGACCAGGTCGTCGCCGATGTGAGGGTGGGTCGTAAAGCGGGGGTGCAGATCTCGCTTGCCAGCCAGTTGATTGGGGATTTTGACCATGCAATCCGTGAACTCGCGACCAACATATTCCTGTGCAACGTGCCAACGGCCGAGAGCGTGCGCACGGTCATGGATACATATGATCTGCCCGCCAGCTTGAAGCCCGTCATCAGCCGGTTGACCGGTCCTGAGCCGGGCGAAGGCGCGCCAATCGTCGCGATCTTCAAACTCAAATCCCAGACCTATGTCCAGCATTTCTATAACCAGCTCGGTCCGATCGAACTCTGGGCACTGTCGACGACTGCCGAAGATACAGCGCTGCGCGCGAACCTTTACGAGCGGCTTGGCAGTGCTGAAGCGCGGCGCATCCTGGCACGGCGGTTCCCGGCCGGATCGGCAAAAGCAGAGATCGAGGCGGAGCTCGAAGGGTTGATGTCGTCCGGCAAGATGATCGACGAATCCGCGCGCTCGAACGTCATTTCCCGCATGGCCGACGATCTTGTGAAAGGGGCTTTCCAATGAAATTTTCACGTCAATCTCCGCACAAACGAACGCGCTCACCACTGCCGATCTACATAGGCGCGCTGCTGATCACCCTTGGGGCAATCGCGGCTTTCGCACAGGACACTGAAGAAAATAATCAGCCGGGCGGCGACATCGCGGTTCAGCAACTTTCGTTCGCGCGCAACGACCCGCAAGCACTGAGCATCGCACGACGAATGTATGGCCGGGACTTTACCTATGTGAAGGCGGTTCGGGTCTGGCTGGAAGCACCCAACGATGATCCCGAACAGATGTTCCTGAAGATCGGCAAAAGTCGAAACTGCGAGACCGAGTGTTTTAACGTCGCACTGTTTCACAATGAACAGTGGCTGGAGATTTACCGCAGACCGGCCGTAGACGCGCTCGGGCTATCAGCCGTGACACCGACGGGTATGCGCTCGATCATCGAAGAGGGCCGTGTCTGGACCTGGAATGGGCAGGCCTACGCGCCGCAACCCAATCAAGAGGGCATGGTCGAGCGCGAAGCCAACGAGGAAGAGTTGGCCCTCGTGAGTAAGGAACTGGGTGCCAACATCGATGAGACGACGGCCACGTCCTTCGGGCCACCAGAGGTCCTTGTCTATGAGGTTGATATACTCACCGGCGGCGAGAAAATCATCGTTGTCCACTCGCCCTACTTTTGTGGTCAATCGACATGCCCGGTCTTCCTGATCAACAATCTCGGCCAGTCTTACCGCATGACCCAGGCGCTTGAAGGCGTGATCGGCATTTCGAAGACCTTACGCGATGAGAACGGGTTTCGCGGGATCGAGACGTTGAGCCGCGGTGGTGTGACCGTGATCTCGCCGTCGACCGGTGCGCCCATGGAGACGATCCCAATCCAACCCGTTGTAGTCGCGGGGACCGTCAAATGATCCGTCGGAGATACATCCGATATCTCGCCATCACGCTTGTCTTTTGGGCGGCAGTGGCACTTGCGGACGAATATGCCGATCTGATCCGCACACAGGAGTCTGGCGGCAATTATGGGGCGCTGAACACACAAGGGGGCACTGCGGCAGGAGCCTACCAGATCACGGCAGGTACGCTGGCAAGCCTCGGCTATGTTCGTCACACAGGAGGATCGCGCGGCAGCTGGAGCAACTATGAATGGACCTCACAGGCGACGGGTCAGGGCGTCTCCTCGCTCAGTGGGTTCCTGAATTCGTCGGCGGGTCATTCCTTGCAGGACCAGGCGTTCAACACGCTGACAACACGTAATTGGTCCGCTCTGTCTTCTCAAACGCGGGGCTTGGCAGGACAAACCGTCAACGGAGTCGCCTTCACCGAAAGCGGTCTATTGACGGCGGCGCATTTCCTTGGTGCGGGTGCCTTGAACAATTGGGTTCAGAGCGGGTTCGATCCAACCGTGTTTCCGCCGGAATATCTCACCGCAAACGGCTTTGGTTCCTACGCAGAACTGCAATCGCATCTGATGAACCGGATCGGGGCTGCGTCGGGCACGAGTTATGCGGGCGGTGTTGGCACCGGCGGAGCCTTCGAGCAGACCGAGGGCTTTCCGGGCTTTGGCGCCAAAAGACCCATTCTCATTCGCGAAACACCGCCGTTCCAGGGTGAACGGATCAACCTTGGAGGCAATCAATGACCAGAGAAACAAGACATGACGCCCGATATATTCTGGGCACAGCGCTGATCGTCGGCATGGCCCTGATGGGTGCGCCACATGCGCAGGCGCAAGCCAATGATCAGATCTTGCAACTCTTCCCTTCCGGCGGCCAGGGCTGCACCGACACGGTGAAGCTAAACCTCACAAATGCCATTAGGTCGGGCATCGAGGCAGAAGTTTTGCGCGGCGAGGAGGCGCTGAAGAGGCCCCATTCCATCGCAGCGCTTGGATGTCTGGACAATCTGTTCGACGTCAATCTCGACATCGCAATCCAGGTGCCGAACCTGCAGGGCATCTTCCAAGCGGCGGTCAGTCAGGCGCAGGGGCAGGTCTGTTCTTTCGCCGAAAGTAGGATGAACGAGCTTACCGCCCAAATCACCAGCCTCTTGCAGCTGCCGAATTTCAACTTCCTGCCAATCGGTGGCCTGACCGGCAACTCAACGACGTCGATTGGAGGTGTGGATCTTAACACTGGCGGCGGTCAGTTGGGGCAGGGGGTGACGGTCAATGGGACGACTGTTTCTCCCAACAATCTCGATGCGGTTTATGATCTTATCTATGGAGGCGGCAATGGCGGCTAATATCTTTGGAAAAATGACACTCGGAAAATGGATCGCGTTCGCGGTGGTTTTGACGGTGGTCGCGTTCGCCTTGCTGACCCAGTTCACGTCGTTTCAGGTTCCCGGATCGGTGACCCAAGGAAAACCAGAGCCGACTGTCCATCCCGGCATCCAGCTCCAGGGTTCGACGGATTCTCGCAACAACCTCGATGAAGTGAACGACATCATCCGTGGCAACGGTAACAACACACAAAGCGAGGAAACCGAAAATGGTGAATAAGCATCCAAAGACGTTTCTTGGTCGCAAAGCGGTGGGGAGTTCACTGTCAGCGATCGCCACGGCAGGCCTGCTCACGATCGCATCACCGCAGTTCGCACTTGCGGCTTGCTCCTGTGGCGGTGTTCAAAACATCGTCCGCACAGCACGTATCAACGTCAACAACCACACGACTGAGGTCGGCAATTACATCGTCGATAATATCCTCAAAGGTGTGGCACAGCTGTCGGCCTACTCCAAACGCGAGACGGAAGCTGCAACGCGTATCGCAGAAGGGCGCGACCAAAACGCCGTCCTGTTGGAGCGGCAGAAGATCCGCGCTGCTGCCGAAGGAGGCCGGTATGATCCGGCCACGTCGGCCTGTATTGATTTGTCCGGTGTGGTGAACTTTGGTGGCGGCCAGACCAGCCAAGGCGTTGGCGGCATCGACATCGCAAACCTGTCACGTAACCGGTCCTACGGGAACGGTGCGGTCGGAGCACCAGTCCGCTCCGGTGGCCTGGCACTCGCCCAAGAGATCAAACTTGATCGCGACAATTTGCGAAACGTCGGAGGCTTCGCTGACCCCACTTCAGATGTGCGGCTTCTAACCGAAGCGTTCACACTCGATACATCGGACCAAGAAGTGGCCCAAGCCTATGCGCGTATGATCAACAACATGATCGATCCACTACCGCCAAAACCGGTCACGACCGAAGAGGCGAAGACACCGGCAGGTCTTGCACGGATAGCATCGCGGCAGATCGACGCCACACGCCGCTCCGCTTCTCATGCGGTGTTCACTTATTTGGGTGACATGGCCACGCCGACCGGCGGGACCGAGCTTGCGAGTTGGGCGCGCGATGCGGCCGGTCCAGCCTATCCAAACGCTATTGGTGACAAAGTCTCTTCGCTCCAATCGGTGGACGTCTTCGTGCACTCTCGGTTTGCCAACCCCGACTGGCATCAATCCATCGCGAAGATGTCCCCCGATGCGGTGATGCGGGAACTCTTGTTGACCCAAGCGCTCGATCTCCACGTCAACTGGATGCGCTTTGGTCTCGAGCGCCGCGTCGCAGCGGTTGAAGCAGCAAGTCTGGCCTCGACAATTGACGGGACCGAGGGTGCAGGCGGCGGCGCACCGCTCGGCAACTAACAGACGAGAGCTGAAACATGGCGCGTGACAAAAACGACGGACCCAAGAAAGGCAGTGCGCGACGCGCAGCCGGGTTCTTCGCGCGCCGCGGCCGTGTCGACAAAGCCTTCGAGGCGAGCAAACTAGGAGCAGATTTCATTGGTGATCTGGCGGACCGTGTCCGCCCAAAGGCGCTTGATCCGAAGGGCCTGACCGGACGCTACGACGACGGTGGCATCAAACGCTTTCAGGAAATGGCACAATCAATGAGTGAAACCGAACTGGATCGCCAATATGACGGCTGGCGGACGCAACGAAGCTGTTTCCAATATGCCGGATTGATCGCAGCACTGGCGATTCCGGTCGGCCTGATCTTTCTGGGTATCAGCCGCATTTTCGTTATCAGCCTTGTCGCGCTCTTTGTGTTCTCGATGTTCCGAGCGGTTCGCGCGGACTTCTTTGCCTGGATCTTAGAACAAGGCCGGTTCGGTGGGTTTTATGACTACATGACCTCGCGCCTACCTCGAAACATGCAGATCATCATCCCAAACCGGAAACGTGATCAATGAGAATTGCAAATACCTTAGCACTCAGTTCCGTTCTGCTTTTGTCATGCGCCGACGTCGGACTAGCTCAGGAAATCAGTGTTCCCGATATCTTCAACGGCACAGGTGATGACCGCTCAAACACCTTCTTCAACCTGATCTTTGGCGACCTTTTTCCAGGTCCAGCCGCAAACAACCGCACCGTCATTTCGCTCCTGATGTTGTCTTTCAACATCCTGTTTCTCGCGGTTGGCGCACTCTTCCTGCTTTACAACATCTTCCAGGGGACATTGGATTCCGCCCATGAAGGGATCGTGCTCGGCCAAAAATCAACGATCTGGGTCCCGATCCGCATCCTGACCGCATTCGCTCTGCTGATCCCGCTGGATAATGGCTACAACGGCATCCAGCATGGCGTCTCCTATGTGGTCCGCGCAGGCACCGCCGCGGGATCTTTCTTCTGGAACCAGACGGCAGATCTCATTGTCTCCGACGAGGTGCCAATCGTGGGCACCGACTATGTCGGGTCGGATGCCCGTTTCCTGCAGCAACTCTGGCGCATGGAGTTCTGCCGCGCTGCTTATAACTTTGAGGTGTCCAAAGGCGGTGACCTGCAGCTCGTGAGCGGCGGTATCTGGTCCAATCTCGCACCGGCGCCTGCCACAGATCTGATTGATGGATACACACCACAGATCCTGACCTATTCGACCCCGACCATTACGAGTGCTTGTGGGTCTGTCACATTACCGCCCGCGACAGCTGCACTGAAACGTATCAGCCCATCGACAAATATGGACACGATCAACACCAGCATGCGCAACCTGATTGATATTCTACGCACCGAGATGCGCGGCTCTGCAGAGACGGTCGTCGCGAAGATCTCCGCGCGTGATCCGATACAGACCGGTGACATTCCTGACCTTGGCACCATGATGCGCGTTCTGCGCCAGCAACACTCTGCGATCGTAAATCCAATCGTGAACCCGAACGCACTGTCGACACTGGTTCAATCTGAGAGTGGGACGCCAATCAGCCAGCAAATCCAGTCCATCGGCAGCGACGGGTCCGGGGCGCTATCAGCACCAACGGCCATTGCTGGGGATCTAAAAACCGGTGGCTGGATGATGGCGGGATCTTACTACATGCTGATCAGCAAAATATCAGGCGACGCCAACGCCGTCGCGAGCATGTTCCCGACCGCAACGCCCGGTACGCTGATCTCGACCACGTTGAGCGGCGGCGTACAGAACACGATTGCTTCAGAACTGGGGCAGCAATACTGGTTTCAAAGCAACGCAGATCGTGACGCTCAGAAGATCTTGGCCAGTATCGGGTCGAGTTACAATGCGAGCGTATCAGCGTGGAACGAAGCCGCGGCCATTGCCGGTCTTCGCGAGTTTATCACCGAGCGTGCCTATGCGGGCGACGATGCATCATCACCGGAAAACTTCTTACCGCCGCCAACAAATTTGCTCGCCGGCATTCAGTTACTTTCTCCCGATACGATCACCGTGGACCCGATGATTGGGCTGATGGCCTACGCATCAACGTTTCTGACTTTTGCTATCGCCGTGATTGGTATCTTGGCCGTGGCGTCAGCGGTCCCCTTGGTGGGTTCTATTCCCGCAACGCTCGCGTCACTAACAAGTGGACTGTTCCAGATCGGAATCTTTGCTGCCATCTTCGTCGGGTTCATCTTACCGTATTTGCCTGCGGTCATTTGGCTGATCGCTATCTTGGCGTTCATGCTACTCGTGATAGAGGCGGTCTTTGCTGCCCCCCTTTGGGCGGTCGCCATGCTGTCGATGGACGGGCACGGCATCTCCTCGAACGTCTCTCGCAAAGGCTGGTCTTTGCTCCTGATGTTGTTCTTGACGCCCCTGCTGATGGTCTTCGGTTTTTTGCTTGGGATGGTTTTGTTTAGGATCGCGGCGTTTTCGCTGAACGGGATGCTCTTTGCGGCACTCAGTTCACAGATGGCGGCTGATCCCGGTGCGTTTGGTGCACTGTCCAGTTTCCTGACCATGGCTGTTCTGACAGTTTTTGTCGGTGTCCTTTACGTCGTCATCATCGATTGGTCGTTTAGCTTGATCAATGTCTTTCCAGCACGTGTCTTCAAATGGATCGACGGGATCGGCGATGATCTGGGAGCAGGTACCGCAACAACTGCAAAAGCGGCCGGAGTTGCAGGATCATACCAAGGCGGCGCTGCGACTGCAGGCGTGCTGGGATCTGCGGGAAATATTGGGTTGGCCAATAGCAGGGGTCGTCAGCAGCGTCAGATCGGGAACAAGGCCTCGAAGGATAAATAACTACCGGCGGAAGAGCGTCATGGCCGCAAAAATTGCGATGCCGCCGTGGTTCGGCTTGTATGGCACATACATCGGATCTCCATAGCCTTCCCGATTTACGGTCAAATGAAGAACACCGTAGATGCAAAGAATCTGGAGACAGTAGGCTGGCTCAGAGACGAGATGACCACCCATCGCGACAACACCATCGACGAGACCGAAATGCTCAGAGTGACTGCGTTGCCAACCGCCGGCGAACGCCTCCAAATACCCCAGTAGATGCAGAATGGCGCGCCAGAAATAGATCATTAGGCCAACAGCCAGCCACTGGCCACCAAAATGTACGAGATAACCAGTCTTGCTGTGCGTCTGCCGCGTCTGTTTGAACCAACTGAGCATTCACCATTATGCCACGAAAAGTCGTATTTGGCTAGATTGGTTTTTTGAAATGTATCGTCATACCTAACGATATTTGCATTAAACGCCAATCACTCTCCAAGTTTGACGTTGCACCAATTTTAGATGGGGATGGTTTTTCCCAGTCTGCGAACCGGCAGCGGTCCATATTGTCCTGAGGTGGAAAGTGCGTTGGATCCTTGGGCATCGACGAACGGGATGAGATCAATTACGAGAAAGTGAGGGGCCCGTCGGTACAAATTACATTTGAGAACAATCAACGGTCCATCATTCGCAGCATCTTCGATGGTGCCAATCCACGTTTCCTAAGGAGCCTCGGACCTTAAAGGAATTAGCCTAGGGTTTTACGTATTCGCCATCGCAAGGTGTCCGCCCAGATCGAAATGTAGAGAGTGTTTTCCCGAGTTGTTCATATGCGATCTCAACAACGCGTCTTTGTTGCGATATTTGGATAACTACAGCAACGAGCAATCTCTGCGCATCTAAATATGCAAGGTCAGCCGAACCAATGACTGTCTGCAGGTCATTCGTTGCATGCAACTCTGAAAGTGCGGTTCGCTGTTCTGAAATCATCAAAATAGCCGACCCCAGGCTGTCTTGCTGATCATCAAAATCAACTAAAATCTTCCCGAGCGCATTCTTGGCCATCCGAAGCGCCAATCCATAGTCCCGTTGAGACTGACAATCGCCGATTTCCGTAACGTTGAGCGCCAACAACTGCTTCTTGGCCCTGACTTTAAAAAGCGACAAGGCTGCCGTGGCTCTCTGCAACCCTTCAACTCGGGTCTCAAGCGACAGCGCAGCACGTCGAGCCTGATGCGCTGTCATGTCCGTTTCGGCCAGAATGCTCTCTAGATCGCTGACGTATTCGCCCATAGCGTCCAACTTGGCCACCAATCTGTCCGTGTCTTGAAAGGTGCGGAGAACCTCGCCTCTGTACAGCCCCGCTTCTGTCTGTGCGTGCGCAACACCGGTAAAGGTGACGACCGTCAAGATCGATAGAACGCCTATCCAATTATTCATTTCGTCTCTCCTTTTTTTAAACCTTATTTTGTTTGGGTCTGAGCTCCTTGAAATGTCTGTCTGTCAGACGGGTCTTGAACACTATTTCGTCCGATCACAGCTTGATCTGTCCCAAGAATCCGATGCCGGTCTGTAAAATTCCTGAGACGTCCTCGGCTCTGACGGTTTTGCGTTGAACCAATCGTTCTGCGGATTGCGTCATGGTCCGCGCGATCAGGTTTGGATTGGAACAACTGTCCGAGAAAACCTGCTTCACGACATTGACCCATTCCAGCGGCGGGACACTCAAGAACCGATCCCGCACATCTTGATCGAACACGAGATATTCACGCAGTGCGACGCGGCCTTCACCGTCTGCCGTTTTGACCAGTCTCTGCCAGATGATTAGGTTGAGAGACGTCATCAGATCAAAAGAACGCGCTTCTTGCTCTTCCGGTGGGAAGAGGAAAGCCATACGACGCAACGCTTCAGCAATAGACCCTGCGTGGGTGGTGGTGTTCACCAAGTGCCCGGTCAGACAGGCCTCTATACAGGCCTCCATGCTTTCCCGGTCACGGCTTTCGCCGACATTGATCACGGCCGGGGCCCGGCGCATCGCGGCGCGGACACCTTCCGCAAAAGTGGGGATGTTGCGACCGACACCGATCTCGGACTGGCTGATGAAGGATGCGACATCGGCTGCGTCCGTGTTGATGTCACGGAACGTGTATTCAATAGGGGCCTGTAGATCGATAATCTTGCGAGATCGATCCCGGTTCTCTAGATGAGATCTGGTCATCGCAGCCATGGTTGTCGACTTTCCGTGGCCCGTCGCGCCGGCGACAACAATAATGCCGCTCGCAGGTTCCAGATGATCACGCAATTCGTCTTCCAGCCCAACCTCGTCCAAGGTCGGTGTCGTATCGGGCAGGGCCCGTAGTGTGATCTGTACCCCATTGGCGCCAAACCGCTGTTCGCCAGTCGCATTCACCCGGAACCGTTGGCTGCGCTTGCGGTCGATCTTTTTCTCATAGGAAAAGTCTAAAGGCCGTCCCGCGCTGACCAAGGACATCGCATCGTTGGCAGACCACAGATGCGCCAGCATCGCCTGCACTTCGGTGATCAGCAGGCGGCGTTTCGTGGCCAGCCTCTGGTCGCCGTGCAACTGCACACGCATCCGCAGGTCAGCACTAATGTTGATGTCAGACGCCCCCTTCATCGCAGCCCCTACAAGGAAATGATCAAAGGCCGACAGATCGCTGTCAAAGCGGTTGGGTTCATCCTTCAGGATTGTGATTTCAGGTTCGTTGGGATCGGGTGGGGTGAGATCGATCCTGTCGAGATCGATCATTTCGTCACCGCATAGCGCCTCTGCAAAGGCGTCCACTGGCTGGGATCCCGGACAAACCGTGCTGAGCTGACGATTTGCACCCGACGTTCGCCGATGAAGAGTTCGTCCCCATCACCAGCGGATCGGCGCTCGCTGGACGCGAGGACAAGCTCTTTCACCAACCCGGCCTGCACCATCCTGCGGTACTCAACCATGCCCAGATAGTCGCGCTTCAACCTTGCAAAATTTAAGCCCAATGCCTCATCGGCCTGTTCAACACCGGCCTGCCACCCCTCCGCGGCAAAGCGATTGAACACCTGCTTCTCTTCTCTATTTTGCGGCAGAATATCATCGTCGGGCTCACTCGCCTCCTCAAGCGGAATAACGAGATAGTCGCGCCAGGTCGGTATGATCGTGACGATGCGCCCTGGTATCTCGAGGCGGTAGAATTCATCGGCTGCCACAGCAGACTGTCCGCTCTCATCCACATTGATGGCAGCCGTGGCACGGCTCACGACGGGCGGGAGGATATATCCCGTCTCTCTGGGCGCGCGGTAAGAAACCCTGTTAAAATCAAACGTGCGCGAAAGCTTGGCGCTGTCTTGTTCAAGCTGCCGCATGACTTCCCAGACACGATGCTGATAGCCAGCCTGCGCGGCATAGGACACGGCAGCCTCCCGCAACAGATCATAGCGATCTTCGTCGACCGACGTCTCGTAATTCCCGCGTCGTGTGCGGGCACTGAACTCGGCGAAGTCGGCAGGTGGCCTGTCGGAGCGAAACTGATCTGGACCGCCGATGAGGACTGGGTCAGGCTCTTGGACCCCAGACTCTTCAAGCTGGAGGGTTTCGCACCCCGCTAAGATGACAATGGCCAGCAACGGCAGAAGGGGGCTGCGCAGATGGTGCATCATAATTCCGCGTCCTCGATATGGGGAACCGGGCTACCCTCGGGTCGACTATAGACGATCATCATTGTCTTCGCGCGTTGATCAACGACCAGCGTCGCGCGTTCCTTGCCTTGAAAAAACGCCTCGCGCAGTGCGCCCATGGCGGGCAGGTCTCTTTGAATGAGTGTGATCATGATCGGCGCACCAGGTTTCTCACCTTGCGCGATCACGCGGTATCCAGTTTCAAGTGCCATTGTGGAGACGAAGTCTTCGATGGGGCCGGTGAAGGCGGATTGCACGACCGTCATCAGACATTCGTCGGTCACATGGTCCGGGTTCTTGACGGTTGCTGTGCCCGTCGCATATGGCTCGAGCACACCATTGTAGAGACCTGCGTCGGCAATCTCGCGATTCACCACGGACGTCTCCGCCTCTATGAGCGCGGAGAGACTGGTGGTTTCAGGCGAGGTCGCGACCGCGCAAGCTACACAGCCCAAGAGCCCGAAAATCAAAAGTACGTTCTTTGCCAAGCGCATCCACATCCCATCGTTCGTTCAGTTCGTTGTCATGTTGATCCACAAAACTGATGCTTCTATATCGTTATATATAATGATATAGAGCATAGGAGATGGCGGCTGCATAGGTGAATGGTATGAAGACGGACCAGTTTGGGGATATTGCGCGAAAACTTGCCGTTCTTGCCGCACAACCCGACACCAGTTTTGCGCTACGGGCTTTTCTGAATTCTTCGACGACACGAGATATTGTCGATGTGATGAATGAAATCGATTGTCTGGCGCGTATCCTTGATGAACACGCGCCAGAGGGGAGGGAGCTTTAGCCCCCAATCCTTTTGACCGGAATGCCCAGCTTACGAGCTTTATCAACGAGGTTTTCGTGAATACCGGAGCCGGGGCAGGCGATGATACCCTTCGGCATGGTCTTCAAGAGTTTATCGTTGCGCTTAAAGGGGGCCGCTTTGTTGTGTGATTTCCAATCGGGACGGAAGACCACTTGGGTGACGCCTCGGTTCTCTGCCCAGAGGCTCGCGATGTGTTCGGCTCCGTTCGGTGTACCGCCATGCAGCAGGATCATGTCCGGATATTTCTCTCTTGAGCCGTCGAGGATGGTCCAAATCGCATCGTAATCCTGGTAGTCGCCGCCGGTGAAGGCGATGCGGGTGCCATCGGGACAGTGGATTTCGTTCTTCTTTCGTTTTTCTGCGGAGAGGAAGTTGCGGCTGTCGACCACCGAGGCTGTGAGGTTCTTGTGCGAAACCCGCGATCCTGATCTTGGCATCCAGATCGATCCGGTCTCTGTGTGGAAATGGGCGGCTGACGCATCCCGCATCGCCTCATAGGCATCCCGGTGCTCGACCAGTTTTTGTCCGCGCTCGATCTTGCGTTCCAACTCCAGGCTTTTGACCTCTGATCCGTCCTGGCATCGAACGAGGTCGCGTTGTTCGCATTCATTCTCGTCGAGCTGGCGCTCTAATCGGTTGAGGCGGCGATGAAAGATGTTGGTGAGGGACCAGAGCATCTCCTGCAGATCCTCTTCGAGCTGTGTGTCGGCGAGAAGCATGTGGCTCGCCTCGACCATGGAGCTGATGGCGATCTCAGTCTGGTCCTCTTCGGGCAGTGGGCGACGATCGATTTCGTCTTCGGGTGGTGTCGCGCCGTAGAGGGCGAGATCGTCGAGGACGCTGGCTGTGGCGCTTGCGTCGGGGGTGAAGGTGGAGGATGCGAGGGTCATGATCTGGTCCTTTTTTGAGGCTTTGGGTTTCGTCCTGATCCGATTTGGATGGGGCGATAAAAGGACCGTCAGCAGCCCGGGCGCACCCGAAGGGCCGTAGCGCAGCGAAGGACGGGCAGGGCGCGGAAATTTGTCTCGCGAGGAATGGGCGCGGCACGCGCGCAGGGGAAATTTACGGGACCTGGCCGTTGCGGCCCGGGGTGAGGGCGCCTTTGCGCCCGACCTGTCGGTCCATCGACCGAGGAATCCAAACGGAACAGGACGTAGCGCCACCGCCAAAAGGTCAGCGCCTGTTCCTTGCTTCCTTCCGGCCCCCTTACGCGGAGGGCCAGAGATCATGCTCAGATGCATGCGCGTTGATGAAGGCCGCCAGCCGACGACGCAAGGCAGTCACGCCGTCCGTCGTGAGGTCCAGGTTGAAGTCGTCTCGCTCCGGGGTCAGCACGACCGGTTCGATCCCGTCAGCATCGGCGCGATCTGCGAGCCGGGTTGCAGCGCGCGCGCCAGCCTCGTCATTGTCGCGTGCGATCCAGAGACGCTTGATCGAGGATGGATAGGTGAAGGCAGCGAGATGGTTTGCTGTCAGGCAGGAGGCCAAAGCCGCTCTTGGAAGTGCTGTGCCGATGGACAAAGTGTTTTCGAGACCTTCGCCGGCAAGAAGATCGGTGCAAGAGCTCGTTTCACCAAACCGGATCGCGTTGCCATGTAGGCGACCGAGCACACGTTTCGGAGCCTCGACGTCGGCCAGACCGCTTGTCTGCGCATTGAGAAAGACGCGCGAGCATCCAGTGACCATGCCCACATTGTCGGTGATCGCCGCCAGAAGTGCCGGGATTTCCAGACGCGTCCCATCCTCGGCCCTGAGATAGACATTCGGATGAAACGCCAAGGCCGGCCCGAACCGAGCTATACCGCGACCGCGCAGATAGGTCTCGGCCACAGAGTTTTTGATCGGCCTGCCATAGGAGAATAATTTGCGGCCCGATGTTGCCTGACGATTGGAGGCCACGGCCGGTTCATAATCGCTTGTCCCGTCATCTGGTATCACGGGTGCCTCGCCGAGATAGTCAGCGGCTTGCCGCAACAGGTCTGGATAGGTCACCGGTTCCAGGCGATAGTGCAACAGGTCGAGCAAGTCGCCGTGATCGCCATTCTGATGGTCAGTCCACTTACCAGCTTGGCTATTACCCTGGGCGTTGAGCCGGATTGTTAAACTCCGACCTTTTGCACCGGAGATATCTGCCATCTGCCAATAATTGCCGACTTTGCGTCCTTCGGGAAACCAATGCCGACAGAACGCTTCGGCATGACGCGCCAGACCGCGGGCCAGAGCGCCCGGATCCAGTCTTTCAAACTTGCTGCCACAATTGGTCATGCAGCACTCCTCTCTCCGGATCCGGTTGCCGTGATCTTGTGGCGTGCCATGAGCTGATCCAAGACATGGGTGTCATGGGCCGGAATGAACAGTCGCGTGGCCCAGGAGATAATCTCGGTAAAGCACCCCATCGCTTTGTAGCTTTCCAAAGCGGCCGCATTGTAACCGGAGAGTTCCAGCCGGTATTCGCTCATCACCCGTGATCTGCGCAGGGTAAGACCACCGGACAGTGGCAGACTTTGGCCGCGTGTGAAGACAGCGTCGAATATTTCATCGGCGGTGAGCTCGACCGAGCATTCAAGTCCAAGGGCCGCATAGACGTTGGCAAGTTGATCCTGTGTCACCATACGCCCAATGGCGCGTTCGCCGTCTTCTGTCTGCAAGCGGTAGATGCGCATGTTGTCGGTCGGGAGACGGTCCCAGATCGGCAGCAAAAGGCCCGAGATCAGCGTGAGTTTGGAGACGGAGGTTTCGGGCACCGCGTCGACCTCCTTGGTCCAGGCGCCTTCGAACTCAAAATCGCTGACTTCCTCCCAGTGGGACGCGGGCAGCTCAAGCTCCAGCATCCGGTCTGTCGCCATCGGCCGCATCAATTCAACCCGTGCGATGGGCTCGCCCTCGTCCGTCATCAGGCTGGAGGTTGGGATGAGCACCGCTGCCCGTTCTGATTTGCGGTTGAGCATCAGTTGGGCATTGGGCTGGCTCAGACAGAACTCCTTGACCTTCACCAAAGTCAGTGGGTGGTTTCGGTCAGTTCGTTCGACCGTCAGCGCCGTCGCTTTCGCACCGGTCGCCGCGTGCTCAAAGATCGTCTTGCGGTCGATGATCTCGAATTTTTCGGCGCGCAGCGTTTCCAAACCGACCTCATAAGTGCCCGCCGCGATCGCATCACCGATGATGGCTTCGAGCAATCCCCCAAAGCATTCAAAGATCGCATCCTGCATATCGATGGTCAGCGCCAGACAGCGGTTGAGGAATTGCTGGATCGGCGGCAGCTGCTCTTTCAGCGTGCCGTCACTGTCCATGAGTGACAGGCCGGTCATCTCTTCGAACCGTGTTTGCGAACAGGCACTGATCCGCCCCTTTGTCAAATCCCAGAAGAAGTTGCGCAGGGCCTTGCGGGCATAGGCGCTTTCGAGATTGTCTTCGGCCCGGAACATATTCTGGCCACCGGTCTCGCGTTGTCCCTTGGTGATTGCCCCGAGCGTGTCGAGCCGCCGTGCAATCGTCGACAGGAACCGTTTTTCACCTTTGACGTTCGTGGCGCAGGGACGAAACAACGGCGGTTGCGCCTGATTGGTGCGGTTTGTGCGACCCAACCCCTGGATTGCATTATCTGCACGCCAACCCGGCTCCAACAGATAATGCACCCGCAATCTCTGGTTTTTGACGCCAAGATCGGCGTGGTAGGACCTCCCCGTGCCACCCGCATCGGAGAAGATCAGGATGCGTTTTGCATCGTTCATGAAGGCCTGCGTCTCCCCGATGTTGGATGACCCCGGCCGGTTCTCGACCTTCAGGCGCTGATCGCGGGTGCGGACAATGCGCCGGGAGCGCCCGGTGACCTCGGCGACCTGGTCTTTGCCAAAGTGCCAGAGGATCTGATCGAGCGCGCCTTGCACGGGGGCCAGTGCGCCGAGCCGTTCGACCATGGCATCGCGTTTGCGGGCGGCCTCGCGGCATTCAATCGGGTTCCCGTCTGCATCGAGAGCGGGACGGGATTTAAGATTGCCATCCTCATCGGTATAGGGCTCAAAAAGCTGTGTCGGGAAGGAATGCATCAAATAGTCGAGTACATAATATGCCGCGTCACCGTTATGCGGAGTTCGGGATTTCAACCTGTTGTTCTGCTGATTCATTTTCGGGTTTCCACTTTGGATAATCATGATGCCTCTGCTCTCAACCGCAGAAGGACATCCCCCATGAACTCCCCCTCCAACTCTCCGCTCGGCGGCCGTGCTGACGATCGAGAAAGCCTGCTTACGCGAGCCGCTTTCCCGCTTTATGCTGGACGGGACGGAAAGGATTGGGTGGAAACCGCGGTGGCAGAAAAGAGCAACATCGAGGCGGAAATGGCGCGGGTTCGAGCGCGTCTAGCCAATCTGGATGCCGAACGGCAGCAGCTTCAGCGCGAGATGGCGTCCCTCGAGGTTCGCCTCGCCGCTGAGCACGCGCCAGCCGTGAAACAGCCTTCCTTCGAGGACGCTCCGGTGACGAACAGTTCGCCGTCGCATGAAAAGGTCGATCTGTTCCGAAGTCTATTCGCCGGTCGGCCTGACGTGTTTCCTGTGCGGTGGGAAAACAGGAAGACCGAACGCTCAGGATATTCGCCTGCTTGTGCCAACGAATGGGTGAAAGGCATTTGCGGCAAGCCGAAGGTCAAATGCGGCGAGTGCCCACATCAGAAGTTCATCCCGCCGAATGAGTGCATCATGGAAAAACACCTGCGCGGTGATGATGGACGCAGCGGGGATTTTGTCGCGGGCGTCTACCCGCTGCTCCAGGGTGATACATGCTGGTTTCTTGCTGCGGATTTTGACAAGGCATCCTGGGCGGAAGACGCCAATGCGCTGCTGGAAACCTGCCGAGCAAAGGGAGTCCCTGCAGCGCTGGAGCGGTCGAGATCGGGCAACGGCGGTCATGTCTGGATCTTCTTCTCAGAACCCGTGTCCGCCCGTCTGGCGCGCCAGCTCGGATCGGTTTTGATCACGGAAACGATGGAAAGGCGGCCGGAGATTGGCTTTGCCTCCTATGACCGGCTGTTTCCAAACCAGGATATCATGCCGCTCGGCGGTTTCGGCAATCTGATCGCACTGCCGCTTCAGAACACTGCGCGCAAGGCTGGCAACAGCGTCTTTGTGGACGCGGGAATGCGGCCATTTGACGATCAGTGGGCCTTTTTGTCTTCCCTGCCGAGAATGTCGGCGTCAGCGGTGAGTGACCTCGTCGAAACGGCGGAGCTTTCCGGGCGGGTGTTGGGCGTGCGCATGCCGGTGGATGACGAACAGGCGAATGAGCCCTGGAAGATGTCTCCGTCACGCCACAGCACGCCACGACGTCTGGATGTGCCCATCCCGCAAACCATCAAGGTGACAGTCGCAGACCAGATCTATCTCGACCGGTCAGAGCTGCCTTCGGCCATGATTGCCCAACTGGTCCGACTGGCCGCGTTCCAGAACCCCGAATTCTATCGCGCCCAGGCGATGCGGCTGCCGACATTCGGCAAGCCGCGAATTGTGTCCTGTGCCGAACTGCATCCCCGACACGTCGCCCTGCCGCGCGGCTGCTTCGACGAAGCGATCGGGTTCCTGTCCGATCACGGTGCGACAGCCGACCTGGACGATTTACGTGCAGACGGAACCCGCTTGCCGGAGACGGTCCGCTTCCGTGGCGAACTTCGCCCGCCGCAAACGCGCGCGTTTGACGCCCTGGCCGAACATGATACCGGTGTGCTTGCCGCCACACGACCGCATTCGGCAAGACGGTCGTGGCCGCGGCGCTGATCGCACATCGTGCACGCAATACACTGGTGCTGGTTCACCGCCGGGAACTGCTAAACCAATGGGTCGAGCGGCTGAAGTCCTTTCTGCAGATCGACCCGAAGCTGATCGGCACCATCGGCGGCGGCAAACGCAAACCTACCGGTGTGATCGACGTGGCGCTGATCCAGAGCTTGGTCCGCAAAGGCGAAGTAGACGACATTGTTGCCGACTACGGACACCTTATCGTCGATGAATGCCATCATCTGTCTGCGTCAAGCTTTGAACTGGTCGCCCGCAGATCGAAGGCGCGCTACGTCACCGGGTTGTCGGCGACCGTCGCCCGAAAAGACGGACATCATCCGATCATCTTCATGCAATGCGGCCCCGTGCGCCATCAGGTGAGCGCCAAATCGCAGGCCGCCGAAAGCGGCATTCACCATCGGGCGCGTGAACGTCACACGAGATTCCGTTTGCCGGAGCCCCTCGCCATGGCGGAGCGCCCATCCATACCTGCAATTTATGCCGCGTTAGCGGAGGACCCTGCTCGAAACGATCTGATCTTCGACGATGTGCTGAAATCACTGGAGGCCAAACGCTCGCCGATCGTGCTGACCGAACGGAAGGATCACCTCCAGTATCTTCAGGACCGGTTCTCCCGATTTGCGAAAAACATTATCGTGCTCCGCGGCGGCATGTCCGCAAAGGACCGGAAGGCAGCGCATGCGGGGCTGACTGTCGATGACGATGAGGAACGGCTGATCCTCGCGACAGGGCGCTACATCGGTGAGGGCTTCGATGATGCGCGGCTAGACACCCTGTTCCTGACGATGCCGATCGCCTGGAAAGGCACGCTGGCGCAATATGTCGGCAGGTTGCATCGGCAGCATGACGGAAAGAAAGACGTCCTGGTGGTCGACTATGTCGACAGTTCGGTTCCGGTCCTGTCCAGAATGGCGGCCAAGCGACGAACAGGCTATCGGGCGCTCGGCTATGTGATGGAATAGCGCCCCGCCGGACGCGGGACGCCAGTTGTTACGCGTCCGGTCAGGAACGCTGCGTGGCCGCCGCCAATATCTGCATCAGCTTGTCCGAGGGTTCCCGGAACTTGCCCGGTTTGATCAACGGTGCGTGATGGGCATCCAAGAGCGCGAGCTTCTCGGTCGGGTCTGCGCGCAGATACATCTCCGTTGTCTGGATGCTGGCATGACCGAGCCAGAGCGCGACCTTGCGGACATCGCCGGTTGCCTGAAGTGTATGCATCGCACAGCTGTGTCGTAGCACATGCGGGGTGACGTGCTTTGCGGCGATCGACGGCGCCGAGCGTTCAGCTGTCACCACATGCTGCCGGAGCCTGTAGGCGAACCCGTCCCGTGTCATCTGGCGACCATCACGGTTCAGGAATAGTTCCGGCCCCGCATCGCCTGGCCGGACAGCCAGCCACGCGCGAATGGCGGCCTGGGTCTCTTTCCAGAGCGGCAGAATCCGCTCCCGCCGACCCTTGCCAAGAATCCGCACGCTGGAAAACGAGCCTTCAGGAAAATCGCCCATTCGCACTGCGAGCAGCTCGGACGCCCTCAAGCCCGCAGCATAGGCCAGGTGCAGCATCGCCCGGTCACGCAGTCCCCCAAGCGTATGGCGGTTCGGTGCGGCAAGCAGGGCCTGGAGTTCTTCCCGGGTCAGGTAGTCGATGAGCCTTGTATCCGTGCGCTTGACGGGCAGGGCTCGGATCATCAGCGCCTGCTCGAGACAGGCCGGGTGGCGATGTTCGACGAAACGGAAGAACGATTTGATCGCCGCCAGCCGCGCGTTGCGGGACCGGACGGAATTGGCGCGCCCTACCTCGATGTGCTCAAGAAACGCCCTGATCATCTGAACATCGAGGTCTTCGATTGCGAGTTCCGAAGGGGAGCGCTTGAGCCGTCCAGCGGCAAACCGCAGCAAGAGGGTGAACGCGTGGGCATAGGCTGCGATGGTATGTCGGCTTGCACCGCACTCGCCCGGAAGATGGGTTTGCATGAAGGCCGAAAGATCGGGAGCGAGCGGGGTCATGCTGCACCTCCGATCCAGGTCTCTTCGGCGGTCGAGGCGATCATCTCCAGCAGCACTGGCGTGGCCTCAAGGTACCAATAGGTGTTGGCGATATCGACATGGCCGAGATAGGTGCTCAGGGCCTTCATGTGCCGCATGACCGCCTGCGGATCGTTCCCGCAAGCTTCCAGAGATCGCACCGCGAATGTATGGCGCAGATCGTGCAGCCGGGGTCCGGGACCAGTCGGAGTGCGATATCCGAGCTTGCGGACGATTCGGACGAAGACCACGTGGACCCTGGTCGCCGTCGGGGCACGGCCATGGCCGAGTACGAAAAGATCATCGCCGGGATTGCGCACGACGCCTCGGGCTTCGAGATACCGTTCCAGAGCGGCGCGGGTCGAGGCATGTATCGGCACGAGGCGGCTCTTGCCGAACTTGCCCTTCCGGATCATGAGGCCGTCGTCGGTCAGGTCGTCGCACCGGAGGGACAAAGCCTCCGAAATCCGCAAACCTGTCGATGCAAGCAAACCGATAAGATTGTGGTAAGTCAGCGGGCTGATTGATGTCAGGCCCGGCACCAGAAGCGCTTCCCGCATGATCCGACTGATCTGGCCCTGCGTCATGATATACGGGGCGGGCCGCCGCCGTCGTGAACGGCCCAGCAGATTCAACGGCGGTATCTCGTGATGCGCATCTTCCGCATGCAGGAATACGGCTAACGCCCGGGCTTGATCGACCCGGATTTGCACGGCACCTGGCGTCGAGGCGCCACCAGCCCATTCCAATATCAGGGTAGTTGTCACGTGGCTGGCTGATCGGTCTGCAGCGAAATCCGCGAAAGAGCGCAAGGACGTCTCTTGCGCGGCAAACTTCTTTCCAAGGGCGCGGTTCAGTTGAACGAAGCGATCGACATGGGAATGCATCATGATGCGCGCTCCGGCCAAGGCTGGGCCACACCTGCCAGCATCTCGATATCGACCTTGGCATAGATCGCGGTCGTATCACGCGAGCTGTGGCGAAGCGCGACACCGATCTGATCAAGATCCGCGCCGCCGCGCAACCAGGCCGACGCCAGTGAATGGCGAAACACGTGCGCGCCCGTCGGCAGACCGGTGAAACCACCCCGGGCAAGGACACGGGAAACGATCCCGGCGATCTCAGCAGAGGACCGAAACGGAGTGAATGGCGCCTGAATGCGCAGAAAGACCCTGTCCGTTGTGACGACCGGACGCACATCTTCGATATAGGTCAGCAGCGCATCCCCAGCATCCTGTGGTATTGGTAGCAAAACTTCGCGTCTGGCTTTGCCATGCAATCGCAACCGACTCGCACGCCAATCAATGTCTGACAGCCGCAATTGCCAGATGTCACCGGCGCGCAAAGCCAGCCGCGCGAGCAGAAGGAGTATGGCGCGGTCCCGTATCTCGACAGGCGTTTTGGTTCCACAGGACGCTATTATCTCTTCAATTTTGGTTCGATGGATCGTCGGTGGTACCGCTGACAGCTTGCGCGAAACGGCAGATGGCACAGCATACAGGAGCGACGGGGCGCATTGGTTCTGAACAATCGTGAAGCGCAAGAAAGCGCGCAGAACGGTCACCGTCATCCGCACCGAAGATCTTGAGCGCTCTTCGCCCTGGTTCAAAACGATCGAGCGGATTGCCGCCGCGTTGTAGTCCTTCGGGGTTGCCCCGAGGCTATCCAGCCAGCGGTTCGCTTCGTACAAGAAGCGCCGTACGGTCTCGTGCGTCACCCCACGTTCGTGGCGTAACCATTCCGAGAACTCGGTCAGGCGCGGATCGCAGGTGGTAACGCAGTCAGGCGCTTCAGGCGGGATCAGACCCTCATCCCTCAGGAACCGGACAAAAGCACGCGCACCACGGCGGCGGTTCTTGAGGCGCGAGCCCAGCATGTCCTTGCCATGTTTGGTCTTCTCCCCACAGCGGCAATTATGCCGTGCGAAATGATCGATGGTAGCCTCATCGATTCCGTGGGCCGGAACACGCATCAGCAGCGCCCATTCCGCGAAATGGCGGGCCTGAGTCAGCTGCGTCGAGTACGTCACCTTGCTATATCCGGTGGCGCAGAGCTTCTCTGCATGGGCCTCCAGATATTGCCCGAGCCGGGCGACTTCATTTGCAATGAAGACCACCCCGGTGGCTTCGAGATAGCTCAGGAATCTGCGTGTATCTGTGGCGTAGGCAGGCTTGCGCAGTTGCGCAGGGCTGTAGCGGCCGCAGCGGCAGCGATGGCGAAGGAACCGATCCACCGCCGATGCGTCGAGGTCTCTGGTCGGGATCTTCCGGGCGCGTGCCCACTTCAGAAAATGCCGGGCGGCACCCACGGCGCCCTTCGAGAGCCGGGGATTGTCTGCGAGATAGGCGCTGACCAGAGCGACGTCGTCGGCGCCGGCACGGCCGCCGAGCGGAGAGTTGGAGGGGGAGTTCATGGGGGGATTTCCTTCTGCGGTTGAGAGCAGAGGCATCATGACTATCCAAAGTGGAAACCCGAAAATGAATCATCAGAACAACAGGTTGAAATCCCGAACTCCGCATAACGGTGACGCGGCATATTACGTGTTATCCGGAGTTCCGGATAACACGTATTCACGGGGAGTGATGTCGACATGCAGATCATGCCATTCCGATGCCGGGATCTGTGCCAACCGGCGTTCCATCAAGGCCTCACTGGTCGAGACAATCTGCACCACGGCCGATGCGCCGGTCTCCAGATCGTGTTCGATGGATTTGATCACGGTGGGGCATTTCATCGCGGTGATCAGATGGTTGAAGAAACGCTGCTTATTGCTCTCGAACGCTGACCGGGCCGCAGATTTGGCCTGCACATTTAGCGTGCCTCCCTCGGCAGTGATGCCTGAAGCCTCAAGTGCCGCTTCAAGGTTTGTATGAATGACCTGAAACGCTTCGGCGTAGCTGTCGTAGATGTCGCGCTGTGGCGGTGTCAGATCATGGACCAGCATCTCATATTCGACGCCCTCGTAAGATAGCGACCGCGCCAGATAAAGACCGAGCGCTTTAAGATCGCGCGAGATGATCTCCATCGCAGCAATTCCGCCCGCCTCCATATCCGCGATGAACTGCTCGCGGGTCGCGAAGGGTGAATCTCCGGTACTCCACAGCCCTAGACGGGAAGCATAGGCGAGATTGCCGACAATCGTCGCACCGGTCGCTGAGACATAAAGCACCCGCGCATCGGGCACGAGGTTCTGCAGCTTCAATCCGGCCAGACCCTGTTGTGATGCCTGTTTATCACCTCGCCCACCCTCCTTGCCTTTCTCACCCGCAGCGTTCGCCATGGCATGGGCCTCATCGAACGCGATCACGCCGTCAAAGTCCTTGCCGAGCCATGCAGTGACCTGATCGAGCCGCGAGGCTTTGAGGATATCGCCATGTTGACGCTCGGCCGTGCGCAGCGTCGCATAAGTGACGAACAGAATGCCTTGCGCGAGACGAATGTCGGAGCCCTGTTTGAACCGGGACAGCGGCACGATGTCAGAGGCACGTCCCCCGATTGCAGTCCAGTCGCGAATAGCATCTTCAATCAGCTTGTCAGATTTGGAGACCCAGATCGCGCGGTTGCGCCCACGCACCCAGTTGTCGAGGATGACACCAGCGACCTGTCGGCCCTTGCCGCAGCCCGTACCGTCCCCGAGGAACCAGCCTTTGCGCAATTGAAACCCGTCTTCGGCATCCACTTCACACGCGACAAGACGTTGATCCTCCTCATCGTGGCGGAACCAGCTGCTCAAATGCTGCTCGTGGGCCTCCCCCGCGTAGATGATGCTTTCGATCTGTGCGTCCGACAACGCGCCGTCGGTGATCAGGTTTGCGTGCAGTTTAGGGCGGTAGGAGGGAAGGGGTGGCGCGACCGAGGCCATGGCCGCTGACTGCACAAGTGCGGTCGGGTGCGAATGTGCCCCTTCGATGGTGATCGACTGAACCTCATAGCCTTCATAAAGCGCCTCGGTCAGACGGCTTGATTTCTCGACCCAGACTTTGGGTAAATAGCCGATCTCTTCCGCTTCAATCAGATCAAATGGATGCCGTGCTTTCTCCGCCTCTACCGCCCGCACCTGGCTGCGCGCTTTGTCCCGCAAAGATTGGATTGATGGTGACTGCACGGCTGGGGACCTTGAAGCGTTTGCTGCCTGCTCAGTTGGCCCAGCAATCAAGCGGGGCGGACAATGGGCTTGCACCAAGGCCAGAAGCGATTGCGAGCTTTCCGCCTGATCATGATAGGCGGCGGTCAAATCCGGCGTGAGATCGCGCTTCTTATCAATGACCGTCAGCCGGGTTTCCGTTGTGGTGCCGTGGCGTGCATAGACACGGCCCGCGATTGGCGCAGAAAAGCGGATCGAGGCGATCTCGCCGATGCGTTTGAAAGCAGACCGGAATGCGTTGTTGGAGGGCGAGAAATTGGCACCGGAGACTACGACCAATCGACCATCGGGCTGCAGCCGATCAAGCGCCGACAGAACATGCTGTCCCATGGCAGCCTTGTAACGGCCTTCGACACCGGGTGCGGCGGAGAACGGCGGATTCATGATGATGAGGGTCGGATCAATCACCGCATCAAGACGATCATCAATAGAACCGGCGTCATGGCGGCTCACAGACGCGTCAGGGAAAAGTAGGCTTAGGAGATCCGCGCGGACATCATCAATTTCATTGAGATGAAGTTTTGCGCCCGCCAATTTGGCGTAGATAGCCAAGAGACCGGTCCCGGCAGACGGCTCCAGAACGACATCATCAGCCCGACACTGCGCCGCCTCGGTAACGATCGACGACAGTGGCAGCGGCGTCGAGAACTGCTGCAGCTTTTGCGACGTCTCACTGCGCCTCGTGTGTGATAGTGCGAAGCCAGCAATCTTTTCGACCATTGCCAAGAACTTTGCTGGCGTGTCGCACTGGCGGCGCATCAGCGCGCCATATTTGAGCAGCAACAGGATCTGTGCGCACTCGCCAGCTTCATATCCGTCCTTCCAGACCCAAGCCCCGGAGGTGTCAGAGCCACCAAAAGCGGTCTCCATAGCGTCGCGAACGCAAGTCTTATCGAGCGCCTTGCCCTGTTCGAAATAGGGAAGCAGTTGATGAGCCGCCTGAAGCAGCGCGGCGGCACGCGACGGCGCGCCTGCAGTAAGCATATCTGTCATGGGAAATCTCCGGGTCAAAGGGTTGCCACCCATCCCCGCAGAACTCTCTCTGACACCGGGGAGGGCTTGCCCTTCCCCCGGACTGTCCTCTCCCTCTTTGCGGAAAACCCATGCTGGACCGCGCCTAGCAGTGCGTGAGGGTCGTATTCTTGTTCCTGAGACGGGATTGCCGACAGCTATCCCGTCGCTGATCTTACTCAGCCACCTTCACTTGTTGGGTGGCCAACCCGGTGACAACGATCCGCCCCTTGCCAATATTGACTGTGATGATCTGATCCTGTCGGCGCAGCCAATAGAGTTCACGATCAATAACGCGGGTGATCGCATTGATTTGCGCCTCGTGGCTGGTCTCGAGCAGGTTGATGGCAAGATCCTCGGCCTCATCTCGAAACCAGCGTTGCTGCTGATCATACGACCCCGCATCGACATCGTCGGAGGGATCGAACAGTGCACGTTCAAGGAAATCGACGAGATCGGCACTGGTCGCCTTGGATGACTTCGTGACCGCGATATCAACCTCATCGAGACCCCAATCGTCTTCTCCTAGGATCAGCCAGTCCGTCGCCAGGGTCCACTCCTCGGTATGGGTCGCATCTGACAAGGTGCAATGGATTTCCAACTGATCTGGCCGCTCGGTCATCGTGTGGCGGTTGCCCGGCTCGACGCAGGTTGTGTCGGTATCACCAACGATTCGGTATCCTTTGACCGACACCCGTGCCAGTTGGTCATACCAATCATAGCCTTCAAATCCGACTTTAGGATCATAAAGCTTGGTTTCAGCACGCTGGGCTGAGAGCGCGAAGGCGAGGTTTTGCTCCTCAATCGCGCCTCCGTCGAAGACATAGACAACATCATCGGCGTTGATTGTTTCAACTTTGCCATAACCGTTTTGGTCGCTATCAGCATGGCTCGGCTCGAACACACGCAATTGCATCGCAGCCGGTGGCAAATGGATGCCCAAATCGGCGGCGCGTTTGAAATTGTCATAGGAGAGAGAATGCGGTCCAGCTGCTTTGATCAGTCGATAAAAGATGGTGCTGATATGGGTGCGCAGTTCGTCCATGAAGGCGTTCTCGACGATTTCCTTACGGGCGGGCAGAACCAGCTTGATATCTGTGCACTGGATGACATCCAGACGTGCGTAGTATGATCGATGGAATTCTTGGCCCACGCTCGGCAAGCGGCCATACAGGGTCACACCGTGGAAATTGACGGTCTCGTTGTTACGGAAACCGATCGGGCCGCGTTCATAGATCCCGATCCGAATGCCGTTCCACTCTTCAATGTGCTCGGCATCTGAGAGGAAATCTTTTCGCTCGACGCGCACGCCGTCGACCATGACGGCAACGGGCAAATACCGCGCTGCGTGGTTTGCAGCAGCGGCATAGCTTTCGTTGGCTTTGGTGGCGATTAAGATCGTGGTGCCATCATGGTTGGCGGGGCCGTCATTGCAAGCGATCGGAACCGCTCCGCCAAAACTGTCCGGCTCAGCATCGATCATCCAAGACTGTGATGTCCCGTGTTTCTGGGCGATGATCCTGACCCTTCGACCAGCCAAAGAGAAAAACCCCATGCCAGCAGCGTCTTCCAGTGATTGAACGTCGGCGTCCCACGCGCTCTGTCCCAGTGTGAAAAGGTCTCTGGGATCGTTGAGACCGGGGCCGTCGTCGATCAGGCAGATAACTAGACCGATGTCGGGATAATCGATCTGGCTGACCGAAATCTGTGTCGCTCCGGCGCGGCGTGCGTTTTGGAAGAGCTCAGCAAAGATATCGTCGAGGGTGGCGTTGAACAGACGTGATACTTTCGAGATCGCGTCATCAGCAACGCAGGCGTGAAATGAAGTTGGGATGGTCATCGGAAAGCTCCTTGAAGAGGGGTGACGCCCTCCCGGAAACTCTCTCTCAGAGGGGGAAGGCTTGCCCTTCCCCAATCAGCCTCTGCCTCTTTCCGGCAGACGCGCCGCCAAGCAAGACGCGCGGCGGTGTCAGGTCACCGAAGATTTCGCTTCAGCGAGGCAATAGCCGTCATAATCGCCCAGAAACCCCCAGCAGGACGCAACTTCGTCTTCATCCTTTTCAACGACGAAGCCATAGCAATTGCCGGTCAGATAATGGTCGTAGGTTTGGACCTCTTGCCGCAGATAATCTGCGACCTTGGCGCGCATGTTCTTTGAAACGCGAGTGACGCAGTAGTCTTTGCGGATATCATCCAGCGTCACGTAGATGTAGCCGACCTGGCCGGAATCCCACGGACAGTGAAACCCGGTCGTGTTGATGGTGATGCCGCTGTGATCATAGAGATAGAGCGGCAGGATGACGGCGCGGTTCTCGGCACGCTCGAATAGGGCGTTCATCGGCAGGTCAGTATCACTATCAAGGTCGGAGAGGTCGATCAGCAGTTCGCGGGGATCGCCATAGTCGTGTTCATCGCCAAGATTGTAGCTGCTGTGCCAGCAATTCATCGTGCCGAGATTGTCATATTCGCGTGGGCTTTCGGGATCGGGGTCGTGGATGATCTTGATGGTGTGGTCCCGGTAGGTTTCTTCGTGGACTGGCGTATGCATCGTGTTTCTCCTGATGTGTGATGTCACAAACGAAAAAGGCCCGCCGTAACAGGCGAGCCTTGATGTCAAAGTGTTGTTTTGGATCGTTCAGGCGGCGGCGCTCTCCGCCTTCTTGGCCTCGGCCGCCTCAAACTCTTCTTTGCTCAACAGGTTAAAATAAAGGTTTTCGGTCGCTTTTTTGAAGCCGGGCGGTTTGCGCGGCGCGAGGCAGCGCACGGACGCGTTACAGCCCTCGCCATGTTCCATTGCGAAATGCGTGACCTGATCGACGAGATCGTCCATCCCGGCTGCGGTAAACTCTTTGCTGGGATAGGTGCCACCGAAAATGTCGTATTTGGTGACGACGAAACCGCCATCTTTATGGGCGGGGTAGAGCGTGACTTTATAATCGCAGGGTTTAGCCATTTGACTGGTCTCCGTGACGGGCGGGACCGGATCATCCGGCCCCTTGTGAAACCCGTCAGACGGATAGGACCGTCCTCGATCACGAGAACGGTCCAGATATCAATGAGCGTTTTGGCAGTTTAGTATTCGGACGGAAACAGCAGCGTCAGGACACGGCGGGTTCGCTCGGGATCAGTCGGTGTCTCCGCACCGTATTCGTAGTTTTCGTCGTACAGATCGAATTTGAACCAGACCCGTTCACCTTCGATCTCGAGCACGCCCATCTCGTGCAATCCGTAGGGATCGCTGTCGGAGTCGAAGGCATCAAAGTCGATCAACGCCTCGATCAGCGCTGCGCGGAATTCATCGCTTCGGGCGGCGATGCCTGCGGTCATGACGAGCTTGCCGGATGGGACACCGGGTGCTTTGAGCGATGCGGTCAAGGATGTGCGGAACGCATCGTTTTGTTTCGCAATGATCGCGGCTATCGCGGGATTGTTGACGTCCTGTTCATCTTGCGGTGCGGTAGATTGTGTTGCCTGGTTCATGATCTTTCTCCATGTCGGGATGGCCGACCCATTCGGCACTGGTTTGCCCGACAGCGGGATAGGACCGCCCCCGATCCCTTGGTGGGATGGGAACGATCCAAATGCTGCACCGTATGAATTATGGAGTTAAGCGGCGCCGCTCATGAACGCGGGCAGGGCGTCCGCGTCGTCAGCCGGGGAGACTGCGTCAACTTCTACCAGGTCTGTTTTCGCCTGATTAGCTGCCTCATCGCCAACAGCCATCCCGTCTGGTAACCAACGAGATGTCTTGGCAGCCGCCTGTGCTGTCAGCCCGGCGGCTTCTTGCGGCGTGTCGCAGAAGGCTTGCTCCATGGATTTTGCGATCTCGGCTTTGCGCAGACCCGACTTGTCGTCAGCCCAACGATCATCAATCAACGCCTTTGCCATATCAAGCGCATGGTCTTTCTTCACCCGACCCCAATAGGTATCGGCCGTTGGGCGCCAGCAGGCGGCCACATCGACATTGAGACGTGATCCAATCGCCTCGATCACGGCGCTTGCGCCAGTATCGTTGGAGAGCTGTTGGTTCAGCGCATAAGCCGCACACCACGCAAACAACGCCTGTTTATCACGCTCGGGAAGCGCTGACATTTGGGCTAAATCCTCAGGTGCCTTAGCCTCCATCCACGCAATGTTGAGACCGTCATTGAGCGCTTCGAGCATGCGTTCAGCAACAGTGTCTTTCAGGGTCTCCCGTGAAGCCGTTGTCGTCGCAGGACGCAGTGACAGATCAAGAGGAGACACACGGCGGTAGTTGCCAAAAACCGAGGTGACCATCGCATAGAGCATGGTGTCATAGGCTGTGGTGTAATCGGCCGCCAAGTGCGCTCGCAGGATCTGATGCCGCGTCGCCCGTAGGTCATCGGCCAGTGAACGTGGGATGCCCTGTTCCTTGCGCGCGGCATCCGTTGCGTTCAAGGGAACGTCAGGTCGAGACATTGAGGCAGGAAGCTCGATGGCAGGTCCTGAAGGGGTGTTGTTACCTTTAGAAAATGATCCGCCTCTCGCGTTATCTGCAACATCAGTCTCAGCCGGTTTGGGAATGTCCTCGGGTTTCACCAACCCGGTTTCCAGCCGCGGCTCGCCATTATGGGAGATGCTTACGATACATCCGGCGATTTTATAGTCATCGTCGCTGTAGGCAACGTTGGCCTCCTCGATCTCGTCGATTTCGCGGATGCGTTCCCAGATCTGATCTTCTTCTTCCTGACGTTCCTCTGTCCACGTCTGTTCATCATAGTCCGCTTCCAGGACGGCGTGACGTTCTTCCAGTTTGGCTTTCTCGGCAACGAGTTTTGGATCGGGGTCGAGCGGTTGGGGATACACCCGACCGTAGGGACGAAAGCTATCATAGTCGACGTCCAGACTGGCCTCCGCCCATTTCCAGGTCTTGGTCTCTTCCTCGGCCAGACTCTGTAGCTTATCCATCGCCAATTTCTCCAGCAAGTCGGGATCCTCCAGATGCATCGCGTCGCGCTCGGAGAAGAGGTCCTCGATGACGGAACCGCCCGCTTGCTTGTATGCGTCGATACCGACGAACAGAGCCAGTTTGGAGGAGCCGGAATAGGATTTCTGGGTTAGCTGGTTCCGGATCGAATGGGGGGGACGGATTGTAGTGCTGCTTGACCACCTCCCACGTTTCAACTTGGCGCGCGTGATCATCGGTCAATGTGAACGCCATGACGCAATCGAGTGACATCTCACCTTCCCGAAAGATTCGCATCAGGTCGGGTGATACCGAGGCGAGCTTGAGACGCCGACGCACAAGATCGTTGGTAATCCCGAACCGTTTTGCAATCTCGTCCTCGGTGCGACCCTTTTTGCGCAATGCCGCAAAAGCCTCGAATTGGTCAGCGGCATGCATCGCGGCGCGGATCATGTTTTCTGCAGCGGATGTGTCTTCGGCCTGATCTGGATCTTCCACAGAGCATGCGATCGGATGGCTGGGTTTGATGATTTTGTCTTCAGCCAGCTTGTTCAGGGCTGCCAAACGTCGGCCGCCGGCATGCACATGAAACTTCGTGCCAACTTTGTGCACGAGAAGGTTCTGTTTGAGGCCAGTCTCTTTTATACTGGCGTAGAGTTCGGCGTCCTGGTCTTCGGTCGCTGGTGTCTTGCGGACGTTCTTTGGGCTGATCACAAGCTTGTTGAGCGGGATCATTTGCGGTTCCAGCTCTGGCAAGCTGGTAGCGCCAGCCGCCCTGGACTTGGATTTAGGGTTGGTCATCGGAGAGCTCCTTTAGGAGCCGGACCGGGAGAGCCTCTCTCTCCCTTCAAAGCCCGGCAACCCGGGCTGACCTTCCTCTTCCTCTCTGCAGCATCAGGCACGGCGCGGAACAATCCATCAGAGTGCGGCGTCTCGTACTTTGCTTGCGGCCCAAAACCTAATTCGCAGGAGCTCTAGATGGGGCAGGGAGCTTTTATCACGAATAACGCGACGTGAATCCGGCAGCAGTTCTATGATAGCGAGGTGGCTAAGAAGCAAATGTGTTGGTAAAATTTTACCACCTGATAAAATACTGATAATGATACTTATGTTAAATTTAAGCAAAATACAATCAATCTTGCGATATGCAATGCTTTGCTAAGACTGTCAGATCCTCTGTGCTCACCGCTAGTTTGCAGTTGCTCTGGAACGACAGAAGGCCGTGGCCCCCACGATCTTACGCAGGGGCCATCGACATATTTTATGGCAGCTTCATCTCGCTGTAGTCGCCCCTGACATAGAGCGTGACGGTAACGTCCTGCCCATCGCGATTCCGCCAGAACCAGCCATGATTGCCAGTGAAGGCTGCTGTCAGGACACCCTCTTCTTCCTCAACCGCACGGCCTTTTGCATAGCTGATGTTATTACCACCGCCATCCCCGTGCAGGTCAAAATTGACCACGCCATTTTCAGCAACCCAGAGGAATTCGGTCTCCGCGCCTTCTTCCATGACCAGCTTGACCTCGATCCCTTCGCCGGGGGTCAGCGTGACGCTGTATTGATCTGTCCATTCTGGTTCAGCAGTCTGAGCATGGGCAGCCCCGACAAAGAAGCTGAAGAACCCGCCGCCAAGGCTTGACTGTTCTTCGACGGCACCGGTGTTCTGAAGCTCCAGCAGGCGGTCGGCTTCGGCCTCTTCGGCAAGCTGTACTTTGATATCGCCCATCTCTGCCAGGCCAACAGCCTGACCTATGCCAGTAGGATCAATCCCGTATTCCGAGGGCAGGACGACCGTGACGAGGATCGCGACCGCCGCGACGGCAGCCAGGATCGTAGATTTGATAAGCTGCGCTGAGGTTGGCAGCTCGTCGGGGTTTGGTTTGTTTCCGTTGTGCATTTTTTTATTCTCCAAAATGTTCAAGCGACGAAGTAGCCGGTCATCTGATATCCAATCAGAATGAACCCGGCAGACATCATCACGACGTTTGCGGTGTAGGCATGTTTCCAGAAGCTGGTTGTCTTGCGCCAATAGCCCATGACGATCAGGATCATCGCCAAAGCGATCAATTGACCAATCTCGACGCCGACGTTGAAAGCCAGCAGGTTGGGGATCAAACCATTCGGTGCGATGTCATATTCAAGCAGCTTGGTCGCCAATCCCAATCCGTGGAAGAAGCCAAAGATCAGGGTCGCTGCCTTGGTGTCGGGTTGGACCCCAAACCAGCGCTGATAGGCCCCAAGATTGTCGAGCGCTTTGTAGACCACCGACAGTCCGATGATGGCATCGATGAGATAGGAACTGAAGTTCCAGCCAAAGTAGACCCCGGCCAGCATCGTCGTGGAGTGACCGATGGCGAACAAGCTGACGTAGATGCCGACGTGCTTCATCTTGTAAAGGAAGAAGACGACGCCAAACAGGAACAGCAGATGGTCGTAGCCGGTGACCATGTGTTTGGCCCCCAGATACATGAAGGGGATCAGCTTCATGCCGCTGATCTCCTGGATATAGCCCTTGTCACCTGCGGTGACGGCGTGGGCATAGGCCGTGGTCGCAAAGGCGACGAGCGCCAACAGGACCATTGCCATGAGGATCAGGGGTTGCCGCATTGGATGCGACCAGACCCCCGACCCGTAGGATCGGTTGTGTACCATTATGATTTTCCGCTTTGTGAAAGTGTGGGATGACAGCGCCCGAAGGGCGCAGCATCACACGCGCGGAGGTCGGTCCAGATCGAACGCCCTACGATCCGGCATCGCATAATGGGCTAATGCCCAGTTTGTTCGCGTCGGCAACACCATACCCAATGGCGTGCGAGGCTGCAGGAATGCGATGTTATGATCGTGGTCTGCTACATCATGGGCGTGGCCATGATAAGCATCCATCACACTGACTACTTCGTCGTGCGCATGGCCATGTTCCTCGATCTCAGTATGTTGGTCTGCAACAATCAGAGGAAGGTTGGTTATGTCGTGAGAAACCATGCGGGAGTTGAACGACGCGATCATGCCCACCGCCAAAGCGATGGTCAGTATAACTCCAAGATAGCTTTTTATCTGCCGTCTCATCTGCTCGTTTCTGAGGGTCTTGGCCCACTTGCTTCATCCCCCCTAGGGGATTAGATCTTTCATATGACAAAACATGCTGCTCATGCAACCCACCCCGAAATCGTCAAGCGGCTGAAACGTGCCAACGGGCATCTGTTGAGTGTCATCAAGATGATTGAAGACGCACAGCCCTGCACCGATATCGCGCAGCAATTGCATGCCGTAGAGAAGGCGATCCAGCAGGCCAAACGCACGTTGATTCAAGACCATATCGACCATTGCCTCGATAGCGCCCTGACCGGCTCCAGCGACTCCCCAGTCGCCGCTGAGTTCAAGGCGATCACCAAATATCTGTGAGGAACAACGCATGCTCTCCGTCCTGACTGACCGCACCTATCGTCATTTGTTCCTCGCGCAAATCGTGGCACTGCTTGGCACGGGGCTGGCCACCATTGCACTGGGGCTTTTGGCGTATGAACTGTCCGGCGAACGCGCCGGTCTTGTTCTGGGCACGATCTTCACGATCAAGATGGTGGCCTATGTCGGTATTGCCCCCATCGCCGGAGCTTTCGCCAACCGCTGGCCACGAAGGACCATGCTGGTCAGCCTCGATCTGATCCGGGCCGCAGTGGCGCTTTGCCTGCCCTTTGTGACCGAGGTCTGGCAGGCCTACATTCTGATTTTCGTGCTACAATCCGCCTCTGCCGCGTTTACGCCGACGTTTCAGGCGACAATCCCCGACATCTTGCCAGAGGAAGACCGATACACTCGCGCCTTGTCACTTTCGCGGCTGGCCTATGACCTAGAAAACATCATCAGCCCGATGTTGGCCGCGATTTTGCTGACCTTCCTCAGCTATCACGCATTGTTTGTCGGCACCGTGATCGGTTTTCTCGGGTCGGCCTTGCTTGTGGTCTCGGTCCTGCTGCCCAGTCCGCAACCTACAGCGCCAAGGGGTATCTATGACCGCACCACACGGGGGATGCGTATATACCTCGCCACTCCGCGCCTGCGGGGGCTCTTGTCGCTCAACCTCGCCGCAGCGGCAGCGGGAGCGATGGTGTTGGTGAACACTGTGGTTCTGGTCCGCGCCGATCTTGGCTTTGGCGACACGCAGGTGGCCATCGCCCTTGGTGCTTTCGGTGGCGGATCAATGCTTGCAGCTCTGCTGCTGCCCCGTCTTCTGGATAATCGCCCTGATCGCCCCGTGATGATCGGCGGAGCTGTGGTATTGGTCGTTGCTCTTTTGTGTCTGTCTCTGATGTCGCTCATTTACAATACACAGTGGCTCCCGCTTCTCGCAGGTTGGTTGATCATCGGGGTCGGATATTCCGCCGTGCTGACCCCATCGGGGCGACTGCTAAAACGATCCGCACACGCTGAAGACAGACCCGCCGTCTATGCCGCACAGTTTGCGCTGTCACATGCCTGCTGGCTTGTCACATATCCGCTGGCAGGGTGGCTGATCACCGTAGCCGGGCCAACGACAGCATTTGCAGCTCTGGCATTGCTCGCGGGTGTTGGATTGGTCAGTGGGGTTGCTTTGTGGCCGCAAGAGGATAGCGGGTCAGTGCAGCATTCACATGATGATCTTCCAAGTGATCATCCGCATGTGCAGGATGGCAGAACCCACAGCCATCCAATTGTCATAGACGACTATCATCAGCACTGGCCAAGGATGCGAGAACCGGAAGTGGGCCAATAACCGTCCATGGCAGAGTTATCGAATGGTGGAAGGGGAAAAGGTGCCACCAAGTCCTCCGCCAGCACCCGCCCAATGGCATCTTCCAATCCGACGAGTTCTGAAATGTTCACCGGACTGGCAAGCGCTAGGCTCTGTTCAACCGCGAAGGCCAAGGAAATCAATTCTCGTGTCCCTGTGCGTTCGTCCACACTACATGAGTCTACTGCAGATTTTGCCCCGGTTTTCTTCATGTCAACATACCCGTTTCTTCTGGTGGCCAAACCGACAGGACATTTTCCACTATTGGCCTTTCTGGCACTGGCAGAAGTTGTGACACAGTGCCAACCGCGACAAATCCCAAAAGCTGTTCTATGACGCTGAGCCCAAGGCCTTTCTGAAGTGCGCGGGTCTTTACCTTATCCCCGCTAACAATCATCGACCCAAACCCAAACGATGTCGCGGTCAGCAAGATGTTCTGCACCGCTGCCCCTACTGACACCCACTGCTCATGGGGCGGCGTGTCCGGAACATTGTCGCGGATCGCACCAACCACGGCGATCAGACAGGCTCCATTAAAGGCTTTTTCACGGGCTCTCTCAGTTTGCTCCTCGCTGAGTGTATTGTGCGTTTCGCAGGCAGCAGCTTCGAATAAGTTTGCGAGCAACGTCCGTTGATCATTTCTGATCAGAATGAAACGCCATGGCCGCAACCGGCGGTGATCCGGTGCTGCGCAAGCCGCGTCAATCATTGTCCTCACTTGCTCAAGACTCGGGCCAGGCTCGATAAGCCGTCGTGGGGACACGGATCGGCGGCGAAATATGTCATCTAGCGTCATATTGGTCCCTCAACAGGAAAAGGGCGGCAAGATTGCCGCCCATCTCTTTCGGCTTATTAAACAACTCAGGCAGTGTATTCCTTAGACTTGAAGGAAACAGCTTTGGAGCGAGGTGTTGCATTCGCAAGCTTGCGAATATTGCCCCATGTGTGTTTGTAGTCTGGCAGAACCAGTTCATTCACACCTGGGCTCACCACATTGCCTTGGCTGCCCGCAGGCGAGCCGAACACCATCGCGACCTGACCAGGTTTGGCTGTCTCCACTGGATAGGCCATGCCCTGTGTTGCGCCATTTGTGTTTGAAATCTCGATCAAATCACCGGCGGATATACCCAAACCGGCCATATCGTCGGCGTTCATTTCAATGAATGGATACGGGAAGCGGTCTTGGATAAAGTCATTGTCTTGATCTAGGAACTGGCTTTGCCAAAAGATGTTGGCACGCACGTTGTTGATCCAGAACTCATACTTGGCTTCTTCCTCGGCTTTGCCAGCAGCTTGCCAGCCCCGCCATCCAGCAGCGCAGAACAGAGCCTTTTGATCTTCGCGACCGTGCCGGGTGAACTTGCCGTCCGAATATTCCCGCTCAGTTCCGATCAGCTTGCCGTCCTCAAAGCCAACAACCGGTTCAAGAACACCATTGTTCCCCATCGCACGCAAACGGTCGTAGGTCACATCAGGATTGCCCTGATGATAGCCGTCCATAAAGGCATCTTCTTCGGTTTCCCAATCATACCCTTTGAACTGCGCGGCATAGTCAGCGTTGCCCATGTCAGTCAGAACACGTTCCATATTCTGTGCAACGGCAGCTGCAATGAGGCAGTCAGGGCGAGAGTTGCCAAATGGATCCATGTATTTTTCAGACAGGCGCAAGCGACGTTCACCGTTCATCGACGTCAGGTTCATCTCGCTGGCTTCACACGCGGCCAAGACAACATGTGCGTTTGCACCGATCTGGCTGTGGATGATGTCCACATCAACAACAAACAGGCCACCCGCATTGACCGCCCCGACGATTGCGTCGACCAAATCCGCACGGCTTCCCCCTGCTGCAGCGTCCATGGCGTCTTTGACCATGTCAGAGCGCTTTTTGTGCACGCGCTTGAACTGAGATGCGTTCAGTGTGGTTTTGTAGTGGTCTGTTGCCCAGATGTGGTGGACCTTGCCGCCGCCATTGATCAAAAGCTGATCGACATATTCTGCCGGGCGACCAACGTGGCCGTCGGATGGACGGTAGTACCCTTCTTGGTGTCCACCAAGACGACAAATCCCGCCACCTTCACGGCCAACGTTACCCGTCGCCAAGGCGATGTTTACCAACGCGCCGATGGTGCGATAGTTATCATTGCCCCAGATGATCCCTTTCTCATAGGCGGTTACGCATTTGCGGCGCTCACCGTCTTTGGGTTCCGCAATCCACGCAGCGGCCTTGGCAATATCTTCAGCCGAAACGCCGCAAATTTCTGCAGCCTCCGCCAACGACATGTTTGTCGCCTTCATCGCTTCTTCCAAGCTACCCAGTGCGGCAGGATGCGCCTCATCTTCTGCAACGGCGACGCCCTCTTGGAAGGTCGAGTTGGCGATAAAGTCCGTGTCGACCCAACCTTTTGATACAATCTCGGTAAAGATCGCATTGAACAGAGCCATGTCAGAGCCGGGTTTGATCGCCAAATGCAGAACGTTTTCTTTACCAGCGACTTCTTCAGCTGCATTGACCGTTACCGAACGGCGGGGATCAACCATGATGAACCGCGCACCGTTCCGCATGCCAGGAACCATGTGGTTCAGGAACAGGTTGGTTTGCGTTTCCAAAGAATTTGCACCGACCATGAAGATCGTATCGGTCAGTTCATAGTCTTTGTACTGATAGCTCAACTCACCGATGCCCATGTCGCGCGTAGAGTGCACTTCGGAGTTATACGCAGGGCGGTTGTGGATGCGGCAGTTTTTCACCTTCATCGATTCAAAGTAAAGCTTGCCCGTGCCCCATGTGTTTTCATAACCACCAGCAGACCCGCCGTGGTCAAACATGGAAACAACCAGATCATCTTCAGATCCTTCGGTCACGACGCGCGCTGTAACCTGCGCCACAAGATCAAGGGCGTCGTCCCAGCTGGTAGGCTGATGAACACCGTTGCGCCACATCAGAGGGTCGGACAGACGCTGTTGCTGTGTGCCGGTCACCGTAGAGGGGCGATTTTCTGCCATACGTGCGCCGCGAATCGAGCCAAGACCCGAATTCACAACGCAGTCCTCATCAGGAATAACCGCCAAATGCACGTCTTTGCCGTCCTGTTTGACGATGTTGTACATCGAAGGTGCGATCCAAACGCCGTCAGCACCTTGCTGTTCGCTTAAGTCGATGCCCAATGCGTTGTCCTGCATCGTACCCTGCTTGTTGCGATCCCACGTGTATGCCTTATAGCCACATCCAACGATGCAGTAGTGGCATGTCACGTTGTGTACCTTGGCGTCCTTTGGTGGAATGGGAAGCCGGTCTATTTGTCTTTTATACGTCATTGTCTATGTCCTCCCTTACAACACGTTTGACGGGCGACCGAAAATCAGGTCGCTTGCGCCTTCGGCGTAAATGTCACCGCTGTCATCAACGCGCAGCGTAAATTGTGGTAAGTTCTGGGTCGCATGACCCCAAACTTGCTGGCCCCCCACTTCGGCGTCAAAGCGCGAAAAATGGCCGGGACAATTGAGAGTGCGATCTTCGCCGTTGTAGTTGAGATACCATCCCTTATGAGGGCAGAGTACGGAATAGGCGACAATGTCTCCATCGGGACCAACGCCGCCTTCGACGGCTTCGCCCATCTTGAGCAAAATGCCGGGGCTGTCCGCATCCGGGAATTCGATATCGACCGGATCATTGATGGCAAGATCTGCAATGTTGGCCAATTTGGTTGATGGGTAGTCGAGTTGCGCACCGGGCGTTGCGGCTTGCGCCTGCACTCCGGTCATCATTGTGGCCGCTGCACCAACCCCTGCAACGGCACCGCCGCGCAAAAACTGGCGACGACCTGCGTCGACGAGTTTGCTACATTTCATTTTCGGTTCCTCCCTGAAAGCCTTTGGCAACAGTCTAACAAATCACCGCAGCCAGCTGTCACCGCACTTCATCGAAGGAGGCCTTTGTAACCATATGTTTGAAAACGGTTTTTTGGGGCGTTCGGATTCTCGAACATAAACTGGGGTACTCTGCGATCTACTCCAGCTAGGTGGTTATTATCTAGTGGTCGCTCTTGATTCCGAGCTTCTTCATTTTTTCCCAGAGCGTTGTCCGCGAGATTGAAAGCAGCTTTGCAGCCTCAAGGATGTGCTGATTTGTTTGCTCAAGTGCTGCCAAAATTGCGGCGCGCTCAGCGCCATCCCGAACGTCAGACAGCGCGCGCGGAACAGCCGTATCGTCCTGGGCACCTGGGAAAAGATCTAGCGGGAACAGAACTTCGCCTTGCGCCTGTGACACGGCCCGTTCCATCCTGCTGCGAAGCTCTCTTCCATTTCCCGGCCACGCGTAACTGACTGCGGCTTCTTCGCATCGAACGGACAGGCCTTTCAGCTTTTTCTCGCGGCGCGCATTAAACCCATCATAAAACCGCCGCATGAGCCAAAGAATGTCATCTGGCCTGCTATTAAGTGGTGGAATGCAGATTTCGACCGCACTCAGACGCTGCAACAAATCGAGGCGCACCTCGTGATCAGGTTGGCTAGGCTTCAAGTCAGGGTTAATCCCGCAGATCAATCTGGTCGTTGGCTCTGACAGGAGCCATTCGTGCAGCAGGTTTTGAACAGTGTCAGTGGCATGAGAGATCATTGAAATATACAATGTGCCGTCATGTGTTGCGCGCGTTAGTGCAGGACGCTCGGCGGCATCGCCAAAGAGGATATTCATCTGGTCTGAAGGGGTAAGGCGACTGAGATCTACACCAAGAAACGGCCCACCATTGCGGTCAGACAACTTATGAATCGTTCGAGCTGCTAACCCTTTGCCAGTCCCCCGATTGCCCTTGATCAGAACTGGGCGATCATTTGAAGAAGCGCGCGTTAACGCTGCTTGCAATTCAATTGCTTGACGTGAAACCCCGAACGGACTGTTACCGATTTCTGATTGGTCTGCGGTTATCATCCCAGACAGCCGCGCCAAGAACTGATCCATGTTGAACGGCTTGGTCAGGTAATCAGCGGCACCTGCGTGAATGAGACGAACGGCCTGATCGACGCCTCCATGACCGGTGACAAACAAAAATGGCGGTGGCACAGAGTGATCGCACAGCGCCATATACAAGTCCTCGCCAGTCCCATCTGGCAACTTGATATCGCACACGACCGCATCAAACTTTTTATACGGTGTACGGATTGCGCCGAGGGCCACCGTCTTTGTCTTCATCCAAATGACGTGAGCGCCTTCAAGTTCGAGGCGTTGAGCGATCGACCCGCCCATGATTTCATCATCTTCGACCAAAGCAATATGTCTATTTGCTAGGATCACGTCTCGGATCCGCCTTTTGGTCGCAAGGGAAACCTAATTGTAATCTTGGTTCCGCACTCGGGCAAATCGGCCACGTCGATACCACCCCCTAATCCCTGCGTGATTTCGCGCACTGACCGCAAACCTACGCCTGCTCCGTTTCTGGATGTGGAGCCAACCGTCAGTCTGAGACGCGCGGATTCAGATAGTCCGGGACCACCATCGCTCACGTCAATTCTTAACGTTTCTTCCTCGTTGGTCACATTAAGACCAATCACACCTCCCTCCCCAGCAGCCGCTGACCCGTTCAACAAAAGATTGAGGACGATCTGCTGCACTTGAGCGCCTGGAAGCACCCGAAGCGTTTCATCGTCTACGCCAATTGTCAGATCGAGCGTCTGTTTCCTACGGACGAGCTCCGGTTCGATGAGCAACCGTAGGTCATCAATATCTACTTTTGAAAGCGGATGGTCCTGCACATTTGATCGTCCAAAATCCAAAGTCGCCTTCGAGACGTCACGCAGGTTATTTAGACCTCGATACAATAATTCTGTTGAGGCTTCGACGACATCCGGCCTGTCTTTGAATTTTCGCAACGTATCAACCGCGTTCAACAAACCACCAAGTGGATTGTTTATTTCGTGGGCGAGAGTGGAAGAAAGGCGGCCTAGACTGACAAGTTGAGCCTGATCCGACAAGCGCTGAGCGATGTCCCGGCGTTCCCCCTCAGCCCTTACCAGTTTATTGTACCGCTCAAACAATGTTGCGAATTCAGTTCGTTTTGCAGGAAATGCAGAGTGTGGGATCTCCTCGAGGCCATCGCCTTCGTGACTGCCCATGAATTGCGAGAGCACTTGAACCTGCCGCATCATCCGGCTGATGAGAAAATATCCGGCACCCGCCAGAAGAATTGTTGCAAGTGCGTTTCCGATGATCAGCGACCAAAGAGCGTCCCGGCGTTGTGCCAGATAATTATCGACGTCAATTTCCGTTACAACGTGCCCGATAAGCTGCCCTTGATAGACCACGTCCTTTTGCGTCCAGACTGTTGTTTCGGTGTATTTGAGTGATAAATCCCTGATGCCAGGTGCTGCAGTCAAATCCGAGGGTGCCATGGTCCCAGTCGGGAACCGCACCGGATCATCTGCGGCAATGATCTGATCATCGCTATCAGTTGCCACAAGAGCAAGAACCGGCAGATCACCCGCGGCGTTGCGGGCCCGATCAACGGTGTCAAACGTGCCCCAGATGTCCTGTCGCAAGATAAATGGCTCAAGTGCAATAGAAACACTGTCAAGATAGACAGACGCCACGCCGCGCAGGTTTTCATCCTGAATGTTGGAAAAACGACTGAGGACCCGCTCTGAGGCAATAACCGCAACAAAGATCAAAAGAAGGGCCGCGATCAACGGCACACGAACAGTGAGCGGCCAGGATTGCGGCCGTGCCCAATGATACTCAGATTGCTGCATCCAAAACCTCTATACGACGGCGGATATCATCAAACAGGTTTTCGGCTCCCACGGTGAACCCGTCCAATTGCAGCATACCCAAAATTGTCATGCCATCAGCGGTGTTCGACATATTAATCAAGGCCGCCTGCAAGGATTGCACAATCTCTGTCGGCAATTGACTGCGTTGGCAGGCAATCGGAGGAAAACCAAACCATTCGGACTTCCAGACGACTTTCGTTTTTGCCGCCAGATCTGGTTCGGTCGCGGATACCGCTTCCCAGACATACCCATCTATGCTGCCCGACTGGGCGAGCCCAGACGCCACTGCCCGCAGCACATTTCGGTGCCCATAGGTGAAAAAAGTCTTCTCGAAAAAACTGTTCCGATCCTCGTCGCGCGCAACAAGCTCACTCTGGGTCACAATGTATCCAGAGTTAGAATCTGGATCGGAATAGGCATGAACATCGCCTTTGAGTTGAGAAAGATCGGAGGCATCGCGATCCGTGCCTGCAATCAGATATGACTGGTACAAGGGTTTCTGGTTCCAAACCGGCACGGAAAGGAGGGCAAGCTTGTCCTCGTTTCGAAGATAGGGATACCCACAAATCCAAGCGGCGTCCAAATCGCCAGCAACCAGAAGCGCTGTGATCTCTTCATAGGTCCTTCGAAATACAAGCTCCACCGGGCGCGACATTGCATTCGCCAGATAGGTCCGCAAGCCATCCACCAGCAACTGGTCATTGGTCAGGAAGACCGGGGTCAGGCCAAACCGAACCGGTTCATCTGACGCGGCAATCGAGGGAAATCCAAAACCGGTAGCCACTGATGCAGAAGTTATAAAGCTACGGCGGTTCATTGGCATCTGGTTTTCCCTTCAAGCCTATGTTGTCAGCATAAGGCGTTTTTCTGCCAAGCGGCAAATGGCCTGATCGCTGCAAAATCTAGCCCTCAAGAACCAGGGCCACTGATCAGGTCTGGATCGGACCGTCGATTGCCGCGAGCAGCGCAAATTTGGCTGATGATAGTTTGTAGCAGCTGTCGAAGGTCTCGCATCGCAAGCAATTCTCCCACTCTTTCGAATCCACATTTGGTGTGCGCTTTGGCCCGGCCAACCCACGCGGGGTGGTATCATATCCAAACACTTTGCCAGTCACAGTGCCGTTTTCCGCACCGCCACCTAAGGTCTCAGGAAACATCGTTCCGTAACAAGGTTTTTGGGTCATTTCTGAATGTCCTCCATTTTTGGGCTCTCCCGATACGTTGCCCTTGTCAGGGGGCAAACCGAGCCCGTGTGCGATTGGCAAATGCGACCAGCGTCAGCATAACAGGCACTTCGACCAGAACCCCCACAACAGTTGCGAGAGCAGCACCGGAGTTCAGCCCAAACAGGCTGATCGCGACGGCCACGGCCAATTCAAAGAAATTCGACGTCCCAATCAAGGCGCAAGGCGCGGCGATGCGGTGCGGCACCTTCAATGCGAACGCCGCTGCATAGGCAATCGCAAAAATACCGTAGCTTTGCAGGATAATAGGTACGGCGATCAGCACGATGATGAACGGGTTGGATACGATCACTTGGCCTTGAAGCCCAAAAAGGATCATGACGGTAACAATCAAACCCACAACTGAATAGGGTTTCACCCGCGTCTGAAACGTCTTGATTGCCGCCTCTGACCCAAGGCGCTGACGTGTCACCAACCCAGCGACAAGTGGCAGAGCGATGAACAGTAAGACCGACAGAAACAGTGTCGACCAAGGAACAGTGATATCGGTGACGCCCAGCAAGAAGGCCACGATTGGCGCAAAAGCGATGACCATAATCAGATCATTCACTGACACCTGCAAAAGCGTATAGGTCTCATCCCCGCGCGTCAGTTGTGACCAAACAAACACCATCGCCGTGCAGGGCGCGGCCCCAAGTAGGATCAAACCGGCGATGTATTGCATCGCATCTTCGGGGGGAATCCATGGCGCAAAAACATACTGGAAAAACAGTACCGCTAATGCCGCCATCGTAAAGGGCTTGATCAGCCAGTTCACGACAAGAGTGATCATCAATCCGCGCGGTTGTTTTGCCACGTCACGCAGCGATCTGGGATCAACGCCGACCATCATCGGGTAGACCATTGCCCAAATTAGCACAGCGACAACCAAATTGACGCTGGCCACCTCTGCCGCCGCAATTGCATTGATCAGACCGGGTGCAACGTTGCCCAACAGGATGCCAGCGCCCATTGCCAGTGCGATCCACAGGGAGAGGTACTTTTCAAAAATATTCATGCGGTGACCTCACCATTTTCTGGCGCTTTAAGTTGCGACGTTCCGAGCCAACTCAGGCCGATCATCGCGGCGGCGGTGCCAAGGCACAAGGGCAGCCCACCGATCTGGTATGTGAAGCCGGAAAAGACCGTGCCAACCAATCGGCCCGCCGCGTTGGCCATATAGTAAAAGCCGACATCCATCGTGACCCGTTTTGCATCCGTGAAGCTGAGGATCAGAAACGAATGCAGTGCTGAGTTCACGGCAAATATGCCGCCAAAGACCAAGAGGCCCAACACGATGGTTGTAGTTAATGCATTGGACGGTTCGGGAACCAACCAGACCAGACTGGCCAGCAAGGCTGGCACAATGATCAGCAGACCAACCCAACGCTTTGCCAGTACCAGTATCTCAGCCTCTGTCCGCGATGACGCTTTCAGGATACGTGGTGCCCAGCCTTGGACGATGCCGTAAAGGATCGTCCAGACCGCCATGAACGTCCCGATCATAAAGAATGCGGCGCGATTTCCCTCGGTGCTGCCGTCCGACAACACCGCATAGAAATAGATCGGGATGCCAACGACAAACCACACGTCCCGCGCTCCGAAGAGGAACAACCTCGCGGCACTGAGCCAGTTAATGTTGCGGTTCTTCGAAAACACTTCGGAGAACTTGGCGTCCTTGCGGCCCACTGGCAGGCCCGTTGGCATGCCGATCACAACACCGATCAGGATGACAAACAGAATTGCCGCCATTGTCAGCACAGATGGAACGAACCCAAAGACGGCCAGCAGTACCGCACCCAACAGAAAACCGCTGCCTTTTACGGCATTCTTTGATCCTGTCAAAATGGCCACCCATCGGAACAGCCCTCCACCTTCAATTGGGGCAAGGATTTTGACCGCACTTTTGGAACTCATCTTGGCCAAATCCTTGGCCACGCCAGACAGCCCCTGCACGAGCATGACAAACACCACGGAGGCGGTGATGCCCCAAGCAGGATCAAGCTGTGCCAGTGCCAGAAGAGCCACGACCTGCAAGGATAGCCCGGCATAGAGCGTGGCGGTAAGGCCGAACCGTGCTGCGATCCATCCTGCGGACAGGTTTGTCACCACGCCTGCGATCTCATAGAGGACAAACAGATAGGCCAGTTGCACCGGTGAAAAGCCGAGCGTGTGGAAGTGCAGTAGGACCAGCATTCTGAGCGCACCATCCGTCAGCATGAACGCCCAATAAGCCGCTGTCACAGTGATGTAGGCAGCAAATCCTGCAGCCCGTTCTGGTCGCTGTGTCACAGCTTGCCGCCAACCATGAGAGCCACATCGACCAAGCGATGCGCATAGCCCATCTCGTTGTCATACCAAGCGTAGACCTTGAGCTGGGTGCCGTTCACAACCATCGTTGACGGTGCATCAATGATGCCGCTGCGCTGATCATTGGTGTAGTCCGAGGAGACAAGAGGTCGCGTTTCATATCCAAGGATACCCTTCAACGGGCCTTCGGCGCCGGCTTTGAAGAGGCTGTTCACTTCATCCACAGTCGTTTCACGCGCCATTTCAAACACGCAATCGGTGATGGATGCGTTCAAAAGCGGCACCCGCACCGCATGGCCGTTCAACTTGCCCTTCAACTCGGGATAGATCAGCGTAATCGCCGTAGCAGAGCCAGTTGTAGTCGGGATCAGGTTGGTTAACGCAGACCGCGCGCGACGCAAGTCCTTCGCGGGGCGGTCCACAATCGTCTGCGTGTTGGTCACATCGTGGATCGTTGTGATTGAGCCGTGCTTGATGCCGATCCCTTCCAGCAGAACTTTCACCACGGGCGCGAGACAGTTCGTGGTGCAGCTTGCCGCCGTCACAATCTGGTGGATGTCCCCGTCGTAAATGTCATCATTGACGCCATAGACGATGTTGGCCGTCGGCCCGTCTTTGACCGGCGCTGAGACGACAACCTTTTTTACACCCGCCGTAAAATACGGGGCCAGCTTGGCCTCTGTCTTGAACGCGCCGGTGCAATCAATCACCACATCCACGCCGTCCAGCGGCAGGTCTTCCAGATTGCGTGTGCTGGTGACAGGAATGCGTTTTCCGTCGATGCTGATCGAATCCTCGTCTGCCTCAAACGCCGCAGACCACCGCCCATGAATTGAATCGAACTCCAGTAAATGTGCATGCATCGCGGGATCACCTACCGCATCATTGATAAAAGCGATCTTCGCGCCACGCTCCAATAGTGGGCGGAGTGCAAGTTTGCCGATGCGGCCGAGGCCGTTGAGAGCATAGGTGGTCATAACTGATTATTCCTGTTTGGCTGTTTCTTTGCCGATGTCATCGACACGTTTTTGCAGCGATCCACGGTTCAGATTTTCGAACGACAAAGCGGTAAATGCGATGATCCGATTGTGCAGCGCCCCGTAGGTCTGGTGGAACGCGAGACGCTTTTGCGCATCCGTCCCCTTAGCCTTAACCGGGTCAGACATCCCCCAGTGACCTGAAACGGGCTGACCCGGCCAGGTGGGGCATTCTTCATTGGCGGCACGGTCACAGACGGTAAAGACAAAATCCATCTGCGGTGCGTCGGCACCTTGAAACTCCTCGATGTTCTTGGACCGCAAAAGCGACACGTCATGTCCCTTCGACTTGAGCATTTCTACCGCAAAGGGGTTCAGCTCTGAGCGATGCGCTGTGCCTGCCGAATAGGCTGTGAACTTATCGCCCACCATATCCCGCAAAATGGTCTCTGCGATAATCGAGCGGGCAGAGTTTCCGGTGCAAACAAAGAGGACGTTGAACTTCTTGTCACTCATGGGAGAGATACTCCTGAGAAGGTCAGAAAATTGCGGAGGGCAAAGATCTGCCCGACCGCGACAACAATCAACGAACAGTCCCGCAACAACCTCGCGAGCGGCATCCAGATTGATGGCGTAGAGCAATCGCGTTCCGTCTCGGCGTTGTGAGATCAGACCCGCTTGAGTCAGGGCTGACAGGTAGACCGATGCTGTGCTGGCTTTGAGCGCCAGTGCTTTGGCAATTTCACCAGCTGGAAGGTCATCCGGACAGCGCCGCATGAGCAGGCGAAACACGGCCATCCGCTGGGGATGGCTGAGGGTTGCGAGTCTATCTGTAAGCAATGATTCCATATTTCATGGATATTAGAAATATTGAATGCAAGTCAATGCAAATATTGCTTCAGGTCCTCAGGTAACAGAAAACTCGAGGGGCCGTTCTACCGACCGGCACTCACCGCACCTCAAACAGCGTTTCCAAGATCGGGCAGTCTGGCACGTCGCCTTGGCTGCACTCGGCCGCCATTCCAACGAGGGCTTTCTCCAACTTCCGCAGCCCTCTGATCTTTTCACGTACAGAAGCGAGATGCCCAACCGTCAAGCCATGCACCTCGCCACATGTGAAATCTTGCCGGTCCACCATTTCCAGCAGTGCGCGGATTTCATCAATGCTGAAGCCAAGCTCACGGGATGTTTTGATAAATGACAGCCGCTTGAGCTGGTCGTGGTCGTACTGGCGGTTGCCGCCTGCTGTGCGATCCGGCTTCGGCATAAGACTGATGCGCTCGTAATAACGGATCGTTTCAATATTCACGCCGGTGCGCTTGGACATTTCGCCAATTGGATAACCTCGCACGTTCGTGAAGTCGGACATCGAAAAAACCTCTTGCTTCTGTAGTGGCTACAGACCGCACCTTACATCAAGAAACCCAAATTGCGAGTGCCTGCATGACCGACACAACCGACGTTGACCTAAACCAGAGCGATCCTGACAGCCGCAAGGCGCGCATGATTGCGGCGGGTGGTATCCTTGGCGCTCTAGCCGCTTCAACGTGCTGCATTGTTCCGCTGATCTTGTTTAGCCTCGGCATATCTGGTGCATGGATCGGCAATCTGACTGCGCTTGAACCCTACAAGCCAATCTTCATCGTGATCACGCTGGGGTTTCTCGGCTACGGCTATTGGATGGTTTACCGCAAACCCAAGGCCTGCGCAGAGGGCGACACTTGTGCGCGGCCACTCCCCAACCGGTTGGTTAAATCTGCACTTTGGGCATCAACATTTCTGATCGTGATCGCGTTGTTCTGGAATTGGATCGCGCCGGTCGTTGCCCCCATTATTCTTGGTCTGTGAAAGGACATACAATGAAACTCTACCCTTCCGTCTTGGCCCTGATTGGTTTTATGGCCGCCGCCCCTGTCTTTGCGGCGGAGCAGACAGTGACATTCTCGGTTCCCGGCATGTTCTGTGCTAGCTGCCCCTATATCGTTGAATCAGCGATGAGCAGGGTCGGTGGCGTTGTAACAGTGCGTGCTGATGCTGGCACGCGAACGGCGCTGGTTACCTTTGATGACGCCATTACCAGTGCCGATGACATCGCGTTCGCCTCGGCTTCTGCGGGTTATGAAGCTGAGCTTTTGCCCAACGACAGTGGCTCCTGAGCCGCATATGAAAGATAGCTCAACAGGAGGCGTACTGGCCTTCATCGTCGCCGCACCAGTTGTCGTGATCTGCTGCGCAGGAAAGGCGGCTCTGATCGGAACCGTGCTTTTCGGAACGGCTGGATTTCTGACGGGTGCCAATTTGCTAACTGCAGCCTTGATGGCCACGTTTAGCGGCATCGTGTTTCTGGCGGCGCGCAATTTCGTACGGATGCGCAGACATAATCAAGAATGTGAAAGGGGCGACCAAAGTGAACGACAGACTTCTTAAAATGGGCATTGTCGGCACGGTGATTGCTGCGCTGTGTTGCTTCACGCCAATTCTGGTCGCGCTTTTTGGCATTGTAGGCCCCATCGGAAGGTTTGTTCGTAGAATACCGTTAACAAGGAACGCATGGCGAACAAAAATATCAGGCAAAACGATAAAGCCATTGCTGAACAGCATGTTGCATCAATCGGAGCGTTTCAAGTCGATTTGCAGAGTTGGGTATCCAACTCTGCCTGTCTCAAAATCGACCGTTTAAAAGGCAACCGCTTGCAGGCCTTGCCAGACGTCAAAAACACCCCTTGTCGTGTCTCTTTACCCGTCTTTTTACGCTCAGTGTCTCAAAATGGGCCTAACTGGCCCGAAGCTGCATATTTGGGCATAGTGTGGAACAAGGCATGAACATATATTGTGATTGACGGTTGATATTTACCGTCGAAGACTGCTCCCTTTTGGGAGGGTTGGATGTCAGATCGGGCATTTTTAGAAATCTGGAGCCTATCGTTTTCTGATTTTGAATTTTTAGAGACCTACCATCAGGGATCTCGGGTTTGGATCGGCGTGCAACTTCTCTATTTTCGAGATCATGGACACTTTGCGGGAGAATTGAACGACATACCCGACGATGCACGTAATTATGTCGGGGATCAGCTTGGGCTCGATGGTGCGATGCCCTACAATGTCTCAAAGGATACGGTTCGGCGCCACCAGCTGGAAATCTTGCGCCACCTCGGATTTCACCGGGCCACGCAGAGCGACCGTCAGAACTTGCGCGATTGGCTCAAAAGCACTCTTGGTGGGCGTGAGGCAAGTTTTGAAGACTGGGTTATCGAAGGCTATCGCTGGTCACGACAGCATTCGGTTTTCATCCCTTCTGACAAGATTATGGAGCGGATTGTACGCTCTGCCCGAAAAGCGTTTCGCGACGCGCTTTTCCAACAGATCTCCGAGCGTTTGTCATCTGGGACCGTCTCTGCGCTCAATGACTGTCTTTCTGACCCACTTCTCCCAACCGGCTTCCAGCGCATGAAAGACGATATAGGTGCTGCAACCCTGGAAAACGTTCTCCTGGCATCGACAAAGCTGGCGTTTCTACAACGACTGGATTTGCCCTTCGAATTGCTTGCGCACATTGACCGGAGATGGATCTCACGGATAGGGCGGCAAGTTGAAGGAGAGACAGCGTCGGAGATGCGTCGCCATCAGCAATCTCATCGCTTTGCCCTCTTGGCTATTTATCTCATGCAACGGCGTGCCCAACTCATCGACGGACTAATTGATCTTCTGCTTGAGATTGTCCATCGGATGGGCACCCGGTCACGGCGCAAGGTTGTTCAGAAGATTCCAGCGGATATAGGGGCAGTTCATGGCAAGGAGCGCCTGTTGGTAGATATTGCCTTGGCAGCTATCAGCGAACCCAAAGGTGTTGTTGAAGATGTAATCTATCCGGTTGTCGGTGTCGCCAAATTGCAAGCGGTGGTCAATGAGTATGAAGCCAAGGGAAGTTTGGATCAGCGGATCCAAAAGGTGATGCGCGGATCGTATGCCAGTCACTACCGGCGCATGTTACCGCCGCTTCTTTCAGTGCTGGAATTTCGATCAAACAATAGGTCATGGCAACCAATGCTGGAGGCCTTACGGCTGATAGTGCGCTGGAATAATGATGGGCGTCGGTTTATGCCCGCTGAGCGCGCGCCCAAGGGAACCATTCCGGGAAAATGGCGGGAAACAGTTGTCGACGACCATGGCCGTCTGAATGTGATCTCCTATGAGGTTTGTGTTTTGGCCCAACTTCGGGAGCGCATTCGGGCTAAAGAGATATGGATCGTCGGGGCTGATAAATACCGCGACCCGGACGACGACTTGCCACAGGATTTTGAAGAGCGTCGCAGCGCTTATTTTAGAGGCCTTGGCCTGCCTCAAGATGCGCAGGAGTTCATTGCGGGCGTCCGGAAACAACTCGAAGACGAACTACACCTTTTGAATGCGACAATCTCTGAAAATGCCGGTGTAAGGCTGAACTGGCGCGGCGATAACCGGATCAGAGTTACACCATTCGCGCCAGCGCCGGAGCCGCAAGGTCTTGTCGCCCTCAAGTCAGAGGTTTCCCGAACCTGGCCAATGACAGGGCTGTTGGATGTCTTGAAAGAAACCGCTCTTGAAACAAAATTTCTGGAGCAATTCCAAACCTCGGCCAGCAGAGAGGTCCTTCCACGGGAAACGCGAGATGGCCGACTTCTGCTTTGCCTTTATGGCCTTGGAACCAATGCTGGCCTCAAACGGGTCGCATCAGCCACGTCTGGGGTCAGCTATGATGAGCTTTTGCACATTCGACGCCGGTATATCGACCCACCTTCATTGAAGGCGGCCTGTGCCCGGGTTGCGAACGCTACTTTGGCCATCCGCAATCCGGAAGTCTGGGGGGACGCGGGCACAGCCTGCGCGTCGGACTCTACAAAATTTGGGGCTTGGGATCGTAATCTCATGACTGAATGGCATGCCCGTTATGGTGGTCGCGGCGTCATGATTTATTGGCATGTGGAACGCCAGACAACCTGCATCTATTCTCAGCTCAAACGTTGTTCCTCTTCAGAGGTGGCCGCCATGATCGAGGGCGTCCTGCGACACTGCACCGATATGGAAATCCAGCGACATTATGTGGACAGCCATGGTCAGAGCGTCGTGGGCTTTGCCTTCTGTCATCTTTTAGGTTTTGAACTAGCGCCGCGTTTGAAAGCCATTGCACGGCAGAAGTTGGCGTTGCCAAACGCCGGGATGCGGGCCCAACTTCCGAACCTGCTACCTATCTTGTCGGGTGTTATCGATTGGGAAGAAATCGAACGGCAATATGACGAGATGGTAAAATACGCGGCCGCCATGCAGACCGGGACGGCTGATCCGGAAGCGATCCTGCGACGCTTCGCCCGCACCGATGTGATGCATCCAACATACAAAGCGCTGGCAGAACTGGGTCGGGCCATCAAAACGATATTCTTATGCCGTTACCTGCGTTCGGAGGCTTTCCGGCGAGAAATCAATGAGGGGCTGAATGTTGTTGAAAACTGGAATAGCGCCAACGGGTTTGTCTTCTTTGGTAAGGGCGGAGAAATCGCAACCAACCGTATCACTGATCAAGAGACCTCGGCCCACGCGTTGCATTTGCTGCAATCGTCTCTGGTCTATGTCAATACGCGTATGGTGCAGTCGATCTTGCGACAACCGCGCCTGCAAAACAGCCTCTCCGAAGAAGATCATCGGGGGCTGACGCCGCTGATCTACGCGCACATCAACCCTTATGGAAGGTTCGAGGTCGATCTGAATAAACGCATCGACTTTGATCGGGCCGTCGCTTGAGGCCTGTCATTTTGGGTATACCCTACCTTACGTATCGGATGAACACATAAAACAGGTGGAAACCTGTTCACTTTGGGTGCCTTTCTATATAATGAACACATGTTGGCATAGGCACACTCAAAATGAACACATCCAGCGCAAAAATCGGCTACGCCCGCACCTCAACCACAGATCAGAACCTTGATGCTCAGATCACGGCGCTGAAGGCGGCCGGATGCGGCATGGTCAGGACTGAGCAAAAGAGCGGTGCCAGCCTTGAGGGGCGTCCAGAACTCAAAACCATCCTCGACTTCATCCATCCGGGTGAAACTCTGGTCGTGACACGGATTGATCGGCTGGCCCGATCTCTCAGCGACCTTCAGGTCATCGTTGCGGCGCTGAAGGACAAGGGTGCGCATCTTGCCGCGACCGAACAACCGGTGGACACCTCAAACGCCACAGGCAAGGCTTTCTTCGACATGCTTGGGGTCTTTGCCGAATTCGAAACCAACCTGCGGCGGGAACGGCAGGCCGAGGGCATTGCCGCGGCCAAGCAGCGTGGCGTCTACCGTGGGCGGGCCGCAAAGATCGATATGGCTGCCCTGCAAGTCAAACTTGCCGAAGGCCTCTCTCCCACAGAAATAGCGCGTGACATGGGCGTGTCGCGGGGCACTGTCTACAAAGCAAAGGCCTTAATGTGAAAAAAAACAAGAGGAAGGCAGGGCAAACAGTTGCCCGGCAACCGATCCAGGAAAGCACGAGAAAGGCAAAGGTGCCACCACCTCGAAACCTGACCCCGCCGCTCTGTGAACGTCTCCGTCGCGATCTATTGAAAGCATGTCAAGGCGTGGCTGAAACCCACGGCCTGACCGTCGAAGGCGGTGAGTTGCATGACATCGATCTGCGCCACGGCTTCAACATCAGTTTCCGCGTTGGCATTCCAATGGAGGACGGCGCGATCTATTCGCCGGAGAAAGCAATGTTCGAAGTGCTCGCACTTCCGTTTGGGCTCGAGCCATCTGACTATGGGCTGATGAGCGACAACCACCATGGCCGGTGCCGACAACCACCATGGCCGGTGCCGACAACCAGTTTGGCCGGTGGGGCTGAACGGAAGACGGGCTTGCCCGTCTGGAGTGCAGCCCCACCGGCCTGATTGATTTCGGGGGTAGGTGCTGGTCGCTGCGGGTTGGTAAGCCGGAAGCCTCTGCGTTCATACGGAGGATCCGGGTTGGCCTATAAACCCATCACCGACCAGCAATTGAGAATTTACATGACTGACCTACAAAAACACAGCCAGCGCACTTCGGCCGCCCGTGCCGGGTTCAGCGAGCGAACCGCGCGACGCTTCGATATCGACCCGACGTTTCCCTCGAACCGCAATATCGTTCACGGGCGCACGGTGGCCGATCCCCTTGAAGGCTATTGGGAGAATGACCTCCTTCCTCTGCTTGAGAATGACAGCGCGTTGCAGGCCGTCACGCTGTTGCGCCATCTTCAGAGCGAGCATCCCCTGGCTTTTCCTGATGATCGCATCGCGCACCCTGGAACGTCGGGTGCGGCAGTGGCGGGCGCTGAAGGGACCCGAGCGCGACATCATCTTCCGCCAGACGCCTGAGCCGGGATACATGGCCCAGTCAGACTTCACCCATGCCGAAGAGTTGGTTGTCACGATCGCAGGACAGGCTTTCCCGCACCTGCTTTACCACTTCGTCATGGCCTACAGTCGCTGGGAACATGTCGGCGTGGTCCTCGGTGGGGAAAGCTTCACGGCGCTGGCCGAGAACTTGCAGCAGGCCCTCTGGTCGCTGGGCGGCGCGCCGCAAAACCACCGTACCGACAGCCTCTCGGCCGCCTTCCGTAACCTGACCGTCGACCAGCGTGAGGACATGACCAAGCGCTATGATGCGTTCGTTGGCCATTATGGCATGGAAGCCAGCCGCAACAATCGCGGTGAGGCCCACGAAAATGGGGCAGTGGAATCCCAGAACCGGCATCTCAAGAAAGCCATCGAACAGGCCCTGATCCTGCGCGGCAGCCGTGACTTCGGATGCATCGAAGACTACCGGCGGTTCGTCGATACCTTGGTGGCACGGCGCAATCGGCAACGGGCCGATGCCGTTCAGGCGGAACGGGCCCACTTGAAGCCCCTGCCGCAGCGGCGCACGACAGACTTCACCGAGATCGTGGTGCCGGTTACGAGGACCGGTGGCTTCCTGGTCAAGAGCATCTTCTACAGTGCGCCCTCGCAGCTGATCGGGCAGCGTCTGCGCATCCACCTCTACGATGATCGCATCGAGGCGTTTCTCGGCGGCACCCTCGTTGTAACCCATCTCCGAGCCCGCGGGCGCGTCGACGGGCATCGCGTCCATGTCATCAACTACCATCACGTGATCCATGCCTTGCGGCGCAAGCCACAGGCCCTGTGGAGTTCGATCTATCGTGACAGCCTTTTCCCCCGGACCGAATACGCTGAAGCCTGGAAAGTTCTGCAGCGCGACCTTCCGCGACGCGACGCCTGCCGCCGGATGGTCGATCTGCTCTTCATCGCCCACGAACAGGCTTGCGAAGTGGAACTGGCATATCTCCTTGCAGCAGACCTCGACGCTGGCTTGGTGCCGGATCCCAAAGCGCTGGCATCACGGCTTGCTCCAAGACACATGGCGTTACCGGCGGATGTGACCGTCGTCCACCCGGCGCTGGACAGCTTCGATGCGCTGCTGGGGGCAAGCGCATGACCGCCCGTGAGATCGACATCCACACGCTGCCCAGCATGCTGACTGCGCTGCGGCTTCCCAGCTTCCACAAGCTCTGGGTCGAGATCGCCACCCGCGCGGACAACGAAGGCTGGCCTGCTGCCCGTTTCCTCGCCGTTCTGGCGGAATATGAACTGGCCGAGCGCGACATGCGTCGCATCCGGCGCCATCTGAACGAGGCGCAGCTGCCGGTCGGCAAGACGCTGGCCACCTTCGACTTCAAGGCGTTGCCCACCCTGCCGCGTGCCCGGGTGGAGGCCCTGGCGGCCGGCGACTGGCGGACGGGGGTGGCAACCTGATCGCTATCGGGAACTCCGGCACTGGCAAAACGCACGTTCTTTGCGCCATAGGGCACGCCTTGGTCGAGGCAGGGCACCGCGTCTTCTACACTCGCACCAGCGATCTGGTGCAGAGACTTCAGGCCGCCCGCCGCGATCTCGTTCTCGAGGCGGCTCTGGCGAAGCTCGATAAGTTCGACCTGATCATCCTCGACGACATCACCTATGCCCACAAGGACCAGGCCGAAACTGGCGTCCTCTTCGAACTCATCGCCCGACGCTATGAATACCGCAGCATCGCCATCGCGGCCAACCAACCCTTCAGTGGCTGGGATCAAATCTTCCCGGACAAGGCCATGACCGTCGCGGCCATCGACCGCTTGGTCCACCACGCGACCATCCTCGAGATGAACGCCGAAAGCTTCCGTCAGCGGGCCGCGGCCACCAACAGGATGGCACTGGCCGAAGCGGCAGCGACAACCAACAACGACAACCAAAACGAAGGAGAGACCTAACCCAAAACACTGAACGAAACGCCAACCTCAGCGGCCTCAGAACCGGCCAAATTGGTTGTCGCCCGCGGACAAGGTGGTTGACGCTCTACAATGGGCGGACCTTCAAAGCACGCGGTGAAATGTTCAGGATTGTGGCCATAAATCCTAACAGGCCAAAGTATCCTATCAGTGTCGAGCGCGTGTCAGACGGGCGGGGGTTCAAGTTTCCGGCCGAAGATGTGGTACTGTACATAAGGAATGCAGAGGGGCACGTCGGTCCATAAATGTTCCACCAAAAGCCCAAATATGCAGCTTCGGGCCAGCTAGGCCTGATTGCGCAAATGCCTTCGGCACCAATCGCAACAGAGATGCAAATGCCAATGCAACACTCGCTTGATGAATCTGTTTCATCGCCCGCTTTGGATACAATCACAGGCATTTCATGCTGTGTCATTGCTGGCATTGTTTTGTGAGCCTGACTGTCAACTGTATGATTTATCGTGGCCGCTGATTTACATGCGCCTCAACGACACCCGCTACTGCCCTCCAAGCCTGTTCCACACGACCAACTCAGGATGCGCAGCTCATCTTTTGCACGCCTAAGTTTAGTGATTTTTCGCTTACCACAGTGAGACCTCTTGCTCTGGATAACTCCAGAGATAGAGATACCAGCAGGTGGAAGGTCTAGGCCTATAAGGTCCGATTTTACAATAGTCGCCCTTTTCACTCGGGGACGAGTGCGACTATCTTTTCAAGAAGGGTGCCGCGCTCGATCACACCGGGGATTATTTCGTCACCCAATACGAACGTCGGCGTTCCAGTTATACCCAAAGCTTCTGCCAAACGCAGAGAGGCAGCAATGTGATCGTTCACTAGGTCTGATTGCATGTCTGTCTTCAAAACTTCGAGATCGAGCCCCACATCGCCTGCAATTTTCATAACGCTTGCTTCAACGGCTTGCCCGTTCAATGCCATCATTGCCTCGTGAAACTGCTGATATTTACCTTGGTTTCTCGCGGCAAGTGACGCGCGCGCCGCAACTTCGGAACCGGGCCCTAGGATCGGGAATTCACGATAAATAATGCGGACATCCTTGCTTGCCTCCAGTACCGCTTTGACCTCTGGTGCAGCGCGGCGACAATACCCGCAGTTATAGTCAAAGAACTCGACAAGTGTGACGCTGCCGTCCAAGTTCCCGAAGATCGGTGCATTCTGTTCGAAATCATCGCGCAAGACAGATAGAGCGGTAGACTGCGCTTCGGCGGCAGCTGCAGTTTCACGTTCCTGAAGGATTGAAAGCGCTTCGATCAGAATTTCGGGTTTTTCCAAGATCGCTTCAAGTGCGAGACGCTTGATATCTGCTTCATTGAGTTCTTGTGCGACCACAGTAGTGAAAGAAAATGCTGCTAATACTGTTGCGAGAACAATTTTTGACAGGCCGCGTCGCGCTAATAACATCTTGTATCCTTCCTAGGATTGAGGGGAATCCGGAGGTGATTGAGTGATCTTCCCCAGGAAATCTTCTGCTGAAAGCTATCAAAAACACGCTGATCTCGCCAAGGAAGTGTTCTAAGTTGCGGGGTACAGGATCACACGGGTATCCAGCGGGACTTTATCATAAAATTGGACAATCTGATCGTTCACCAATCTGGCGCACCCGTTTGAGACTGCACGGCCGATAGTGCTTGGGTCATTTGTGCCATGCACACGCAAAAAGGTATCGCCGCGACCCGGTTGAAAGAGGTAGAGGGCCCGCGCACCTAGAGGGTTGCTCAGACCGCCAGGCATCCCATTCCGAAACGGCCCATATTTCTGAGGCTCACGACGCAACATGCCCGGGGTCGGTGTCCAGCTGGGCCATTCCTTCTTTGCCCCAACATAGAATTCGCCTGCCTCATAAAGACCCGGGCGACCGATCCCGACGGTGTACCGAATTGCAGTGTTATCCGGTTGGGTCCAGAACAGGGCAAACTGGCTTGGTACAACATGAATTTCGTAGGGAGCAGCGCCCGCTGGAATGCTCACTACTTGAGGCAAGTACTCCGGCGGTAAATCATACTTTGGCAGCACTACATGAGCTGAAACCGGTTGACTGCCCAAAGCGCCGACAGCCCCGGCGGCAAGGAGAAATTTTCTTCGTTTCATGAGGCTATGGCTTTCGGGTGGTCAACATAGAATGGACGCTTGTACACGAGAACAGACTTTAACAAGTCATGCAAAGTGCGGCATCAAAACAGTTTCACCTGTGTTCCTACTTCGGCCAAAGCGAACAATTCTTTGATATGTTCGTTGTAAAGACCGATGCATCCATTCGACGATTGGCGGCCAATCTTCCGCGTGTCCCCTGTTCCGTGGACGCGATAATATTGCCATGAAAGGTAGAGCGCATGCGTGCCCAAGGGGTTGTCTGGACCCGGTGGAAAATAGTCTGGCCAATCGGGATTGCGGATTTTCATCGAAGGCGTGGGGCGCCAGCTTGGTCCTTCTACCTTCTGAATAACGCTAGTGTATCCGCGTTTTGTCAGCTCTTCGGATTCCGGGACGCTCGATGGATAAAGCTTATAGACGCTTTCATCCTCTGACCAATATTGCACCGCTCGGGAGTCAATGTCGCACAGGATTGCTCCGTTGTTTAGATTATCGAAGTGATCCCTCCAGTTTGAGGTGCTGAAGGATGAAATATTGCGGCGCACTGGTGGTGAAGCAAGTGGTGTTGTGGTTTGCGCGGTTGCACCGCCAGTTCTTAGAAACAGCACGCTTGCAGCCGCACCGAGCAGTGCTCCACGACGTGAGATAGATGAGTTTTTGATCTGCTTCATGTTGCATCCTTCAGTCTTGCCTGTTTTCGTTGGTTTACAACCTTCACCCACTGGAGCTTCAAACGAATAAATGTCACAAAAACGTGAGGTGAAGGACGAACGAAGTTCCATCATGATAATAAAAGCTACGTCGCGTAGGGCACAGTCCAGCCAATCACATTTAACGTATGCTCCTGTTCCCATGAAAATTGGGCAAGAAAGTCAGCTTTTTATTTTGCGAGGCAAAGGTAGAAAAGGCGACCCTTAAAAGATGGCTTGTATAGGTTGCTCTGATCCTAAATTGGTTCTTCAATAAGGAGCGCAGGGAGTGCGGCTCCCCAACCCCATTTTCAAGAAACAATACGACATTGATAGGAACGGTAAGAATGAAATTTAGCATGAGTGGTCTTGGTTTTGCGATACTGGCGCTCGGAGGGTGCGCTGATTTTAGCGGCCAATCACGCACCTCAACTGAAGGCTTCATCAAAGAACTGCCCGAAGGTGTTCTGGAAATAGCAGCGCCGTTCCAAGATTTGAACGCCGTCAGGATCGAGCCGACAGACGGATGCTTCGTTTATCGCTATGTTGGTCCTGTTGAGACGACGTACTTGCCTTTAAGATCGAAAAGGGGCAACCCAATTTGTACCAGAGAGCCAGGTGCTACGGGTTAACTCAATTTACAACGAATGAATGCGTTGACGTGGGACTTTGTTCGCTTGGACAGACAGTAGGCTGACCGGCTGAATAGTGCTGCGCGGGTTCGGTGTTTGGGTGTATTGTGCGAAAGCATCACAGCGAAAGCTGAGATAAGTTCAACGACACTTTTGGCAACCAAATGACCAATGTGGGAAACAGCACGACGAGCACAAGAAGGACGACTTCCAATATGACAAGTGGGATTGCACCACGGTAAATATCAGCAAGAACGACACTAGGCGGGGCGGTCATTTTGGCAAAGAACAATGCGTACCCGAAAGGTGGCGTGAGGAATGATGTTTGCAATGTTAGCGCGATCAATGCACCCAGCCACACGGTCGCCGCATAGGCCGAGCCGACGTGATCAGAAAAGTCGAGCTGCTGAAATATGGGCAAGAAAATCGGGAGAAACACCAAAAGGATTTCCATCCAATCAAAAACAAACCCAAGCACCAGAACCAGACCTAGTAGGAGGACTAGCGTTTCCCATCGATTGAGATTGAAACCCGTGATCCAGTTGAACAAGACGTCCGGACCTCCCACCAAGTGAAAACTCAGCGAAAATACCGTCGCTCCAACAACAATAAAGAATACCATCGCAGTCAGCGTTCCCGTTCGCATGATGGCATTGTGGAGCATCGCTAGGCTGAGTTGTCCTCGGATTGCTACCAGCAACAATGATCCAAACACACCAATTCCGGCGGCTTCGGAAAGGGTCGCGACGCCTGAAACAATGCTCCAAGGGATGGACGCAATCACTAAAAGTGCGGCGATCATCGACAGGTATTGCGGCTTCTCTTTTTCTTCGTTGATTGGGCCTCCGTCATCTTTGGCGCTGATGGTGGCGATGAAATAGATCGAGAACAGGATCACGAGCAGCAGCACAGGAACAACCATGGACATGTACATCACGCTGATCCTGAGCCGGAAAAGGGCCTGCGACGAAAAACAACATGATCGCAGGTGGAAATATGACGCCGAGTGCTCCAGATGCGGCAACTGCACCCCCCGCAGCGCGAGGAGAATATCCAGCATTCAACATCGGGTGATAGGCAACCAGCGCAACTGTGATGACGGACGCCCCAATGACCCCCGCAGCTGGTGCAAGTATCAAGCCAACCAGTAATGTAGCGATTGCGTATCTTCCCCGAAGACCGCGCAACATATGACCCAGTGTATGAAAAATGGTTGATGCGATGCCGCTGCCGTTGAGCACCATTCCCAAAAGTATCAGCAATGGCACGCTCGTGAACTGAACGCCCTCATTGGTCAGCGTACCCCGAACCCGCAAATAATAGAGGCCCAAGTGCTGGAAATCGGTAAGGCCCATCATGGCAGCTGCAAAAAACCCAAGTATCCCGGTTCCGGTCAAAACCAGTGCGACAGGAAAACCAGAAAAGACCCCACCAGCCATGATCAGCAGCATTCCGACTGTGACAATTTCAACCATCACATTAAAGGCCCATTTTGTTCCACGGGTGCGGCGAAATCGCGCGTTCCCTGCAGAAAGGCGATGTTGCGGGCAATAACAACAACGCCAGACAAACCAAGAAGTATCGGTCCGAACACGCCCGCAAGTCGCGACATCCACACATCAACATCTGCATATTGAGTGGTGCGCATCAGGCCATCCCAGCCATAGAAGCTGAGCACCCCACTGAGAGGTATCAGGATTAAAACACAGCCAACCAACTCGATTTTCGCCTGTGTCTGGCTGGACCAATGCCGACGAAAAACATCAACCCTAACATGACCGTCTTGCAGATATGTGAAGCCAAACAGCATGAAAATCATAACGAACAGGAGCGATGTCGACATATCCGGCAGGATAGAAGAGACGCCAATTTTTAGTTTTCTGTCAAGAATCTGAAGTATGCTAAACAGTGCAATCGGAACAACGGTCGCCCACGCAGCAATGACCGACATGCTATTGATCAAACGCTCCAAGCCATTGACCGCTCGCATGCCGGGCCCATCCGGTGTCATTTCTAGGCCCCCCGCCTGATTTTCATCGTGTTTCAAGTTGGCGAATTCCCATAAATATTCATCTCGTCCTCTTCTCGGTCGGGCACCTCCATTTCGAGGGTGATATGGGTGACACCACAATGAAGAAGCAAAACTGCTTCAATGCGGTCCCTGATTGCTTCCGCGCAGGACCAATCACCGCTGTTCACAACGACATGCGCATCAATCGCCGTTTGGTGTCTGCCCATCTGCCAGAAATGGACATGATGCGTATCTGCAACGCCTTCGACAGCAAGGATGCGTTTGATTACATCGCCTGGAACAAGGGTGTCCGGGCGGCCGTCCGTAAAGGTCCGAAATGTGTGGATTTGGCACTTGATTGACATCCAGGTGAGGCAAATGACGATAATGACCCCGATCAAAGGGTCCAGAATATTTGATTGATACAGCATCACTGATATCCCAGTTACAAAGACCGCGATGGGGACTGAAAAATTAATCAGGTCACTTGAAGACGGCCATCGTTTGGCGTTCTTTTCATTGGTTGCAAACAGCGCGATCGCTAAATTTGCCGCGACGGACAGCACTCCGAGAGTCACAATAAGGAGGCCGTTTGGTTGTACGGTACGAAAAAGCCGCTCGGTTCCTTCGTAGAACAGATATGCGCCTATCAAGGTCACAGTCATGTGACCAATCAAGGTGGCGGCTGTTTCAACGCGCAAATAATTCTCCGCAATCCGTTCATCTTCCTGCGGCTGACTAGTTTTCCTTGCAACAGATGAGGCGATCTTGGGAAACACGATGAACAGATTGTTCAAGGCGTCCGCGAGGAGCGTGATGCTTCCAGCAGCGATACCACCAATCCCAAGCAGAAGGCTCATCACGAGCCTTGCTATGATCACCACTCGAAAACGCCAAGCAGAATGCCTGACTTTATCGCCTACGCCAGTTGGCAATTGATCTTGAACACTTTCCATGGACCGAAGATAATTCCTACACCGATTGTAGGTTCAAGGGTTATTTTGCCCTCCAAAGGCCTCGTCAGATGACGGAAAATCGATGTATTTACGGAGGCTTTCAAGAACCTGACAGGATGCCACACTATTGCATGGGCACTCCCTTACCATCTGTTCTAATACCTTCTTTTGATCGAGCAGCAGCAACAGTTTCCGCTCTAATACGTTCAATTGCCGCTGTGCGACGTTAGTTGCTGATTTGCAGGAACCTCGCGCACCGCTGGAAAGCTCAAGCAGTTCGCGGATCGCTTCCAAGGAAAATCCGAACTGGCGGCTATGAAGAATAAATTCAAGTCGATCAATGTCGGCAACACTGTAGCGTCTTTGGCCACCCCTTGTTCGCCTTGTTGGTTTGAGCAAACCCACTTGTTCATAGTACCGGATGGTTTGAACTTTACTTCCTGCGCTACGCGCTACAGCGCCAATTGTTAGCATAAAAAGTACCTAAATTCTATGTTGCAAGGGCAGGAAGATTCAGTTGACGATTGAAAGTTCTTTATACATCGCCTCACCCTACCTTATCGGGAAATGTTGAGCGACGCTAGCTGTGGTGGCACCTGCAGTAGTCCCATTGAGCGAACAACTGGTTCGTGGGACGGCGCTCAAATTTACCTCTTGAACCTCTAGCCACTGTAGCTCTCATATTAAAGAAAATGCGCCACAAGGAATTTGCTATGTCGATGCCTGACCACACTGATCGCGACCACAATCACACAAAACGTGAGTCTGATAGCTGTTGCAGTCAGAACGCAGCTGCTGTTGGACAATCGTCTGCCCCGCCGCCAACTGTCGGGCGGAGCTTTCGCGTCAATGGGCTAGACTGCGCAGAAGAGGTCGCCATTCTCAATAGAGTTATTGGGCCCGAGGTTGGCGGTTCGGAGAACTTGGCCTTCGACGTTATGAACGGACGGATGACGCTGCTGGAAGGCCCAAAAACCCTGACCGATGACCGCATCATCAAGATCATAGGATCGACTGGGATGAGCGCAAAGCTATGGGATGCCGAAACCGCAAACGTGGATCAGGCAGCTCATTTCGCACGCCAACGGCTTTTTACTGGGCTGAGCGGTGGATTCTGGGTAGCTGGATTCCTGTATCACATTGTCGAAACTGGCCTTGGTGGCGCACTCAGGATCTTTTCTGGTCATGGCGCATCCACGATGCCGCTGGCCGAGATCGGCTTGTTTCTGCTCGCCATCGTTTTTGGTGCATGGCTGGTCGCACCCAAAGCATGGTCGTCTGCGCGAAGACTGTCACCAGACATGAACCTGTTAATGATTGTCGCGGTAGCTGGTGCTATTGGACTTGGCGAATTATTCGAGGCCGCAACCGTCGCTTTCTTCTTTGCTTTATCGCTGGCATTGGAATCCTGGAGCGTTGGACGGGCGCGCAATGCGGTTTCAGCGCTGCTGGACCTTGCACCGTCTACAGCACGTGTGATCCGCAGTGATGGGTCCGAATCTGATGTGCCGGCAGCAGAAGTCGTTGTTGGCGATCAATTCGTCGTTCGCGGCGGTGACCGCATTCCCCTCGACGGTGAAGTGACCGAGGGACACGGAGATGTCGATCAGGCACCGATCACTGGCGAAAGCGCGCTTGTCGCGAAGGAAGCGGGGGATGATGTCTATGCGGGGACAATCAACGGCGATGGTACGCTGATGGTCAGGGCAACCAAGGCCTCAAATGACACTGTTCTGTCCAAGATCATTCGTATGGTCGGTGATGCACATTCACGTCGCGCAGAAGTCGAACGGTGGGTTACAAAGTTTGCGCGTATCTACACCCCGATCGTCATGGCATTGGCGCTGCTGATCGCCGTTGTGCCGCCGCTGCTGTTCGCGGGGGCGTGGAGCTACTGGATCTACAACGCACTTGTGCTGTTGGTGATTGCCTGCCCGTGCGCGTTGGTCATTTCCACCCCGGTTTCCATCGTTGCGGCACTCGCCGCCTCAGCCCGAAATGGCGTCTTGATCAAGGGCGGGGCCTATGTCGAAGCGCCGTCGCGCCTTACTGCGCTCGCGATGGACAAGACCGGCACTATCACAATGGGCGTGCCAGAAGTGGCTGGTCTACACCCTCTAAACGGCACGTCAGAGAGTGATCTGCTCAGCGCAGCGGTCGCCCTCGAGGCACGATCCTCGCACCCTCTGGCTCGGGCAATCCTAGCGCGCGGCTTACGCGACGAGCTTGAACAGATAGCAGCGACAGATACAAAAACAGTGCCAGGTCGCGGTGTCGAAGGGATTTGGCAAGGGAAGCCAGTCTGGCTTGGCTCGGATCGCTTTGCCACCGAAAAGGGCGTTGGCGATGCCATTCCCCGCAATCTACTGGAACAGATCGAAGGAGCGGGCAGCACACTTGTTGCTGTTGGTAGCAAAGACCAAGTTTTGGGTTTGATCGAACTGCGCGACCGCATCCGCCCGGATGCAAAAGGCATCGTTGCGCGACTGCATGCACAAGGTGTCCAGAAAATCGTCATGTTGACTGGCGACAACGAACGCACAGCACGCGCCGTGGCGGCAGTGGTTGGTATTGATGAGGTGCGCGCCGAACTGCTCCCCGAAGACAAGGTACGAGCTATTGAAGAACTGGTTGAAAAATACGATGTCGTTGCGATGATCGGTGACGGTGTGAATGATGCACCAGCCATGGCGCGGGCTCATTTCGCCATTGCCATGGGCGCAGTTGGCTCAGATGCTGCCATCGAAACCGCCGATATCGCGCTTATGACGGACGATATCGGCAAGGTGCCATGGCTCATCGGACATTCGCGCCGGACAATGAACATTATCCATCAGAACATCGGAATATCGCTGGCGACCAAAGCGCTATTCGTTGGGCTTACTGCATTTGGCATGGCCAGTATGTGGGGCGCTATCGCCGCTGATGTTGGTGTCTCATTGCTTGTCGTTGCTAACGCTTTGCGGCTGCTGCGGGCCAAGAAAGACAATGGTAAGCCGAAGGATTATGAAACATTGAGTGAAAAAGAAATGCAAGGTGTGCAGGCAAATGGTCATTGAACTCAAAAAACCAAATTGGAAACCGCAGAAAAAAACAGCGGAGTTGTCCGGGTTTGGTTGAGGACATTGCAGGGCAAGTTAATGCGCGCTAGCGAGCTCAATGAGCATCGCGAGCAAAAGATGAAAAAAGATCGCAGTAGGGAGTCAAATCTTGGCTTTGAGTTGCGAGGCGCAAGACTTCACTCAAGTAGCGTAAATGTGAACGGAAACTAGCCTTTGATTCTGATGGTGAACGACATGCGACAAAAAGCGAATGGACCATCGGTTACGTGTCCTGTAAAGGTCCCATTATGAAGTACTTGTCTGCCATTCGTGTTGCTAAAATCGGGTTGGCCATACTGCTTTCGGCTGCTCTGAATTTCAACATTGCAAAAGCCGATGCCCATGTGTTTGAGGCAATTGAAGCGGTCTTTGAAAAAGTTATTTTTGCTACCGATACGGGTGATCTTGATTTAGCTACTCAGGATCAAAGATTTAGCGAAAATGGTGAGGCATCCCATGGCTTTGGCGATTGCCATATCCACATCATTGGACTGAAGCAGGCGCAGTTGGCATGCGATCAGTCGTCAGCAGACCGATCGCGACACTGGGCTGACGCCTCTGTGGTCCTTGCCACGCTCCAAGGTTTTTACCGTCCTCCGCGAGGCTGATCTGCCCCATTGCAGAGTGGTATTTTACATATCCCGTGTCGGAACGGGCTTTGTAGAAACTCATAAATATCACAGCAGACCAAACCGTTTGAGGCGAATCTGTTTCAGGGCCATTTCATCGGTTTGATCATGGCAGACAAAGTTCCAACAGGTGCCCGAACGTGTTTTCGGTGACCTATTCAATTCCTGGAGTACGATTATGAAACTGACAACGATGACCATGGCTGCGCTGACGGTGGGCGTATTTGCCTTCGTCACGATACCTGCCACGTCTGGCAATGCGGAAACGCCCTTGCCGATGACTGCCGCGGCCGCAACCCCGCCGAAAGATGACGACCACGCCGGTGAAGCCAAGGATGCGCACGACAATGATGACCACGCCGGTGAAGCCAAGGATGCGCACGACGATGATGACCACGCAGGTGAAGCCAAGGATGAGCACGACGATGATGACCACGCAGGTGAAGCCAAGGATGCGCATGGCGATGACGATCACGCGGGCGAAGCTGAGGGCGCACACGGCGATGAAGGCGGTGGCGATATCGTCAAATTGGCACCTGAAGTGGCGCAAGAGGCCGGAATCCTGCTCGAGCAAGCTGAATTGGGTGCCTTGGGCGAATCCCTTAGCCTGCCAGCAGAAATCCACTTTGACGCAGACCGGATGGCAAATGTCACGCCCAAGGTGAGCGGAGTCATCGACCGGCTTTTGGTTGGTGAAGGCGACACCGTTGCCTATGGAGATACGCTGGCACTGATCACGAGCCGTGAGCTTGCCGGGTTGAAATCACAATGGATGATTGCGCAAACAAATGAAGTCCTTGCCGCACAGGCGTTGGAACGCCTGGAAGGTCTGTGGGCGCAAAAAATCACATCCGAGGCGAATGTCCAAACGGCCCGCGCAGAGCATGAAGCGGCAAAGACCAAGAGTGAAGCAGCAGAAACCGAGCTGCATGCCGTCGGAATTGATCACGCCGCCCTCGAAAAAATAGCCACTGCTCCGGATGGAAACAACGCCAATGCCTATCTGACTGCACCACTTGCGGGAACAATTGTGCGACGTGCGGCGACGCTGGGGGAAACGGTAACAGCGGGGGATTCCAGCGCCAAGGTGCTATTCACGATTGTCGACGACAGCGTGGTTTGGGCCGATATCGCAGTTTACAAACAGGATATCAGCCGCGTCCGGATTGGCGCCCCGGTTGCCCTTAAATCAGACGCTGGCGATGTCATTGCGCAATCAACAGTGGCTTTTGTCCTACCGGTTATTGATGAAGTGTCGCGCACGGCGACGGCGCGTGTCATCATCGACAACTCTGACAGAACCCTGACCCCCGGCCAGTTTGTGATTGCAGATCTCAGCGTCGGCAATGCCGCGGAGGTTTTGCGCGTGCCACAATCCGCCGTGCAACTGGTAGAGAACCGCCCGTCTGTTTTTGTCCCTGTTGAGGGTGGGTTCGCACCGCGCGCCGTCATGGTCGGTACAACCGCTGGCGGCTATGTGGAAATCCGCACCGGGCTGGAGGAAGGCGACCTCTTTGTCTCTGATGGTGCCTTCACACTCAAAGCCCAACTTGAAAAAGACGCCTTTGGCGATGGTCACGGACATTAGGATAGCTGATTATGACTGATTTTATGCACCGCATCGCAGGCGGCTGGCTTTTGGCGGCCATTGCGGCTTTTGCGATGACGCTTGGCGGGCTTTTTGCGTTTCGCGCTTTGCCTGTCGACGCCTTTCCCGACGTGACACCCGCGCTGGTTCAGGTTTTCACCGAAACAGAAGGGCTCGCCCCCGAAGAGGTTGAACGCTATGTGACCTATCCGATCGAAACGGCGATGTCGGGTCTGCCAAAACTCAAAAACATGCGCTCGGTCTCCAACTTCGGGCTGTCGGTGGTGAACATCTATTTCGAGGACGGGACGGATGTCTATTTCGCCCGTCAGGTCGTGGGCGAGCGGCTCGCCGAAGCGCGCGGTAATATCCCCGACGGGTTTGGCGACCCGCAAATGGGTCCGATTTCAACCGGCCTTGGCCTCATCCTGTATTTCCGCCTGGAAGACCAGACCGGCGCACGCAACCTTGTCGAGATGCGCGAAATTCAGGATTGGATCGTCAAGTATCAGTTGCAGACCGTGCCGGGTGTCACCGAGGTTTTGTCCCTTGGTGGCTATGAAAAGCAATATCAGGTCAGGCTCGATCCCGATGCGCTGCTTGCCTATGATATTCAAATCGCCGATGTGATCAGCGCATTAGAGCGCGGAAATAAAACCGAAGGGGCGCAATTCCTCGAAATTGGATCCGAACAATACACGGTGCGTGGCGTTGGACTTGCGAAGACAATCGCGGATCTCGCGGAGATTGTCGTCAACGTGGACGACGGGCGCACCGTGCGCGTGCGCGATCTAGGCCACATCATCGTTGGCGGTGGCGTTCGGCAAGGTCTTGCAACCGCCAATGGTGAAGGGGAAGTTGTCGCAGGGCTGGTTCTGAAACTTTATGGCACCAACACATCCGATGTCATCGCGCGGGTGCAGAAGCGCTTTGAGGAAATCAACGCAAGCCTTCCGGATGGTGTACTGGCGGTCCCTTACTATGATCAGGGCACGCTGGTGAACAAGGCCTCCGCAACTGTTACGACGGCGTTATGGCAGGGGGCTGTGCTTGTGGCGTTGGTCGTTTTCGTCTTTCTGGGTGGCTGGCGTCCCAGTCTGGTTGTGGTCCTATCGATCCCGTTTTCCGTAGGTTTTGCTTTTATCGCAATGTACGCTCTCGGTATCAGCGCCAATCTGATGTCACTAGGGGGGGTCGCCATCGCCATCGGGATGATGGTGGACGGTGCGATTGTTATCTCTGAAAACGTGGATCGCAGTTTTGAGGAAGGCGACGGCTCTGAAGAGCCGCGTATGTTGGTTGCCCGATCTACTGCCGAGGTAATCGCACCTCTGGTGGCGGCGGTTGCCGTGGTTATCGTTGTTTTCCTGCCGCTATTCTCGCTGCAAGGGGTTGAGGGCAAAACCTTCCGGCCCTTGGCGGCATCGGCTGCACTCGCCATGACCGGATCGCTGTTCTATGCGGCCCTGATTGCGCCTTCCATGGCCTTTTCGGTGATGCGCCGATCCGGCAAGAAGGCCCCTGACAAGCCGGGGCGGACTGTCGCGATGGTCAGTGGTGCGGCCGGGTTCTTTGTCCGTAACCGTTTTTTCGCCATCGTCCTGTGCGGCATATTTTTGGCGGTGGGCGGTTTTGCAGGATCGCGACTTGGTTCCGAATTTACGCCATCGTTGGAGGAAGGCGATATTCTGATGCGCGTCACCATGGCACCCTCGATTTCGCTTACCGAAGGAACGAAGACGACGACGCTTGTGGAAAAGCGGTTGTTAAAGAACTTTCCTGAAATCAAGTCCATCGTGACCCGTATTGGGCGTGGTGAGGTTGGCGCGCATGCTGACCCGACCAACAGCGCCGAAGCCTTCATCGAGTTGAACCCGGTCGATCAGTGGCGACCCGGCTTGTCTGCCGAAGGTTTGCGCACGGCGATTTCGGAAGATCTGGAAAGCTTTCCGGGGATCGTGGTGAATATCGGCCAGCCCATCGCGATGGCTGTTGATGAATTGCTGACCGGCACACGCGCCGAACTGGCCGTCAAAATCTTTGGACCGGATTCCGAAATTCTGTTGGAGCGATCACAAGTCCTGCAGTCACTCCTCCAACAGGTTGAGGGTTCTGCCGAGGTACAGGCCGACCAGATCACCGGTGCGCCGCAACTTGTGGTAACCGTGGATCGGTCAGCCCTTGGTCGCTACGGGCTTGATGTGGAGGACGCGTTGGATGGGCTGCGTGCAGCCGTCGGCGGGGCCGAGGCCGGATCACTGTTCGAGGGCGTGCGACAGTTTCCGATCGTGGTGCGTTTTGACGAAGAAAGCCGCGACACACCGGAGGCGATCAGACGCATCGTGCTGGAATCTCCTTCGGGCGCACGGGTGCCGCTGGACACAGTGGCCAATATCGAAACTGTAATCGGTCCACGCCAGATCACACGCGAAGATGGCGAACGCTTTATCACGGTCCAGTCCAACGTGCGCGGTCGCGATATCGGATCTTTCGTTGCCGAAGCGCAGACGTTGACGGACGCTCAGTTGGATCTACCGCCCGGGTATCGTTTGGTTTGGGGCGGCCAATTCGAGCTTCAGCAACAGGCGAATGCCCGTTTCAAAGTGGTCATTCCTATTACGTTGGGCATCGTTCTGCTGATCCTTCTGGTAACCTTTGGTCGCCTGAAATCAGCGATCCTCATCCTGTTGAATATCCCCTTGGCGCTGACGGGTGGTGCGATGGCGCTCTGGTTGACAGGGTTACCAGTGTCGGTGCCTGCTACTGTCGGGTTTATCGCATTGTTCGGCATCGCGTTGGGCAACGGTATGGTCTTGGTCAGTTTCATGGATGATTTTGCGCGCGCCGGTCGCAATCTGGAGGCTTTGGCCATTGAGGCCGCAGGGCTGCGCGCGCGTCCGGTCCTGATGACCGCCATGACGACGGCACTTGGGCTGGCACCATTGCTCTTCGCCACCGGCGTCGGTGCCGAGGTCCAACGCCCGCTTGCGACTGTGGTAACCGGGGGGCTTGTTTCGTCAACCGTGCTGACCCTACTGGTCATGCCCGCATTGCACCGCTGGTTTGCGCCCAGACAAGGTGGGCATCATTCACTTGTCGAAACGGTCCACGAGCATGGTACGAAGGCAAAATCTGTAAAGAAGGCTTAGGGCATATATGTTCTGATGCGCAGGCAAAGGTGCACGGCTGTTTGGCGGTGCGTGCACCCTTGCGGCCGTACTTTGGGTCAATACAACGCATCTCCGGTCAAAAGAGGAGTACTATAGGCTGATGCAGATAGTTTCGCGTTTGGAATATAATTCCAGATACTGGAGGATGACATCGTCGGTGACATTCCCTGACGTGGTCGAAAAGAATCCACGTGCCCAAAATAGCGTTCCCCAGTATCGTTTGCGCAATTCGGGAAACTCAATCTGCACGTGCCGCGATGAGCGCGCCTTGATCTGCTGCATCAAGGTAGAGAACGCCAATTTTAGCTTACGTCGCCCCATCCACGACCAGTCGCCACCATAAGTGCTGACCACGATTGGGCCAAATCTCTTACTGCTGCTGCGAGGGATATGCGTGCTGCGTTTGCAAATCGTTCGGCGTCCAACAGGTCTGGTAAGTTCAGTTCTCCCAGTTCAAAAACTTTGCGGCTCAACTGAAGAGTACGATCCCTTGATCGTTGAGCAGCGCGCAATGCGGCCACCTCTCTTTGTTTTCGTGTAAATTCACTTTGAGTTTTTTGCACATCTTCCACCGCGGCCAACACCTGTGCACGCCATTCCAGTTCGGCGGTCGTGGCTGAAATAATAGCCGCATCTCGCCTAGCGCGTAGCGGACCTTGGTTGAGGATGGGCAATGAAAGTGCTGGACCAAAGGACCATTCTGACGGGTTTGCCGCTGTCACCGAGCCAGATAAAGTGACCGATGGGTACAACTTTGCTTCTGCGACACCTACTCCGGCAACTGCGGCAGCTAGACGGCGTTCAGCGGCCAATACATCTGGACGATTGCGGAGCAGATTAGCAGGGACGCCTGTTGACCCCTTGCTGCGAGGATAAGGTTGTGGTGCGCCTGCAATCATCTGTTTAAGCAGCGGCTGAGCTGGTTCGGCCAACAATGTCGCGATTGCAAAAACCCGGGCTTCGAATGCGGCTTCAAGCGGAGGGAGGTCGGCAATTGCTGTGTCCAGCTGACCTGCTGATCGGGCAAGATCTAATTCTGACAATGCGCCTTGCTCAACTTGAGCTCTGATCAAGGACTGGGTCCGGCGGAGGCTCGCGATATTCTGTCGTGTTAAAGCCAATGCCTCCTGAAAATACCGCGCGTCAATATAGTTGGAAACAACACCGGAAACCAGAGCAAGCCGGACAGTGCCAGCATCAAACTTGGCTGCTTCTACACCCGCTGCCGCGCGCTGCGCGTCACGGCGAACACCACCAAAAATATCGAGGATGTAATTCGCCCCGAACGTCGCACTTTCAGAGGGATCACCTGATATTGGGTTACCATTGTTTCTTTGCGCCTGTGCATCCAGTCCACCTGAGAATTGGCCAGCGGTACCTGTCTGCCTCAGGTCTGTATTTGCGGCTTTGATACGTTGTAAAGCCGTTGCAATATCGATGTTTTGTGTAAGGCCGCGGTCTACTAGCCGGTTCATTTGCCGGTCATTTAGCCGTTTCCACCATTCATCGCGCGCGACCTCTTCGAGAGCCCCGCCACCGCCAATGAACGACGTTTCTAATGGTGTCTTAGGTGGCGTATAGTCAGGGCCAACAGCGGTACATGAAACCAATGCCGTGGATGCTAGGATAAAAAGCAGATAGGGACGGTTCATTTGTCATTCCTGTATATTGGATCAGCTTTTGGATTTGCTGGGGATGTGATGGAGATGTTTCACCCAGCACGCTATTATGAGCAGCTAAGTAATTGAAAAGTAAAAGCTTGTCTAGAGGTGCTCAGAGCCGTCGAGTTCTAGAAAACTCCAAGATTGCGCCGTGTTTGAGCCACTAAATTTTTTTATTAGACACACTTTAGGACCTGCACCAGTCGTCATGTCGCGCCATTTGGATAGAGCACAACGCGGGTGTCTAAAGACACTTGATTGAAAAGTTGAATAATCTGATTGTTAACAAGCCTGGCACACCCGTTGGATACGGCGCGCCCGATAGTGGTTGGATCATTTGTGCCATGAACACGCAAAAAGGTGTCACCGCGACCCGGTTGAAAGAGATACCGGGCCCGCGCTCCCAGAGGGTTGCTCAAACCGCCAGGCATTCCATTGCGAAGTGGGCCATATTTCTGAGGCTCACGACGCAACATGCCAGGAGTCGGGGTCCAACTTGGCCATTCTTTTTTCGCCCCTACGTAGAATTCTCCTGCCTCGTAAAGACCTGGGCGACCGATCCCGACAGTATATCGAATTGCAGTATTATTGGGCTGGGTCCAGAAAAGTGCAAACTGGCCTGGAACTACATGTATTTCGTAGGGAGCAGCGCCCGCTGGTATGGTCACTACTTGAGGCAAAAATTCTGGTGGTAAATCATACTTAGGAAGCACTATGTGAGCTGACACTGGTTGGCAGGCTAAAGTGCCAACAGCCCCAGCGGAAAGGAGGAATTTTCTTCGTTTCATAGGCCGGTGGCTTTCAAAGACTGATGATAAGTGGAACTTGGTACACGAGGGCGTACCTTCATAAGTCAGATAAAGTGCATGAATCAAAACAACTTCACTTGTGTTCCGACTTCGGCCAAAGCGAACAATTCTTTGATATGCTCGTTGTAGAGACCTATGCACCCATTTGAAGATTGCCTTCCGATCTTGCGCGTGTCGCCCGTGCCATGAACACGGTAATATTGCCATGACAGATACAGCGCATGGGTGCCCAATGGGTTATCGGGACCAGGTGGAAAATAGTCTGGCCATTCGGGGTTGCGTATCTTCATTGAAGGGGTGGGGCGCCAGCTTGGCCCCTCAACTTTACGAATGACGTGTGTGTTCCCACGTTTGGTCAGTTCTTCTGTTAACGGAACACTGGAAGGGTAAAGTTTGTAGACGCTTTCATCTTCTGACCAATATTGAACTGCACGGGAGTCGATTGCGTATTCCGGTGCATCCGGCCGGTCATTCCGACAACATCCGGCCACCTAAACCGGTGTATCCGGCCGCCCTTGTTTAGCGGCTGCGAGGCCTGAGTTTTTGGTTAACCGTTTTGGGCGCTTTCGTCACCTGTTTTGAGTTTGGTTTTTCGCATGCTCTGGCCGTCGAGTTCGACGCGATATGCGTTGTGTACGAGACGGTCGAGAATGGCATCTGCGAAGGTAGGTTCACCGATCACGTCATGCCAGGCGTCGATGGGCAATTGGCTGGTGATCAGCGTTGATCCGGCTTCATATCTGTCTTCGACGATCTCCATCAGGTCGCGCCGCTGGCTGGCGTTGAGACGGTCTGGGCCCCAATCGTCCAAGATCAGCAGCCGGGTTTTGGTGAGGGCTTTGAACAGGCGTGGGAAGCGTCCGTCGCCATGGGCCAGCTCCAACTCGTCAAAGAGACGCGGCATACGTTTGTAGAGCACGGTGACGCCGTCCCTACATGCGGCTTGCGCGAGCGCACAAGCCAACCACGTTTTGCCCACGCCGCAGGGGCCCGTGATCATCAGGTTACGACGGTCTTTGATCCAGCGCCCGGTCAACATCTGCTGGAACACGGCTTTGTCGAGACCGCGCCGGGATTTGTAATCAATGTCCTCGGGCGATGCGCCGACTGGCGCAATTTTGCGGTGCGCATGCGGCTTTCAAAGCGTTTGGTTTCTCGGCTCGCGCTCTCACGGTCGACGAGCAGCCCCAGCCATTCGGCATGGCTGAGCGCGGCTGCACCGTCCTGTATTTGCATCTCAGCAAAGGCTTCCGCCATGCCGTCGAGCCTGAGTGATTTGAGCTGATCCAAGGTTGGATGATCAAGCATATCTTGTCCTCTTCAGTGGAAGTAATCCGCACCACGGATATTGGGGTGAGTGATCGCGGGGCCGTCCGTGGTGGGGTCGCGGCGCTTGCGATCCAGACCATTCTTTAGAATGGAATGTAGCGATGAGTAGGAATGGGCGTTGATCTCAAGCGCCCGGGCGCAGGCGGCATCCAGGCGATCATGACCAAAGGCTTTGGCGAGTTTGATGACGCCAAGACAGCTGCGATACCCTTGCTCGGGGTGCCGCCTTTTGCGCATGACCACATCAACAAAGATCTCAACGTTTGGGCCGATGCGGACGCTTGCCTGCGAATGCGCTCAGGCGTCCAGTCATCACGGAACCGATGATGCGCAGGCATGTGATCTCGGTGCGTCGAGTGCTGGCGGTTGCCGGAGGTGCGGGCGTGAGAGGCCACGCGTTGCCCCTTAAAATATACCTCTACGGTGCGTGCGGTAATCCGGGCCCACAGTTTTTGCTTCAGTAACTGATGTGGCACTGAGTAATAATGGCGGCCAATATCGACGTGGTAATCAAGGCCAGCACGGCACTGCTTCCACTCGGCATAAACGTATGGGGCAACGGGCAGCGCCTTCAGCGCAGGGCGATCCAGGCGTTCAAAAAGATCACGACGGCTGGCCCCAAGATGGCGAGTCACCTTGCCATTGAGTTGATCCAGCAATGGCCGGATGGCCGCGTTCACCTCATCAAGGCCAAAGAAGCGCTGATTACGCAACCGCGCCAAAATCCAGCGCTCGGCCAGCAAGACAGCGCCTTCAACCTTGGCCTTGTCTTTGGGTTTGTGTGGGCGGGCCGGAATAATAGCTGTGTCATAGTGACTGGCCATATCCGCATAGGTGCGATTGATGGCTGGGTCATAAAAACAGGCCCTGGTGACGCCTGCCTTGAGGTTGTCCGGGATCAACTGCGCAGGTACGCCGCCGACGAACTCAAAGGCACGCACATGGCTCGATATCCAGTCCGGCAGGCTCTGCGTCCACGTCGCTTCAATATAGGTGTAATTGGACGCGCCCAACGTTGCGACAAAGATCTGCGCTGTGCGCACCTCGCCGGTTTTGGGACAGACAACATCCACGGTGTGGCCGGCATAGTCGACAAACAGGCGCTCGCCAGCAGGGTGACGTTGACGCATCACCGGCGACAGCTTGCCTTCCCAACGCGTATAGAGTTCGCAGTATCTGCTGTAGCCGTATCCATCCGGATAAACCCCGCGATACTCTTCCCACAGCAGTGAAAGCGTCACACCCTTGCGCCGTAACTCTGCGTGCACGTAGGCCCAGTCCGGTTGAGCAACGCTGCCACGCACTTCGCCAGGGCTATAGGGAAACAGCCGCTGCTCGAGGTCTGCATCAGACAAGGCGTCTGGCAGAGGCCAACTCAAGCCTTCAACATCGGCGCGCCGAAAATACTCCGATATCGTCGCGCGGCCCACCGACAGGCTTTGCGCAACACGGCGTCCTGAAAATCCATCTGATCGAAGCCGCAAAGCTTCCCGTATCTTCCGCATTGGCAATCTCTTCATTGGGCTCTCTCTCATTCAAATGAACGCCAGAGTAGCCCTGCTACAGATCGCCTCGCAGTCGCTTAAATCGTGTCAAAATAGGGGTGGCCGGATGCCCCGGAATCCATGGCCGGATCAAATCGGTATGGGTGGCCGGATGCTATCGGTACAGGTGGCCGGATCACCCCGGAATACGCAGTCGATATCGCAAAGGATTGCTCCGTGCTCTAAGTTGTCAAAATGCTCCCTCCAATTGGAGGTACTGAAGGATGAAATGTTTCGGCGGACTGACGGTGACGAAAGTGGCTCGGTCGTTTGCGCGATTGCCGTACCGGTTCCGAGAAATAGTCCACTTGCTGTCGCCCCAAGAAGCGCACTGCGACGTGAAATAGATGTGTCTTTGGTCAGTATCATGATGAAGCCTCTGATCTTGCCTGTTTTAACTGTTTTAAGACCTCCACCTGCTAGAGCTTCAATCTCAATAAAATCACAATAACGTGATGTGGAATGCCCTTTGGCAGCCTATCAAGAACTTCAGCGCTTTGCCGCGTGGCTGGAAGGTAATCCTCCTGTTTTTAACGGAACAAGGATGTAGAATCTGCGCGGCCATTTTCAGTTTCATTGCGGGAGTGATGCCACCGATGCTCATGTTCGAACGGTCGTTGTTGTACATCCGGAGCCACTGTGTGGCGAATGCTGGGCCTCTTCAATGCCGTTTTGATGTATTAGTCGACCCATCCGTGGCAGACTGTGCGTTTGTATCGTTCAACGGGTCAAAGCAAAGCTTACAGTATGGCTGCTAGCGGTGTGAAATCATCCATGCCCATAACGCATGGTCTCCTCGTGCTTGTCGCGTGCTCGCTCGAATTCCAGCGTTGAGTGCGATATGTCGAACGCCTCTTCCAAGCGGGTTTTGATATCCTCTTTTATGCGTTCAAGGTCGTCCCAGCGTGCATCCTCGATCACCACATGCGTATCGAGCGCCGCTTGGTGTTCCTGCATTTGCCAGAAATGCGCGTGATGCAGTTCTTCAACGCCGTCGATGTCTTCGATGGCGGTGATCACGGCGTCGGTGTCCATGTCAGGCGGACTGCCCAGCATGAGTGTCCGGATAGGCCCGCCGATCTCGGTGAAAGCGAGCCAAAGTATATAAGCGGCGATACCAATAGTGATTGCCGGATCAACCCAACGGACATCATAGAGCAGGATCAGAACACCGCCAACGATAACGGCGACAGACGCCAGCGCATCACTGAGGTTGTGCAGGAACAAAGCCCGGATATTCACGCTGCCTTTCTGCATCGAATAAGTCAGTATCGCGGTAAGCGTGTCGATAAACAGGGCCACCCCACCCAGAATGACCACCGTCCAGCCTTCAATCGGCACCGGATTGGCAAACCGCATCGCGCCCTCGTAAACCAGATAAAGTCCGATGATGATCAGTGACGTATAGTTAATCAGCGCCGCCACGATTTCGACCCTGCCATATCCAAAGGTCATCTTGGCGTCGGCTGGGCGACGTGCGATTTTGCGTGCACCAAACGCGATAACCAGCGATGCCATATCAGAGAAATTGTGGATAGCATCCGCAATCAGCGCTAGGCTGCCGGAAAGTATCCCCCCGACAATCTGCGCGACCGTCAGAAGGCCGTTCGCCCAAATGGCAATAGCAACGCGGCGGTCCCCTTCCTTGGGTTCCATGTGGGCGTGATCATGTGGCATCTGGTTTTCTTTTATCTAAAAATTGGTTCATTTCATCACCTCTTCGAGGCAAAGCACAAGCAGGAAGCTGACACCAGCCGCACTGTCCTGGATAGCACTGACAAGCGTAGGGCCGGGGGGGGCGCACATTGACCGCAACGATAGCCCAAGGTCACAACCGCTGCCGAGATCAGCGTATAGACCCAAGCAGCGGTCATGTTTGATCTCCATGCATGGCTTTATGGTGCTCGCCATGCGCATCCCGCAGGATAGAGATGCCTCCCCATGCAGCAATGGCCGCTACCAGTACCCCAACAAAAAGGTCCGGCCAATTGCCGCCCAGCCACCAGACAAGTCCACCCGCGATCAAAATACCGCCGTTCGAGGCAAAATCGTTAACGCTGAAAGTGTTGGCAGCCCGGATATTGACGTCCGGTTCTTTCAGGCGTCCAAGCAGCCAGATACAGGCCAGATTAACTGCAGCGGCGACCAGCGACATTGAGATCATCAGCGTTCCCAAAGGTTCGGAACCGCCGATATAGCGCCTCCAAGCGTCAATCAAAATGCCGACAGCAAAGATCAAGAGCAAACCCCCTGAGACGTTTGCGGCCCCACGCTTCCATTTGGATGAACGGGACAAGGCCAGCAAACTGATGCCATAGACCATGCTGTCAGACGTATTATCAAGTCCGTTAGCGATCAGAGAGTTGGAATCACCAATGGCACCAGTCGCAAAGAATCCCACAGCGATTGCAATATTGAGGCCAAGAACGGTCCAGAGCGTGCGGCGCTCTTTCTCATTCGATAAATCGAGTGTCTGTTCTGACATATCCTTAGAATCTTTCAGTTTTTCTCGTTTTCATATAGCAGTCGACGGCGAGGCACTATGCTCCAATTTCATCATGATTGGTTAAACATTCTGAGTGGTCACGCAGCACTTCAAGAACCTTGCATTCTGCAACGCTTTCGCCATCGCACTCAGCAACCATACGTTTCAGCTCTTTCTTGAGGGCCTGAAGACGCTTAATCCGCTGCTCGACTTGGCGAAGTTGCCGCCGCGCGATAGAGTCCGCATCTACGCAGGATTGAGATGGATTGTCGGACAGATCCAGAAGCTCGCGGATAGAGTCGAGCGAAAAGCCCAGTTGACGCGAGTGTCGAATAAAAGCGAGCCGGTCGAGATCCTTCTCATAATATCGCCGTTGCCCACCTGACGTCCGCCCGGCCTCGTTCATCAATCCAATCTGTTCGTAGTAGCGGATCGTCTGAACCTTGGTCCCAGTCTTCCGCGAGAGTGTTCCAATTGCCAGCATATGCGTTCCTTTAATCTAAAGTGACTGTAGCTTATCAAAGATCTAACTCCCTTGAAAAGACCGAGGTTTCACAAAGTCGTGACATGATATCGTATCAAGTATCTTTTTGCTTGAACCTCTACCGACTATAGCTTGTATCCCACCCGAGAGGTGATTTTTTTAAAGGGCGAGACTGGCAATGAAAAAGGTGCGAATAACTCTCTGGTCCATAGTAGCGGTAGCCGTCGCCATCGCTGGCGGGTTTTGGGTATCAGAGCGTGGCCAGATCCCGATTGCCGCTGCTCGAGTGTCTGTCGCAGAGAGTTTATTAGCGGATTTCGAGTTAACTGACCACAATGGAATGATGCAGGTTGACGAAGATTTTCGCGGTCGATGGATACTCATCTTCTTCGGGTTGTCCAACTCACCAGACGACTGCCCGATGAGTTTGGCAACAATCGCACAGGTAATGGGCGATCTGGGCGCAAAAGGTGAAGCCGTGCAGCCTCTTTTCACCACAGTCGACCCGGAACGGGACATGCTCAATGTTCTGGCCAACTATATCCCCCAATTCGGCCCCAACATCCTCGGGCTAAGTGGCCCGCAGGAACAGATCCAACATACTGCTAAAGCTATCAAAATTTGTTATCAGCGCACCGAGGATGAAGCTGCACCCGATGGTTACACCATGCGCCATACTTCGTCCTTTCTATTGTTGGATCCGCAATGCGAATTCGTCCGAATATCTTCGGTTTTCGGAAGGCGCAAACATCCAATTTACGGCAACGTTCGAATGCACACTGGTGTCGATTACGCAGCCGCCAAAGGGACGCCAATCAGCGCGACCGCACCGGGCCGGGCTTCCTTTATTGGGTGGCAGAACGGCTATGGCCAAGTGGTGGAGATATCTCACGGCTCCAACACGATGACCCGGTATGCCCATTTGAGCGCCGTACCCAATGGACTGAAAACCGGAAAGCGTGTTCTTGCCGGAGAAGTGATCGGTCAGGTCGGCAAGACAGGTACGGCGACAGCTCCTAACTTGCACTACGAAGTGCATGTAGACGGGCGTCCGATCGACCCGCTTGGAAAGGAACTGATCGCCTCGGTAGAAAATCCTGATACCGCGGGTGCGTCAGCGCTCCTTGAGAAAACACGCGCGCTGTTTACAGCGACGCTCAGCGACGAAATATGAACAATCGAATAGGATAACGCATGCTCCCCAAAATTGAACTGATCTTTGGCGCTGTGCTGCTGGCGACCGTGTCAACGGCCGCCGCAGCCCAGACGGCCATTCAAGTCGCCAAGACGCGCGGCTGCGGATGCTGTGTGGCTTGGATGGACAGACTTTCAGACGCTGGTTTCTTACCGGAGGGCGAAAATATTGGGGGAGCACTGATCCGTTTGAAAATGGATCGGGGTATCCCTGTTGCAATGTTTTCATGCCACACCGCAATGGTCGAGGGCTACACGATAGAAGGGCATGTGCCACCTGCCGACATTAGGCGTCTTCTTGAGGAACGCCCGGATGCAGTCGGTCTTGCTGTGCCCGGAATGCCAATCGGCTCACCCGGCATGGATTTTGGGGAAACTTCCGACGCCTATGATGTCTTTCTGGTGAAAAAGGACGGTAGCACCGAGATATTCTCTTCCTATCCGGCAAATTGAACATGGAGGCGCTCACGACCCTATCTCCTATCGCCTTGGGCTTTTATGGAAGCCTTGCAGCTGGTCTTATGACGTCCGTCGGTGCCGTTCCGGTTCTCTTTGGCAGCACGCCCTCGCGAAAATGGCGCGACATCTCTCTTGGCTTTGCCGCAGGGGTGATGCTGGCGGCTTCGTTTTTCTCGTTGATCATTCCAGCGCTCGATGTTGCTGAAATTCGATACGGGGATGGGGCGATCCCGGCATTGATCGTCTGCGTTGCGATCCTGCTTGGGATGGGGGCAGTTGCCATTATGAACGAAGTGATCCCGCATGAGCACTTCAGTTCAGGGCGCGAAGGTCCTGAGGCCGCATCTCTGCGCCGAGTTTGGCTATTTATCATAGCAATCACCATTCACAACGCCCCAGAGGGTCTGGCCGTTGGGGTCGCGTTCGGCGCGGACGGGTTTGCGGGGGGATTTCCAGTTGCATTGGGTATCGGACTGCAGAACGCGCCAGAAGGACTGGCGGTCGCGGTTGCATTGCTCGGTGAGCGATACTCTGCAAAACGGGCCTTTAGCATCGCAGCTCTCACTGGCTTGGTTGAGCCTGTCACCGGCTTTCTTGGTGCTGCAGTTATCGTGGTTGCTCAACCCCTTTTGCCTTGGGGTCTCGCCTTCGCGGCGGGCGCTATGCTCTACGTCATCAGTCACGAGATCATCCCCGAAACCCACCGCAGTGGACATCAGAAACAAGCAACGACCGGGTTAGCAATCGGTCTGGTTGTCATGCTGTTCCTCGACGTTTGGTTAGGCTGAAACATGGCAATCCGTTCTCTGGGAATTTGTGCAGCCGTCATTGCATTTGCTGCCGACCAAGCGTCGAAAGCATTCGTGCTTGTAAATGCAGAAACGTTAGCCGCTGGCGTCAATGTCGCGCCCGGTTTCAACTTGGTTTTTCACCGTAACACCGGCGTTACTTTTGGTCTTCTACAGGGCACGCCATGGTGGGCGCTAGCTGTCGTTGCGACCGCTGTTGTTCTGTTTCTGGCCATTTCGCTGGTACGGTCGACTGCAATAAGTGAAGCTGTTGCCTATGGTATGGTCATAGGCGGTGCTCTTGGAAATATTCTGGATCGCATCCGCTTCGGCGGCGTAACTGATTTTCTGGATTTCTATATTGGGACGACACACTGGCCTGCATTCAATTTGGCAGACGTGTTTGTGGTTTGTGGCGTTGGTCTTCTGCTGATCACTGCTGGTCGGGAACATGCCGCCATAAAAAAGCCCCTGAGCAGAGAGTGAGACCCTCAATTAGCATTTCCAGTCTTGGTCCAGGGTTTAGGACGGACATAGTCCCGTTTATCGTTGCTGTCGTTCTCGGAGTCAGTGTTGTTTTTGCACTACCGCCGTTCTCAACTCCGTTTGTATTGCCCATCGGTTTTGGTGGGCTGCTTTACCTCACCGCCAACAAGGGTCGAACAAGAGCGTTTCTTACCGGATGGGCTTTCGGCTTCGGCTTTTTCCTGTTCGGACTGTCATGGATTGCGGAAAGCTTTTTTGTTGATGCTGAACGTTTCGGTTGGATGGCCGCCCCTGCCGTGATCGGGCTGGCAGGGGCGCTTGCGCTCTTTCCAGCGGCGGCGATGGTGGTTTTCGCCGCGACCAAGACGACAGGGGTGTCAGGCACCCTTGTCTTTGCTGCGTGCTGGTCTGGATCCGAATGGCTGCGCGGCACCGTTCTTACTGGCTTTCCCTGGAATCTGATTGCTTACGCATGGGTCGATTACGATGTCCCGCGTCAGATGGCGGCACTATTCGGCAGCTATGGTCTAGGGTTGCTCACAGTGTTGCTCTCTACCCTGCCCACCGTGATTTTCACGCGAAATCGTCGACAGAGTCGGCTTGCAGCCGCGATGTTTGTCATGTTGGCGGCGGGTATATGGATAAATAGCGAAGCCCGTCTGACCGGTGAAGATCAGCAAACCGCGGTCAATGTTAGAATTGTTCAGGGTAACATCCCACAGCGGGAAAAGTGGAATCCAGGGTTTCGCGACCGCAATATCGCCCGATATCTGGATTTGTCTGCTCAGCCGGGCCAGTTTGATATCCTGCTTTGGCCCGAGAGTGCCTTTCCTGGATACCTCGATGAAGATCAGTGGATGTTGGGAGAGATCGCGAAGCTTTTAACTGATAAGGCCGTCCTGCTAACGGGGGCGCAAACGCGCGAAACCGTTGACGGTGAACAGCAATACAAAAATGCGGTTCTCGCAATCGATTCAACAGCTCAAATCATAAACCGCTACGCAAAACATCACCTCGTCCCGTTCGGCGAATACGTGCCCCTTCGAGACCTCCTGCCGCTTAGGCGGCTAACTGCTGGATTGGGTGACTTCACACCAGGGTCCGGGCCGGAGACGTTTCGCATGCCGCAACTGCCCGGCGTCGGTCTATCAATCTGTTATGAAGCAATCTTCCCCGGACAAATTATAAATTCGACAGATCGGCCTGAATGGATTTTTAACGCCACGAACGACGCCTGGTTCGGCGCATCAATTGGCCCGAACCAGCATTTAGCATCTTCGAGAATGCGTGCCGTCGAAGAGGGGCTTCCTTTTATCCGCGCAGCCAATACCGGCATTTCAGCCATCATAGATGGTAATGGTCGCCTGATTTCGCATCTCGGTTTGGGCGAGACCGAAATACTGGACGGCGCTTTGCCTGCGGCGCTTTCACCAACACCATTCTCGAGCTATGGACAGGTGATGTTCTGGTTGGTCTTTGCAGTGAGCCTAGCGATGGCGGCAATACTCAACTTTAGAAAGGACAGCGTATCATGATGACGATAATAGCAGCTTTGGCTGGAGCCATATGGGGTGCGTATCTTGCGAAGAAGCGCGGTGGTAACAAGAAAGACATTGCTCAATACGCAGTGAGTTCCGCACTCGTATTTGGCCTTTTGGCAATGGTTGTCTCAATCATTCTCTTAAGGTTCATTTGAACGAAACTGGAAATCTCTACGAAAACCTAGGCGAAGATGTCGATTGGCGTCCCGTCACGAACCATTGCGTAGATGTCTTCTATCTCGCGATCTGACACTGCAATACATCCTGCTGTCCAGTCGGGTTTGATTGGGTCAATACCAATCGCGGTCCGCCATGTATAAAGATGTCGCCACCGGGACTGCGGCCCTGTGCGGCTGCATAAGCAATATCCGCATCATTCGGATAGGATATACCGACCGACAGATGGAACAGGCTGTTTGGATTGCGCTTGTCCACAGTATAAGAGCCTTCCGGTGTTTTTCCATCACCTTCAAACTGCTTGGGACCCGCGGGTGCAAAGCCGAGGTCAAATTTATACGTCTTCAAGACCTTTGAATTGTTGTAAAGGAAGAGGGTTCGATCGTCCTTGAACATCTGCAAGCGCGTGACTTCTGGACCGTTATAGGTTCGAAACTTGTTCGCGCAGCCGGCCAAAGTAAGAGCCAATCCACCCAGAACGGCGAAACGGCGTGTTGTACGTATCATTTTTTGCTCGACCTCTTGTTCTTATTGGCTCAGTTAATATTTGCACAAAGGGGTTTTTGAAATCAATGCCCATGCGCCAAGGCACCCTGTGCCATCGTTTCTCCGATTTTCTCGCCCCCTGATGGGTCGGACCGATCCTTCTTGGCCCGAAGCAGCCTCAGCGCGTTGGCTACAACCAGCAGCGACACGCCGACATCCGCAGCAATAGCACCCCACATCGTAGCCATTCCGAAAGCCGTCAAGCCAACGAACAGCGCCTTGGTCGCCAATGCGATGCCAATATTCTGGTGGATGATATTCATTGTCCGACGTGAATGACCGACGAGCCACGGTACCTTGCCAATATCGTCCGTCATCAGCGCGATATCGGCCGTCTCAATCGCTGCGTCAGACCCGACTGCACCCATTGCAATTGCGAAGTGTGCCCGCGCCATGGCCGGTGCATCGTTCACACCGTCGCCGATCATCGCCACGACATCGTAGTTGGCAACCAGTTCCTCAATCGCCGTCACTTTGTCCTCGGGCAGCAGCTCTGCGCGAACTTCGTCAATGCCAACCTCTGCCGCGACGGCGCGCGCTGTGCGCTCGTTGTCACCGGTTAACATGATGATCTTTTTCACCCCTTGGGCATGAAGGCGTGCCACCACTCCCTTTGCATCCGGCCGAATGCGGTCGCGCAATTCGATCAGACCCAGCAAACGATCCTCGGACCCGACTGCGACAAGCGTACTTCCCGCTCCCTCAATTCGTTCCAATAGGTCACGAGGAATGGCATCACCCACGCCTTTTTCGGTGGCAAAACGGTCGGAGCCCAGCCAGACAGATTGCCCTTCCCAAGACCCCTCTACGCCGCGACCAGGTACTGTTTTTGTGTCGTTAGCAACCACTTGTTTCAATCCGTCGCGTTCACCACGTGCAAGGATAGCGCGTGCCAGCGGGTGGGATGAGCGGGCTTCCAGCGCGACAGCGGCGCTCAAGAGATCACGTTCTTTCGTGTCACCCAAGGGATGCAGGCCTGCGACTTCCGGTTCACCCATGGTGATCGTTCCGGTCTTGTCCATGGCCAGCGCGGTTAGGCGTGAGGGGGCCTCGACATAAGCGCCACCCTTGATCAGAACACCGTTGCGTGCCGACGCCGCGAGAGATGCCACGATGGAGACAGGCGTGGAGATCACCAGCGCACAAGGGCAAGCGATCACGAGCAGCACCAGCGCGTTATAGAACCAGTAATTCCATGCCCCTGAAAATAGAAGTGGCGGCACGATTGCAATCAGCACCGCCAATATCATGACGATGGGCGTGTAGATGCGTGCAAATTTCGTGACCCATTGTTCGACCTCGGCTCGGCGCGAATGCGCATCGCCTACCATGCGGATGATCTTCGACAGGACGGTATCGCCAGCGGCCTTCGTGGCCTTGACCGTTAGCGTCCCGTCACCATTGATCGTACCGGCATAGACCTCGTCGCCGATTTCTTTGGCGACCAAAGCGCTTTCTCCTGTGATCGGGGCCTGATCGACATCGCCGCGACCTTCAGTCACTTCTCCATCGAGTGGGATACGATCCCCGCCCCGCACAACGAAGCGATCTCCAATGGTAACCTGAGCCGCAGGAACATCGGATTCCGAACCGTCGTCACGAATGACGCGTGCCGTCGGTGGTGCAAGATCGAGCAACGCCGAGACCGCATTTCGCGCACGTCCCACGCTCCAAGATTCCAAAGTTAGCGACAGGGCAAAGAAGAAAGCGACCGTCGCCGCTTCAAAGAATTCACCAAGTCCGATCGCACCGGCCACGGCGACGATCATCAATAGGTTCATGTCCGGCGACAACCGGCGCGCAGCCGACCAGGCTTTGGGCGCGACCAGCCAGGCACCGAACACGACTGCCAGCAAAAACAGACCCATCTCGATCAGAGGCATTGAGGTTTCGCCATGACCAGAAAACAGCCGTAACGCACCCCCTGCCCCGGTCTCGACGATATGGTAGAGGAATCCCGCCGCCCACAAACCGCCGCTCAGACCTGTGAACAGACGCTGGCGGGCGAAATGCTCCGCCTGATCCGCTTCGGCGCTTTCGGCGTTCCACATTTTCGCGCTCATTCCGGTCGAGCCAACGATCTTGATAATTTTGTCATCGCTAAGCGGCTTGGCGCCTTCGAGGATGGTCATACGCCCATAGATCACGTCGAAAGCCAGATGCTCACTCCCTCCAACCTCCGGCCCGACAACCTTGCTCAGGATCGCAACTTCGTCCGCGCAGTCGAGCCCATTTACGCGAAAACTGCGGCCTGAATTTGGCGGCGGCGCTGGCTGCGCCAATGTATCCGCGGATGCGCCGCAGCAAGTATCTTCTTCGTGATCGTGAGCGGCATCATGTGGCATCTTGGCGTCCTTTAACACTTTTCCTTTCCGGTGTAGGAGCTTCAGTAACTAGAGGTGCAAGTCAAAAGTTTGTATATCTTGAAAGGTGAACGCGACCGCGCCTGATCTTCGAAAAGACCCCTGTTGCAAGAATTTTGGCGCAAGTTCCATGGGTGAACGCGCTTCCCAGCAGATAATCCCTAAAAACTCAGGATCTGCACCGCTCACTCAGATCTATCCGATCGTCGAAAGAATGGGAAAGGTGCCAAGCAGCCAATACGCAAACCGTGAAAGCTGCCCAGTGATGACTGCAACGCCCATAACGACCATGGCAATCCCCGCTCCCATGTAAAGCCAGCGTCCCGCTTTGCTGATCCCCCGGATGCGCGCTGCAATAGCATCGGTAAAAAGCGCGGCAAGCAAAAACGGGATACCAAGCCCTGCCGAGTAAATTGCGAGCAACCAGATACCGTCAGACATCCCGCCTGAGGTCGAACTCAGCGTCAGGATCGCTCCGAGTATGGGACCAATGCAGGGTGTCCAACCAAAGGCGAATGCAAGACCCAGCACGTAAGCCCCGAATGGACGTCCCCCCGGAATGTTGAGGTTCAACCTGGTATCACGCGACAATGCCGGAATGCGGAACACGCCCAGCATAACCAAACCAAACAGTATGATGATCCCACCACCAAGATAATTGAGCTCAGCCCGCCATGTCAGCAAAAGCGATCCGAGCGCGCTGGCACCGGCCCCAAGGGCGATAAAGACCGTCGAGAACCCCAGAACGAAACAGGCGCTTAACCCCAAAGCTCCGGCCCGTGCCCGCATCCCAACCTGACGGGTCGTGCGCAGACCGGGCTGACCGGCGATGAAAGAGACATAGCCAGGCACCAAGGGAAGAACGCAGGGTGACAGAAACGATATGGCCCCCGCCAAAAAGGCCGCAAGGATACCAATACCCGAAATATCCATCGCTATAACTCATCTGCTTTAAAAGGACGCGAGGCCCACCAAAAGGCCGCTATCGGGATTACGATCCACTGCAAGACGGGCGACAGTCCCGCATCAAGAACTGGAATAATTGGCATGAGATCCGAATAGGCCCAGGCCGCACGGATCACAATATTCAGCCATTCACTGAACAGCGTGTAACCAAGGCCGAATGCAACAGTGAGAACAGTCACCTGTTGGCGTGTCTGTCGGGCGAAGGGCCAGCCCTGACCGGCCAGCATCAACGCCAGCATGAGCGCACTCATCGCGATTAGAATGTCTCCCCCTGTACAATGAAGCGCCGCGAAAACAATCTCGCCCCAGCTGCCCTCATTCCAGATCGTATAGAGCGGCATGTGCGCGAATTCCCAGATCAGGTTTGCGGGAATGATCACTGAAAAATAGTGGCGCAGGGCGCGCAGTGATATTTGTGCCCCGTGCCTACCAATTGACCGGGTGGACGCAAGGCTCATCGAAAAATACCACTCAGCCGACTCCACCAGCTCGTGCCAGTGCCGCCCTTCATGCAAAGCCCCAGTCCGCACATGACGCCACAGGGTGCAAGCGATACAAGGATCGGCGCAAGCCCTGCTGCGGTCAGCCATTCCCAATTCAGGGCCATTCCGCTCCCGATCATAATGGTCACACTAACAAGCAGTAAGCGCCTGCGCGTTATCCATTGCGGCCGAGGGCCAATGACTGACGCATCCTCGCTGCCAGTTTCATGCTGTGAAATTTGAACCATCTGGTTGCTGCCTTTTGATGTTGGGCGTTCGATCATTCCAGTTGCTGTAGGGTCAAGGTGCCGTGATGAAATTTCCATAGTACTCATTCGATAAACCCATTCAGGAACGCTATCATCTCAGGATCATCCCATTCTGCCGGTCCGACAAGCCGCCCTAGTTCCTGACCTTGTCTATTGATCAGGATTGTCGTTGGTAAACCGACCGTGCGTAAGGCAGTGGCTGACAACATGGTCTTATCGACATATGTTTTCAGATGTTTCACACCGATTTCATCATAGAACTTCCGCACAACCGGCGTTCCGGCACGGTCGATTGAGAGGGCAACCACCTCAAAATTGTCACCGCCGAGCGCCACCTGCAATGCGTCCAGCGTCGGCATTTCTTCGCGGCACGGAATGCACCAAGTTGCCCAGACGTTTACCAAAAGCACCTTGCCTCGCAGCGATTCCATATCTTTGCGTGTGCCGTCTTCAGTCAAGAAACGCACGTTGATTACGGGTTGCGGTTCATCATGAAGCGCAAAGCCTTGTGGCGCTGCAATTGCCCCGCCGACCCAAATGAGGAAAAGAACGACTGTCAGTTTCAGCGAAGTCATTGTGCTACCTTCTCAGGGGTTGAAGATTTCAGATTGCGAACGATTGGCATGATTGTGTCTTGCAAAATTGTGCGTGTAATAGGCCCGACATGGCGATAGGCGATGGTTCCATCAGCGGCGATGACGTATGTTTCCGGGACACCGTAGACACCCCATTCGATGCCGACGCGGCCATCTCTGTCCGCGCCGATGCGGGTGTAAGGGTCACCCAGTTCGTCCAGCCATGCCCGTGCCTGTTCGGGCGGGTCCTTATAATTGATACCATAAAGCGGTACCTCGCCAATTTCGGCAAGCTCGATGAACAGCGGATGTTCAGCGCGGCATGGCACACACCACGACGCGAACACGTTCACGAGTGAAACATGCCCGGCCAGGTCTTGTGTCGATAGCCCGTCGTCCCTGCCAAGGACGGGGGGGAGCGAGAATTCTGGCACAGACTTATCAAGCATCGCCGAGGGCAGCGCCTCGTCGCGGTTGAACAACCCCCAAGCGAAAAACGCCATCAGTACAAAAGCAACAGCAGGCGCCACCACAAGACCTGAGACGCGATACCACGGCCGTTTTTGCTGCATTGATTTGTCCGCCTCCCTCATTGCTGTGCCTCGATGTCGGCACGCGTTATATCTTCTTGCGCAGCCTTCTCACGATCGGGCCATGTGCTCTTGATGTAATCGAGGATCGCTTCGATATCTTCGCTCGAAAGTGTGTCTGCAAATCCTGGCATGTCGCTTTCGTACCCGTTCCCTACAATCGCCGCCGTTCCCCGTGTGATGATGTCTGTCAGCACGCGGTCAGCATGATGCCAGGTATGTCCCGAAGCATCGTGGGGTGGTGCAGGCAACCTTCCGTTTGGCAACCGCGAGCGCCAGTCGGGCTGGCCCTCCAGATTTGCGCCATGACAACTGGCACAGTTCTCCTGATAGAGTGTCTCGCCCCCTAAAAGTTCACTATCTTGCGCTTCCGCCGTGCCAGCCGCCGCCAATGTGAGAACCCATAAACCAAGCAACTTTATCATTTTTTCACCCACCTTTTTCGGAGCCAGATGCAGAATAGCGCAATCGCGGCGAGCCCGATCAGTATCAGCAAGACACAAAATGCCCAGATCAACCCCATCGACAGCAAGCTGTCACCACTGGCGGCACCGCTACTACGCATCATCTGACACTGTTATTTCACGCCATCAGAGCGGATATATTTAACCAATGCGATTGCCGCGAGTACGAGCACAGCCACGATCAGCAAACACACGAGACCCATACCGATCATCATGCCGCCGCCCATCGTTCCACCATCCATCCACATGTACTTCATCCTTTGAGTTGTTCTGGGTTGTGTCCGGCACGGTTTCGCGCCAGACAATTGGTTTGCCTATTTGACCGCATAAACCGTCGGGTCCACGCCTTCTTCAATGGCGTAAACTTTGAATGGCTCTTGCTTTGCGCCGCCCATACCGGGTGAGCCCATCGGCATTCCGGAAGCGTGACGCCGGCGATTTCGGGTTTTTCAGACAAGACCTTTTTGACCACATCAATGGGCACATGACCACTGATCACATAACCCCCGATAAAGGACGTATGGCATCCCTGAAAATCTTCCGGAATACCGGCATCACTGCTGATTTGCACAAGATCCTGGGTTGGTTTGACGTCTACTTCAAAGCCATTTTCACGCAGGTAATCGGCATAGCTCTCGCAACAACCGCACTGTGGGTTTTTGTAGAGCGTGTGTAGAGCGTCAACCACCTTGTCCGCGGGCGACAACCAATTTGGCCGGTTCTGAGGCCGCTGAGGTTGGCGTTTCGTTCAGTGTTTTGGGTTAGGTCTCTCCTTCGTTTTGGTTGTCGTTGTTGGTTGTCGCTGCCGCTTCGGCCAGTGCCATCCTGTTGGTGGCCGCGGCCCGCTGACGGAAGCTTTCGGCGTTCATCTCGAGGATGGTCGCGTGGTGGACCAAGCGGTCGATGGCCGCGACGGTCATGGCCTTGTCCGGGAAGATTTGATCCCAGCCACTGAAGGGTTGGTTGGCCGCGATGGCGATGCTGCGGTATTCATAGCGTCGGGCGATGAGTTCGAAGAGGACGCCAGTTTCGGCCTGGTCCTTGTGGGCATAGGTGATGTCGTCGAGGATGATCAGGTCGAACTTATCGAGCTTCGCCAGAGCCGCCTCGAGAACGAGATCGCGGCGGGCGGCCTGAAGTCTCTGCACCAGATCGCTGGTGCGAGTGTAGAAGACGCGGTGCCCTGCCTCGACCAAGGCGTGCCCTATGGCGCAAAGAACGTGCGTTTTGCCAGTGCCGGAGTTCCCGATAGCGATCAGGTTGCCACCCCCGTCCAGCCAGTCGCCGGCCGCCAGGGCCTCCACCCGGGCACGCGGCAGGGTGGGCAACGCCTTGAAGTCGAAGGTGGCCAGCGTCTTGCCGACCGGCAGCTGCGCCTCGTTCAGATGGCGCCGGATGCGACGCATGTCGCGCTCGGCCAGTTCATATTCCGCCAGAACGGCGAGGAAAACGGGCAGCAGGCCAGCCTTCGTTGTCCGCGCGGGTGGCGATCTCGACCCAGAGCTTGTGGAAGCTGGGAAGCCGCAGCGCAGTCAGCATGCTGGGCAGCGTGTGGATGTCGATCTCACGGGCGGTCATGCGCTTGCCCCCAGCAGCGCATCGAAGCTGTCCAGCGCCGGGTGGACGACGGTCACATCCGCCGGTAACGCCATGTGTCTTGGAGCAAGCCGTGATGCCAGCGCTTTGGGATCCGGCACCAAGCCAGCGTCGAGGTCTGCTGCAAGGAGATATGCCAGTTCCACTTCGCAAGCCTGTTCGTGGGCGATGAAGAGCAGATCGACCATCCGGCGGCAGGCGTCGCGTCGCGGAAGGTCGCGCTGCAGAACTTTCCAGGCTTCAGCGTATTCGGTCCGGGGGAAAAGGCTGTCACGATAGATCGAACTCCACAGGGCCTGTGGCTTGCGCCGCAAGGCATGGATCACGTGATGGTAGTTGATGACATGGACGCGATGCCCGTCGACGCGCCCGCGGGCTCGGAGATGGGTTACAACGAGGGTGCCGCCGAGAAACGCCTCGATGCGATCATCGTAGAGGTGGATGCGCAGACGCTGCCCGATCAGCTGCGAGGGCGCACTGTAGAAGATGCTCTTGACCAGGAAGCCACCGGTCCTCGTAACCGGCACCACGATCTCGGTGAAGTCTGTCGTGCGCCGCTGCGGCAGGGGCTTCAAGTGGGCCCGTTCCGCCTGAACGGCATCGGCCCGTTGCCGATTGCGCCGTGCCACCAAGGTATCGACGAACCGCCGGTAGTCTTCGATGCATCCGAAGTCACGGCTGCCGCGCAGGATCAGGGCCTGTTCGATGGCTTTCTTGAGATGCCGGTTCTGGGATTCCACTGCCCCATTTTCGTGGGCCTCACCGCGATTGTTGCGGCTGGCTTCCATGCCATAATGGCCAACGAACGCATCATAGCGCTTGGTCATGTCCTCACGCTGGTCGACGGTCAGGTTACGGAAGGCGGCCGAGAGGCTGTCGGTACGGTGGTTTTGCGGCGCGCCGCCCAGCGACCAGAGGGCCTGCTGCAAGTTCTCGGCCAGCGCCGTGAAGCTTTCCCCACCGAGGACCACGCCGACATGTTCCCAGCGACTGTAGGCCATGACGAAGTGGTAAAGCAGGTGCGGGAAAGCCTGTCCTGCGATCGTGACAACCAACTCTTCGGCATGGGTGAAGTCTGACTGGGCCATGTATCCCGGCTCAGGCGTCTGGCGGAAGATGATGTCGCGCTCGGGTCCCTTCAGCGCCCGCCACTGCCGCACCCGACGTTCCAGGGTGCGCCGGATGCGATCATCAGGAAAAGCCAGGGGATGCTCGCTCTGAAGATGGCGCAACAGCGTGACGGCCTGCAACGCGCTGTCATTCTCAAGCAGAGGAAGGAGGTCATTCTCCCAATAGCCTTCAAGGGGATCGGCCACCGTGCGCCCGTGAACGATATTGCGGTTCGAGGGAAACGTCGGGTCGATATCGAAGCGTCGCGCGGTTCGCTCGCTGAACCCGGCACGGGCGGCCGAAGTGCGCTGGCTGTGTTTTTGTAGGTCAGTCATGTAAATTCTCAATTGCTGGTCGGTGATGGGTTTATAGGCCAACCCGGATCCTCCGTATGAACGCAGAGGCTTCCGGCTTACCAACCCGCAGCGACCAGCACCTACCCCCGAAATCAATCAGGCCGGTGGGGCTGCACTCCAGACGGGCAAGCCCGTCTTCCGTTCAGCCCCACCGGCCAAACTGGTTGTCGGCACCGGCCATGGTGGTTGTCGCTCATCAAGCGTGACCGTTTCGGCAGCCAAGGGTGCCGCGTTCAGGCTCATTGCCAATAGGGCAACACTTCCTGCAGCAGCCAGACTGGTAAATCCGAACAGTTTTTTCATGATCTTCTTCCTTTTGTTCCGTTAATTTTGTGTGCTTTTAAGTTTTTGTCGTATCCGCTTCGACGCGGATAACCCCCATCATCCCTGCGGCCTGATGCTCCATGATGTGGCAATGAAACATCCAATCTCCGGGATTGTCGGCCACAAAGGCGATGTCGACCTTTTCCCTTGGTGCCATCATGACGGTATCCTGCCACTCAAGGTGCTGTGTTGGCTGCCCGTTTCGAGCAATCACGCGGAAAGTATGGCCGTGAAGATGGATCGGGTGCGGCCAAGCGGTCCGGTTCTCCATTTCGAGGATGTGTGAAGTCCCCAGCGGCAGCGTCAACAGTGGGTCCAGAATAGGCCCGTTCGCGGCCTTTCCATTGATGAACCAAATGTTGCCTTGGCGCATCTGACCCATCATCGACCCCATGCCGTCGCCCATCATCATCTGGCCCATCATCCCGCCGTTAAAGACAATCTGATGCCGAGTTGCTTTTTTGATGTCGGGATCAGCCA
>NZ_JBRKBN010000003.1:0-141800 GCF_053474885.1 Sulfitobacter sp. M13 | reverse complement strand
GCAACTGCTCTTTGTAGCCGACGTTACACGCGACGCCGAACGCCTTGCCTTTGCCAAGCGCATTGATCTCGGCGGCGGCGGCATCCAGTTGGTCTTGCTTGCGCGCCGAGATGACGACCGTCGCGCCATGCTCGGCCAGGGCCTTGGCCATCGCCAACCCCATGCCCTTGGAGGCGCCGGTTAACAGCGCCACCTTGCCGGTCAAATCAAATAGGGTCATACGCCACCCCGCGTGCGACCTGTAGCGATCTCGTCGCGGGCACGCGATGTGCGCAGGTTGGATTCCTTATAATCCTTGACCTCGGCGCGGGCGATCACGTGATGGTGGACTTCATCAGGGCCATCCGCAAACCGCAGCGTACGCTGGGACGTGTACATGCCAGACAGCGGCGACCACTGCGAGATACCTGTGGCACCATGTACCTGCATCGCTTGGTCAATGATGTTACAGACTTTTTCCGGCACCATCGCCTTAATCATGCTGACCCAGATGCGCGCTTCTTTGTTGCCCAGAACATCCATCGCCTTGGCGGCTTTCAGAACCATCAGGCGCATCGCCTCGATCTCGATCTTGGCGCGAGAGATGGTTTCCATGTTCTTGCCCAGATCAATGATCTTTTTGCCAAAGGCTTCGCGGCTCAGCCCGCGTTCGATCATCAGATCCAACGCTTTTTCTGCCGACCCGATAGAGCGCATGCAGTGGTGGATACGGCCTGGCCCAAGACGAACTTGGGAGATTTCAAAGCCGCGGCCTTCGCCCCATAGGATGTTGCTTTCGGGCACGCGCACATTGGTGAATTTGATGTGCATGTGACCATGGGGTGCGTCGTCGTGGCCAAAGACATGCATCGGGCCTACGATTTCAACGCCGGGGGTGTCGATTGGCACTAGGATCTGGGACTGCTGGCGGAAGGGGTCGGCGTCAGGTGACGTCTTGACCATAGTGATCATGATCTTACAGCGCGGATCGCCCGCACCCGAGATATAGTATTTCTCGCCGTTGATGACCCACTCGCCGTTCTCCAGCACAGCAGAGGTAGAGATGTTCTTGGCATCTGACGACGCCATGTCGGGCTCGGTCATCGCAAAGGCTGACCGGATTTCACCCGCCAGCAGGGGCTTGAGCCACTGTTCTTTTTGCTCGGGCGTGCCGATGCGTTCCAACACTTCCATGTTGCCGGTGTCGGGTGCGTTACAGTTCAGCGTTTCAGGTGCCAGCGGGCTTTTGCCCAACTCGGCCGCGATATAGGCGTAGTCGAGGTTGCTAAGACCTTCGCCGGTTTCGGCGTTGGGCAGAAAGAAGTTCCACAGACCGGCATCACGCGCCTTTTGCTTGGCTTCTTCCAGCAGTTCCAATTGACCCGGTGCATAGGACCAGCGGTCCTCGCGGCCTTCGCCAAGACGGAAGAATTCATCGGTCATCGGGTCGACGTTTTCGCGGATGTGCTTGATCACGGCGGCCAATAGCGGCTTGGCCTTCTCCGACATATCAAGGTTGTTCATTCCGGCCATAGCTTCGTTATGTGACATAGAGTGCCTCCTGGCAGTTAATTTCGGATATTATTTGTTGACCCAGTTGGGTTTGCGTTTTTCGACAAAGGCGTTCACGCCTTCCTTGAAATCTTCGGTTTTGCTGAGGTCCGCGATCACTTCGCGTGAATAGGCAATGCTGTCTTGCATCCCGTCACGGGCGTACATGTCGTTCAGCACGCGTTTCGTGGCCTTGACCGCCGACGGCGATACGCCGCACAGCTCTTCGGCCTTTTCCATCGCTTTCGCCATCAGCTGGTCCGCGGGGTAGACCGCGTTGACGCAACCCATCGACAGCGCCTCATCGGCCATGATGGTGCGGCCTGTGAGCATTAGTTCTTGCGCGGCAAGGCGCCCGATATAGCGCGACAGACGCTGTACGCCCGATGCCGCAGCAAAAAAGCCGACCTTGACTTCGGGCAGAGCGAATTTCGCCTGCTCTGACGCGAGGATAATGTCGCAGGACAATGCCGTTTCAAAACCACCGCCCATGGCAAAACCGTTCACGGCAGCGACAATGGGTTTTTCAAGGTCAAACCGCGAAGACAGACCGGCAAAGCCGCTTGCGGGCATCGTCGCCTTGGACCCGCCGGCTGCGGTGGCTTTCAGGTCGTTCCCCGCAGAGAACGCCTTGTCGCCCGCCCCCGTGAGAACGGCGACCCACAGATCCTGATCCGCTGCAAACGCGTCCCAGCAGGCGGCCATTTCATTGTGCATGTCCACATGCACGGCATTGTACACCTCGGGCCGGTTCATGGTCACAACAAGGATGTGACCCTTCTTTTCGGTAGTGATATATTGATAGCTCATACCTTCAGCCCTCCGGTGTCGATTTCAGTGAACTTTCCGCCATTTGCGGCCAGATCGCGCAGCAGCTGCGCTGGCAGGAATTCGGCGTCATTGGCACCCAGCTTTTCCATCACGTCCAGTACGGCCTGCGCGCCGACCATGTCGCCATAGAACATCGGGCCACCTTTGTCGGCGGGCCAGCCATAGCCGTTCAGCCAGACCACATCGATGTCAGACGGGCGCTGCGCCTTGTTTTCCTCGAGGATTTTGACCGCCTCGTTGATCATCGGATAGATACAGACTTCAATGATCTCCTCTTGCGACATTTGGCTTGCTTGAGCGCCCGTGATGTCCTTGATCACGCCTGCAACGACATCCGACGGGATCGGGCGGCGGGTTTCGTCGTAGTCATAGAAACCCGCTTGGGTTTTCTGGCCACGGCGGTCCATTTCACACAGCGCGTCACGGATCGGGTTTTCAGTCTTGGCCCCTTTGGACCACCCGATATCCAGACCGGCAAGGTCGGACATCTGGAACGGCCCCATCTTGAAACCAAAGGCGTTCAGCGCGGCGTCCACATCCCACGGCATCAAGCCCTGTTGCAGCAGCTTGTTCGCCTGTTTCTGGCGCGCAAACAAAATGCGGTTGCCGACAAAGCCGGGGCAAACGCCGACCAGCACTGCGATCTTGTTGATCTTGGCCGCCAGATCCATCGAGGTCGCAACCACGTCATCGGCGGTGTGTTTCGCGCGCACGATTTCCAGCAGTTTCATCACGTTCGCAGGCGAGAAGAAATGTAGCCCGATCACGTCTTCGGGCCGGTTGGTCATCGCCGCGATCTCGTCGATGTTCAACGCCGATGTATTCGTCGCAAGGATCGCGCCGGGTTTCATCACGCGGTCCAGCTCAGTGAAAATCTTGCGCTTCAGCTCCATGTCTTCGAACACAGCTTCGATCACCAGATCACAGTCCGCCAAGGCAGCGAGTTCCAGCTTGCCGTCGAAACGGTCCATCCGGGCTTCGACTTCATCTTGCGGGAAACGGCCCTTGTCACTGCTGCGCTGATAGTTGCCGCGCACGACCTTCAACCCGCGATCCAGTGCTTCTTGTGTGGTCTCGACGATGGTGACGGGGATGCCTGCGGTGGCAAAGTTCATCGCGATGCCGCCGCCCATCGTGCCCGCGCCGATGATGCCTACAGATTTGATCTCGCGCTGTTTGGTGTTGGCGGGCAGGTCCGGGACCTCCCACGCGGCTTTGCCTGCAGCACCAATATAGGCACCAATTTCTGCGTCGGTTGGGGTGTTCATAGTCTTCCTTTCTTCCGGCCCGATTGGTGGGCCTTATGTTTCCAGACAGGCCGCGCGGATCGCACGGCGGTCAATTTTGTCGGTGGCACCACGGGTCAAAGGACCGTCCTGGCACCACAGTTTTTCGGGTATCTTGAATTTAGCCAGCCGCCCGTCGAGGTGCGCTGCCATATCCGCTTGCGTCAACGGCTTGCCATCGCGGGTCTGGACAGACGCCCCGACGACTTCGCCCAACCGCGGATCGGGGACAGAAAACGCGCAGGCCTCGATCACATCGGGGTGGGTGTGCAACGCACCTTCCACGTCAAGACAGGCAATGTTTTCACCACCGCGAATGATGATGTTTTTCTTGCGGTCCAGGATCGTGATATAGCCTTCGGCGTCGATGACACCCAGATCACCGGTGCGCAGCCAACCATCCTGCATCGTCTCTTTGGTGGCTTCGGGCTTGTTCAGATAGCACCGCATGTTGGCGGGGCTTTTGACGGTAATCTCGCCCAGTTCGCCCTGTGGCACATCGTTGCCCTTGTCATCCAGAAACCGGACGTTTTGCAGCGGCGGGTGCAGCTTGCCAGCGGCATCGGGGCGCTTGTTGTATTCCTCGCCGACCATGCCGATGCCAAGGGCGTTGGTCTCGGTCATGCCCCAGCCGGTCGCGATATCAGCGGCGGGGAATTGCCCCTTGAGCTGCGCCACCTGCGCCGCAGGGCGTTTCGCCCCACCGGCCCCAAGCCAGCTGAGCGTCGGCAGCGTCTCGCCCATGCGTTTCGCGGCCTCAAGCAGGTCAGCAGATTGCGTCGGCACACCTAGAAAACGGGTTACGCCTTCGCGGTTGATCACACGCACAGCTTCTTCGGCATCCCATTTATGCAGCAGCGAAATCTTGGCACCGGCTGGCAGGCTTAGCAAAAACAGCGGGTGCGTCGCAGTGACGTGGAACAACGGTGTGACGATCAATCCCGACGGGCGCGGCGCGGGCGGCGCACCGGGCTCGGGGGGCGTGACCAGCGGGGCGGCGACCGCCTGCAACAGCCAGCTGAACACCGCGCTCAGCGCGCCACGGTGGGTTTGGACCACACCTTTCGGCTTGCCCGTCGTGCCAGAGGAATACATCACCGCAAAATCATCGTCGGTGTCCAGGTCAACACCCTCGGGAGCAGTGTCGGCCATGCCTTGCATCACCGCCGAAAGCTTGTGCGGGCCCATGTCTTCGCCATCGCGCACGCCGATCAGACGCAGCGACAGGTCATCGACCAGCGGCATCATCCGTTCAAAGCGGGGACCATCGGCAAACACCGTCTTGGCGCCGCTGTCTTGCAGCGCATAGTCCAGTTCCTCTGTCGTCCACCACGCGTTCACGAACACCACCACCGCACCGGCAGAGGCGACGGCAAGGGTTAACATTAACAGTTCGGGATAGTTGCGCATCGCGATGCCGACACGGTCGCCGGCCTTGATCCCAAGCGTGTCGCGCAGCCCGTTGGCAATGCGGTTCACGTCGGCGACAAAATCATCGTAGGTCCAGCGTTCGTCCTGATAGACCAGAAACTCCGCCGCGCCGTTATCGTGAATCTCGCGGCTCGCCTGAACGAGGCCCCCAAGGGTTTTGGGGATATTCTTGAATGTCTTATAGGTGACGCCACGAATGTTGCTCTCGGCTACCTCGAACGTCGGGTTTGTCGAAACCACGTGGCGAATGGCTTCCTCGGGGGTCATTGCGGTCATATGCACCGGCCCGCAGACAGCATAGATACAGATAGTGTGGCCATTTCGTCCTCCCTTATCGAGCCTGTTGCCGGACACTCCTCCACGATTGTCCGCGACTCTGATGTCTGCAGCCTAATCGTTAAAATCCAAACTGCAATACCGCATGATGGAACAATGTTCCGCAAACTGACGTTTGACAGGTTTTTACGCGCACCAAGGCCCCCCGGCTGACGCGGCCCTACGTCTTGGCGAAAACTGAACATGAATGTACAGGTAAGAAAAGCCCTTCTTTTGGCGAAACCGAAAGAAGGGCCCAAGGGCACCTGCGATGTCATTGAAACATTGCGTCACTTGGGCGCAGCGGTGCGGGTGCCGCGTCTGATATCGCGCGTGGTTATGTGCCGACGCTGCCGCTGATCAGCTCGGGCAGGCGGGTCGCGGGCGGCGTATTGCGACTGCGCAGGCTGCGCACCACGCCATCAATCACCGTCATGCCCACCCCCGGCAAGTTGCCCAGTTGCACGGATTCGAGCATATTTTTGCCGGGCGCGTGCTGTGCCTGATCCATCAAGACAAAATCCGCACATTTGCCAACCTCGATCAATCCGGTATCGAGCTTGCGTTGCCGCGCGGTGTTGCCATTGGCAAAGCAGAACGCGATCTCGGCCGGGACATTCCCCAGCGACGACAGCATCGCGACCATCCGCATGATCCCCAAGGGTTGCACGCCGGACCCTGCCGGACCGTCGGTGCCAAGGATCAACTGGTCCAACTTGCCAAGCTCGCGCGCGGTATTCAGCGTCAGCAAAGCGGCGCGCTCATTTCCGTTATGCACAATCTCGAGCGCGGCTTTGCACCCTTCGCAAAGGCAAATGATCTGGTCGTCTGGCAGGGCAGAGTGTCCGCCATTGATGTGCCCCACGACATCTGTCCCCGTTTCCAACACCATATCGGCGTCGATCAACCCCGATCCGGGGATCGAGGGGCCGCCAGTGTGGATCGTGCTTTGCATCCCGTATTTGCGCGCCCATCCCACCATCTGCGCCGCCGTTTTGCCGTCCTTGACGGTGCCCAGACCGACCTCGCCCAACAAGGTCACGCCGGCCTTGGCCATCTCGGCAAAGTCTTCTTCGACCATGCCGTGTTCAATAACAGGGGCCCCTGCGTGCACCTTGACGCCAGAGGGGCGGAAATTTTCGTACCAGCGCTGCGACGCAATCGCCATCGCCTTGAGGCCGACGATATCCTTGGGGCGGCCCGGCATATGTACCTCGCCGGCTGAAATGAGCGTCGTGACCCCGCCGTGTAGCGTTGAATCGATCCACCCAAGTTGTTGTTGGCGCGGCGTATAATCACCCACCACCGGATGCACATGGCTGTCAATCAGGCCGGGGGCCAGTGCCGCGCCATGGGCGTCGACCTCTGTCGTAGCCCCATCGCAATCCATATCCGTGGCATAGCCCCATTGCGTGATCTTGCCGTTGATGGCGATCAGACAATCCCCGTCGGCTATGGGCTCTTCCATCTTGCCGGTCAGGATCATCCCGATGTTACGGATCACGAGTTTTGCAGAGGTGTCTGACATGAGATCGCCTTTCAAGCAGCATCAGTTTCATTTGAACGCTAACAGAAAAAATTAACCGATCAAGACGAAACGCTTGACAGAATATCATTTGTGCACAAACAATAATAGAGATCTAGCCGATAAGGACAGCCCATGGACACCGCCGCTGCTATACCCCAAGCCTTTCCGATCCCCGCCGGTGTCTTTGCCGAAACGGTGACCGAGGTTCAGCACTATACCGACAGCCTGTTCCGCTTTCGCATCACCCGCGATCCATCCTTTCGGTTCCGGTCCGGCGAGTTTGTGATGATTGGGTTGCCGAATGCCGAAAAACCGGTGTTCAGAGCCTATTCTATCGCGTCGCCATCATGGGACGAGGGGGTCGAATTCTACTCTATCAAAGTACCTGACGGGCCGCTGACCCAGCATCTGCAAAAGCTCAAGGTCGGCGACACCGTGTTAATGCGGCGCAAGCCGACGGGGACGCTGGTGAATGACGCTTTGCTGCCCGGAAAACGGCTGTGGATGTTTGCGACAGGCACCGGCATCGCCCCGTTCGCCTCTGTCATCCGCGACCCCGAGACATATGAAAAGTTCGACGATCTGATCCTGTGTCACACCTGCCGCACCGCCGGAGAGTTGACCTATGGCCGAGAACTGGTTGCCAGCCTCAAGGCCGATCCGCTGGTCGGCGAATTGGCGCAGCGATTGACCTTGTATGACACGCTGACCCGCGAGCCGTGGCCGCGCGAGGGGCGGCAAACCGATCTGATGACGTCGGGCAAGATGTTCCGCGACCTTGGCCTGCCTCCGATCCACCCGGACATCGACCGCGGGATGATCTGCGGGTCGATGGCGATGCTGAACGACACCAAGGTCGCGCTTGAATCCTTTGGCCTGGTCGAGGGGGCCAACAACCGCCCTGCCAGTTTTGTGGTCGAAAAAGCCTTTGTCGGCTGATGGCATGCGAAATGATTTGACAGATGGGGCTTTGCCGAACTTCTATTCGTATACCAACAAGTTTCCCCGAAGCAAAAGGTGACCAAATGAGCTACCTGACCGCGACGACGCTCGATCAAGCACTTAGCGCGCTGGCCGCAGGGCCGGTGTCGATCATCGCGGGGGGCACCGATTGGTTCCCGACGCACGGCGACCGTCCGGTGACCGGTGACCTGCTGGACATTACCCGCCTGCCAGAACTGCGCGGGGTCAGCCAAACCGCCAAGGGCTGGCGCATCGGCGCTGCGACGACATGGACGGACATCATCCGCGCCGACCTGCCCGCCGCCTTTGACGGGCTGAAACTGGCGGCACGCGACGTCGGGTCGATCCAGATCCAGAACGCAGGCACCATTGCCGGCAACCTGTGCAACGCTTCGCCCGCCGCCGACGGCGTGCCGCCCCTCTTGACGCTGGAGGCCACGGTTGAACTGCGCAGCGCGAACGGCACACGGGTGTTGCCTTTGTCGCAGTTCCTGCAGGGCGTGCGCCAGACCGAGCGCGCCCAGAACGAGCTGTTGTCGGCGGTGCATATCCCGACCCCGCCCGTCAACAGCCACAGCAGTTTCGTCAAGCTAGGGGCGCGGAAATATCTGGTGATTTCTATCTGCATGGTCGCGGTTCTGGCAGAGGTCAACGACGATACGCTGACCGATATCCGCATCGCCATCGGCGCGGCCTCGCCCGTCGCACAGCGGCTGACCACGCTCGAAGATCATTTGCGGGGCTGCGCGCTTGGCGACGTGCAAAACCGGATGACGGCTGATCTGATACAATCGCTCACGCCAATCACGGATGTGCGCGCCAGTGCCGACTACCGCCTTGCCGCCAGCGCCACATTGATCCGCCGCGCTGTCACGCTTGCTTTGAAAGGGGTCATCTGATGGACAAACCGACCATGACCGAGGTGACGTCGTTTACCCTGAACGGTGACATTGCGCAGGTCGAACCCCTGCCGGGGGAGCGGCTTTCTTACGCTTTGCGCGAACGACTGGACCGCAAGGATGTCAAGATCGGCTGCAACGCCGGCGACTGCGGGGCCTGCACTGTGCTGGTCGACGGCGCCCCTGTCTGCGCCTGCTTGATGGCCGTGCAACAAGCCGTGGGGCGACACGTAGAGACGCTGGCAGGGCTGGTAAAAACTGACCGTGACGCACAGGCGTTGATGCAAAGCTTTCAACATCACCAAGCGGCGCAATGCGGAATTTGCACGCCGGGGATGATGGTCTCTGCCGTGGCACTATTGCGCGCGACCCCGCAACCGGATGCCGCACAGGTGCAAGATGCGCTTGGCGGGGTGCTGTGTCGCTGCACCGGATATCGCAAGATTATCGACGCAGTGGTGGGTGCCCACGCCGCCGCCACGCTGACTGTCGCATCAACCGAGCTTGGCCAGCCCGCACGGCGGCTGGACGGGTTGGCCAAGGTCGATGGATCAGAGGCGTTCGGCGATGACGTTGCCCCGGCAGGTGCGCTGGTTGCGCGGGTCATCCGGTCACCCCATCCCTCGGCAACATTTACCTTTGATGACCTAGAGGCCTGGCGCATGTGCCATCCCGGCCTCCATTGCGTCCTGACCTCCAGTGATGTGCCCGGCCTGAATGCCTTTGGCGTGATCCCCGGTTTCATCGACCAGCCCGTTTTTGCCGTGAACCACGTACGGTTTCGGGGCGAGGCGGTCGCCTGCATCGTGGGCGAGGCAGAGGCGGTGAACGCCCTTGATCTGGCCACATTCCCGATCAACTGGACCCCGCAGACAGCGCTTTCGGACACAAGGGAGGCAACCGCCCCCGACGCGCCGCAGCTGTTCGAAGATCGCAAGGGCAACATAATGTGCGGCGGTTTTGTGCAGTGCGGCGATGCGGATGCTGCCCTTGATGTTGCCGATTTCACGGTCGAGGCGCAGTACACCACCAGCTTTGTCGAACACGGGTATATCGAACCGGAAGCCGGCTTTGCCGAAGTGGTGGGCGGGCGCATCCATGTTCACGCCTGCACCCAAGCCCCCGGTATGGACCGCGAGGCGCTGGCCGCGATCCTTGACCGGCCGATGGCTGATATTCGCATCGTGCCGACGGCAGTGGGTGGGGGCTTCGGGTCGAAAATTGATTTGTCGTTGCAGCCCTTCATCGCCATTGCTGCACTGAAAACGGGCCGCCCCGTACGTATGACCTATAGCCGCGTCGAGACGATGCAATCGACCACCAAACGCCACCCCGCGCAGATCACGATCAAGATCGGGGCCAAGGCCGATGGGACGCTTTCGGGGCTACGCTTTGACGGGGATTTCAACACAGGTGCTTATGCCAGTTGGGGCCCGACTGTGGCCAACCGCGTGCCAGTCCATGCCTCTGGCCCCTATCATATCCCCGACTACCGCGCCCGCAGCAGGGCGGTGCACACCCATTGCCCACCCGCAGGCGCCTTTCGCGGGTTTGGCGTGCCGCAATCGGCCATCGCTCAGGAAACCGCCTTTGATCTGTTGGCAGAAAAGCTGGGGCTCGATCCGCTCGATTTTCGCCTGAAGAACGCATTGGCGGATGGGGTGCCCACGGTCTGCGGTCAGGTCTTTGATCAAGGGGTCGGCATCGCCCCCTGCCTTGAGGCGCTGCGCCCTGCGTGGGAGAATGCAAAAGCCGAATGCGCGCAGTTCAACGCGGAAAATGACACGGTGAAACGCGGCGTTGGGATCGCGGGGGCATGGTACGGCTGCGGCAATACCTCACTGCCGAACCCGTCGACGATTCTGGCGGGCGTGCGGGCCGATGGAACAGTCGTTCTGCACCAAGGCGCGATGGACATCGGGCAGGGGTCGAACACGGTCATCCCGCAAATCTTTGCCAAAGCACTTGGCCTGTCGGTTGAAGGCATCGAAATCCTCGGCGGCGATACGGATATCACGCCGGACGCAGGCAAGACCTCTGCCTCGCGGCAGACTTTTGTGTCGGGCAATGCCGCGCTGAAAACAGGCGAGGCGCTGCGGGCCGAGATTCTGCGGCAGGTCAACGCGGGTCCCACAGCACAGATTACGGCGCAGGGCGGGCGGGTTACGGTCACCGACGCGGGCCATGCGCAACAGCTTGATCTGTCACGGCTGCCTGCGGACGACGATGGCTATGTGCTGCGCGCCGAAGAAAGCTATGATCCGCCGGTGAAGCCGTTGGATGAAAACGGGCAGGGCGTGCCCTATGCGCAGTTCGGCTACGCCGCGCATCTGGTGGTGGTCGAGGTGGATATCGGCCTTGGTCTATGCCGCCCGCTGCGCTTTGTCGCCGCCCATGACGTGGGCCGTGCGATCAACCCGTTGCTGGTCGAGGGACAGGTGCAGGGTGGCATCGCCCAAGGGCTTGGTATGGCGCTGATGGAAGAATATATCCCCGGCCGCACCGAAAACCTGCATGACTATCTGATGCCGACCATCGGCGATGTCCCCCCGATCGAGACGCTGATCCTGGAGGTGGCGGATGCCCACGGCCCCTACGGCGCGAAAGGTCTGGGAGAACATGTGCTGATCCCCACCGCCCCCGCGATCCTGAACGCCATATACCATGCCACCGGTGCGCGCGTGACGCAAACGCCGGCCACGCCCACGCGCCTGCGCGCCGCCCTAAAGGAGGCCGGACATGCCTGATGACCTGCGCGACCCCAAGCCCGAAAAAATCCGCTGCGATGCCTGCCCGGTGATGTGTTTCATCGCCGACGGCAAATCCGGTGCCTGCGACCGCTACGCCAATCACGCGGGCGAGCTGGTGCGGCTTGACCCGCTGACCGTGATCCAGTCAGGGGCCAAGGCCGTGGCCTTTCTGGATCAGGGCGACAATGCGCAGGACTGGGATGGCGATGTTATTCAGGGCGGGCGCGATTTCGTGACGGCCGTGGGGGCGGGGACCACCTACCCTGACTATAAACCCGCGCCCTTCATCGTCAGCCAAGAGGTCGAGGGCGTGGACATGATCACCGTCGTGACCGAGGGTATTTTTTCGTACTGCGGGGTCAAGGTGAAGATCGACACCGACCGTCACATCGGCGACGAACGCGCCGTGGTGCGGGCAGGCGGAGAGGCGATCGGCCATGTCATGACCTCGGAATACGGGTCCAAGATGCTGTCTCTGGGCGGGGTCGAACACCTGACCGGCGGCTCCAAGAAAGAAGGCCGCGTCACCTGTGACGCGCTGCTGCGCCTGTGCAACCGTGAACCCGTCGAGGTCACAATCGACGGCGGCGTCACCATGGTGGTCGAGGCGGGCAAAGCGCCTATCATCAACGGCACGCCTGAAAAGCTGATGCGGGTCGGGTGCGGGTCGGCGACCATCGGGATGTTTGCCAAACAATGGTACGGGCATGTGGACGAGGTGGTGGTCGTCGATGATCACATCACAGGTGTGCTGACCGAACACGAAGCTGGCAAGGGGCTGGATATGGCCCCCTCTGGCATCCGCGTGAACGGGCGGCGGTCAACGCCGGGGCGGTATTTTCAGGTGGCGGACCCCGGCACGGGCTGGGGTGGCACCGACGTCGAAGACCCGTTGACCATCCTGCGCGACGCCGATCCGAAACGCGCTTGGCCCGGGTTGCGTCTGCTGATGATCTCTACCACGGGCGAGCAATGGGCGTATTTCACGTTAGATGATGCACTTGTCCCTCAACCCGCCGAGATCACGCCCGAGCTGTTGGTCGTCGCTGACCGCATCGCCGAGAATTGCGAACCCTCGCTCTGTTCGGTGCTGTTCATGGGGGGGGCCGGCGGCAGTCTGCGCGCGGGCGTGACGGAAAACCCCGTGCGGCTGACGCGGTCGGTCAAAGAATCCCTGACCCATGTGTCCTGCGGCGGCGCCGAGGCGTACGTCTGGCCGGGAGGCGGCATAACCGTCATGGTGGATGTCATGGATATGCCCACAAACTCTTTTGGCTATGTGCCCACCCCCGCGCTGGTCGCCCCCATCGAATTTACCCTGCGCCGCGAGGATTACGGCACACTTGGTGGGCATATGGAGCATATCCAGCCCGTGCGTGATGTGGTCACCGATGACGTACGGCGGGTTGCACAACAGCTGTTGCAGCCGGACCCGAACGCGCGGGAAAACTATGGCTGGTCGAAGGACGAGACATGACGGCACAGGCGGTGCATCTATCCGGCGGCAGGCTGCATCTGTCCCATGGCCCGATCGACCTGATCATCGGGGCGGATGGCGCACGCGATGTGGCGTTTCAGGCGGCGTTTGATCGCTTTGGCACTGTCCTATCTGAACTGACCGCAGAGCTGCCCCTGCTGCGCCGCCCCGTCGACACGAAACCCCGCGGCAAGATCGCCCGCGCCATGTTCCGCGCTGCCTTGCCCCACGCCGACGGCCTGACCACGCCGATGATTTGCGTCGCCGGTGCCGTCGCGGCAGAGATACTGTCGGCCATGGTGGATGCCGCCGATCTGACCCGCGCCTATGTGAACAACGGCGGGGATATTGCGCTGCACCTGACCGAAGACGCGCGTTTTGATGTCGGGATTGCGGGTCTGGACGGGCGGTCGCTTGGCACGGTCGCGATCCGCAGCACCGACCCCATTCGCGGCATCGCCACCAGCGGGCAGGGCGGGCGCAGTCAGTCTTTGGGCATCGCCGACAGTGTGACCGTGCTGGCCCGATCTGCAGCGATGGCCGATGCCGCGGCGACCAAACTTGGCAACGCCGTCGATCTGCCCGCACATCCCGCGATCCGGCGCAGCCCCGCAAACCTGCTGCGCGATGACGGCGATCTGGGTACTGCGCCGGTTGTCGCCCACGTCGGGCAGCTTTCTCCAGCTGATGTAGCGCAAGCGCTTTGCGCCGGTAAAACCGCAGCGCGAACCCTGCATGGTGCCGGCCTTATCTCTGGCGCGGCGCTTTTTCTGCGCGACCAACATACTGTCATCGGCCTGCCCGAAACCCTGAAATCCCTAACGAAAGCCCCCGAACATGCCTGAGGTCATCACCCGCAAAATTGTCACCAGTGTCGAAGAGATCTTCCACGAGGGCGGCCCCCGCGCCAATACGCCTTTGAAACGCGGATCGGTCATGGCGGTGATCCAAAACCCCTATGCAGGCTCTTATATCGAGGACATCCAGCCCTTTATGGAAGACCTCAAGCCGCTGGGTGTCGCGATGGCGCAAAAGCTGCTGGCGGCCCTCGGGGTCGATGCCGCGCAGGTCGAAGGATACGGCAAAGGCAGCATCGTCGGCACGGGCGGAGAGCTGGAGCACGGTGCCCTGTGGCACGCCCCCGGCGGCTATGCGATGCGGGACGTGCTTGGGGGGTCGAAGGCGATTGTGCCGTCCACGAAAAAGGTCGGCGCGGCGGGGGTCAGGCTCGATGTACCCGTCACCCATGTTGACGCGTCCTATGTGCGCAGCCATTTCGATTCAATCGAGGTCGGCCTGAACGACAGCCCACGTGCTGATGAAATGGCTGTGATCCTCGTGATGACCACAGGGGCACGTATCCACAACCGCGCGGGCGGGTTGGATGCGAACGAGATCGAAGGAAAGGATGGCCTGAGATGAGCGCCGAAATCCGCAAAATCGCCGTTTGGGTCGAAGAGACACACCGCGAGATCGGGCAGCAGATATCGCCGCCGACGCGCAAGGCTGTGGCCGTGGCCGTGATCAAAAACCCCTTTGTAGGCTCTTATACCGAAGACCTGACCCCACTGATGGACATCGGCGCAGAGCTCGGGGGACTGCTGGGCGATAAATGTGTCGCGGCACTTGGCATCACCCCCGCGCAGGCCGAAAGCTATGGCAAGGCCGCAATGGTTGGCGAAGGCGGAGAGTTGGAACACGCCGCCGCCATCCTGCACCCGAAACTGGGCGCACCGCTACGGGTTGCGGTAGAAAAGGGGGCAGCACTGGTGCCGTCGTCGAAAAAGATGGGCGGGCCGGGGCAAGTGTTGGACGTGCCGCTGGGACACAAAGACGCCGCCTACGTGCGCAGCCATTTCGACGGGATCGAGGTCCGGTTGAACGATGCGCCGCGCGCAGGCGAAATTCTGGTGGCAGTGGCCGTGACCGATAGCGGGCGCCCCTTGCCCCGTGTCGGTGGGCTGACCCACGCAGACGCCGAAGGCAAAGATGGCCTGCGTTAGAGCCTAGAGTTTTTCGAGCAGCGCCAGCAGCCGGTCGACCTCGCGCGGGGTGAGGTTGCAGACCGTCTCGGCCGAGATTTCCTGCGCCGTGGTAATCGCCTTGGCCGTCACCGCAATACCTTCGTCGGTCAGCGAAATTTCCAGCCGTCGCATATCGGTCTTGGAGGGGGTGGAATGGACCAGCCCCTTTTTACGCAAACGGTCGATGACCCCTTTGGTCGTGGCCGCATCCATCCCGACCAGACGCCCCAAATGGTTCTGGCTGATCCGCGCCTCGTCGCGCAGTTTGGCCAGCACCGCAAACTGGGTTGGCGTGATGTCGGGCATCCGTCGGTTGAAAATCTCAAGGTGACGCTGGTTCGCAAGGCGCAGCTTGAACCCGATCTGTTGCTCTAGCGCATAGTCCGCGTTCAGGGTCAGGTCTTGTGTGGTTTCAACCAAGGTTCTTATCCAGTGTTCTGGGGGTCAATGCGTATTGATTAGGCACTATCATCCCACGGTTTACATCTGGGGTCTATATCAGATGGCCGACAAGAATTTGTTTGACAGCTAACAAGTTTTTGGTCCTTCATGAACCTGTGAAAAGCAAGGAGTGAACAAATGTCCTTTGTCAGAAACGCTTGGTACGTTGCCGGTTGGTCCACCGACTTTGGCGATGATCTGGTGCCGCTGACACTGCTTGCGCAAAACCTTGTAGTCTACCGCACCAGCGAAGGCCAGATCGCCGCGCTCGAAGATCGCTGTCCGCACCGCTTGCTGCCGCTGTCCAAGGGCAAACGCATCGGCGACACCATTCAATGCGGCTATCACGGCATGACCTTTGGCGCGGACGGGGCCTGCGTGCGGGTGCCGGGGCAATCGAACCTGCCTAAATCTGCCTATGTGGAAAGCTATCCGGTGCTGGAACGCCACGGCATCGTGTTTATCTGGATGGGCGACGCCGACAAGGCAGACCCCGCGCTGGCCTTCGACTTGCCCGAGCTGGGTCAGGAGGGGTGGCACATCCACCACGGCGACAAGCTGCATATTCAAGCCAACTACCTGAATGTGGCCGAAAACCTTGTGGACCCTGCGCATGTCAGCTTTGTCCACCCGACGACACTTGGCAACGCCGCCTCTGAAAACGTGCCGGTGCATGTAAAGACCGCTGACGAGGTGATCGTGGCGTGGCGCTGGATCAGAGATGCGGAGCCCATCGGCTTTTTCAAAAAATTCGGCGGCTTTACCGGCAACGTCGACCGCTGGCACTATTACTATCTGCACATGCCTTCCACCGCCGTCATTGACTTTGGGTCGTCCGACGCAAAGCTTGAACTTCCCGAAGATCAGCGCAACAAAGGCGTGCGTATCTTTGCGCTCCATTTCGTCACACCCGTGACAGAGGACTATACGATCGACCACTGGATGCACCTGCGTAACACCGCCCTTGGCGATGACGCCGCGTCGGACCAAATGGACGCGATGTTCCGCGTTGCATTTGCCGAGGACAAGGCGATTTTGGAAGCCGTCCACCAAGAAGAGCAGCGCCCCCAAAAACGCAAACCCATTCGCATCGCCATCGACAAAGCACCCAATGTCTATCGCAAACGTATCCGCGACCGGATCGAGGCAGAGGCAACGGATGATCTGGGCGACCCTGTCGCGCCGGTGTTTGTCCAACACGATTGATCTAAAAAATAAAGCCGCAAAAGACGGCACACCCCAACATGAGAGGACCACCAGATGAATAGAAAGACTTTTTTGAACAGCGTCATAGGGGCCTTTGCCCTTGGCGTCACCGGCCTGAGCGCGTCAGCGCAATCGGGCGAGCCGATCAAGGTCGGCGAGATCAACCACTACAAGCGCATGGCCGCTTTTGCGGAGCCTTACAAACAGGGCATCGAACTGGCGCTTGAGGAAATCAACGCCGATGGTGGCGTGCTGGACCGCCCGCTTGAATTCATCTTCCGCGACGATCAAGGCGACCCCGGTGAAGCGATCAAAATCGCTGAAGAGCTGATGACCAGCGAAGGCACCGTGATGATCACCGGTTCGATCCTGTCGAATGTCGGCTTAGCGATCTCCTCTGTGGCGGCGGAAAAGGGCTGGGTTTACCTTGCGGCCGAACCGCTGGCCGACGCGCTGACCTGGAGCCAAGGCAACCCCTGGACCTTCCGTCTGCGGACCTCGACCTATATGCAGGCCGCGATGCTGGCGGAACAAGCTGCCAAGACCGATGCGCTGAAATACGCGACCATCGCGCCGAACTATGCCTACGGCAAAGACGCCGTTGCCGCGTTCAAAGAGGTGCTGACCCAGCTGAAACCCGAGGTCGAATTCGTCGGAGAGCAATGGCCCGCGCTGTTCAAGATCGATGCCGGTGCCGAGGTACAAGCGCTGGAGCGGTCCAAACCCGACGCGATCTATAACGTGACCTTCGGCCCCGACCTTGCGAAATTCGTCCGCGAAGGCACCACCCGCGGTCTGTTCGACGGGCGCACCGTCTATGGCCTGCTGTCGGGCGAACCGGAATACCTAGAACCACTGGCCGATGAAGCCCCCGAAGGCTGGGTCGTGACCGGCTACCCTTGGTATGACTTCACCGAAGAAGACGGCGCGAACAAACTCTTTGTTGACGGCTATCAGGCGAAATTCAACGAAACGCCAAAGCTCGGCTCGCTTGTGGGCTACATGACCGCGCAAAGCATCGCCGCAGCGATCAGCAAAGCCGGTTCCACCGATAGCGACGCAATCCGTATGGCGTTCGAAGGGCTGGACGTGGCGACGCCAGTGGGCGACATCACCTTCCGCGAGATCGACAATCAGGCCACCATGGGGGCCTTTGTCGGGAAGACCATGCTCAAGGATGGGGCAGGCGTTATGACCGACTGGACCTATCTGGACGGTGCCGACTACCTGCCGTCAGACGAAGAAGTGTCGAAACTGCGCCCGGCAGAATAACCCGGACCCGCTGCCAAGGGGGGAGGCTCCCTTGGCAGCACTGACCCCCTCCCTAATATCAAGAGGTGCCCATGGGCCTTTTTATCGCACAGATTCTGACTGGGCTTGCCAATGCGGGTGCGCTCTTCATGGTTGCCTCTGGGCTGTCGCTGATCTTTGGCGTCACACGGGTGGTGAATTTTGCCCACGGGTCGTTCTACATGCTGGGTGCCTATGTCGGCTATTCGCTGATGCAGGTGCTGCCCGGCGTGGTCGGTTTTTGGGGCGCGATCTTGCTGGCGGGGCTGATCGTCGGCGTGATCGGCGTGATCGTCGAGATCTGCGTGCTGCGCCCTGTCTATAGCGCGCCGGAACTGTTCCAGCTGGTGGCGACTTTTGGCGTGATCCTTGTTATTCAGGATCTGGCGCTGATGATCTGGGGACCGCAGGATTTGCTGGGTCCACGGGCACCGGGGCTGAAAGGCGTGATCCGCATCATGGGCGAACCCGTGCCGCAATATGACATCGCGTTGATCATCATCACGCCCTTTGTCGCCTTCGCCCTTTGGTATCTGATCACGAAGACACGCGTCGGCACCTTGGTGCGCGCCGCCACCCAAGACCGCGAGATGGTCGGCGCCCTTGGCGTCAATCAGGCGTGGCTGTTCACCGGTGTGTTCTTTCTGGGCTGTGCGCTAGCAGGGCTTGGCGGCGCGTTGCAGCTGCCCAAAGGCGGTGCTGATCTGTTGATGGATTTCAGCATCATCGGGTCGGTCTTTGTGGTCGTGGTCATCGGCGGTATGGGGTCGCTGCCGGGGGCCTATCTGGCGGCGGTGATCATTTCGGTCCTGAACGTCTTTGGCGTGACCTATGCGCCGCAATCGACGCTTGTTCTGATGTTCGTCGTCATGGTGATCGTCCTCATGTTCCGCCCCTTCGGTCTACTGGGAAAAGAGGAAATCGCAGGCGAGCACGGCCAGACCGGAGAGCCGGAGCGCCCGATCAAACCCGCTGGCAACCGCGTACGGATGTTGGTGGCCGCCGGGTTGGTCATCCTTGCGCTGTTGCCGTTCTATAGTGGTAACTTTGCTGTGGTGCTGGTGACGGACATCATGATCTTCTGTCTCTTTGCCGCCTCGCTGCATTTCATGCTCGGACAGGGCGGATTGGTCAGCTTTGGACATGCGGCCTTCTTTGGCGGCGGTGCCTATGCCGCGGCGCTGTTCGTCACCTATGCCGACACTCCAATGGAGCTGGCACTGGTGCTCGCCCCCATTTGCGCGGGTCTGGCCGCTGTGGTGATTGGATGGGTCTGTCTGCGGTCCACCGGGGTCTATTTCGCCATGCTCACGCTGGCCTTCGGGCAACTGCTCTGGAGCCTCGCGTTCCAGTGGGGCGACGTCACCGGCGGCGACGACGGGCTGGTCAACATCTGGCCGTCCGATTGGGCGTCTGACAATGACGTTTATTACTACCTCGCATTTGTGCTCTGCATCGGGGGCATCCTGCTGCTGCGCCAAGCCGCACACGCGCCCTTTGGCTATGCCATGCGCGCAGCACGCGACAGTGCGCGTCAGGCCGAAGCAATGGGGATCAACACCAAACGCATCCAGTGGGTCGCCTTTACCTTTGCGGGTATCATGGCGGGGCTGGCCGGCGGCTTGTTCGTCTTTTCCAAGGGCAGCATCTTCCCGAACGAGCTTGAAACCGCACGCAGCTTTGACGCGCTGATCGTGGTGTTCTTGGGCGGGGTGAAAACACTGGCGGGGGGCTGGGTTGGCGGCGCGTTCTTTGAAGGCGTCAAAGACTACCTGACGCGTTTCGAATACTGGCGCCTCGCGTTGGGCTTGCTGATCATCTTTGTCGTGATCCTTGGCCCCGAAGGCATCGTCGGTTCCCTGCGCAAAGCAGGCGAACGCATAGGACTGCTGAAAACACCGGAGGACGCGAAATGAGCCCGATCCTGTCTGTGCGCAATCTATCCCGCAATTTTGGTGCGATCAAAGCCGTGGATGACGTCAGTTTCGACCTTGCCAAGGGCGAGCTGTTGGCGCTGATCGGCCCGAATGGCGCGGGCAAAAGCACCTGCTTCAACATGCTGATGGGGCAGCTGAAACCGTCGTCCGGCACCGTGCAGTTGATGGGCAAGAATATCGCCGGCATGCAACCGCGCAAGATCTGGCGCATGGGGGTGGGGCGGACGTTCCAGATCACCGCGACCTATGCCTCGATGACCGTGGTCGAGAACGTGCAGATGGCACTGATGTCGCACCACAAACGGCTCTATTCGCTGACGAAATTCGCGCATAAGCTCTACCGCGACGAAGCCTTGGCGCTGCTCGATACCGTGGGCATGGCCGATCAGGCCGAACGCCACTGCGCGGTGCTTGCTTATGGTGACCTCAAACGGCTCGAACTGGCGGTCGCACTGGCCAATGACCCGATCTTGCTGCTGATGGATGAACCCACCGCCGGCATGGCACCGCGCGAACGGATCGCGCTGATGCAGCTGACTGCCGACATTCTGGATCAACGGGGGATCAGCGTGCTGTTTACAGAACATGATATGGATGTGGTCTTTGCCCATTCGCACCGGATCATGGTGCTGAATCGCGGCCAGTTGATCGCGGATGGCACCGTCGACGAGATCCGCAACAACCCGCAGGTGCAAGAGGTCTATCTGGGCGGCGGCACGCTGTTCAAGGCGCAGGAGAATGCCCATGCTTGAAGTGAACGGCGTAAATTCATTTTATGGCAAGGCGCAGGTCCTGAACGATCTGAATTTTGACGTTGCCCGCGGCACCGTCGTTGCGCTGTTGGGGCGCAACGGGGCCGGCAAGACGACGACAATGAAATCCATCATGCAACTGGTGCGGCCGCGCAGGGGCAAGATCATCTATCAAGGCCACGACATCACCGGTTGGCCCAGTCACAAGGTCGCGCGCAACGGTCTGGGCTATGTGCCCGAAGAACGGCGGATTTTCACCCAGCTTACCGTGCTTGAAAACCTCGAGGTGGGCCGCCAGCCGCCCCGAGACGGGTGCACCACCTGGACCGAAGACATGGTGTTTGATCTGTTCCCGAACCTCGCCGAACGCCGTCACAACCGCGGCAAGGCGCTGTCGGGGGGTGAACAGCAGATGCTGACCATCGCACGGACCTTAATGGGCAATCCCGCGTTCATCCTGCTAGATGAGCCCTCAGAAGGGATCGCGCCGGTGATTGTCGAACAGATGGCCCGTGTGATCCTGCAGCTTAAAGACGAAGGGTTAACGGTGCTCTTGTCGGAACAGAATTTGCATTTCGCCCAGGCCGTGGCCGATGCGGTGGTGATCATCGAGCACGGCACCCAAAAATTCGCAGGCTCGCTGGCGTCCCTGCAATCACAGCCCGAAATTCGCGATCAATATCTGTCGGTGTAACGGGCATTCGTCTTTCTAGGTATCGCAGGCGTGCCGCTGCAATTGCGGATGACTTGGCAAGAAAACCCTTTTGAGCCGCGACAGAACATGAAAGCGTGTTTTAATGACGGCTGCGGGTCCGAGAGCCGCGAAAGAGGGAGCGCGATATGACGGACACGTCCAGCCTTGATGGCGACTATGATTATATCATCATCGGGGCAGGGACTGCAGGCTGCGTGCTGGCCAACCGGCTGAGCGAGAACCCGAAGACCCGGGTCTTGTTGCTAGAGGCAGGCAAGTCCGACAATTATCACTGGGTGCATGTCCCCGTAGGGTATCTTTATTGTATCGGCAATCCGCGCACGGACTGGATGATGCAGACTGCACCCGATCCGGGGCTGAACGGGCGCAGCCTTGTTTACCCGCGGGGCAAGGTGTTGGGCGGCTGCACGTCGGTCAACGGCATGATCTATATGCGCGGGCAGGCCGCCGATTATGACCACTGGCGTCAATTGGGAAATACCGGATGGGGCTGGGACGATGTGCTGCCCTACTTCTTGAAATCCGAAGACCACCACGGCGGCGATACGGAACTGCACCGGCAGGGCGGCAACTGGAAGGTCAGTAAACAGCGGCTAAAGTGGGATATTCTCAAGGCCGTTCAAGACGGCGCGCAGGAATTCGGCATTATGCCGCGTGCCGATTTCAACGATGGTGATAATGCGGGCTCGGGCTTTTTCGAGGTTAATCAGGACAGGGGACGCCGCTGGAGCACAGCACGCGGTTTCCTGCGTCCAGCGATGAAGCGCCCCAACCTGCGGGTCATCACAGAGGCGCATAGCGACAGTCTGATCGTTGACGGAAAAACCGTCCGGGGCGTCAGATTTCGCCGCAAAGGCAAAGTGCAAAAAGCGTTCGCGCAGGCCGAGGTGCTGCTTTGCGCCGGTGCGATCAATTCGCCCAAGCTGCTGGAACTGTCAGGCATTGGCCGCGCGGATGTGCTGGCCGATCAAGGCATAGAGCTGCACCACGAATTAAACGGCGTCGGAGAGAACCTGCAAGACCACCTGCAAATCCGCACCGTCTATAAGGTCACGGGTGCAAAGACGTTGAACACCATGGTCAACAGCTTTTCAGGCAAGGCGCGCATGGCCCTTGAATACGGGCTCAAGCGATCTGGCCCCCTCTCGATGGCTCCCAGCCAGTTTGGCATGTTCACGAAATCCGACCCCTCCATGGCAACACCTGATCTGGAATACCATGTTCAGCCCCTGTCCACCGACAGACTGGGCGATCCGCTGCACGCCTTTCCGGCGATCACGGTGTCGGTGTGCAACCTGCGCCCCGAAAGTATCGGCACCTGTCACATCACCACATCCGACAGCGACACCCAGCCCGATATCCGGCTGAATTACCTCAGTGCCGATCATGACAAACGTGTCGCCGTCACATCTCTCAAGCAGGCGCGCGAGATCATGACAGCGAAGGCGTTGCAGCCCTATGCCCCAGAAGAGGTGCTTCCCGGCAGCGCCTACGCCACTGACGAAGAACTGCTGGCAAAAGCGGGCGATATTGCCACAACGATTTTCCATCCGGTGGGCACCTGCAAAATGGGGCAGGATGCGAAGGCCGTGGTTGGGAATGACCTGCGCGTTCACGGAATGCGCGGGCTGCGCGTCATCGATGCGTCGGTGATGCCGCGCATCGTATCGGGCAACACCGCGTCGCCGACGGTTATGATCGCAGAAAAAGCGGCGGATATGATTTTGCGGGGGGAGCCGCGCGCCGGTGAATAGCGCGCCCCCCTTATTCTATGAGCAGACTCGTTATCGCGCGAGCAAAGCATTGATCCAATTGCAGATCGCGCGAAAGCTCTCGCCTGCGCGGGCGCTGCTGTGGCGGGCCCGCAGATAGCCGTGAATCAGTTGTGGCTCATTGCGCCATTGTGCAGCAATACCTTCGGCCTGTAACGCTTTCAGATAGGCCGGCCCGTCGTCTCGCAGCGGGTCAACATCAGCGGTGACAATGAAGGCGGGGGGCAATCCTGCGAAACTTTGCGCAACCAAGGGCGAGATTTCAGGATTGCTGCGCGACAGCTCCATGTCGCCGCCTGTCAACATACCAGCATAGGTTTTCAGGTCCTGCGTGCGCAGCATCGGAGCCTCGGCGTTGTCGATGTAGCTTGGTGCATCCATGTCGCCGCCCAAACCCGGATAGATCAGGACTTGCGCAAGGGGCATCGGCCCGCCAGTGCGACGCATCCGCAGACACAGACCCGCAGAAAGGTTACCACCCGCGCTGTCCCCGACTGCGATGCCCTGACGCCCGTCGGCAGCTTCAACGCGCCAGACAGCTGCGACATCGTCGATCTGTGCGGGGAACAGGTATTCCGGCGCGAGACGATAATCGACAGAGATGACCTCGCATCCTGTCGCGACGGCCAGCTCGGCGCACACGTCATCGTGGCTATCAAGCCCACCAACAACAAAACCGCCCCCATGAGAATAGAGCAAAAAGGGCCGCGCATGCGCACCGTCAGGCGTGTACCGCCGTACCGGAACGCCCGCAACGCTTTCGTCGCATACCGGCAGACCAGCTGGACGCGGGGCACGAAAAACGGCGCACATCGCGTCATACATACGGCGGTTGTCTTGCGCGGTCGCGCCATTGGCCTCGGCAGGGTAGGCGGCTTCGGTAACTGCGATAAAGCGTAGCACCTCAGGATCGGTCACTTGCATCGGTCAGGCTTCCTGTCTGTTCTTGCTGGTCCGGTCGAGCCAGTCAGGGGGCCATATCGGCCACCGATCTGAGCAGTAGTTTAGTATAGGAATGATGCGGCGGCGTGTACATTTGGCTTTTGGGGCCTTGCTCCGCGACCCGCCCGTTTTGCATCACCTCCACATAATCCGTGATGGCGTGCGCTGTGGCAAGGTCATGTGTGTACTCAAGGGCCATTACACAACATAACGTTCATTACGAGTGATATAATACTGACTAACCGTATCGCAGCACGAACCCTGCAACCGCGAAGACGCCAAAAAGCATAAACCGCAGTGGAGCCCACTACAGTTTATGCTTTCTACAATTTGGCAGGCTTCAAGCGATGGCGGCTTTGATCTGGTCGGCCAGCGACATGGGATCAAACGGTTTGCTGATCACCTCTGTCGCGCCGATGCCGCGCAGCTCTTCCAATTCATTCGGCTGGGCCCGCGCGGTCATAAAAATTGCAGGTACATTTGCAAAGTTCGGATTTTCGCGCAGCTTTTCCAGCGTTTGGCGGCCTGTCATGCCGGGCATCATCATGTCCAACAGAAACACATCGGGGATATAATCCAGCGTCTTTTCAAGCGCTTGTTCGCCGCAATCACACTGTTCAACCACGAAATCGCCCGATAGTTCGAGAGACATCTTGGCGATTTCGCGGATATCGGCATCGTCTTCTACGTGAAGCAATTTGATCATACGGTACACTTATCCAACATTTTCTAGTCTTTCATAATCTTTATCCGGCCCAGAATGCCGCGTTTTTACAGGTAAAGTGAAGGTGAAAGTTGTCCCTCGCCCTTCTTTACTCACAAAATTGATCGTACCACCCAAACCTTCAACAATTGCTTTACAGATACTTAGCCCAAGACCTGTGCCACCTTTGCCTGCACGATCAGAGTTTGCCATGTCTGCGAAACGCTGGAAAATCTTGTGCTGGTCTTCGGTGGCAATGCCCATACCTTCGTCGCGCACAGATACACTTACGACTTCGTCATTCTTGTTAACAGAAATTTCGACGACGCCGCCGGGTTTGGAAAACTTCGCGGCATTCGACATAAGATTGGTTAAAACTTGAATGATACGGTTGGCGTCGGTTTCGATAAACGTCGAAGTATCGACGCCGTGGCACTTGACTTGCAAACCGAACCGCTGATGCGCCATCCCGTTGGACCGCAGCGATTCTGCGATCAACTCTGACAGATCTGCAGTTTCCATGTCGAAATCCAAACGTCCCGACGAAATCTTTTCGATGTCCAGAATATCGTTGATAATCAGCACCAAACGGTCAGCGTTGCGATGCGCGATCTCCAGTAGCCCTTCGACCTTTGGCGGCAGCTCCCCCGCGGCCTTCGACAACAATAACCCCATTGACCCCTTGATAGAGGTCAGCGGCGACCGCAGCTCGTGGCTGACCATCGAAATGAAATCCGCCTGAAGCTGGTCTTGTTCAAGACGTTCGGTGATGTCGTGCAACATGATCAACAAGCGACCATCGGCGGTCCCCTTGTTCAACCATTTGATCGACCCGTCGAATTTCTTAGACGCAATCTGGGCGCTAAAAGTGGTAAACGTCTCGCCCGTGTCCATTATCCGCAAACACGCCTCAAGCACGTCCTCGCACCCGTTGTCCCGCGACATATCGCGTACAGTCAGCCCATTGTCAGGACGTTTCGCCCATCCGAACCGCGCCTTCGCCGCGAGGTTCATATACCGCAGTTCCAAATCCTGTTCAGACACAATCCAGATGTCATCGCGTAGCTCGTGCAATGTCATGGCCGTATCACGTCGGGCGATCAGCTTGGTGGTTGCCGTAATATCCGTGCGCGCCGAAATCGACCCGATCCAATTGCCAGCGGCGTCCCGCAACGGCGTTACAGTCGTCTGGGTCACACAGCTAGAGCCATCACGGTGGCGCAATGTGGTCTGGCCTTGCCAGCCTTTGCCTTGGCTTAGAAAATCGCGAATTTCAGTGGTGGTGATGTGGTTGTCGGCGGCATACAGCATCTTGACCGGTTGGCCGATCAGTTCGTCGCGCGTATACCCTGTCGCCTGAAGCAGCAGGTCATTCACCTCTACCAGGAGGTTATCGGTATCGACGACATTCACCATCGTGTGCATCTTCAAGACACTGAGCTGTTGCACAAGGCTGTCATCTATCGTGGCCCGCGGCGGCGTAGATCGAAAATTGAATGCAATCAGGGGAACAAGACCGGCAAGTGCAATCGCGCCGATGATGGGAACAGTCTGGGCGGCCCCCCCCGACAAGAGCGCCGCGCTTGAGGTGTACCACCCTCCGGCCAAAGCCGACCCTGCGACGAAACCAGTCGCGATGCGGCTCTTCTTTTCGTTCCAAGACATACGCCGTCCTTATCTACAAAAAGAAGGCACCATCCCAAATTCAGCACCCTCTTATCCCTTGCGCCCCTATAGACAAAAGCATCTAGTCATTTTTAAGGCGACTTTAAGCAAATTTAACACAACCTGAGATAGATCAACTCGGGCCTTATGTCGACCCGACAATGCTGTTGATAATATGAGATAGCTCAGCCTGCGATTTTACAAGATGCGTGCCTACCCGGCTATCCTTGTCGCGTGCCCCATCCGATGTCAGTCCGACCACCCGCGCTTGGGGCTGAAACCTTGCTATGTCGTCCAGAACCGCACTTGCATCCCCATCCGGCACAGTCCAATCCAGAATAATAACGTCCAACGGTCCCGTATTCAGCGCGGCAGGGACCTCGTTCAGGCGCGTTACATTCTGGACGTCGGCAAAGGGCTTCAACCCCTCGCGAAGCACCTCTGCAAACTCTTCATCATCCTCAAGGTGCAACACCCTCAGGTTGCGCTCCGTGCCGTGAACGGCCTCGAGCTGCGGCGGGTGGACCGGCCCCTGCACGTCGGCAGGACCACTGCTCAACGGGCACGTGAACCAGAAGATAGTCGTCCCGCTCGGCTTGCTTTCGAACCCGATATTCCCGCCCTGACGCCATACGATCTGCCGCGTGATGTTCAGCCCAAGGCCGGTGCCGCCCTTTGCACGTGTGTCAGATCCATCCGCCTGCGAAAAAGCCTGGAAGATGCGGTTCTTGAAATTCTCGGGCACGCCGGGGCCAAAATTCTGCACATAGACGATCGCCATTTCGCCAATCGATTCCGCCTTGATGGTAACAGCTGTGCCTTCGCTTGAATATTTACAGGCATTGGAAATCAGGTTCGCCAGGACCTGCATCATCCGCGACCAATCCGCCGTCACATGGATCGGCGTCTCGGGCAGATCAATCTGAAGTCTGGTCCCGTGCGTTACCGCAAAAGGCATCATCTCGTGAACGGCGGAATCAATCACCTCGTTGAGGCTCATATGGTCGAGGTCGAAATCGATCTTGCCCGATGAGATTTTTTCGAGGTCCAGGATGTCGTTCACGATGGTGGTCAGACGGTCGGCATTGTTCCGCGCGATCTCGATCAGACGCAGGGCGGATGCGGGCAGCGCGTCCCGCGCCGACATTTCAATCAGCCCAAGCGCACCTTTGATCGACGTCAATGGCGTGCGCAATTCATGGCTAACGGTAGAGACAAACTCGTTCTTGATCTCGTCGATCTTCTTTTGATCGGTGATGTCGTTGACCTGCGCGATAAAGACAAAAGCGTCTTCATTCTTGTCATAGGTCCAGGTGATGTTGAACAACCCCCATCGTTCGCCACCGTCTTTGTGCAGGATAGGATGTTCGCCCCTATAAACTTCGTTTGACCCGCTTTCGGTAAACTGGGTGACGATCTCCCGCATCATCTTTACGTCTTTTTTAGGGATGACCTGACCAAGGGTAAAGCTGTCGGTCATCTCCTTTTGGGAATAGCCCGTAAGCTCGCACATAGCATTGTTCACACTGGTAAACTGGCCGTCGCTGTTCAGCGTTGCCATGCCGACGGGGGCCGCATTCAGCACGGTGCGGAACCGCTTTTCACTTGCCTCAAGCGCGTTTCGAGCGTGGCGCAGGGCGGTTATGTCGCTTTGCGTGCCGACCATCCGTGTCGCCGTGCCATCGGCCGCGCGATCCACGACCACAGCGTCGGACCGCATCCAGCGCCAGCTGTCGCCAAACTGCATCCGAAATTCTGTGAGCGATCTTTCGGCCTTGCCGGTTATGCAGTTTTTATCTGCCTCAAGCAGCCGGGGCAAATCGTCGGGGTGGATACGGTTCAGGAAGGCCTCTTGGGTATCCTCGACCTCGGGGGCCACTTGCGTAATCTTTCGCCAAGTCGGCGAGACAACCGATTTTCCAGTCTCGAGGTGAATTTCAAAGACACCAATCTCTGACCCTGCCAATGCAAGATCGTAGCGTTCCTTGATCACGGCCAGTTCCCCGACGGCCCCCACTTCGGCGGTGACGTCGCGCACAATAGCCGTGACCCGTTTGACGCCATTCAGCGTGACCCAGTCGTTGTGGTGCACATCAAGATACAGCTCGGCCCCGTCGCGCGTCGTGCCCGTCGCGTTATAACCGGCGTCATCGTGAATCCCTTGGGCAGGGGTGACAAAGTCAGAAAGGGGGCGCCCACCCATTCCATCCTCAACCTCGTTGAAAACCTCAAGCGCGGCATGGTTGGCAAATAGAACCTGCCGCCGGTGATCCAGAATAACAATGCCCACGACGCTGTTTTCAATGATCGACCGGTTTTCCTCCTCGCGGGCGCTGATTTGCTGTTCGCGCAGCTCCGCGATCTCGGCCAAAGAATCTCCGCGCTGACGGATGGCACGCAGCACAATCATCAACATTGCTGTCAACGCGATCCCCGCGACCAGCGCCAAAAGTGGGGTACCACCGGGAAAGAGCGCTTCGAACTGCGGCGTGCTTTCAAATTGCACCGACCAGGTCCGCCCAAAAAAGTCGGTTGTATAGGTGGTACCATATTTGCCGGCCGTATGATCGTGATCCTGACTGGCATAGATCAGCGCCTCAGGATCGGTCGTGGCGCCGTCATATACGTGGAAGTCATAAACGTTGTTCTGGTTCGGCGTCAGGTCTTGCAGCAGGTTCCGGCCAACAAAGGGCGCATATACCCAACCGCGAAACTCCCCGTCGCGCGGTCCCGAGCTATAGAACAGCGGGCGCAGCAACAAGAACCCCGGCTCCTTCATCGCGTCCTGTACCAGCAGGATACGCGGCGTCAGCTGTGGCGTGTTCGTTTCACGCGCCCGATTTGCCGCCTCGCGTCGCCCCTGTTCAAAGCTGATATCCAGCCCCACCGCTTCCTTGTTGGGCAGCACCGGCGCGATGTATTTGATCACATATTTCTGGTCGTGATTGGTTTCAGGCCGGACTTCAAACCCCGGCGACCCGTTGGCCTGCATCTGGGCCACAAAGGCCGCTTCGTCCACCCTCGCGACAGGTTCGATGAATCCGATCCCGTTGATTCCGGGCAGGTAATTTTCGATATCGACACTTTCGACGAAGGTTTCGAAATCGTCAGACTCGATGTTCTCGGATGCCTGCATCATCCCCGCGGCACCGTTCAGGCTTTGCAGATAGATATTCATCCGGCTGTCTAGCGCCTGTAGCCCATCCTCGGTGATGCGTGCAAATTCAGCCTTGGCCGCGGCGCGGTTCATCCGCGCGCCTTCGGCGTAGATCACGAAGGTCACGAGAAGGCATACGACGACCAAAATCAAATCTAAGCGCTTGAACAAAACTACTCTCTCACATTTCGCAAAACTGAAAACAGCGCCTAATTCGATACAAGCCAACCGCTGATTATGTTACCGCCATCCTTCGCTTATAAGTAGCACTGGTTTCCCTGCCAACGTTAATTGTTACTTGCCCACAGGATTAAGCCAGAAACCTCAATAGAATCTAAACGCAACCCAACTTACGATTGTGCATCATAAGGGCGCACAACCATAGAACGGAAGTCATTGACGTTAGTTAGCGTCGGTCCCGTCACCACCTGACCGCCAATACGGCCAAAGAAACCGTGGGCGTTATTTGCCGATAACGCCGATTCTGCGTTAACACCCGCGGCCCTCGCCCGCGCCAGACTGTCGGGCCCGATGATCGCACCCGCCACCTCTGCCGCGCCGTCGACGCCGTCTGTATCGCACGCCAACCCCCAGATGCCCGCCGCCTCGTTCAGGGCCAGCATCAGCGCCAAGGCGTATTCCGCATTCGGTCCGCCAACGCCATCACCGCGCCGCGTGACGGTCAACTCTCCGCCCGACAGGATGAGGAGCGGCGCATCGCCGGGGCGTAGACGCGCCTGTTCTTGCAGGGCCAAGGCGGCATGGGCGCGGGCGACCTCGCGGGCCTCGCCCTCCAGATCGTTGCCCAGACGGATCACGCGATACCCCTCTGCCTCGGCCAAAGCCTGCGCCGCATCAAGTGACTGCTTGGGGGCTGCATAAATCCGGTTCATCACACGCGATAACTGCGGATCACCGGGCGGCACCACCTGCGACCCCGCGGCCAACGCCCGCGTGACCGAGGCCGGAACCGCCACGCCCCACTGCGTCAAAATTGCCTGCGCGTCGTGCGATGTGGTGGCATCGCCCACCGTCGGGCCGGACCCGATCATCGCCATATCATCCCCCGGCACATCCGAGATCATCAACGTGTGCATCACCGCCGGATAGGCCGCCGCCGCCAGCTGCCCGCCTTTGACCTGCGACAGATGCTTGCGCACCACATTCATCTGGGAAATCGGCGCACCAGAGGCCAGTAAACCCGCGTTTACCGCCTGCTTTTCGGCCAGTGTAATATCCCCCAAGGGCGCGGTCAGCAGTGCCGACGCCCCGCCCGAGATCAGCGCCAGCACAAAGTCGCCCTCCCCCAAGCCCTTCAACAGCTTCAGCATACGCGCGGTTGCCGCCTGTCCGGCTGCATCGGGCACGGGGTGCGCGGCCTCGACAATCTCGATCCCCTGACAGGGGCGCGCATATCCATAGCGGGTGATCACCAAACCGTCACAAGGACCCCACGCCGCCTCGACGGCCTCTGCCATGCGCGCGCTTGCCTTGCCCGCGCCGATCACCACGACGCGGCCCGCCGGTTTTGGCGGCAGATGCGCTGCCAGCGATTGCATCGGGTCCGCCACCGCGACCGCCCGGTCGAACAATCGGCGCAATGTCGTCTGCGGTGTGTCGTGCATCGCTATCCCTGTCCTCGCATCAAAAAAGCCGCCCCCGAAGGGACGGCCTGTTTTACACTCACGCGGTCTGATCGAACAGACGTTTGCGGGCGGCGGCGTATTCTGTTGCCAGACGCTCTACCACCTCAGCGGCGGGGCGCACCTCTTTGACTGCGCCAATCCCCTGCCCGGCCCCCCAAATCTCTTTCCAGCTTTTGGGCTTTTCGCGATCGGCCCCAAAGTTCATGTTCGACGGGTCGGACCGTTCAAGGTTGTTCGGGTCCATCCCCTGCGCCTCGATAGAGGACTTCAGATAGTTGCCCCAAACGCCGGTGAACAAATCGGAATATACAATATCCGACGCACCCGAGTCCGCGATCATCTGTTTATAGCGATCGTCAGCATTGGCTTCTTGCGTGGCGATAAACGCCGACCCGGCATAGCCGCCATCCGCACCCATAGCCTGCGCCGCCAGAATGCTGTCGCCTTTGGCAATCGCACCGGACAAAAATACCGGCCCGTTAAACCATTCGCGAATTTCCTGAATCAGCGCCAGCGGTGACAACGCCCCGGCGTGGCCCCCTGCCCCAGCCGCCACAGCAATCAGACCATCGGCCCCTTTTTCAATCGCTTTATGTGCAAAGCGGTTGTTGATGATGTCATGCAAGACCACACCACCTGCACCATGCGCCGCGTCGTTAAGCCATTCCTGCGCGCCCAAGGACGTGATCCACAGCGGCACCTCGTGCTTGACGCAAATCTCTACGTCGCGTTCGAGACGGGTGTTGGATTTATGCACGATTTGGTTCACCGCATAGGGGGCGGCGGGGGTGTCGGGGTTGGCTTGGTTATAACGGTCCAGCTCTTCCTTGATGCGCGTCAGCCAGCGGTCCAGCTCAATCGGCTCCCCTTCTGCTTCGCGTGCATTCAGCGCAGGAAAACTGCCCACGATACCGGCCTTGCACTGTGCAATCACCAGATCAGGGTTCGAGATAATGAACAGCGGGCTGCCAATCAGCGGGATACGCAAATTGTCGAAAAGGGCGGGTAGCGTCATTTTATTCCTCCGGGACGTATTATTTTCCTGCAACTTGTCAGGATGTGCGGCCTTTGGAAATGACGGACGTTACGTCCCTCATCTCCTTCTTATGGTTGCGACTATAGCGCCTCGATGATCGTGACGTTGGCAATGCCGCCGCCTTCGCACATGGTCTGCAAACCGTATTTCTTGCCGCGCGCATGCAGGCTGTGCACCAGCGTCGTCATCAGCCGCGCCCCGGATGCGCCCAACGGATGCCCAAGCGCAATCGCGCCGCCGTTTACATTCAGCTTGGCCGGATCGGCACCTGTGTGTTTCGCCCATGCCATCGGGATTGGCGCAAAGGCTTCGTTGACCTCGAACAAATCAATATCATCGATCTTCATACCTGCCCGTTCCAACGCGCGGTCGGTTGCAGGCAAAGGTTCCTCAAGCATGATCACAGGGTCGCCCGCCGTCACGGTCAGGTTCACGATCCGCGCCTTGGGGGTCAGGTTGTATTTCTTCAGCGCCGCCTCGGACACGACCAGCACCCCCGCCGCGCCGTCACAAATCTGCGATGCATTCGCGGCAGAGATCATCCCGTCAGGGTCCAACAGCTTCACGCCAGAGATCGACGCAAGCGAGGCATCATCGCGGATACCTTCGTCACGGGTGTGCATCCCGCCGTCGATGGCCAGCGGAATGATCTCGGCGTCAAAGGCCCCGCCATCTCGCGCCGCCGTGGCACGGCGGTGGCTTTCCAGCGCATAGGCGTCCAGCTCGGCGCGGGTAAAGCCATGCTTTTGCGCGACCATCTCTGCGCCGATGAACTGGCTGAAATTCTTGGTGCCGTAACGCGCTTCGATCCGGTCGCTGAACGGTCCCTCGCCCAATCCCGCCTTGGCATATAGCGACACGTTCGATCCCATGGGCACCCGCGTCATGCTTTCGACGCCCATAGCGACAACCACATCCTGCGTGCCCGACATCACGGCCTGTGCCGCGAATTGCACCGCTTGTTGCGAGCTGCCGCATTGCCGGTCGATGGTCACCGCAGGCACGGATTGCGGCAGGGTCGACGCCAGCACACAGTTGCGCCCGAAGGCAAAGGATTGCTCTCCGCCCTGACTGACGCAGCCGACGATCACGTCATCAATGACCGCGCCGTCAATCCCCGCGCGCGCGACCAGCGCGTTCAATACCTCGGCCCCCAGATTGGCAGGGTGCCAGTCGCGCAGCGCGCCGCCACGGCGCCCCCCTGCGGTGCGGGCTGTCTCTACGATATAGGCATGTGCCATTGTGCTTTCCTCCCTAAGTAGTCTCTATTTCGGAGCCATCCGGATTGCGCCATCAAGGCGGATCGTTTCACCGTTCAACATCGGGTTATCGATGATCGCGCCGACCATTTTGGCGTATTCGGACGGGTCGCCCAAGCGGCTGGGAAAGGGCACCTGCGCGCCGAGCGAATCCTGCGCCTCTTGCGGCAGACTGGCCAGAAGCGGAGTCAGAAACAGCCCCGGCGCAATCGTCATCACGCGGATGCCATAGCGCGCCAGTTCGCGGGCAACGGGCAAAGTCATTCCGACAATCCCGCCCTTGGACGCGGCGTAGGCCGCCTGCCCGATCTGCCCGTCGAACGCAGCAACCGACGCCGTGTTGATAATGACGCCACGCTCTTCGCCGATGGGGTCCGCCTTGTGCAACGCGGCTGCGAATTTCGACAGCACGTTGAATGACCCCAACAGGTTCACATTCACCACGTTTGCAAAGCTCGCCAAGGGCAGCGCCACGCCATCCCGGTCCACCACTTTCGCGGGCGGCCCGATGCCTGCACAGTTCACTAGAATACGCGCCTTGCCGTGCAGCCCTTCGGCCTCGGCAATCGCCGCCTCGACGGCGCTTTCGTCGGTCACATCAACACGCAGGAATTTGCCATCAATGGCGGCGGCTTTTTCTTCGCCCAATTCGGCGTTCATATCAAAGATGGTTACCTTGGCCCCGGCTTGTGCCAGAAATTCAGCCGTGGCCCCGCCCAATCCTGATGCACCGCCTGTGACGATGGCCGCTTGTCCGTTCAATTGCATGATATGCTCCCCTCCCCCATTTGCGGCGAATGTCGCCCGCGTCTTGGCAGATTACAATGGTAAAGCGTGGTGCAATTGGTCAGGCAAATCTGGCAGCCTGTTTCAGGCGATGATCACGACGTCGGAGACATCACTATCGACAGCTTGCAGTGCAGCCAGCACGCGGGTGGTCAAGTGGGTCTGGACATAGGCGCCGTGAAAACGGCTTGGGGCTTGAAGCGTCACGCGCCCCCCTGCCCGATCCTGCCGCGTGAGGTTATGCAGCCAACTGCCATAAACACCCGCGTCTTCGGCATGGAGCACGGCCTGTGCCAGCGCCCATTCGCTCCCGCCCTCAACCGGTGGTGTCGGCGCGGTGCCGCGTACCGGCAATGGCACAACGCGCGTAGGTTCGGGTGCCCCTTGCATCCGTAGATCAAAGTCGGGGCCAACATGCGGCCACTGCGGCCGCGTCATTTCAAGGATCGCATCAAGGTCGAGCCCGTACTCCGTCACACGTCCGCGCGCGCCCTGTCGTTTGACCACAAGCCAGCCACAACCGCGCAGCTTTGCCATCTCGCGTTTGACGGTGCGTTCGTCTACCGACCACAGCTGGGCAATCTCGCGCTGACCGACGGCCAGTTCGTTGCGGGCCCAGTTGTAGCGCGCCGTCACTAGTGTAATGAAGCGCAGCACCAAACGGTGATCGTGTTTACCACCGGCAAGGGCATAGGCCCCCAAGGCAGTGATGATGTCATACTTGCGCGCGGCGGCGTCACGCCCCACGGGTTTGGGTGAAAGCATAGCTGCTCCGATCTGGCACGACGTGAATGTGCAGCCTCAGTTCGATCTCTTTGTGGATCCTCGGGGCGTAGACAACGTCCTTTCCGCCTCTTCCCTGATTTGCGTCCGGAAACCCGATTCTGTCAAGGATTGGTTTTGCCCTGACCCTCTTTCTTCCTCATTCAAATTTAAAAGTTAAGGTATTACTGGTATAGAGGGACAGTCAGGACGTCCCCTAATAGGGCGATTATGTCCCCCAATATGTCGCGGTGCCGATCCTGCTGTCCCCCTATATTTCCGTACTTGGGCTATAAAGCGGGTGCTATGCGGCGAATCGCGTCGGGGCCCTGTGGCATAAGGGATATTGCGAACCTAATTATAGAATAAATGTCTTTCCATAAGATGCAAATTCAGCGTAAATCCAAATTGAGTAGTAATTAGCGTTCTCTTTAGGGTTTTCCAGTGCCGCCACAGCTTGCGGGATGGGGGTTCCCCGCGGGGAACGGGTAGGGAAAAGGACAGCTTATGTTTACCTATGCGGACCTGGCAAAGCTTCAGGCGCAGTCGCTCAAGATGCAGGGGCACATCCGGCATCAGACGTATTCGCCCGAGATGGAAAAGACCCTGCGTCGGTTTTCAAGCTGGGAGGTGGCGGAGCTGATCTTTAAGACCAACCCCTCGACCCTGCGCGGCAGGCTGGCGGCAGACCCGTCCCTGCCCGAGGGGCAAGTCGAAGAAGAAGGCCGCCAGCGCTGGTATTCACTGGAAGAGATCAACGAGCTGCGCCGCAAGTTGAAGATCAAGAACCGGTCGCTGATGCCGCCGCGCCCTGCGGGCAAACGCGCGGTGCGTGCGGCGATTGCCAACTTTAAGGGCGGCGCTGGCAAATCGACCGTCGCGCTACATTTCGCCCATGCCGCCGCACTGGACGGCTACCGCGTGCTGGCGGTGGATTTCGATCCGCAGGCCACGCTGAGCCATTCGATGGGGCTGTCCGACGTGTCCGAAGAGGTGACGGTCTGGGGCATCATGGCCCGCGATCTTATCCGCGAGACAGAGCGGATGAATGCGGTTCAGGGCGGCGCCGAAAGCGGTGCCACCCTGCCCCAACGCAAGCTGCCCGCCTCGGTAACCGGCATGGGGTTGAGCGAACTGCGCGCCACCGATTTCATCAAGCCGACCAGCTGGCCGACGATCGATCTTGTCCCAAGCTGCGCCAATGCGGCCTTTGTCGAATTTGCCAGCGCGCAGTACCGGCACCTGAACCCAGAATGGTCATTCTTTGCCGCCGTGTCGCGCTACCTTGATACGATCCCGCCAGACGCCTACGACCTGATCATCTTCGACTGTCCGCCCGCCATCGGGTACCAATCGATGAACGCGGTTTTTGCGGCCGATGTTTTGTACATCCCGTCGGGCCCCGGCTATTGGGAGTATGACAGCACTACTAGCTTTATCGGCCAGCTCTCTGAGGCGCTGGAGGATCTGGGACGTTTCCGTGGGCGGCTGCCGTCTGGCACAGATCCGGTCAAGGCGTTTGCCGACATCAAGTTTCTATTGACCCGTTTCGAGCCTAATAACGACCTGCACCGTGCGATGCAGTCAGCCTTTCATCAGGTTTTTAAGCCACATGTAACAGAGCACCCAATTGAAATGACCCGCGCGGTCGAGCAGTCAGGCCGGTTCCTGTCGTCGATCTATGAAATGGATTATCGTCAGATGACCCGCGAGACTTGGCGCCGCGCACGGGCTTCCTTTGATCGGGCCTATGATGAATTCCGTACCACTCTGGTGGACGCGTGGGATAAGCTGGAGGATGAATAATGGTTAAGAAGCGTTCTGTTTTCGACATCAACTTTGAACTGGATGACGAGGAAGAAGCGGCCGGGTTCCCCGCGGGGAACGATAAGCCTGCGCCGCCGGTCGTGAAGGAATACAACATTCAGGGACACCCGCTGCAGAACAGCGACCCAGTTGTTTCTCAAGCCCCGAGCGCTGCGCCCACGTCGAGCCCCGCCCCTGCCCCTGCGCGCCGTGGACCGATGGCCAGCGCGATCTCGGAGACGTTGGAGGCGACCACTGAGCGCGCCACGGCAGAGGCCGCTATTCGTGCCGAAAACGACGCCTTGGCGCATGAGCATGTGCGGTTAAAACGGTTAGGGTTGATCACTGATCTGATCCAGACGTCGGATGTTCATACCGACAAGCTGACCCGAGACCGATCGGCGAGTGTCGATCCCGAGCTGGCAGAGCTGAAACAGTCGATCCAATCGGTCGGCTTGTCGAACCCCATTCGTGTAGAGCAGACGGACAACGGCTATGAGCTCATTCAGGGCTTCCGCCGTCTGACCGCCTTTCGCGAGCTTGCTGCTGAAACGGGCGATCCGCGCTATTCCCGCATCCCCGCAGCGCTGGTTCCCCGTGGGGAACCCTTGGCCGATCTTTACCGCAAAATGGTCGATGAGAACCTCGTGCGCAAAGACCTATCCTTTGGGGAAATGGCGCGGCTGGCCCTGTCATATGCGCAGGATTCCGGCATTGATGTCAGCGACGCGGTCAGCACGTTATATGCCTCAGCGTTGAAGCAGAAAAAGACCTATATCCGGCAGTTCGCGCGGGTTTTGGCAGATCTGGACGGTGCGCTGCGACACCCCGAGGTGATCCCGCGCGCGCTCGGCTTGGATGTGTATCGCTATCTGGATGCGAACGCCGGACACGCTATGGCGCTGAAAAAGGCATTGATCAGGCAACCCGACCGCGACGGCGATGCCGAACTGGCGATCTTGCGTGCGGGTATTACAGCCAAGAAAACCGCGCCAAAACCCGCGGGCCGCAGTTCAGCCAAAACGTCTTTGCGCCTTGGGTTGCCGCAGGGCGAGATGCGGGTGATCGCGTCAGATGGAAAGGTCGAGATGCGCTTGCCCCGAGATTTCTCGGCTGTGAGCAAGGCACGATTGCAGCGCGGTATCGAAGCGTTCCTAGCGGCGCTTGATAAGAAAGACTGAAGATTGAAATGGGGCAGGGCGGAACGTTCTGCCCCATTTCAGTTTAACGTCAGCCGGGTCGCGCTTATGGTTCCCCGCGGGGAACTTCGCTCACGTCTTTTGGCACTTGGTAACCCTTGACCACAGCGTCACGCGACCGCAGCGCCTTGTACCAGCGCAGCACATTCGGAAACTGCGTCAAATCCACACGCTGCCATTCATACCGCGCAACCCACGGCCAGCAGGCCATATCCGCGATTGAATAGTCACCGCAGATATAATCCTGCCCCTCAAGCTGCTTATCCAGCACGCCATACAGCCGCTGCACCTCGGTCGCGTATCGGGTTTCGGCGTAGGGGGCCTTGCCCGGGTTGAACTGTAAGAAGTGATGCGCCTGTCCGGCCATCGGGCCTAGACCGCCCATCTGCCACATCAGCCATTCGTGCACCGTGGCACGCCCGATCGCGTCTAATGGCAGAAATTGTCCATATTTATCAGCAAGATACCACATGATTGCGCCAGATTCCATCAAGGTCAGGCCGTTGTCATGGTCCTTGATCGCGGGGATCTTGTTATTCGGGCTTATGGCCAGGAAATCGGGGGCGAACTGTGCGTCGGCGGTAATATCGATCGCATGGGCGGTATAGTCCACGCCCAACTCTTCGAGCAGAATGGAGACCTTACGGCCATTTGGGGTGGTCCAAGTATAGAGGTCAATCATCGCTGCATCCTTTGGTCTACGTTCTGGGGAAGGGTGCCCCGCCCAAGTTCAAACTGCGGGCGGGGCGATATATCTGTCTCTAATATCTAGTTTAGAGACTATTAGCTTTTCGCCGCATCGCGCAATTTCGTGATTGTTGTACGGGTCGAAATCTGTTCGGGGTTGGTTACCAATTCGATCAACGCGGGACGACCACTGGCGCGGGCCCGCTCAAACGCGGCTGCAAAGTCGGACGTCTTTGTCACACGCTCCGCATGGGCCCCATAGCCTTCGGCCATTTTGCAGAAATCCTGATTGATCAGCGTGGTGCCTGAAATGCGTTCGGGGTGGTCGCGTTCCTGATGCATGCGGATGGTGCCGTAAATGCCGTTGTTGAACAGCAGCACGATGGGCGTCGCACCGTATTGCGCGGCGGTGGCGAGTTCCTGACCGCTCATCATGAAACCGCCGTCACCGACAAAGGACAGCACCAGCTGATCGGGATGTGCCAGCGCGGCAGCAACGCCCGCTGGAACGGAATATCCCATCGCGCCGCAGGTCGAGCCTACGATGCGGCCCGGGCGGCCAAAGCGCAGATAGCGTTGCGCCCAGCCGGTGTGGTTGCCAGCGTCCAGCGTCACGATTGTGTCCTGGGGGAGGCTGTCGCGGATCTGGCAAAGGGCGACGCCCATGTCGAGCTCCCAGTCGTCACCATTGGGGCTGTCGGTGTCGGTCAGGTAATCCCCGTGCAGCTTGGCGCACCAGTCCTGCCAATCGTCAGCGCGGCCCAGATCAACTTTGGCCAGTGCCGTCGCGGCGGCGGCGGGGCAGGCGGCAAACCCGAGGTCGGGGGAATACACCCGCCCGATTTCATCAGCGTCGGGATACAGATGCACCAGACGCGTGTCGGGGTTGGGCGACTGCAGCGTGGTGTAGGTCTTGGTGGTCATTTCGCCAAGGCGAGCCCCGATGACGATCAGCAGGTCCGCCTCTTTTTGACGGGCAAACAGCGTCGGCGCGGTGGAGGTGCCAAAATCGCCGGCAAAGACGGGGGATAGGTTGTGAACGATGTCCTGCCGCCGGAAGGACGTCGCGACGGGGATGTTGTTGGTCTCGGCAAAGCGGGTGATCGCGGCGGCGGCGTCCTCGGACCAGCCGGACCCGCCAAGCAGCATCAGCGGGCGTTTGGCCTGCGCGATCTCTGCCGTCAGCGCGTCGACATTTGCTGTCGAAAGCTGAGCTTGGGTCGCGGTATAGGGGCGGGCGTCGGCGACTTCGACGATGTCGGTCAGCATGTCTTCGGGCAGTGCGATAACGACCGGACCGGGCCGGCCCGAGGTGGCGACGCGGAAAGCCCGGGCCATATATTCGGGCACGCGGGATGCATCATCGATCTGGGTCGCCCATTTGGCGATGGGGCCAAACATGGCGCGGTAGTCGACCTCCTGAAAGGCCTCGCGGTCGGTGGTGTCGCGGGCGATCTGGCCTACCAGCAGGATCATGGGCGTGCTGTCTTGTTGCGCGATATGCACGCCGATGGCGGCATGGCAGGCACCGGGGCCGCGGGTGACCATGCAGATGCCGGGGGTGCCATTCAGCTTGCCGTAGGTCTCGGCCATATTTGCGGCACCTGCCTCGTGGCGGGCGTTGATCAGGGTAAAGCGGTCCTGCACGTCATGCAGCGCGTCCAGCACCTCGAGGTAACTTTCACCGGGCACGCAATAGGCCGTGTCGGCCCCGTGGATCAAAAGCTGGTCCACAAGGACCTGTCCGCCGGTTCGGCGTTTAAGGGGGGCGTTCTGGGTCATTGGTCGGGCTCCGTCCATGTCATCTGGTGTTTTTCGGTTGGCAAAGATGCACCATGCCGGGGCGGGTTTTGCAATGCCGTTGGGGAAACATGTGCGCGGAATTAGAATTTGACGGATCGCGGCGCATCCCGCACACTCAACCTATACGGAGATGGTGTGGTTGTTGTGGCAGATGGATCTCATAAGACCTTAGGCTTAAAGCTGAATGTCATCGGGCCCTTTGACCTGCGGCTGAGCGATGGGTCGGGTGTTACAATCACGTCGAAGAAAGCGCGCGCGGTGCTGGCGCTGCTGGCCGTCGCCCCCGGTGGCAGGCGCGAAAGACGGTGGTTGCAATACAAATTATGGAGCGAACGCGGAGAGCGTGAGGGTGCAGCGAGCCTGCGCCAGACGCTGTCTGCCTTGCGCCGTGCCTTGGCCCCGATGGAGGAGGTGTTGCAGGCGGATCGTACCACGGTCACGTTGTCGTTGGATCAGGTGGGCGTTGATGCGCTGGATCTGGGCAGGCTTGCCGATCACCTAACGGGGCAGGAAGAGTTCCTTGAGGGGCTCGATGTCAAAGATCCGGAGTTTGACAACTGGCTGCGCGAGCAGCGTGGTTTCTGGACCCGCCAAATAGACGCACATCAGGGCGGCGGCGCGGGCACGGTGGCCCCGGTTGCCCCCCCGCTTGATGTGCCCTGTGTGACGTTGATGCCCTTTGCCAATGCCGATCATCTGGCCCCCCAAGCGCAAGAGCTGGGGGAACAGGTGCTGGACCAGTTGTCGCGGCATCGCTGGATTTCATTTATGGATTGGACGGTGCACAATGCCCGCAGTGCCGCAGGGGCGGCGCGGCCCGCGACGGCCAACTATGCGGTGACGGGACAGCTGCGCACCGACGGGACGCAGCTGATCCTGACGGCAGAGTTGACGCATCTAACGACCGGCCAGTCGGTCAAACGCGCCCAATTCACCGCCCTCGCAGCGGATCCGGCTGATACTGGGCCTGATCTTGCCGCGGTTGCCCGCGAACTGGCGATCGAAGTGGCAGGGAACTTTAGCTGTGCGCTGGCGCAGGCCTACGAACAGCGGTCCCAGTCGCGGCAGGCACAAAGCGATGCGGCGCTGGTCTGGCAGGGGCGGTGGCATATCAACCGGCTCACGCCCGAGGACTTCGAAAGGGCGCGGCTGATCTTCGAGGATATCACGACCCGCAATCCCGGCCATGTAGAGGCGCATATCTATCTTGCGCTGACCACGCTGTGGCGGGTCTGGACCTGCCGCGCCGATCCGCGTGATATCAAATTGGCGCGGCGGCAAGCGCAGCGGGCGATCAAACTGGATGTGTCGGACGGGCGCGGCTATTGGATCGCGGGCTGTGCGGAATGTTGGCTGGGCAATAAAACCGCCGCGGTGCATTACACGGACGAGGCCATTCGTTTGTGTCCGTCTCTCGCCTTTGCCCATGACCAGCGTGGCACCAATCTGGCCTATGACGGGGACCCGCTGGCAGCGATCAACGCGTTAGAGCGCGCGATCCGTCTGGCACCGCACCACCCGCAGCGCTTTTGTTTTGAAGGGGAATATGCGCTGGCCGCCCTTTTGGCGGGCGATTTATCCGCAGCCTTGCAGCATGCGGACCATGCGTTGTTGCTGCGTCCGGCCTATTGGTATTCCCATATGGTCAAAGTGTTGGCGCTGCATCGCATGGGCCGTCCTGATGCGGTGGCGCGTGCAAAGCGCGCGTTGTACGAGTTCGAACCCCGTTTCAACCGCAGCTACATTAACTGGCTTCCTTTCTCCGACCGGTCGCTGAACGCGCGTATGATTGATGAGATGTTTTAGGTAGGGCGCGTCGTCGCTTGGGGGCCCTTGCACAAGGCATCCGTTCCATGACGAAATATGCAGATAACTATGCGGGTATCCGACAGGCGCAGGCTGATGAACGGGCGCATCCCTCTGATCTGGGCACGCGACATTTTTCGCTGGATGCGCTGAATGGCAGCTGGTTTGCGCAGCTGCGCAGCCGGATCACCCAAACGCTGATGAAGCACGGCGGGTTGCGGTTGATGCAGCGGATCGGGCCGGTGGTGCGGTTGGGCCCCTATTATTTCGTCACCCGCCATGCCGAGATCGTTGCCGCGCTGCACCGGCCTGATGTCTTTGGTGTACCCTTTGGCCCCGAGATGGAAGAAATGGCGGGTCCGCCCGTATTTGCCCTGGGCGATGACGGGGGCACCCATGCCGCGCAGATGGCGATTTTGCGCGGTCCTTGGGCGGCGATTGATCCTGTGACCCATGTGCGCCCCGTGGTGCGCCGCGTGACCGAAGCCTTGCTGGAGGACAGCGGCGGGCAGATCGATTTGGCGCGTGATGTCTTTATGCGCGTCACGGCTGAGGCCTGTCTGAAGACCTTTGGCATCGCGGCCCCGAGTGCTGAAAATTTCGCGGCGTTTTCGGCGGCCTGTTCGTCGCTGATCTTTGCCGATCCCACCGGCACGCCTGCGGTGCGACGCCAGGCGATGATCGGGGCGAAACGGATTTGCGATCTGCTGGACATCAGCATTAACGCCTATGCCAATTTATCGGCCAGAGAACGTAAGGCACCCGCACAGGCGGGGTTCTTGCAAGGGTTGATGGACGAGGTGGCGCAGGCAGGTCCGGACGGGGCGGTCTGGACGCAGTCGGACAAGGACACGGTGCGCGTGATCCTGTTCGGGGTCATCACCGGCTTTGTACCCACGACGGCGCTGGCGGCGGGCAAGATACTTGATCAGATGCGCCGCAAACCCGACCAGTTTCACCAAGCAATGCGCTGTGCCGCGCGGGCCGAAGCCGCACCCGATGATGCGCAAGCCCGTACCGCGTTGCGCGATATGCTGTTCGAGATCGCGCGCTTTAATCCGTCGTTGTTTCCCGGTCAGTTTCGGTTGCGCAAAGACGGTGTGGACACGCAGGGCTTGCCCGACGCGCTGCGCCGCATCAAGCCCGGTGCGCCTGTCATCCTCGCGACCGCCGTGGGACTGCATGATCCGCGGGTGGTGAAACATCCCAACCGCTTTGCCCCGGGGGAGGGGTTCTTGGGCAAGGACGGGCAGGTTTTGCCGGATTTGTCATTCGGGTTGGGGATGCACCATTGTCTGGGTCACGACATGGCGCATGAAATTATCACCGAGGCGTTTCAGGTCATTCTGTCGCGGCCGGGTATCGCCTTTCTGCCCGAAAGGCCAAAGTTCTATGGCCCGTATCTGGGGCGTCTGCGGATGCGGTTTGATATGGTTGAAGGGCATCAGGCGCAGTCCACGATCGTTTCACCCCTGCCGTTGAAGCAAGGGGTTGATATTGACGCGCTGCGGGCTGCTCTGAAGGGGCTGCTTGACGAAGGGTCGGACCTGAAGCAGGGGTTGGGCACGACAGGGATTGTGCATTTCGCCAGCCTGAACCTCGTCAATCTGGGGCCGGAAACGCGGTTGGATGCGCGCCCGACCCATCTGCTGGCAGAGTTCAATACTGACGGCACGCAACGCGATGCGCTGGCGCGGCTGGCGCAGATGATCGACACGCCCTGCACAGTGCTTTTGCCCTATCTTGAGGAGGCAAGCGGCGGCTTTGTGGCGGCATTGCGTGCCCATTTGCTGCACCCCGATACCAAGCCTTGGGGCACCATCGGGGTGAGTTTCAACGGGACAGAGCATATGCCCGTCCGGCAGATCGCGGCTGAAAAGGAGCTGTATGAGTGGGCGGAGCCGCTTGTCCGGCAGCTTTCACAGGAGGGGACCACGGACCCGGTTGCTGTGATGACCGAAATCCGAAAGGAGATGCGGAACGACTCCGCGCACGCCGCGCTTCTGTATCGTCCGTCACATCGATATCCGCGGTTCTCGCGGCACAAGGATTTCCCGTTCTCGGGCTTTATCGCGAAATATGCGGGGCTGGGGCTGAAACCCTTGGCAGCTTTCGCGGTATTGGCGCTGCTGTTGCCTGTGGGGTTGGTGGCTTTTGGCGTGATCACCTTGCTGCAGGCGGCGGATGTCTATGTCTCGCTGTGGATGGTGCCGCTGCTGTTGGCATTGACCGCAACGGGCATTGCGTTGGCATGGCTGCGACGGGTGGAGACGGGCGAAACCCCCGACGACCGCTTTGCGCCGCATGATCACGTCGCCGCCGTGCAGCAGATGGAGGATCTGCCGTGCTATGCGCAGAACCACATCACATCTGTCAGTGCGCTGAAACCCGGCGTGCTGCGGCGGCTGACCACGGCGCTGGCCTTTCACATCATCAAATACATGAAAATCCTGTGGTTCCGCCCCGGCTTTGTCACGGATTTCGCCACCATTCATTATGCACGGTGGTACTGCCCCAAAGGCAGCCAAAAGCTGATTTTTCAAGGGAATTATGACGGCAGTTGGGAAAGCTATCTTGAGGATTTCATCACCAAGGTGCACCGCGGGCAAACGATGGCGTGGAATAATTGCGCGGGCTTTCCGCGCAGCCGGTGGTTCTTTCTGGATGGCGCACAGGACGGGGACAAATTCAAACGATGGGTGCGCCGCCAGCAGGTGCAAACGCAGTTCTGGTACAGCCGTTTTCCGCAGCTCACCACGGGGATGATCCGCACGAATGCGCTGGTGCGCGATGGATTGGCGCGGGCGTTGACCCATGATGAATGTCGCGCATGGGCCAATCTGTTTTACACCGCCCCGCGGCCAGCGGATGCGATTGAGACGGATCAGGTGCAGACGCTGTTGTTCAACGGGCTGGGGCGGCATCCGCGGATGACCGCGCGGGCGATCCGTTTCGACACGGCGCAGAACGGCAAGCGTTTCATCGGGCAGCTGCTGCAAGACGCGCGCAACGCCGAAGTGCCCGGTGCGCCCTGGGATGCGCGGCTGAGCTTTGGCGATGCCTATCCTGACTATCCCGCGCATTTTATCGCTTTGTCTTCGGCGGGGCTGTCGCAGCTTGGCTTTCCCGACACACCCTATGAGGGGCGCGGCACGCTGCCCCATGCCTTTGCCAGCGGAATGGCTGCGCGGGCGCGGGTCCTGGGCGATGCGGACACGCCCGCCGATCCGGCCCATTGGCGGTGGAGCGACGGTTCCGCCCACGCCTTGCTGCTGTCCTATGCACGCGATGCAGACGAACAAAAGGAGACAGATGACACTGTGCAGGTTTTGGCCGGACATTTTGGCGTGACGGTCCAAAACACTGTGCGGGCGGATGTGCAGCGGCGCGGGCTAGCGCATAGCGACGGGTTTGGCACGCGCGACGGGATCTCGCAGCCGATCATGCGCCACACGCAGGCCTTTGCCAAAGGCAAGGCCACGCGGGACGACGTGGTTGGCGCAGGAGAGTTCATTCTGGGGTATCCGGATTCGCGCGGCTATTTGCCTTTGGCGATCACCGTGCCCGCCGATACGCCTGCCGCGGCGGGGCTGTCCTCGATACAAAATCCGGTGACAGATCTGGTACCACAGTTCGGACGGTCCGAACTCGGGGATCAGCGCGATTTCGGGCGGGGCGGCAGCTTTCTCGCTGTGCGCCAGATTTTGCATAACGACAAAGCCTTGCAGACGTTTGTGTCCGACAAGGCATCAGTGCTTGAGGCGCGGCACGTGCCGCAAAAAGGCGTCGCGGATGCGATCAGGGAAGATGTGTCCTTTGACATCAAGACCAGGCGCATCGGGCAGGGGCCCGACGACAAGGATATCGTGACAGGCGATAGACGGGACTCGGACGTGGATGGGGATATGGATCAGCGGCCTTATGGCGAGGTGCCGATGAACCCGCGCACGCGCCAGATCTGGATCGAACAATGGATTACCGCCAAGATCATTGGCCGGTGGGCCGATGGCAGTTCGCTGGCGCGCAACCCGTCGGTGTCGCGCAGCGTGCGCAATCGCGCGCGGTATCACAGTCTGGTGCGCCGGTATGTCGGGTTGCGGATCAAGGCATTAAAGACGGCCCAAGGCCAACGCCCCAGCACCGACGCCGATCTGGCCGCGCTGCACCGCTTCTTTACGCTCACGCGGACGCGAAGTGGTACAGGACGGCTGGGGGTGGATGGACCGTTCGGGATGGATGATACGATCTGGACCGCGCAGGGGTGGACCCTTTTCAACGACGCCTTGTCGGAGCTGGAGCGCGAGGTCGGCCCCCTTGGCATACCGAAGGACCTGCTGAAACCGGTTAAGCCCGACAATGATTTCCGCCACGGCGAGGACGATCCCTTGGGCCTATACTGCCCGATCGGATCCCATATCCGCCGCGCCAATCCGCGCGACAGTTTCCGCCCCGGTCACGAGATCACGCTTGAGATCAACAACCGCCACCGGCTGTTGCGGCGTGGGCGTACCTATAGCAGCACCTTTGAGACACCGCAGGATAGCGGTCTGGTCGATGCCGGATGGATACGCCACGACAGCCAAGTCGAACCCGCCGTCTATTCAGAGGAAGGCACGTTTTTCATGTGTTTCAACGCCAACATAGAGCGGCAGTTCGAGTTTGTGCAGCAGACGTGGATCAATGCCGACGGGTTCCACGGCGGGCGGCACGGGCCGGACCCGTTGATCACGCCGAAACAGCAGGGGGATGAATTTGTCATTCCGGGGTCGGAGGAGTCGCTGGCGCTGGATATGTGTCCGATGACGGGCGGTGGCGACACGCCCGCACCGGTAGATTTCACGCGCACGGTGGCGGGGGGCTACTTCTTTATGCCAAGCAAACAGGCGCTGCGGTACCTGACACAACTATAGGTTACGCGTCCTATCCTTTTAGGCGCGCAAAACCTTCGGATGCGCCGTTTTTTCACGATTTTTTCACGGAAGGGGTGTTCGAAAATTACGGTACATTCACGGTCCAATCTTAACCTTTCTTAACCTGCCGCGATTTTTTGGCAGGTACCCGCCCGCTTGGGGCTATTTAGAAAGGGCATTAAGATGAAACTTTATATGAAACTGATGACCACAACGGCATTGGCGCTAAGCGTCGCGGCCTGCGGATCGTCGAAAGGGATCGACAAGGTCTTCGACGTCACCGACATAACGAAAGAGGCGCAGGCCAAACGGACCTTTGCCACAGATAAAGACGGCAATACGGTCGATGCTGGCGGTGCCATCGCAGCAGGCAAGACGCTGACCGCGCGTGCCGTCGGGGTGAGCCTGAAAAGCCTGAACCAAGAAACTGGCAAAACCAGCCTGAAATCCGGGGGAACGGCGTCTATCAGACGCAATGATGCGGGCGCGCTGACGGTGACCATCAACGGCGTAGAGAAAGCCTTTAAGCCAAGCGATATAACGGCCGAAGGCGATGGATATGAAGTGGACGGGGATGCCGGTTATATCGGTGTCTACAGCTACACGGACCCGATTGCGAACTTTCTGACCGCTGGCAATGGCTATTCGCAGGTGGTGGGAATCCAGCGTGACCTCAACGATCCCGATAACCCCGGATTGCATGAAAACGCTTTTGCGGTCATCGGCACCGAGACCGCGGACGCGGATCTGAAGACCTTGCCCAAGGCGGTCTATTCGGGTCGATCACGGGTGGATGTGATCCCGAATTCCGGTTTCAAATCGAACTCTGAAAGCCGATACAAAGTGCGCAGTGAGGTGGCGATGACGGCCGATTTCGGTGCGGGCGAAGTCTGGGGGACCATCGGCAATACAACGGTCCAAGACCCCGGAAGCGATGTACTTGATGCCATTGGCGGAACGGTCAAGATGAACAAGACCAGCTTTGATAATAACGGCTTTGCCGGGACGCTGACCGCTGACCAGACCTTCATCAACGAGCTGGAAGTCGACAGCGGATCAGGGACCTATTCCGGCGCGTTCTATGGGCCGGATGCTGACGAAGTTGCTGGCATTCTGAAACTGGGCCTAACCGACGGGGCTGAAAGCATGAACGGTAGCGGCTTCTTCACCGCCGACAAACAATAACGTCGGTACAACGGGATAGAGATGCGGGATCAAATTAAGGGTGCCGCTTCTCTGGGCGTGGGCATGACCTCAAGCCATGCCTGCGTCTCCCCATTATTTCATGTGGGAGACGCAGGGAAGAGATCAGGGTTCACGCCGATTTAACTGCTTGAGGGTTAAACCATGAAACATCTATTTTATGCCGCCCTGATGGGCGTTCTGTTAGTGTGGCAATCGCCTGGATCGGCGCAGGCCGCGACACCGCAAGACTATCTGAAACAGGGGGAGTATGACGCGGCGCGGTCTAGTCTGGCCAAGCTGGTGGCGAATGACCCCAACGGGCCGTTGCATCAGGCCTATCTGGAAGGGCAGATTTTGCTGCGGAAAAACCAGCCTGCGGCGGCGATTGAGTTGTTCCGCGATCTGGTGCGCATCGCGCCCGCCTATGAACCGGCCCGACGGGAGCTGACCTTGCTGCTGGCCCATCGTGGCGATGTGACCGCCGCGCGTTATCACGCAGAGCGGCTGGTGGCGGAAACCGCCGACGAACAGCTGCGGGCCGGGTTGCAGACCTACATCTTGAACAACACCTCGCGCAAACCCAGCGGCTTTGCGCTGCGGTTTGCGTTGCTGCCATCGTCGAACCAGACACGCGGCAGTGCCGAGCAGGAGATCTTGGTTGGCGGGGTGCCGTTCACGTTGAACCCCAGTTCGCGGGCGTCTTCGGGTGTGGGGCTGTCGATCGGCGGCACCGCATGGCGGCGCTGGCAGTGGAACGAGAAGTGGTCGGGCGTCGGCTCCGCCAGTCTGGATGCCAAGTTCTACGATTCAGCGTTGAACACCGAAACCACCGCCATCGCCCGTTTCGACATTATTCGTGGCGGGCAGCGGGGGCGGTTTTCGTTCGGCCCGATCACAGAGCTGAGCTTTTCGGATTCTGACATCGTGCGCCGCCGCTGGGGGGCAGAGGTGCGAGGAGCCTATCAGCTGCGTCCGCGTGATGTGGTGTCGGGGGCGCTGCGGTTCGATCGTCAGACCTATGACCAAAGCCCGTTTCGCGACGGGCACCGGATGCGGGCGTCGGCGTCGTATCAGCATCGGGTGACGCCGACGCTGGGGCTGTCGTTTGGCGTGTCGCACCTGCGCGAAACGACGCAGCGCGCGCATCTTGATCACCGTGAAACCGGCGTCTCGGTGGGCGTCGATAAGCAGTGGAAATCGGGCCTGTCTACCGGTGTGGTTCTTGCGTTTGAACACGACAAATACGACGGCATTTTCCCCGGTACGGTGACCCCACGCGAGGATGACACCACCAGCATCACCTTTACCATGCAGCACAACAAGTTGCAGATCGGGAAATACGTGCCGCGGATCACCTATACCTATACGCGGGCGAAATCGAATGTGGCCTTGTTCGATTATGACAGCCACGACATCGGGGCGAGCCTATCGATGAAGTTCTGAGAGGGGGGGGCGGTGGGCCCTTCCTGCAACCGCCTACTGTGTGCCCCGTTTAACCTGACAAAACACAGGTTTGCAGGACATTCGGAAAAGAGATCCACGTAAAACTTTCAAAAAATTGAATTAATTCGCCTACCTTACCTTGCGGGGCGTCGATCCGAGGTGCAGAAAGACGCCGTATCACGGTGTTCTGCAAAGCAAGGGAGACACGTATGAAAGACTGGAGCGCTTTGGCGAGCGGCCTTTATGATGGCAGCTTTCGCCCCATGTTCATCAATGGCAAATGGTGCCCGGCCCAATCGGGCGCAGAGATGGACGCATGCAATCCGGCAAACGGGTCTTTGTTGGCGACCGTGCCACAGGGTGGCACCGCGGATATAGATGCAGCGGTGAAAGCTGCCCGTGCAGCGTTCGAGGGGCCTTGGTCCAAGTTTACCCCGTTTGAGCGACAGGCGCTTTTGCTGCGTATTGCCGACAAGTTCGAGGCCGAGTGGGAAAGCCTGTGCCTGTCCGATACGCTCGATATGGGGATGCCGATCCAGCGGACGCTGGCCAACAGCCGTCGCGTGTTGGGGATGCTGCGGTTTTATGCGGGGCAGGCGGTGATGATCCACGGCCAGACGATCCCGAACTCCTTCCCCGGCGAGATTTATTCATCCACTGTGCGTGAACCCGTGGGCGTGGTGGGGGCGATCATTCCGTGGAATGCGCCAATCGCCGGTTCCGTCTGGAAGATCGCGCCCGCGCTTGCGACCGGCTGCACCGTGGTGCTGAAACCCTCCGAGGAAGCGTCGCTGACTGTGCTGATGATCGCACGGTTGATGCAAGAAGCGGGGCTGCCCGACGGGGTGCTGAATGTGGTGACCGGACTGGGGGCCGACGCCGGTGCGGCGCTGGCGGCGCATGCGGATGTGGACAAGATCGTGTTCACCGGTTCAACGGCCACCGGTCAGGCGATTGCCCGCGCGGCGACGGGTACATTGAAACGGGTTTCGCTCGAGCTGGGGGGGAAATCACCCGTTATCGTGTGCAAGGACGCGGATATCGACAAGGCGGTGCCCGTGGCCGCGATGTCTGTCTTTGCAAACTCGGGTCAGATTTGCATCGCCGGATCGCGGCTGTTTGTGGCGCGCGAAATCCATGATGAATTTACCCGCCGTGTGGCAGAGTTTGCCGCGGGACTGAAGATCGGGCAAGGGATTGACGAGGGGACTGACATAGGGCCCATCATCTCGGCCCGTCAGGCCGACCGGATTGCGGGCTTTTTGTCGGATGGTCCGGGTGAAGGCGCAACTGTCCTGACCGGCGGGCAACGCGCCGAAGGAGCTGCGCTGAAAGGCGGGCATTACATCCAGCCCACCGTTTTTAGCGGCGTCACCGACGACATGCGCATCGCCCGCGAAGAGATTTTCGGCCCCGTGATTTCTGCGCTTCCGTTTGATGATCTGGACGAGGTCGTCACCCGCGCCAATGACACGCCTTATGGGCTGGCTGCGGGTGTGTTTTCGACCAATCTGGGCACGGCGCACAAGCTGGCGCATCGGCTCAAGGCAGGCTCTGTCTGGGTGAATATGTACCACGCGATTGATCCGGCGGTGCCGTTTGGCGGGGTGAAGATGTCGGGTTATGGCCGCGAAGGCGGGACCGAGCATCTGGAAGAATATCTGGACACTAAAGCGATCTGGATCAACGCGGACTAAGCTGCGCGTAAAGTCGAAGGGGGAGGGGAACGATGAAAGTTGGTATTATCGGTGTTGGTCTGATGGGCCACGGGATTGCGCGGAACGTCTTGCGCAAGGGCAAGTTCGATCTGGGCTTTCTGGATCATCCGGGCAACCAGCCGGTGGATGAGATCACCGGCCTGGGCGCGGTCGCCTATGACACCCCTGCCGCGCTGGCGGCGGCGTGCGATGTGATTATTCTTTGCGTCACAGGATCGCCTCAGGTCGAGGCGATTGTGACCGGCACAGACGGGCTGGTTTCGGGGCTGAAGCCCGGTGCGGTGGTCGTCGATTGTTCGACCGCACTGCCCGACAGCACTCTGCGTATGGGGGCCGCCGTAAAGGACGCGGGCGGCGCCTATCTTGATGCGCCGATGACACGTACGGCGAAACACGCCCATGACGGCGCGCTGAACTTGTTGGTGGGTGGCGATGCCGCTGTACTGGAAAAAGTCCGACCTGTATTAGCGAGCTTTACCGACACGGTCGACCACGTTGGCGCGCTTGGCCACGGGCACCGGCTGAAGCTGCTGCATAACTATGTGTCGGTGGGGTTCATGACCCTGCTGGCCGAAGCCGCGGCACAGGCAGCCGATGCGCAGATCGATCCGCAGGTGTTTGTGGACGTTCTGGCTGGCGGGGGCGGGGCGAGTGTCGCGCTTGAGCGTCTGGCCCCCTACATCACGCAAGGCGACCGCGAAGGGCTGCCCTTTTTCGTCAGCAATGCACAAAAAGACATCGACTATTACCGCGCCATGTCGACCGCATCGGGCGCGCAGCAGACCGTCGCCGATAACGTCTCTGCTGCGCTCGCCCGAACGGTCGAGGCGGGGCATGGTCAGGCCTATGTGCCCGAGCTGGTAAAGTTGTTCAGGAAATCCCCGCAAGGCTAATGCAGCATTGCGCGGTACCACCGAGGCTGCATCTTGTCAGCTTTGGTGGGTTTAGATAGCACATCCACAAGGTTACTGGGAGGTTACCATGAAATTCAATCTGACACATTTTGCGGCTGCAAGCGCGTTTGTCGCTTTGGCTGGTCCTGCTGCTGCGCAAACCGAGATCAAGATCGGCTACGCACTGGCACCTGACAGCCACTACGGCGTCGCGGCGCAGAAGTTCGAAGAAGTCGTGCTGGCAGAGACCGGCGACCAGTTCACGTTCAAACACTTCCCGTCGTCGGGTCTGGGTGGCGAACGCGAAGTGATCGAGGGGCTGCAACTGGGCACCATCGAGGCGACGATCGTATCCTCGGGCACATTGGCAAACTTCGTGCCGTCCACCGGGGTCTTTGACATTCCGTTTCTGTTCAGCGGTCTGGACCACGCCCGCGCGGTGCTGGACGGACCCATCGGCCAAGAGATTTTGGGCGAGTTCGACAATGTTGGTTTGCACGGTCTGGCGTGGGGCGAACAAGGCTTTCGCCACATCACCAACAACCGCAATGCGATCCACACGCCCGCCGATGTCGAAGGGCTAAAGATCCGCACGATGGAAAACCCCGTGCACCTCGCGGCGTTTGACGCCATGGGTGCTGCCCCCACGCCGATGGCATGGCCCGAGGTGATTTCCTCGTTGCAGCAAGGTGTGATTGACGGGCAGGAAAACCCGCTGTCAGTGATCGTGTCGGTCAAGCTGAACGAAGTGCAGAAGTATCTGACCGTGTCGGGTCACGTCTATTCGCCCGCAATGCTGCTGGTGTCCAAACCGTTCTGGGAGGGGCTGGACGACGATCAGAAAGCCGCGATGGAAAAAGCCGCGACCGAAGCTGCTGCCGCGATGCGGGGTTATGTTGACGATGTGGAAACGTCGGGCGTGGAAACGCTGAAAGAGCGCGGGATGGAAGTGAACGTTCTGTCCGCCGAAGAGAAAGCAGCGTTTCAGGCGTCGATCAAATCGGCATATGAAGGCTACTATGAGACCTACAGCCAAGAGCTGGTCGACTCGATCGTAAACTTCGAGTGAGACAAAACCGCCGGCATCCAAAGGGTGCCGGCGACATCGGGCGAGGGGAAGCCGTGAAGAAACTGGAAACCATTTTCGTGGCGTTGAACGGTTGGGCGCTGATCCTCATGCTCTCTGCAATGACGCTGGTCGTCGGTGCCAATATCACGCTGCGCTATGTGACCGCGCATTCGCTGCCATGGGCGGACGAGGCGGCGCGCTATCTGATGATCTGGATGACCTTTTCCGGTGCCGGTCTTGTGCTGCGCACGGGCGGGCATGTGGCAATCACCAATCTGCAGGAGGCGCTACCTGACATCGGGCAAAAGCTGCTGCGGGCGGCGATCGCTCTGGGGCTTTTGGTCTTTTTCGGTTTTATGGTTTATGTCGGCATCCAGTACGCGCAGCGTATGCAGTATCAGGTGACCCCTGCGCTGCGGATACCTTTTCTTTATGTCTACGCTGCGATGCCGGTCGGGTTTGCCCTGTTGATCGTGCATCTGCTGCTGATTGTCCGCCCTTTCATTATGGCGGGGGATTACAAACGTATGGATGGTGACACCGCCGATCCTCTGCCCGGAGGCGCAAATGGCTGAGATCCTTTTTCCTGCGCTGTTCGTGCTGCTCGCACTTGGCTTGCCGGTGGCCTTCGCCATGGCGATTTCGGTGTTTGTCGCGCTGAGCTTTGGGTCGTCCTACCCAAATCTGGTGGTCGTGAAAGAGATGTTCTCGGGCCTCGATAGCTTTCCGTTGCTGGCGGTGCCGTTCTTTATCCTCGCGGCTGAAATCATGACCGGCGGGGCGGTGACCCTCGCGATGTTGCGGCTGGCCCAATCGCTGGTAGGGCATCTGAAGGGCGGGCTGGGGCATGCGAATGTGGTCAGCTCTGCCATGTTCGCGGGGATTTCGGGCTCCGCGCTTGCCGATGCGGCCGGGCCGGGAACGATGATGATCCGGATGATGGAAAAGGGCGGCTATGGCCGCGCCTATGCGGGGGCGTTGACCATCTCAAGCTCGGTCGTGGGGCCGATTATCCCGCCGTCGATCACAATGATTATTTACGCGATGCAGGACCAGCAGGTGTCCGTCGGATCGTTGTTCATGGCGGGCGTGCTGCCGGGTGTTCTGATCACCCTAGCGGTGCTGGTCGCCAATGCGCGGGTCAGCCACAAACGCGGCTATGCCAGTGGTGCGCCGATGCCACCCATCGCGGAAATCGCGCGGATCGCCCTCTACGCGCTGCCCGCGTTGATGCTCGTGGTGCTGATCGTCGGCGGTATCCGCTTTGGCGTGTTCACCCCGACCGAGGCCTCCGTGATCGCGGTGTTTTATGCGCTGTTCGTCGGTATGTTCATCTATCGGTCGCTGCATGTCGCGGACCTGCCTGCGATTATCTTGCGGGCGGCGTTGGTATCGGGGGCAGTGTTATTGATCCTTGGTGCGGCGCGGGCTTTCGCGTGGATACTCATTATCGAAGGCGTGCCGCAGTTTCTGGCGGAAACCATCATCGCATGGGACCTGTCGCCGATTGTCTTTCTGCTTGCGGTGAATGCGCTGCTGCTGGTGTTTGGTCTGTTCATGGACCCGCTGCCCGGGGTGATGATCCTTGTGCCGATCCTTGCACCGATCAGCTTTGCCCTTGGGATTGATCCGGATCATTTCGCGATTATCGTGATCGTCAACCTGACCCTTGGCCTGACCACCCCGCCAGTGGGGAGTCTGATTTTCGTGGTCTCGTCGGCAGTGAACATCAAACCCTCTGCCCTGATCAAAGAGATGCCGCCGTTTTTTATCGCTTTGATGGTCGCGCTGCTGCTGATCACCTTTATCCCTGCGCTGTCCACGTGGTTGCCAACGCTCAGTGGTTTCTAAGGGCAACTGTCCTTTGTTATCGGCCTGTTTGCCAAGGATAAATGCCAATTTAACCCTGCCTTAAGCATAATAAACTTTCCCAGATTCGTGAACTGTGGTCATGTTGGGGAAAAAGTTGGGCAGGCAATGACAATAACTTATGCAGCAGCGCGCAATGCGCCGATGTTGGCGTTGGAAGATGAACGTGTCCTGCTAAAGGATTGGCAGGACAGCAAAGATAAGTTCGCACTTGAATCCTTGGTGCTTTCTCATGCGCGTATCGTGTTCTACTGGGCAAGGAAGCTCAGCGATAATCAAGCCGAACGCGAAGACCTGATTTCAGAGGGTATATTGGGTCTGATCCACGCCGCCGATCTGTTTGATTTGGACCGTGATGTGCGCTTTTCGACCTATGCGAAATGGTGGGTCAAGAACGCGACAATGACGGCGCGCAATCACTTGCGTACAATCGTTGAGACACCGGCGGGCGTGCAACGCACTGTGCAGCATTCGATTGATGACGACGAAAGCTTTGCGCTACTTGCTTCCGAAGACCCCAACCCCGAAGAAGCGGTGATCGCGCAATCGTCGCAAAGTTTGATCCGCGCCCGTCTGTTTGAAGCGATGGCCTTGCTGCCAGCGATGGACCGCGAGGTGCTGCAAGCGCGTACGCTTCGGCAGCCACCAGAGAGCATCCAAGATTTAGCGACCCGGATGGAGGTCACGCCGGCCAAGCTGCGCCAGATTGAACGCCGCGCGATGACACGGTTGAAATACGAACTCGCTGCACGTGGCGTTCTGACCAGCAAGATGCATTGATATGAATGTCGCTCTCTCAGCCTTGATGACGGGACAGTCGGGTGTGAAACCGGGCAAGGGCGATGCCGCTGTGCCCGAAGGATTTGCCGCATTGATGGGGGAGGTGCCCACGGGCGAGGCGGGGGTCGTTGTAGCACCGTTCACCGTGGCAGCGGAGGGTGAGGCTGTTTTGCTGACGGGCGAGAGTGCCACTGCTGAAGGCACTGCAGATGCGATAGATGTCGGGATGACTGCGATGGAAGGGGGCGATCCTACGGCCCTGTCGATGGAGCCGCCTTTTGCTGGCTTGATGAATGCACCGCAGACGACGGTGCCTGTGATGTCATTGGCATCGGGAATGGCTACTGGCGGGCCGGTCGTGGCGGCACTTCAGGTTTCGATGCAGGCCAATGGCACCGGCGATAATGGGCATGTTATTTCGTTGGCACCGACAGTTGTGGCACCTGCCGCTGATCCGCTCGGGGTAGGTTTGACGCAGGCAGGGGTGACGGCCTCAGCACAGACGGCAAGCGCACCGTCGGTCGTGTCAACGGCTGCTGCGGTTGTGCCCATGGCTGATGGTGACGTCGCTGCGCCCGCGATCCAGACACCGGTCGTCGTGCAAGCTGCGACTTCAGCGACGGCAGCAACTCAACAACCTGTCGTTGCTGTCGCGGAAGTTCAAACCGTTGCGCAGACACAAGCGGCCCCTGGTATCCAAGCTGTCCCTAAACCGCAGTTTAGTGACAAAGTAACCGCGGCTCAGCGTACACCCTCGCAGACTGTGGCCCCCGTGATCGAAGGGGCCGTTGCTCAGGATAGCCCTGTTGATACCGATACCCCCGTTGCGCCGCTACGGCAGGCGACTTTTGGGGCAGAGCAGCCAACCTTCCTCAACAACGCCGCCGCGCAGGGCAAACCCGCGCTTGATCTGACTGCAAAGCTGCGCCCCGCGGATGTGTTGCCGGCGCAACCGGTCGAAAGTAACCCGTTGGTCTTGGCCGATCAGGCGAGCGACCTGAAAGCGGCCGCGCCAAGCCCTGAAATGCAAAGCAAGCCCGCCCCAAAACCCTTTGCCGATGCGCTGATCTCGCAGGTGAAGTCCGTTGAGGCAAAAGAGGGACGCACGTCGGTCAGCCTGCATCCGCGCGGTTTGGGGCAGATCGAGATCGATGTCGTGACGGACAAGGAACATGGCACCCGCGTCGTCGTGCGCGTTGAAAACCCCGCCGTGCTGCAAACGCTGCGCGATGAACGGCAACTGCTGGCGCAGGGCCTCGGGTTCACCGATGCGGGTAGCTTTGAATTCCAGCAAGGTTTCTCGGAGGATCGTACACGCGACCAACTACAGCCCCATGTGCCGCTTGGCGGGGGAAATGACGACGGAGCGGGCACTTTGCCCGCTGGCGTTCAGCACAAAAATGTGGTGGATGACGGACAACTTGATATTCTCACCTAAGGGGGTGTGATCCATGCTTACAAGCCAGACACTGTTGAACAACGTCACCAGCACGAGCCAGAGCTCGGCGCAGGATTCACTGGGCCAGCTGGGGGAAGACTATACCAAATTCCTGACCCTGCTGACGGCGCAAATCCAGAACCAGGATCCGCTTGAACCGGTCGACAGCACACAGTTCGTGGCACAGTTGGCGCAACTGTCGCAGGTCGAACAAGCGGTGCAGACTAACACCCAGCTCGAGACGCTGACCAGCCAGATCAGCGGCTTGCTGAACCTTGGCGGTACGGAACTTTTGGGGCGCGACGTGACGGTACAATCCGACGTGGTGATGCTGGCGGATGGCAAGACGGCCTCTACCTATGAGGTTGGTGCCGGTGCGTCTAATGTGACAGCGAAGATCTTTGACCCGCTGGGGCGGAATGTGCGCACGATGACCGGCTTGCCCGCGGTATCCGGCACATCGAACCCGCTCGAATGGGACGGTCTCGATGATTATGGCAATGCGCAATTGGCGGGGAAATATACTGTCGTACTGACCGCGAAAGACGCGGCGGGCAACAACATCTCGATCCAGCCGTCCCGCAGTGCCCGCGTCGAAGACGTGCGCTTTCGCGAGGGAGAGATCATTTTTGGTCTGGATGGCGGTGAAACGGCATCGTCAATCACCGTGAAGTCAGCCAGCTAACTACGGATCTTTTAGTCGCGCAGGCTGATATTGCTGTAAAAGCTGTTCAGCCGCGCGGTACGTACCGCTGGAAAATTAACGTATAATTTGCGTACGATCTGCGCGGCAAGCTCCGCCTTGCGGGTTTCTTCCGCGATCGGTTGCGCAAGGCTTTGGTCTGTTTCGGCCAGTTCGGCAATCGCTGACACGGTGGCGTCGCGCAAACGGGCACGCCCCACGGCACCGTTGATCTCGTGAAAAGACACTTCCCCCATGACAAAGACATCCATGTCGAACATCAGATGCAGGACCTTGCGACTTTGCATAATCTGCATGGTGAACTTGCCTAGAGGCATTTTGAACATCAGTTCTTGCGTCACCGCCTGACCGGAGGGAGCCGAAGGCGTCGGCCGCATAAAGCGTTCGCCGACATAGCCCATGGCCCCTGCGCCTATAACGCATGCGGCTATGATGATGTATTTAATCACAGCCGCGGCCCGCGTCAGTAGGGCAGGAACACTTCAAGCGCGTCCTGACCGTAGCGTGCAGTTTGTACCGTCGAAATCTGTCCGCGTCCGCCATAAGTGATCCGCGCTTCGGCGATCTTGTCATAGTCGATGGTGTTGCCGACGTTGATATCCGACTGGCGGATGATACCGGCGATGCGGAGCTCGCGCAGTTCGTTGTTCACCTTGACCTCCTGGCGCCCTGCGATCACGAAATTTCCGTTTGGCAGGGTCTGGATGACAAGCGCTGCGACGCGCAGACGAATGCTTTCGTTGCGGCGGATCGATCCTTCGCCTTCGCTTGATGAGCTGCTGGAAAGCCCGATCAGTTTCCCGCTTTCAGTGGAGGTATCAAAGTTCAGGATATCGGGGTCATCAACCCCTGTCGACGACGAGCGGCTGCGCCCGGTGGCGTTTTGCAGCTGCGCACGGTCATCAATATCGATCAGGACAGTCACAAGGTCACCGACGTCTCCCGCGCGGCGGTCTTGAAACAGACGCGGTGTGGATTTGCTCCAGAGGCTGGCCTGATCCGCACGTTTGGGCTGGTCGGCTGGCGTGGGCAGGGGCATCGGAATGCTGATGCGGTTGACCTCGCCCATATGCTCCGGGCTGAGCGTCAGATCGCTGACCGTCGGGTTGTGGGTTTCCTTGAAGTCACCACAGGCTGAAAGCAAAAGCGCCGACGCCGCAAGGATGCAGCCCAAGCGGGCGGGAAAACGAAGGGATGTCATTGTACGACCTCGACGACGCCTGCTGCCATCGCGATGGTGGACAGGGCCTTGTTGCTGGAAAGGTTGACGACGCGTAGTTCCTGCCCCTTGTGGGCATCATCCAGGGCGCGTCCTTTTGCGGTCAGTTGCAGCCCGCCATGGGTCAAGCGGATCTTAACTTTTTCGCCGCGGCTGATGATACGGGGCGGCATGACTGAATTGCGGGGCACGGGGCGACCGGTCACCAACATGCGCCGGACCTGCTGCCCGACAAGTTGTTCATATTCGTTGATCGCATAGCTCCCGACCCGCTGCATGGGCATCTCGACCAGCGACACATCTTGCGCGCGCACGATTTCGTCGGGCACGATACGGCGGTTCGGGACCGGTACGGTCAGCGTGACCATCGCCAAGCCCCAGACCCGCTGCGGCAGACCGCTGTCCGTCACGATATTCGCGATAAATTGGCCCGAGTCAGGATCGATCCAGAACTCTTGGACAAAGTTCCCTTCCTTGATCATCCCCTCGGCCATGCGGATTTCCAGCTTGGCTTTTGCGGGCAGAGTTGCGCCCAGTTCTCCCACAGCACGTTCTTCGATCAGGTCAGTCACCGACACGGATTGCGCGGCTGCAGGGCCCGGGACCATAAAGGTCGCAAGCTGGAACAGGACGAACAGGGCAATGGCAACACGTTTCATCGGTCTAACCCGTTACTTGATCTGGTTGGTTGTGGTCATGATCTGATCGGCGGTTTCAATCGCTTTCGAGTTCATCTCGTAGGCGCGCTGTGCCGAGATCAGATCGGTGATTTGCTGGATAATATTAACGTTCGACTGCTCAAGATAGCCTTGGCGCGTGATGCCGACGCCGGGGGTGCCTGGGACGTTTTGCACAGGCTCACCGGATGCGGCTGTCTGCTCCATCAAGTTGTCGCCGACAGGTTTCAGGCCGGCCTCGTTCAGGAAAGTCGCAAAGTTCAACTGACCGAGTTCCACCGGTTCAGGCTGGTTTTCGACATACGCCATGACCACGCCTTCTTGGTTGATCTCGACCTGACGGGTCAGCTCTGGTACGATGATCGCGGGTTCGACCTCATAGCCGTTTAGCGTGACCAATTGACCTTCGGCGCTAAGCTGGAAATTCCCATCGCGGGTGAATGCCTGTGTCCCGTCGGGGCGGTTAACGGTGAAATAGCCGCGCCCTTCGATGGCGAGGTCCATTTGGTTTTCCGTCTGGATCAACCCGCCTTGCATGTTGTGGCGGATCACCCCTGCCGCTTGGACACCTAGGCCAATATCAGTGCCTACGGGCCGCGCAGTGCCTTCTTCCGAGGTCAACGAACCGGCGCTGGCAAAGCTTTGATAAACCAGATCCTGAAACGCCGCACGACCGCTTTTAAAACCGGTGGTGTTTGCGTTGGCGATGTTGTTGGCGATGACATCAACGTTGGTTTGCTGTGCCAACATCCCTGTGGCCGCGATCCCGAGTGCTTTCATCTTATGCTCCTTTCGGGGGCGTTATACGCGCCCAAGTTTCTGGATGGCTGTGCGGGTCAGATCATCGTCAGACCCCATCAGCTTGACCGAGTTTTCATAGGCCCGCTGGATGTCGATAAGCCGGGTCATTTCAAGGACAGCGTTCACGTTGCTGCCTTCGACAAAGCCCTGTTTGACCTGCGGATTTTCCATCTGCTGTGGCTGGCCTGCATTGGGGGGCAGTTGATACATGCCCGCGCCCATCGGCAGCATCTGCGCCGCTTGGTTAATCGCCACAACGCTGACCGCCCCCAGTACGGCACCTTGTGGGTTAGTGACCGTGCCGCTGGTCGTGATCACCACCTCGTCACCCACGTCATCGGGCAAGACCACGGGGCCGCCGCCGACACCTAGCAGGGGCATGCCGCCTGCGGTTTTCAACTGACCGTCCACGTCGACCACAAGGCGCCCGTGGCGGCTATAGCCCGTCTCGCCGCCGGGCATCTGAAACTGGAACCAGCCTTCACCGGCAATAGCGATGTCCATCGGGTTGCCGGTTTGCGTGAGAGGGCCGTCGGAGAGTTCGAGGTAGGTCCCGCTTTCGCGCACATAATTGATGGCGTCTTGACCGCTGCCATCTGGGACAGATTGGGTCACAGGGTGGATCGCCTTGTAGCCCGAGGTTGTGGCGTTGGCGAGGTTATGCGCCGCAGTATCCATGCTGCGCGTCAGCGCGGTTGCCTGAGAAAGCGACACGTAACTGATATTGGTCATCTCATCCCCCGATGGTGCTAACGCAAAGCAAAAACCGCATTGTACATGTTATTGCAAATATAAATTTTCATGAATACAAGGATAAGGCAAGCTGTAATTACCATACCAAGGATAGTTGTGCGCCGATATATTTGTCTTACTGTGCTGAAAGGGGCGCTGGTTCTTGCTGTTCCGGCGGGTGTCCTTGTGGCGGCGCCGACAGATGTCGTGGATACTCTTGACCACAGTATTTTAGATGCGGGGCGGAGCTGGCGGCGCGATGTGGATTTGCGGCGTTGGTCTGCGGATGGCTTGCGCGCCGATATGCGGCACAACATCGACAAGCTGGGCCGCCAGCGCGGCCCCGACCAGGTAGGCGTGATGCTGGATATCGCAGAGCTGTATCTGTCACATATGCTGCTGGACGAGGCAGGGGCGATACTGGCCGATATGACTCCTGACACCCCCGGCCCCACGCGTCGTCATCGGGCGCTATCGGACGCGGTGCGGCTGCTCGCGGGGGAAGCCCCGACGGCTATGACGCCACCTTTTTCGACCTCTCCGCTGGCGGGTAGTCGACCGGATCGGGCCTTTTGGGCCAGCCTCGATGCTATCGCGACATCGGATGTGCGGCGGCTGTCTCTCAATATCGAGGCCAGCTTTGGCGGGCTCAGCACGCAGCCTGAATCGGTTGTACGCGCGGTGCTGCCGGTTCTGCTAGAGGCGGCGATAGAGTTGGACAAGCGCGAATATGTCGATGCGACGCTGCGCTTGATGGATGAAATGCCGGATCTCGCGGGTGCCTCGTCCGGCACATTCCTGCGTGCACGGGCGGCACAAAAGCGGGGCGATGCCGCTACGGCGCTTAGGACCTATCTAGAGGCCGCCGAGGGCTGGGACCAATATGCCGTGCGTGCGCGGATGGCGGTGGCGGATATGGCGCTTGCCGAGGGCGGGAAGGGGGCGTTGCTTGCCGCACAATCGACCCTAAAGAGCGGATCAGAGGCGTGGCGCGGCGGTCGTTATGAGCTGGAAGTGTTGTATCGCCAAGAGCGCGTCTATCATGCGCTTGGCAATGATCCCGAAGCGGTGCTGGCGCTTGGCCGAATATTGCTGCGCTTCCCCGAGCGAGCCGAGGCGGCCTCGATCGAGGCACGTGCACAAGAATTGTTGGCGCGCATCTATGCTGCGGGGGGTGAGGGGCAATATCCCTTGTCAGCGTGGATGGCGCTACACCTACGGCTGCTGCCACATTTTCGGTACACCGAAGGGTTCACGGCGCAGATCGAAACGTTGGGCGACTATGTGCTGAAGCTCGGGTCAACCGACCTTGCTGCCAAGGAATACCGCCGTGCGGTGCGCATCTTGCAAGAAAAGCAGGAAGAACAGGGTGCGTCGCGTGAAGCGGATATTTTCCGCCTGCACCTGAAGCTTGCGCAGGCACAGATGCGCGGCGGTCAGTTCGCTGAGGCCCGGCTGACGCTCGAGGTGATGGACCCAAGCGTCGCGCCAGACCTGACGCAGGCGCATCAGACGTTGTTGGCAGAAGCCCTGTCAAAACTGGGGGATAAGCCCGCGTTGTTGAGAGCGTCGGTCAACACGCCGACGGCACAACATCTGCGCGATGTTGCCTTGGCGCTGTCCGAAGAAGAGCGCTGGCCGCAGGCATCAGATGCTTTATCGCAGCTTTGGCGGGACTACCCCCAGGCTTTTTCCTTGCAGGATGCCACACGGTTGCTGATTGCGGCCTACCGGTCCGAAGATCAGGGCACGCTAGAGAAGGTTACCCGATCCTTTCCTAGCCTTACGCCGTCTAAAGATCTGATATCACTCGCAAATAGTATTTCAGAAACACGCGACGGGGTTGACCCGCTAAGCGCAGACAGCGCTGCAAAGCGGCTGGAGCAGCTGGAAAACGCTTTTGAAAGTATCGCCAATTCAGGGATATCTCCATGAACTCGCATCCTGATGCGTCGAAATTGCAAGGTTAGGCAAAAATAAAACGCAAAAATTTAACCTTCTTTAAACTAATTCGTCTATTTGTCCTATTAGGCAAGAATACCAAGAACGATAACGAGGTAGTAATATGAGCATTTCAAGTGCGCTTCAGACCGGTGTCAGCGGGTTGCGCGCCAACTCCAAAGCGGTTGGCAGCATCTCCGAGAACATCGCAAACTCGAACACAGTGGGGTACCGCCGCGGGTTCGCGCATATGGTCACGACCACGGCTTCGGGCGGAAATGGTGACGGGGTTTTGTCGGTTAATGCCGTCGAAGAGATAGACATCTCGACGGCGGGCGGCTTGATCTCGACCAACTCCCCTACCGATCTGGCGATCGGCGGGAACGGTTTTTTCTCGGTGTCGATGAACCCGAACGAGACAGTTCAGACCAACTATATGCTCACACGTGCGGGATCTTTCCTGCCGGATGAAAAGGGCAATCTGCAAAACGCGGCCGGATATTACCTTGCCGGCTATCCCTACCAGCTGGATGGCGGCATCGGATCCGTCGACCGCACATCGTTTAGCGATATGGAGACCGTAAACATCGGTAACCTGAATATCTCTGCCGGGGTGACGACGACCATTTCTTCCTTTGGCAACCTACCGTCGCAAGATACGGGGCAGGCCGAACCCGGTGCGCCTTTTGTGACATCATCGGAAGTGTTTACCGCCTTGGGCGAAAGCCAGCGGGTGAGCTTTTCCTGGGCCCCCGGCACGACGGCAAATACATGGGATCTGGCAATCGCGGACCAGAACGGCGATGCCTTGGGCAGCGTCACGATGGAATTCAACAACGCAGGCCCCGCAGCCGGTTCGCCGCTGGGGTATACAAACGCCACGTCGACCGCGACAGCGCCGGCTGCGTTCTCAGTTGATCCCGCGACAGGCGTGGCGACTATCACGTTGAATAACGGTGTCGTCCCGCAAGAAATCGACATTACCCTGGGCAAGCCGGGTGGCTTTGACGGGATCAGCCAGTTCGCAGGTGACTTTAGCCTCGCGTTTGATCGCGACGGGTCCAGCGCCGGGGAACTGGTACGTACCGAGATCACCGAAGAGGGCACTTTGTTCGGCATTTTCGACAATGGTATGCGCCGCGCCCTATACGATATTCCTGTCGCTGTTGTGGCCAACCCCAACGGGCTGGTCGAGGTGAAGGGCAACGCCTATCGCCTGTCTGGCGAGACCGGGTCGTTCTCTGCGTTGCAGGCCAACTCCTCTACCGTCGGGTCGATCAACGCCGGGGCGCTTGAAGGCTCTAACGTGGACATTGCGCAAGAGATGACCGATTTGATCAAGGCGCAGCGCGCGTTTTCTACCAACGCCAAAGTTATCACGACCGTCGACGATATGATGGATGAAACCACCCGTCTGAAGCGTTAATCCAGACGGTTTGACCGGAGCATGACATGAGCCTTACGGGCGCGCTGAATTCGGCCACGGCCGGGTTATATACCACACAGGGTCAGTCGCGGGTCGCGGCGGATAACGTGTCGAATGCGATGAACCCGGGGTATGTCCGGCGCGAGGCGGTGCTTGTCACCGCCAGCGGCGGGCAGGGCGGCGCTGTGATCAGCGAGATCCGCCGCGAAGTCGATGCGACGCTGCAGCGGATGTCGCGCCTCGAAAATTCGCGGATGACGCAGTACCAATCCATTCAGGAAGGGCTGACCAGCTATACTTCCTATCTGGGGCAGCCCGGCGATGGTACGTCGCCCGCGGACCGGTTCAACGATTTCCAGAACAGTCTGACAACGCTGGTGAATATGCCGTCGTCAAATGGGGCGCAGACTGCGGTTGCGCTGGCTGCAGAGGACCTGGCGCGGTCGGTCAAAGGGGCCGCGACGACCTTGTCGACCACGCTGAGCGACGTGAACATGGAAATCCGCTATGAAGTCGCGGATTTGAACACGGCACTGTATCAGCTGCGTGATCTGAACGCCTCGGGCAGCAGTTTCGCGCCCGGATCGCTGGAGTCTGCACAGTTCGATGAAAAAGTAGATACGATCCTTGATCAGATATCGGGCATTGTGGATACGCGGATGCACCGGTCGTCTAATGGGTCGATCAGCCTATATACCGTCAGCGGTGCGGCTTTGCTTGAAGGGCAAGTGGTTCAGGACGTGACCTTTAACCCCAGTGACGGGACGCTGATGGCGGGCAAGCAGGATATCACCCCGTTCAAAGACGGCGTCCGCGGTGTGCAGCACGGCAGTCTTGCGGGGCTGTCCGAACTGAAACGAGAGACGATACCGAAGTTTAGTCAACAGTTGGATGAATTCGCCCGCGGGTTGATGCAGACCTTCGAAGGGGCCGACGCCAGCCTGGCACCGAACGAGGCAGGCTTGTTCACCGACAACGGCAGTGCTTTTGATCCCGATAACCTCACCGGACTGGCCAGCCGCTTGCAGGTGAACGACAAGATTTCGTCAAATGGGGATGCCGAGGTTTGGCGTATTCGGGACGGGTTAGGGGCGGTTTCCCCTGGTGCGGGGTCTGAAATGGCGCAGATCAACGCCTTTTTGACAGCGCTTGATGACCCCATGAACGCCGCGAAAGGCACAGGTATTCCGAGCGAAGTCTCATTACGTGATTTCTCTGCCGAGATGATCACCAGTCAGGCGGCAGAGCGCGCGCGGGCCGAGAATGATTTCAATGCAGCGGCCTCTGCGGCCGAGGTGGTGATGTCGGCGCGACGCAATTCCGAAGGCGTCAATATCGACGACGAGATGCAGCAATTATTATTGATCGAACAAAGCTACGCGGCAAATTCCAGAGTGCTCGCAGCAGTGTCAGAGATGATCGACACGCTGATCGCAGCGGTATGAGGCGGATAAAATGGTTCTAGGCATCAGCAGCTTTTCGTCGTTTCAGTTTAACCTTTTCAACCGGCAGAACGTACAGCGCAACACAATGGCGTTGCAGCGTGCAAGCGAGGAAGTCGCCACCGGAAAAAAGGCCGACATCTATGCCGATCTTGGTCCGCGCGCCGCGTCGGTCATGAAACTGCACGGCCGTGAGGCGAACACGCAAACCTTCATAACGTCGAACAAGGTCCTCGGCAGTAAGCTTGACGCGATGCTTGCCTCGGTCGACGCTGCGCGCACGCAGGTGCAATCGGTGCTGGAAAGCGCGTTGGTCAATGCGACGCGGGACAACAATGGGGCCGAAGTGCTCCAGATGCAGGCGCGGGCGGCCCTTGAAAGCCTCGTGTCGACGATGAACACCTCGTATAACGGCGAAAACCTGTTTTCGGGTCTGGAATCCAATAAGACCGCGCTGACACGTTGGCCAGAAAACAGTGCAGAAACCGGGCGGTCACCGCAATCTGTGATGGAAGAAATCTTCGGCTCCGGCCCGACAGATCCCGCAAGTGCCCAAGCGATTGCAGATCAGATCGACGCGGTTTTCCAGTCTCAAGACGCCGATGCCAGCCGAAATTTCCAAGGCACTTTTTATCAAGCGTCGCCCGAGGCCGATGCAGCCGGCAACGAGACCAAGCAACTTAGCGCTTGGGTGAATACTGGCCAAGAGGTGGTATATGGCGTGCGTGCGAATGAACAATCCTTTCGCGATGCCTATAAGGGCTTGGCGATGCTGGCTGTTTCGGATGTCAGTCAGATGGATGACGCGGCCTATAGCACATGGATGTCAGAGGTCGTCGATAGCCTTTCAGCGTCGCAAGAAGGGATGTTGGATATCTCTGCACGGATCGGTTTCAATCAGCAGATCGTCGAGAAAACGCAGATGCAGCTGAACGATCTGTCTTTGGTCCAGCGCACGCAGATTTCGAACTACGAGAGCGTTGATCCCTATGAGGCAGCCACGCGGATGAACAGTCTGGAGACGCAGTTGCAAGCAAGCTATCAGGTGACATCGCGGCTCTCGAGCCTGTCGATCCTGAACTATCTGCGCTGATCAGCTTGCCTTGGAGGTCACCTCGGGCGAGCTGAGCTTATAACCGCGACCATGTACGGTTTCGATATACTGCCAGCCCGACTTTGACGCTGACGCGAGCTTTTTGCGCAGTTTGCAGATGTAGACGTCAATCACCTTGTCAAACGGCTGATCGATGCTGCTGCCATAGATGGCGTCATAGATCGCGTTTTTTGAGATGACCTTGTTCGAGTTCAGCGCAAGATGCTGGAACACCGAGTATTCCCGTTTCGAAAGCTTAATCCGGCTGCCAGACACAATCGGGTCGCGCCCGTCGAAATAGGCCGTCAGCTCTCCGACAATCACGCTTTCAGAGGCGTGACCATAGTGCCGCCGGATAATCGAATTTGTCCGCGACAGCACCTCTGCACCGCGGATCGGGCTAACGATAACATCATCGGCCCCGAGGTTCAGCAGATCTGAGGTGTCTTTGGCGTTGCGGAAATCCTTGAGGACGATGACCGGATTGACGCAGCCCGCCGTGCGCATCGCACGGATATAGTCACGCGTGTCGTCACCTTCACCAATCAACACCGCGTTGGTCTGGTGACCAGGTTGCAGCAAGGGGCCAAGCCCAGTGGTGAAAAACTCGGCTGTGACGAACTGAAGCTCGATACCTGCGCTGCGCAGCTCTGCGGTTAGGCCGGCGCATCGTTCTTTCCGCTGTTCGAAAATATACATGCGCATTTTATTCTGCCCTAAATCCTGACTATTCCTATCGGTAGCAAGTATATTCTGCGGTAGCAACAATTAATAGATGATTTAACTTGTATAAAACGGTCTGCTACGTGATTATGGCAAGGATAGTTGAACTGTTCTTGTACTGGAGATTTCGCAATGGCGCACCGCCAGCGACCCCCTTTCTCAGCATGGCTGCGCGGCCTGCAGGCGATCGCCGCAGCCGCGCTGCTCGCGTTGCCGGCAGTACCAGCAGGTGCACAGGTTCGGATCAAGGACATCGCGCATTTCGAAGGGGTTCGGGAAAACCATTTGATCGGCTATGGCTTGGTCGTTGGCCTTTTGGGGACGGGGGACAAGCTGAATTCCAGCCCCTTCACGCGTGAATCCATTCGCGGCATGCTTGAACGTTTGGGCGTGGCCAATCTGGATGGCGAGACGCTGAAAACCAAAAATACCGCAGCTGTGATGGTTACGGCCAAGCTGCCGCCTTTTGCGCGGCGCGGATCGCCCATTGATATCACGGTGTCGTCCTTGGGCGATGCGACCAGCCTGCGCGGTGGTACCCTGTTGATCACACCGCTGACTGGTGCAGACGGTGAGGTCTATGCCGTAGGACAGGGTGCGGTCGCGGCCTCGGGGTACCGGGTGGATGGCAATGCCGCGAGCGTCGTGGACGGCGTGCCGACCATCGCGCGGATCGAAAACGGTGCCATCGTTGAGCGCGAGATCGAATTTAGCCTCTTCCAGCTCGACAGCATCCGGATTGCGCTGAACAACCCTGATTTTACGACCGCTGACCGTGTACGCGAGGCGATTGCCCGACACCTCGGATCTAGTCAGGTCGAAGTGCTGGATTCCGGCACGATCGAGGTCTGGGTCGGTGACAAGCGCAACGCCCCCGAAACGATCATGGCAGTCGAAAATCTGCTGGTCACGCCGGATGCCGTTGCGCGGGTTGTGATCGACGAAAAATCCGGCACCATCGTCATGGGGTCCGATGTGCGGATCGCGCAGGTTGCCATCAGCCAAGGCGGATTGACCGTTCGCGTGCGCGAGAACTTTGGCGTTAGTCAGCCCGGCCCGTTCAGTGTCGGTGGCAATACAGCTGTGATCAGCGAGAAACCTATCTCTATCGGGGGGACGACCGTGATCGTGCCCGAAACCGAGATCGATATTCAGGAAACCGACGGCAGCTTTAGTATTCTGAATGGCGACGTGAGCCTTCAAGAGCTGGTCGATGGGCTGAACGCCATTGGCGTTGGCGCACGACAGACAATCGCGATCCTGCAAGCGATCAAAGCCGCCGGTGCCCTACATGCGGATCTGGAGATTATCTGATGACGGGTCCAATTACTCCGGCGCTGCCTGCTTTCGACATCGCCAAGCCCGATCGCGCGGCACAGACGGGCAAGGAATTCGAAAAGGTGTTTCTGACCCAGTTTGTCGATGAGATGATGAAGACGGCCGGCTCATCTGCGTTTGGTGGCGAGCAGCAAGCCGATATGTGGCGGTCGTTCATGTCAGAAGCCGTTGCTGGCCAGCTTGTCGAACAGGGCGGTTTCGGGTTCTCGGGCAGCGTGTCGCAGATGCTGGATGCCTACGGTCAGGGCAAATCCACGGTCGAAGGGCAGGGCGAATGATGTCGCGCACCTTCCGCTTTGGTCGACGCGGCAGCACCCCAGAGGGGGAGGCGACGGACCAGCCTGCGTTAACCCCGCAGGACGAAGAAAACATCCACGCCTATGTGGCGAAGATCCACGATACAATCGACGTGCTGAACCGCGAGATAGACGCGATCAAGGCCGGCGATCTGGACGTCGTCAGCGCGATCTTCGAGGAGAAATCCCGCGCGCTGAAATGGTTGGAACTGCAAACGCCGCTTGTAGAGCCCTTTATCGATCACCCGATTATGACAGAGCTGGAGGTCAAGCGACACCTCAAGCACCTCAAAAGCGCGATTGAAGAAGACAGCGCCATTTTGTCCCGCATGGCGGTCGCGGCGCGCACCATTCTGCGCGAGGTGAAAAAGATCAGCAATCGCAATGATCTAGACGGGAATTACGGGAAGATGGGGCAACGTGTCAGCGGTGTTGCCGACAAGAATATGCGCGTTGATCAGAAATTCTGATCCGCTTTCTACCGATTTACCCATTTTGTTAACCCCGCTTTAACCTGAGCTGCTAAGTAGTTCAGGTTAGCCTTTCTACGGCTGACCTCAGTCAGAAGACTGGATCAATACGAGAAGCAAGGAGAACATTAAATGTCGTCCATTCTCACCAATAGCTCCGCAATGAACGCTCTGGCCACGTTGAAAGACGTGAACCGTGGGCTGAACCAAACACAGGACCGTGTTTCCACGGGTCTGAAAGTGGCGTCTGGTAAAGACAACGCTGCCTATTTCGCCGTCTCCGAGACGATGAAAGGCGACAGCGGCATGTTCAAAGCCATTAACGAAGGCATGTCTGCGACGAAGAACTCCGTTGCGACAGCCCGTCTGGGTGCTGAAACTGTTTCTGACATTGCGCAGCAGATCGTTGAACGTGTTGCATTCGCCCAAACTGATGGCGTTGACCGTGCCGATGTCCAATTGGAAATTGATGCATTGGTTGGTAATATGACCTCTGCAATCGCCCAGTCCACGTTCAATGGCGATAATCTTGTCGACGGCGTTTACAAAAATGACTCGGGTGGTACCCCTCTGACGGAGGTCTCGGTTGTCAACGGTATCAAGCGTGATGGCACTGGCATTACTGCCACTACATTTTCGTTTAAAGAGGTCAATCTGACTGCGATCAAAGATGCTTTTGCAACGATAGATCTCGAATCTTTGGCGGCCGGCAGCGGTGGCACGACTATGGCTGATAAGCTCGCGACGGCCGAAGGCGAACTTAGCAAAGCAATTTCCGCTGCAACATCACTAGGCATCACTGAAAACACCTTGGACGGTCAGATGCAGTTCATCGAGAGCCTGACAGACACGCTGGATTCCGGCGTAAGCTCGATGGTTGATGCGGATATGGAAGAAGAAGCGGCACGTCTGCAGGCCTATCAGGTCCAGCAGCAGCTGGCGACGCAGTCCCTGTCGATTGCCAACCAGGCCCCTCAGAACATCCTGAGCTTGTTCCGTTAATTCGGCTCCGGCGTTTTATGACAATACCCTCTCCATCTATGGTGGGGGAGGGCTGGCACTGACAATTGTCCAGCCCGCTTTCAACTGAGTAAAAAGTAAGTAAAGCTGGCCTCCTGTCAGCATCAGTCAGAAGACTGGATCAATACGAGAAACAAGGAGAACATTAAATGTCGTCCATTCTCACCAATAGCTCCGCAATGAACGCTCTGGCCACGTTGAAAGACGTGAACCGTGGGCTTAACCAAACTCAAGACCGTGTTTCCACGGGTCTGAAAGTGGCGTCCGGTAAAGACAACGCTGCCTATTTTGCTGTCTCAGAGACGATGAAAGGCGACAGCGGCATGTTCAAAGCCATTAATGAAGGCATGACAGCGACCAAGAACTCCGTCGCGACAGCCCGTTTGGGAGCCGAAACTGTGTCTGACATCGCGCAACAGATCGTTGAGCGTGTTGCTTTCGCGCAAACCGATGGCGTTGATCGCGCTGATGTGCAGCTGGAAATCGACGCATTGGTAAAGAACATGGGGTCTGCAATCGAGCAGGCCACATTCAACGGCGATAATCTTGTAGATGGTAGCAAAACCGGTGCTGGTAACGAAGTAAGCGTTACAAACGGGGTGACACGCAACGGCGCGACATTTGGCGCGACGACGTTTAAGTTTGAGGGTGTCAACCTTGCGGCGATCAAGACCGAATTTGGTAAGATCAATGTTAACGATCTCACGACAGCGGATGGCGCAACTATGGCTGCAAAGTTGCAGTTCGCAGAGGCTGAGCTGGGTAAATCCATCACCGCTGCAACCTCCCTCGGCATCACCGAAAACGCTCTCGACGGTCAGATGGAGTTCATCGACGCCCTGACAGACACGCTGGATTCCGGCGTGAGCTCGATGGTTGATGCGGATATGGAAGAAGAAGCGGCACGTCTGCAGGCCTATCAGGTTCAGCAGCAGCTGGCGACGCAGTCCTTGTCGATTGCCAACCAAGCCCCTCAAAACATCCTGAGCTTGTTCCGTTAATTCGGCTTCGGCGTTTTATGACAATACCCTCTCCACCTTTGGTGGGGAGGGGCCCTGACGACACAAACCACCGGCCCGGACATGCGTCCCGCCGGTTTTTTATTGCGCCTGAGCAGCCTCGGCGCGGGCGCGTTCCTCGAAAAAACTACGCAGCGGGTCGTCGATGCCGGATTCAAGGATCATCCGATAGGTATCTGCAAATCCCTCGGCGGCGGGCGTTTTGTCGCCACGGCTTTGTGACAGAAACGGGCTTGCTGCTTTAAAGAAGGTAATAGCCTGATCGGTTTCGGGATCGGACCCTGATTTATAGGCCCCAAGGCGGATCAGATCCTCCATATCGGCGTAGCGGCCCAAAGCCTTGCGCGCGACTTTGGTGATTTCATACTCCTCGGGGGAGTGGCACCCCGGCAGCATCCGCGACAGCGATTTTTGCAGGTCGATCGCAGGAAAACGCCCCTGTTCCGCGATGCGTCGATCCAAAACCAGATGCCCGTCCACGATGCCGCGCACCGCATCCGCGATCGGTTCGTTCATGTCATCCCCGTCCACCAACACGGTATAAAGCCCTGTTATGTCGCCCTCGGCCGCCATGCCGGGGCCTGCGCGCTCTAGTAAATGCGGAAGCTCACTGAAGACCGACGGCGGATAGCCCCGTAGGGTCGGTGGCTCGCCACGGGCAAGGCCGATTTCGCGCTGCGCCATGGCAAAACGCGTGACACTGTCGAGCAGCAACAGCACCTGTTTGCCCGTCGATTTGAAGTATTCCGCAATCGCGGTCGTGGTCAGCGCGGCTTGCTTGCGCAGCAGCGGCGCCTCATCCCCGGTAGAGACAACGACCACCGCGCGCGCCATGCCTTCCTCGCCCAAATCCTCTTGGATGAACTGTTGTACCTCGCGTCCGCGCTCTCCGATAAGCCCGATCACGATCACATCGGCATCCGTATTGCGTGCGAGCATGGCCATCATCGTCGATTTTCCAACGCCGGAGCCCGCGAAAACCCCCATCCGCTGTCCGCGGCAGATTGGAGTAAAGATGTCGATGCATTTGATCTGGGTCTCTAGCTTCTCGCCGACCTTTTTACGGTCGAACGCACCGGGCGGATTGGCGCGAAAGCGGGTTTTTCGCCGTGGGCGTCGGGCGCGTGCATATTGAGTGAGCGGGCGGCCAAGCGCATCGACCACCGTGCCGATCCAGCTCTCGTCGGGGAAAACCATATCGTCATGTTCGATCAATTCGACCGCGTTTCCGACCGACACGCCTTCCCATGTGCCAAAGGGCAAAACACAAAGATCGCTTCCCTGCGCGCTCACGACTTCACCGTCAATATGCCCTGCGGGGGTGTGTACTCTGCATTGGCTGCCGATGGCCGCCATTGCTTCCAGCCCGCCGACCGTCAAGGTCATGCCGGTGATTGATTTGACGGTGCCCGAGATCTTTGCGCTGGCGCATGAATAGATGGACTTTTGCAGATTTGCGAAGGCAGAAGTCAAAATATACTCTTTCGAAAATATTCTATCCTTGCTATATATCAAGGATAAATTATGAGTCTAGTATGAATACAGATCCTACATCCTTGTTCAGTCTTGCCCCTAAGCGTTTGCAGTGGCTTGCCACGCGGCAAAACGTCGTGTCCGAGAATATCGCTAACGCAAATATCTCAGGATATCGGGCGCAGGGCGTCCAAAGCTTCGCAAGCTATCTTGAGGACACCGGTAGGTCGCAGCGGTTGCAGGAGGCCGAAGTGGTCGAGGCAAAGGTTCTTTCGGGCGCGACCATGACCGGGAATAACGTGAATCTCGAAGAGCAGTTGGTCGAGGCGAATAGTGCTTCGGGGCAGTTTCAGATGGCAGCCAGTTTGTACCGCAAGGCGCATGAGATGGTTTATGCCGTTGCAGGTCGACGGTAATAGGAGGCGGGCGCGATGGATTCTCTTTCCAGAATTTCAACAACAGCAGCCAGTGGGATGCGCGCGCAGGGTGATCGGTTGCGCATTGTGTCTGAGAACCTTGCCAACGCGAGTTCGACCGCGCAAACGGCTGGGGGCGATCCCTATCAGCGCAAGGCCATTTCATTCGAAAGCGGTACAGATCCGGCCACCGGCGCGGCGATTGTGCAGTCTGCGGGCGTAACGCGGGACGCTGCCGACTTTACCCTGCGGTACGAGCCATCGCACCCAGCGGCCGATCAGAATGGCTATATCAAGATGCCGAACGTTAACCCGTTGATCGAAATGAGCAACATGCGCGAAGCTGCGCGCAGCTATGAAGCAAACCTTTCGATGCTGGACAAGGCGCGCGATATGCGTCGTCAGCTGGTCGAGTTGTTGAAATAAGGTGCCAGAATGACAGATTTTTCCGCCATCCGTTCCTCTTATGTTGAAGCCGCCTATTCCAAGACGGTTCAGGGAGAAACGCGCGGACCGAAGTCAGTAGGCCCCGCTCCCAAAGATTTCTCGCAAATGGTTGGCGATGCGGCGGCGCAGGCGGTGGAATCCGTACGCAGCGGCGACCAGATGGCGATCAAGGGGCTGACAGGGCAGGCCAGCCTTCAGGAAGTTGTTCAGGCCACAATGGCGATGGAGCAGACGGTTCAGGTGTCGGTGGCATTGCGTGACAAATTGGTGGAAGCGTACCAGGAAGTTATGCGCATGCCGGTTTAACATCAGGTTAATGTACGCCATGTTTTTCGGAGGTCCGCTGTGGATTCTGTCACTATCTACGAGATCATCCGGCAGACGTTGACCGTGACACTGATTGGATCAGCTCCGGTGCTGGTCGTGGCGCTTGGGGTTGGACTGGCCATCGCCTTTTTTCAGGCTCTGACTCAAATTCAGGAAATGACGCTGACTTTCGTGCCAAAAATTGCCGCAATCTTCGTAACGCTTGCGATCAGTATTCCCTTTATCTTTTCGACACTTGTCGGTCTGTCTGACCGGGTTTTTGACCTTGTGGCCAACGGGGGGCTTTAGGGTGCGCTTGTCTGCATTTTTGCTGGCTGTCTTGCTGCCGATATCTGCGCAAGCGGACAAGGCTGGATGGTCGGGGTTTTACACGGCGTCCGTTTCAGCGGTGAAACCTGCGGCACTAAGCGCGAACCAAAACCCGATGCGGATTTGCGTGGAAGAAATTCTTGCAGCTGAACAGCGCTATGACATTCCGGGAAACCTGCTGTTGGCCATAGGTATTCAAGAAGCGGGTCGCGAAGTGAACAACAAGCTTGTGGTGTGGCCTTGGACCGCAAATACGAATGGCACGGGCACATTTTTCGGGAGCAAACTCGCCCTCGAAGCACATGTCCGCGAGACCCAAGCGCGTGGCGTTCGGTCGACAGATGTCGGCTGTATGCAGATCAATCAGCGTTGGCATGGCGACCAGTTTGCTTCTCTCGAGGAGGCGACGGCACCGGTGCATAACGTAGACTATGCCGCGCGCTTTCTCACGTCACTTTACCAAGAGACGGGCGATTGGTGGCAGGCGGCTGGCCGGTACCATTCCTCAAACGCCAGCTATAAATCGGTTTACCTAAAGAAGTTGCAGCAGAACCAGCGCATCGCCCAAGCATTCTTGACCCGCTTTGCGAGTGATGTCAGCGTTGGCGACAACGCACCGCAACAGGTCGCAGCTACCCGCGAAATGCCCGACTTTAATTGGAGCGCAGATTTGAGCGGTGCGAATTCCGGAAAAACGCGCGGCGCGCTGTCCATCTACTCCACGCAGGTGTTGGCTCCGATCCTGCCCCACTATGCGGAGGTCAACTGAGCGTGGCGACACCCGACACAAATCCGGTGCCCTTCAGCTTTGCAAAGCTGGGCGGTGCTAATCGAGATATCGGGTTTGCCGTGGGGATGGTTCTCATCCTGGCAATGCTGTTTATTCCGTTGCCTCCTTTCTTTCTCGATCTTGGTCTGGCGATCTCGCTCGCGCTATCTGTACTGATTCTCATGGTGGCGTTGTGGATCGGTACACCCCTTGAATTTAACTCCTTTCCAACGCTGCTACTGGTCGTCACGATGCTGCGTCTTGCTCTCAACGTATCCTCAACCAGATTAATATTAAGTGAAGGCCACAATGGCCCCGGTGCCGCAGGGAATGTCATCGAAGGTTTCTCGCAGTTCATTCTGGGCGGTGACTTCATCATCGGGATCATCGTTTTCACAATTCTGGTGATCATTAACTTTATCGTCATCACTAAGGGTTCTACTCGGATCGCAGAGGTCGCAGCGCGATTCTCGCTGGATGCGATGCCGGGCAAACAAATGGCGATCGACGCTGACCTAGGGGCGGGCGCGATTACAGAGGAGGAGGCGAAAACACGGCGTAAAACGGTGGAGGAAGAAAGCTCTTTCTTCGGGGCCATGGATGGTGCGTCGAAATTTGTCCGGGGCGATGCGGTCGCCGGGTTGATCATCACACTGATTAATGTGTTCGGCGGCATTATGATTGGGATGATCAGCCACGGCCTAAGCGTCGGCGATGCCATGAGCCGATATACAGTTCTGACCATCGGGGACGGTCTGGTCACGCAGATCCCGGCATTGGTGGTTTCTCTCGCCGCTGGTTTGCTTGTGACGAAGGGCGGGACGCTGGGTGCCGCGAACGAAGCAGTCTTAGGCCAGCTTAGCAACTTCCCTAAGGCGCTCTATGTCGCTGGCGGCCTGACATTCTGCATCGGCTGGCTGCCCGGCTTTCCGGTAATGATCTTTCTTACGTTGTCGACGGGGATGGTTGGGTTTGGCTATATTATGCAAAAGTCTTTTCTGGAGCGTGATAAAGCCGAAGAATTAGCCGCGGCGCGCAAGGCCGCACCTACTGAAAGTAGCGAAGACAAGCTTGCGGATATGCTTCGGGTGGATGATGTGCGGCTTGACCTTGGTTCCGGGCTTGTACCGATGATCACATCAGTGAATGCCGCCCTGCCTGGCAAAGTAAAAAGCCTCAGGTCTTTGTTTATAAAAGACTTTGGTTTTGTCCTCCCGCTGGTCCGGATTAAGGACGACGCGGAACTGCCCGCCTATACCTACACCATCTCCCTGCAAGGAGTAGAGGCGGCGCGCGGTGAGGTTGATCCGATGATGATGATGGTGATCAACCCCTCCGGGCAAGAGATCAATCTGCCCGGCAAGCGCACACGCGAGCCCACCTTCGGGCTCGAGGCCATATGGGTTGACGAAACGCGCGCCTCCGAAGCAGAGCTGATGGGGATGACGGTTGTCGACCCTGAAAGCGTGATCACCACCCACCTGACCGAGGTGATCAAGGAGCATATGCCCGAGATACTCACCTATGCTGCGACGCAGGAACTGATCGAAGGGCAGGATAAGGAATACCAAAAACTGCTTTCAAGTGGGTCGGACAGCAGTTCAGCCGTCATGTTGCAGCATGTTCTACAAGCGCTGCTGGCTGAACGGGTATCGATCCGGAACCTTTCAATGATCATCGAGGCGGTCGCCGAGGCCAGTGCGACGTCCAAGAATATCCGGACCGTGATTGAACATGCGCGGAGCAAACTCGCCAAGCAGATCTGCCAGTCATTGAAGGACTCTCAAGGGTACGTACCGGTGATCAACCTGGGCGGTGATTGGGAGCGCGAGCTAGCGACCTCGATTTCAAAGGCAAATGGCGAAGAGACGTTCTTGATGTCTCCATCGCGCGTGCAGGAGTTCGTTCTTGCTGTGCGGAAAGAAATCCAAAAATTCTCGAGCGCGGATGAATGGCCGGCCATTTTAGTTAGCCCCCAAGCGCGTCCCTACGTGCGGTCGATACTGGAACGGGTCAGCCCAATGACCCAAGTGATTTCCCATAACGAAGTCCACCGCAAAGCGTCGTTGCGTACCGTTGGCACCGTCGGGTAAGGGCCCGTGGCAATCGAACCTTTCATTTCGTCATTGTTTTTTTCTTTTTTCGTCGTGTTTGCCCGCATTGGAACAGCGCTGATGTTCATGCCGGGTTTTGGCGAGGTTCAGATTCCGGTGCGGCCACGTCTATCGCTCGCAATGCTTATCAGCCTGTCGCTGCTGCCTTTGACCCCGATCGCAAGCTCATTACCCGACAGTATCGTGACCGCAGTATTCCTGTTCGGCGCTGAGGTGTTGATTGGATTATGGATCGGGCTTTGCGCACGTATCCTCTTGTCAGCATTGCAGTTTGCCGGATTTCAGGTCGGGCAGGTATCCGGGTTGGCCAATGCCTTTGGACCGTCGTTCGGATCATTTGAAGGGGCCACAATGGTCGCCAGTCTTCTGCTTATGAGTGCGGTTACCATGATTTTCATCACGGATACCCATCATCTGATTATCCGCGCGTTGCTCGCCAGCTATCAAGTCTTTCCGCCTGGCCAGTTTATACTGGCCGATCTGGCTGATCAAATTCTGCGCGTGGCAAGTGCGAGCCTCTATATTGGCACGGCTATCGCGGCCCCATTTTTTGTGATGGGGGTGATTTTGAATCTTGGTATGGGGCTAGCAAACCGGATGATGCCACAGCTGCCAGTGTTTTTTGTTGCGGCGTCGCTGCTGATTGGGGCGGGGCTACTGATCCTTGCCATCGCCCTGCCAACCATGCTTGATTACTTTTTGACGCGGTTCCAGGAATGGATCATGGGTTTTAGGATCTAATCATGGCCGATAACAGCGACAGTACAGAAAAGACGCTAGAGCCGACCGAGAAGAAACTTAAGGACGCGCGCAAGAAAGGCGACGTCCCATCTTCGAAAGAGACGGGAAATATGGTGGTTGTCGTCGCGATGCTGGCGATCGCTGCCTTGATCTTGCCCTATCAAGCCCCGCAGATCGTCGTCGCTCTTTCGGTGCTTCTGGACCATGCTCCCACCCTGTTGGTCGCAACGGGGGAGCCGGGTGTCATCCGGTTGGGGCAGATCATGAGCGAGTTTTTCTTTATGATCGTCTGGGCGGTCCTTCCGATCTTTGGGGTGCTGTTCCTAGGGGGCGCGATTGGCGCGGTGATCCAAGGCGAAACTGTCGTTGCCGCCGAGCGTATCAAACCAAAACTTTCGAAATTATCCCCGTTCGAGGGGCTGAAGCGTCTTTTTTCGGCCAATGCGCTGGTCGAATTCGTGAAAAGTATCGTCAAAGTGTTGGCGATTGGCGGGCTCGCGGCATGGATCACGAATGAAGCGGTGCGGCGCATTTGGACATCTTCTGGTTTTATCCCAGAGCATCTGCCCGGCTATCTGACCGCCGCCGCGGTGAAGCTGCTGATCGCAGCGGCAATCCTACTGGTGCCCATTGCGATTGCCGATATTTTATGGCGGCGTTTTGACTGGCGACGCAAGCAACGGATGAGCCAGAAGGACATCCAGGACGAGCATAAAGAATCCGAAGGCTCCCCCGAGATCCGCCAGAAACGCGCGCGTCGTCGCCGCGAGTTGTCGCAGCAGCGCACCATTACCGCCGTGCCTTTGGCAGATGTTATCCTGACCAACCCGACGCATTATTCGATCGCGCTGAAGTATGACCCCGAGCAGGACATGGCACCGGTCTGTATCGCTAAGGGTGCAGACCATCTTGCGCGCCGAATTCGCGAGGTGGCTACGGAACATAATATTCCGATGATCGCGAATAAACCGTTAACGCGTATGCTGTATGACGAGATCGAAGTCGATCAGGTTATCCCCGTCGCCCATTGGGAAATCGTGGCGGAGATCATTAGCTTTGTCTTTGATTTGCGCAACAATAAGAAGCGCGCGGCACCGCAGGGATCAATCCTGCGGACCGACCCGAATTAACGCAGTTTAATGCCCGTTAGGTCCTGGTCAGCGGGCAATTGAGAGCGTTCAAGAATAATCTTGGACACCGCGCGGGCGCGCACTGCTGGAATTTTCGCAAGAATTGGCGCGGCAGTTCTTGGCTTCATGGTTCCGAGGATCATGATCGTAGTCTCGATATCCAGATCGTCCATAATACGCGCCGCATCCGTAGGCTTCATATTCGTATAAAGTTGGATCAATCGATCAAGGTCATCGGTCTGTGCGGCGTCAACGCGGCCCAACAGGCTCTCAATAGAAGTCTTGAGTTCCGTTAACGACGCTTTTTCGATGTTAAGCCGTTCGCGGGCCAGGGCAAATTCAGCCCGCTGGTTTTCTAGCTCTACCTGTTGCAAACGGACCAGTTCACGCTCTTTAGTCAAAGAAATAAGCACGTCTTCCGGCGCTTCGCAGCCGTTTGACAGGTCGGGCAGATTGGCGACCAAGGGCGGCGCATCCTGAACCGGCTGCAGTTCCGTTTCTTCCTTGGTCTCCGCGGCAAGCACCATCATCGGCTGTGTGGGAAGGGGGCTATCCTTGAACATAGGAAGCTCTGGGAAGGACAGGGCCGCTTTGGCACAGAGCGTAAGCGCCAGCCCCCCAATAATAATCTTGCCGTTTAACATACCTGATCCAAACATCTATCAGCCCTTCGCCGCAGAGGAATTTTCAAAAAATGCGCGCACCATTTCCTTTTTATCCCGCACCACACGGACACCGTTGCGTTCGGCCGGAACGGGCTTGGTGGCGCGACGGCTTGCGAAAGAGGCGGCTGCTTCCTCTACGGGGCTTGGTTCGTCGACGGGGTCAGGCACACGTTGCGCCGTTTCGATGCTTTCGCGCATGTGATGCACCGATTTTTCAGATTTATCGACCGCCGAAGAGAATTGTTCGACCAGCGGCTCAAGCTGCTTTAGCGTCGCCGTCAGCTTGCGTAATTTCATCGAGACCACATAACCATAGCCGATGCTGCCGATCAGCAATACGACGATCAGACTGTCAATTATCGTTGCTATCATCTTCGTGGTCCTCCAGAATTTCCAGCTTTTCGGTAATTTGCACAGCCACATAGCCGTTATTGCGTTTCCCTAAAGATACAGTGAACATCGGGGTATCGGCGCAGGTCACTGTCGCGTCGCGACCTTCTTCGATACCAAAATCAATCGTATCGCCTGGGCGCCACGACATGATTTTCTGCAAGGGAAAGACGTTTTCGGACAGCACTACATCCAATTCAACATGGGCACGTTCAATCTGAGCCTCGATAAGAGAACGCCACTGGTCTTGCGACACCATACGATCGCCAAAATAGACTTTGCCAAGATCAGGCAGGATCTGTTCTAGGGCGTCATAAGGAATGACCAGATCAAGGTTACCTGTGTTGCCCGCCAAGGTTAGAGACAAGCTTAGCCGCGCACAAAGGCTGGTATTCTTGGCAATTGCGGCACCTTCGACCTCTGTATCGATACGGTCCAGCTCTAGGTTAGCGGCCCCTACAACCGACAGTGATCGCTCCAGCTCGGCAAAAACAGCAGAAGCGAGCCGCTCTCCAAAGCCCAGCTCAATGGCGGTGAAGGGATCAGTGTTGTCGAAGTCGATATTCTTGGCATTGCCACCCAGCATCAATTCTACCGCGGTCATCAGAACGGTTTGGTCCATCACTACAAGGATTTCGCCGACGAACGGATGGCCTGTTCCGATGGCAAGAAACGTGGGCTTGGGCAGCCCTTCGATTACTTTTCCCATTGGAATATAGTCGAGCGACGCAAGCGATGCTTCGCACATGGCCCGCAGTAAATCGGGCAGGGCGACTGAAAGGTTTTCGACCATGCGATCACCGATGATGTCCAGCATAGGGAGCCGGTCAAAGGTGAAATCCGACATGCGGATGATCTCGTCGATCAGGTTAGGGCCTGACTCGTCCGGTCGTGTTGCTGTATCGCTCGCGCTCATCTCCGCCCCCTATTGTACGATCAGGTCTTTGATCAGGATTTCCTGCGGCAGATCATTGCCCACAGCCGCGCGGGCGCGTTTCAGCAGTTCGGCCTTGATATACAGAATGCCCGCCATGCCGCGCACGTCGTTTTCCGTCAGTCCACGCAGGTACCCGTTAAAGAGATCGCGCATGAAAGGCTGACGTTCTGCCATCAGCTTGTCCGCGCCGGCGTCGGGCCGGTAGGCGACCATCAGGTTAACCTTAAGATAAACCGACGTGGGGGATCCGTTCTGGTCGAACCCCTGAATGTTGGTCAGCATCTCGCCCAGATCAAGCAAGCCGGTGTCGGCTGCTTTGACGTCTTTTTCGCCCTCTGCGTGATCGTCGGTTTCGGCTTCGCCGTGCGTGTCGTCGCTCTGCTTTTGCGGCGCAGCGTCGTCATCTTTGGCGTCAGCGTGCTCGGCTTCGTCGCTCTTGTACTCGGGCTCAAAGGCTTCGGCGTCTTTGACATAGGCTGCGCGCGCAAGGAAGAAGCCGCCGCCGAGCGAGACTACACACATCAAGGCTGCCGCGATCAGCATTTTGCGCGATCCGCGCGGCCGGTCCGCTGCGTCAGCAGGGGAGCCCTGCTTTACCGCGGCTGGCTTTTTTTTCGCTTTATCAGCCATGTGGAAACCTTAACTTGGGGTTAATGTACATTCGTCTTTCAGGGCCAAAAACACAAGGTTAAAAATTGTTTAATACTTGCCACGAGGCATGAATTGTTCAATATATCCGTAACAAATCGCTGCTGAGGGGCATCATGCAAGGATTACTCGACAATCTTAAGTCGCTCGGTCGCAACAAGCTTATGATGCTTGGCGGGGCGGGTATTGGCGTGATGCTTTTGATGATTCTCGGCATCGGTGCGGTGACCCGTCCGGACTACGCGCCGCTTTATTCGAATCTGTCGATCACCTCTGCGAATTCAATCGAAGCGACACTGGCGAATGCGGGCTTTGATGCCATGGTGTCGGAAGATGGTACGAGCATTTCTGTGCCGCGCGGCGATGCGGTGCGGGCACGGATGGTTTTGGCCGAAACCGGCATGCCGATCGACGGCGATCCAGGGTGGGAGCTGTTTGACGAAAACAGCGGGCTGGCGATGAATTCGTTCCTCCAGAAAATCAACAAGATGCGCGCGATGGAGGGGGAGCTGGCACGTTCGATCCAGACGCTCGATGGCATTTCGTCGGCGCGTGTGCATCTGGTGCTGCCGGACCGCGAGCCGTTTTCACGTGATGCACCTGCGCCGCGGGCGTCGATCATCTTGCGCCCCGAATCTGGCCGCGCCGTGACACGTAAGCAGGCCGTCGCGGTCAGCAATCTAGTCGCCTCTGCCGTTGCAAATTTGGACCTTTCGCGCGTGACCGTCCTGTCCGCAAGCGGAGAGACTATCCTTGCTGAAGGGCCAGATGGCAGCAGTCAGGGCGGTGTGCAATCCGCCAAAGCCGGCATCGAAGATCGTCTGTCACAGGAGTTGCAGAATATCCTAACCGCTCGGGTCGGGGCCGGTAACGCGCGCGTGCATGTGAACGTAGAGCTCACGACGCAACGCGAGGTCATCGTAGAGCAGACCTATGATCCGGATCAGCAAGTCGTGCGATCAACCGAGACAAAATCCGAGGACCAGACCGGTACTAAAGCGGCTGGAAATGTGGGCGTCGAAAACAACATACCTGCGGCATTGGCCGACGGCACCGGGGAAGGGTCGTCGACCCGACGGTCCGAAGCCGATGAGATCGTACAGTATGAAATCGGTAACACGCGCCGCGAAATTATACGCGAAGCGGGTGACGTTCGTCGCCTATCCGTCGCGGTCTTGGTGAACGGCATCTACAACGTCGACGGCTCTGACGTGATCTATGCTGAACGCACCCCCGAAGAGCTCGCCCGCCTGAGCGAGCTGGTCCAGACGGCAGTCGGGTTCGACACCGCGCGCGGGGATAGTGTCTCTGTCGATAGCATGCGGTTTATGGACTACTCGATGGATCTGGGCGACCCGATCGATAAAACGATCGGTGATGAGCTCAGCGAAAATGTCGTCTCTATCGTGCGCGGCGTGCTTGCTCTGCTGGTGGTCGGCCTGATCCTCATCTTTGGTGTGCGCCCCGTGCTGCGCAAGTTGAGTGAGGGCGATCAGCTCAACAGCTATGAAGACCCGGCCTTGACCGGTGACAAAGCGTCCGAACCTGCGGCGTTGGGGGTTGATGGCAAGCCCGCCAAGCTGCCCGCGGTGCCCTCTGCCGTTGCGGACCTGCAAGAAGACGAAGACCCGCTAAACGTAGATGACGAAACTATCGATGCTGCCGAGGTGGCTGAATACGTGCGCAAAGAGGGCATCCGCGGCAATCTTCATAAAAAGAAAATCGAAACAATCCAGCAGCTAGCCGATGAAAAACCGCAAGAGGTCTTGCGCGTGATCCGGTCGTGGCTCCCGGCTGAGGCTGGCGCATGATCGACCTCTTCGCCCGTAACTTTGACAGTGATAACGCGCCCGCGGTCCCAGTCACGACGCTTGATGATGAAGAGCTGAACCTACGACTGGCCGAGGCACGCAAACAGGGTTTTGACGCAGGGCGCGCTGTCGGACAGCTAGACGCACAGGCCGAATTTGACGCGCAGGAAGACGAACGGCTCGAGGCGGAGAGCGAGGCAATCCGAGGGCAATTGGACGTACTGATCGCGCAAGACACCCGTCAATGTCGGGCCACAGAGGCTGATATTGTCGAATTATTCCTTGGCATCGGCGACCGGCTTGTGCCCGAATTGCTGCAGACCTACGGGGTCGATCTGGCTGTGCGCCGCATCCGCGAAAGCGTCGCGTTGAGCCGCAGCACACCGGTTCTGTCGATCACTGCATGCCCCGATGTTGTTGCCCGGCTTGAGGCGCACCCGCCCGTTTGGTTGCCTACGTCGACCGATGCCGCGTCGATCAAAATCGTCGCGGATAGAGACTTGCCCCGCGGGGCAGCACAGGTCGTCTGGCAGGGCGGCAAGTTGGAATATGACATTGAACAGGCAACCACAGCGGTACTCAGCGCCTTGCAAACCGCCACCGTTGAACTGACCGCAACCACAAGGATTGCTGAATAATGCTACATAATGATCAGGATAAAACCCACGCCGACCTGACTGAGGGTTCCGGGCTTAATACGGAAACCAAAGCGCCGGCCGGCTTGGATAGCAAAAGCCTGGACGCGATATTTGGCGTCAAGCTAGACGTGCGCGTCGTGTTGGGGCGCAGCCGGATGCCAATCTCAGAGCTGCTAAATTTGACCAAAGGGTCGGTGATTGAACTGGATCGCCGGGTCGGTGAACCGGTCGACATCATGATTAACGATCGCATGGTGGCGCGTGGTGATCTGGTACGGGTCCAAGGCGACTCGCTCGGTGTCGCACTGCGTGAAATCGTCAAAGACTTCGTCTCAGATATCTGATGATCGCCCGCATTCTGTCCTCTTTTTTGCTGCCTTTAACAACGGGCACGGCCATACTTGTGGTCGCCTTGATTGTATTGGGGTCGGCCGGTTCGGCACAGGAAGCCGACCTGGGCAGTATGGTGCGCGACCTCTCTTCGGCCTTCGGGGATGTAACGCCGGGGACGGATGAAGGTGCCAGCCTTTCTGGTCGGCTGATCCAGCTGTTTGCAATCATCACGGTGCTGAGCGTCGCGCCGGGACTGCTGGTTATGGTCACGAGTTTCACCAGATTCGTGATTGTTTTCTCGATGTTACGGCTTGCCCTTGGATTGAACCAGACGCCGCCCAACATTGTGTTAAACGCTATGGCCTTGTTCATGACCTTCTTTGTCATGCAGCCGGTGTTCGAAGACGCGTGGGAGGCCGGACTTGTCCCGCTGATGGAAAATGCCATCATCGAAGAGCAGGCCGTTCGCAATATATCGGAGCCGTTTTACAATTTTATGCTGGTCAATACACGCGACAAGGACTTGCAGCTTTTCACCGATATCGCGGACGAGGCGTCCCCACCGTCCGACGGTCCGGCCGCGCTCCCAAGTTGGCGGGTATTAGTACCATCGTTCATGATCTCAGAGCTTAGACGCGCGTTTACGATTGGCTTCCTGATCTACCTTCCCTTCATTGCCATTGACCTGATCGTCGCGTCGGTTTTGATGAGCGCGGGGATGATGATGTTGCCGCCAGTATTGGTATCGCTGCCTTTCAAAGTTATCTTTTTCGTCCTGATCGACGGGTGGTACATGCTGGCCGGATCGCTGATCCAATCCTACGTCTCCGGCTAGGTGCCGCGGCGTCGAAATAGTCATGTCAAACAAGTATAGTTTCCGCTATCCTTGTCCAATTATCCTCAGGCTGCAGGAATCGGCGCTCTCATGAACCAGTTTGTACCCCTTCGCAAACACCGTCATATGTCTGGCGCGCAAAAGTCTGCGATCCTGTTTCTGTGTCTGGGTGAAGAGCGCGGGGGCGCCATCATGCAACAGCTTGATGTGGATGAGATCCGTCAGATCACCACCGCCATCAGCACTATGGGCGAAGTCGACGCGGGCATCGTCGAAGAAATCATCGCTGAATTCGATGAAAAAGTGAACCATAGCGGTAGTGTCGTTGGCTCGATCGACGCCGCGCGCGGTTTGCTAAAAGAGTTTTTGCCGGAAGATCGTGTTGCCGAGATCTTGCAAGAAATTGACGGGAAAAAAATTGATAACGTCTGGAAGGACCTCTCGGACCTCGACGAGAAAGAGCTGGTTGCGTTCCTGCAGAAAGAACACAATCAGACCATCGCTGTGATTCTGACGCGTATACGCCCCGACGTTGCGGCCAAAGTCCTACCGCTCTTAGGGGCCGAACGTGCCTCGGATTTGATCGAGCGGATCATGGGGATGGATAAGCTGCCCATCGACACCATTCAGAACATTGAAAACACGCTGCGTGACGATGTTCTTGCCAAGGCTGGAAACAGCGCCGAAGCTCGGATCGAGAGCCAGTTGGTTTCAATTTTCAACAAACTTGACGAGGATATGCTGATAAACCTGACCCGTAACCTGGAAGAGCGCCAGCCAGCTAAGCTTTTGTCCATCAAACAAAAAATGTTTGTTTTCGACGATTTGGTTAAATTCAACGAGATGATGTTGGGTAAAATTATGCGTGAAGTCAGCGGAAACACTCTGCCGATGGCTCTGCGTGGCGCTAGAAAAGAAGTGCGCGAACATTTCTTGGCGTCTTTGCCGTCGCGGTCGCGGGGTATGCTTCAAGACGAGATGTCATCGATGGGTCCTGTGCGGTCCAAGGATGTCAAAGGTGCCCAAGCTCAACTGGTCGAAGCCGCATTGCGCTTGATGTCTGAGGGGGAAGTTGCCTTGCCCGAAAATGACGAAGACATGATGTCGGATATGCCGAACTGATCAGCGGTACAGCCGTGATGCAGAGAAGGTGATCGCAGCCACGTCAATCGTAATTGGGACAAACTGGCCGCCCAGATTATAAGATTGCAACAGGTCCAAAGCTATTGAATTTGCCTGAAATCCCTGCGGGTTAACTGCATCGGATATAGCGACATATCGCGCAATCAGCTTTTCACGCTCGGCCGGATCGGCGAGCTTTTCGATGTCAAACTTTTCTTGCAGCAGTGATTTTTGTCTGTCCAGATCAAGCGCAGACATCTGCGTAGGGAGCGATAGAGCGACTTGAAAAAAATTGGTTAATTTTTCACTGGCGAGTACTTCAAACCAGTTACTGATGTCACCCACCTTGTCGCGGAATTCCAAAACAGTGCCAACCGTCTCGTTCTCGGCGTCATTTTCGTTGATATACTGACGATTGTAAAACCGCGTTGTCACATCGCTAAGGAAATCCGGGTCGGTCAAATCGGGTGTTTGAGGCCCTTCTTCTGTGGTGAAGCCAAGGGTCAGGTGCATTTCGCGGAACCGGCTGTCCGTGAGGCGATTCAGAAGAGAAGAGGGCTCGGTCGGATTTGATTCCAACATCTTCCGGATAAGGCCTTTGCCGAAAATTTGATCTTCAAGGTCGAAAGCACGCATCACATAGCTGTAAACTTCGAAATCAGCGACCAGTTCTTCGGGGGTAGTGATATCGCCTATCCGGTCGCGAAACGCCTCTTCTGCCCGCTTATTCGCGGCAGAATTACGCATCAATTCAAGCTGTTTGTCGCGCGTTGCGTCGATGAGTTTGAGCGCGGTAGAGCTGCCTAGTCCCGAAATGCTTATCATAGGGCTACACTATTCCGCCGCCGTAGCCGTGTTTTTTTCACGGATCATTTCAAACAGTTTTTCTTCATATTCAATCAGGGGCCGTAAGGTTCGCATCGCCTTGTAGAAGTCCGAGACCGACACATGGGCCGCGGCTTCAAAGATGTGGCCCGCCATTTCGTCGTGAAAGACCGGCGCAAGCGCGCCAAGTTTGCGTTGAATAATCTTCACGAGTTTTATGCGCGTCGACGGCTCAAGTAGGGCGGTTTGGATGAAGAAATACACTTCCTTTACAGGAGTACGCTCTTCATCTTCTTGCAGCAAATCGGCTTCACGAACGATATCGGCCTGGTTTTCAATTACGATCTGTTGTCGACGGTCTGCATTGCGCACAACACAGCCGTTGATCAAAATCCGCTCATTGGGTTTCAGGGTTAACCGCAACGCCATAGCTGGTTACTCCGCCGCGACTTTGGCAGCTCGCCCGCTCAGCCCATCGATAATACTGCGATTAATATCAATCAAAGGCTTCACATTTTTTGACCCTGACAGGACCGCTTTGGTGTGGCTCTCGACCCACAAAGAAAGAGAGATTAAAGCTGCGCGCAGATCGGCGGTCAGCCCGTTGTCCTTCTCGGCTAAGTCGGCTTTGAAAGCCAGCCAAACGCGCTGATTTTCCCAAAGGGTATCGCGCAAGCCGTCCGCAAGCGTCTGAAGTTTTTGGGATTTTTCCGAAGCACCATCAAATGCTTCGAATTGATTTTCTAATTTGGATGTCACGCTAGCCAAAATCCGGCGCTCTATCTGGCGCGGTTCTTCGGTGTGCGAGATGGTCCGCTTATACGCGGTTACACTCATTTCACTGCCTTTTATTCTGCCTCATACCATCTATAGGGGGGCAGGGTTAAAGGAGGATTAAAAAATCCTTAATTCGCGGAAAACAAGGATAATTCTTAGAATTTGGAGGCAAATTATGCTTTGCCTGCCACACCTTCGCGCGCCTGTCGGCGGGATCGCGTTAATGGATATGCTCGCCGGGGATCGCTGCATGCAGCATTTCGTGATGAAAGCTATGGGCAATATTGCCAGCGCTTAGCAGGCTCTCAGACGTCGTGAATCCATCGCGTTCTGTCTGCGCGAGCGAGACGATAATATGCCCGATCTGATGACCGAGTGCCACAGGGCAGGGCGGCGTAGAAGCAAGGGGAGCGCAAGGCTCAATTAGCACGATCGCGCCCTCTTCCAGATCAAGCCCGAACTCCTGCTCGAGAACATCGGCCAAGGATGCGCCCGAAATAACTTCTTCTCCAGCGTAAATCGCGACAGGTGTCAGATCCGCGTCTTCTACCTCAACGGTAAATCGCGTGATCGGTGACGCGAGCAGCGATGACAGGATGCGGCCTAAAGGGGTGCTGCACGGATCGGTGCAAAATTCCAACCGCTTACCCCAGATGTGCCCCATCAATTCAGAACGCATAAAACAAACTTCCCCAAGTGCTCCCGTTGCAACCTCAAGATAGCTGTTCGAGACCTCAACATAAATTGAGGATTTGTTAAACTTCGGTGGATCAAGGTCACGGTGAAGTCTGAGACAACGCGCCGTTCGCCAGTCGAAACGTGATAGCCTTAATAGAAACCTTGCGGAACACCCATGTTTTCCGGAACTAAATGTGGCTCGGGGCGTTGGTGGCAACACAAGCTTTGGTGGCCGAGGCGAAATATGGCGCAACTCCGAGGCTCTAACGAATTTACACTAATTATGTTGAAAAACATCCGAGACTGTGGGCGTTCGATCCGGCGATTCTGCGAGCCAATGCAGTATTTCAATATCAGTTCTCGTTGAAGGTACCGAGCGCCTCTGTCGTGAGCATATAGCCACTGGACCTGATTGTTTTGACCGATATGCCAGAGGCAAAAGTTTGAGCAAACTTCTTACGAATTTTGGCAACATGGACATCGAATTTGCGATCGCCGTATCTCCATGGTCGACATTCCACAGCGAGGCTGAGTGCGTCACGGGTCACGATCTTCCCGTCTTGCGCGAACAAAACACGCATAATCTGCGCCTCTGCGGTCGTTAATCCGGCCCGCAGCGCGATATACGCCTCGACGTCCCAGCTTTCCTCTGTTGCGGGCAGGGCGCGCATCTGCCCCTCCGGTAGCCGTATCGTTAACCGCGCTGAAAGCTCACGCAGGTTGGTCGGCCAAGTAACGACATCGACAGCGCCAGCATGGAAGGCCTCCGCCCCCCACCGCCCTTTCGGTTCTTGAAGTGCAATGAGGATAGCATCGTCCGCGCGCGCGCAAAGTTGCTCGATCCACGCAGTTGGTCGGCCTTCGAGCTTCGTCATATCAAAGAAGATGACATTAACACTATGGTCCTTCTTGCCCCATGTGGCGCAAGCTTCGAAATCGATACATTCAAAATCAAATTTTAGAATAACCGAGAACAGATAGTTTAACCCGTTCCGCACAGACGCTGACTTAGAGACCAAAAGAATTTTTGTCATCCCAGGCGTTCCCTTTGGGGGTCTGCGACCAAGCATTTTAATGTAATTGGCGCGAAGGCGCAGATCTGGAAATACACTTTTATCAGGGCCGTATGCTAGGAAAGAGACAGTGGGATCAACATTAGCATTGTGGCACACCCATACGGAGAAAGGCAAAGTCAGTCTTGTACGGTGAAAGTCTGACGGTCTCGCCATGAAAAAGCCATACGTTCACTTTTCTTTAACCTTCGGACCTATGTATATCCTTGCAGACTGCAGAATGCGTCTGAGTTACCCTCAAGAATAGGCGCTGGAAAATGGCAGACATACTTGAAATTGTTGCGCCCAAGCGGCGTGCGCTTGCGGCGGCCAAACGGCTGGTCAAGCTGCGCGACGAGGCGGTGAACGATGATCACATGCGTGCAGTGATCTTACACGCGGCAGAAGTCGTGGGCAGATCGGGCATATTGTCCGATGCCCCGGATGAAGGTCAAAAACGGCAAGGTTTTGCCACATCTGACCAGCCACCCTCGCATCCCAAACGTCTGCGGTTGAATTAATCCTCCGCAGTTTATCTTAAGTACGATAGATGTTGTCCTTTCGCTATTCTTTGCGGTGGGCTGAAATATACTTAAGAGAAATTGACAATTTTTGTGAAGTCATCGGATAATCATAGTATTCTTGCAGAGTTTCTAGGGTTTGTTCGCGAGGCTTCATCCCGCACCGATTTAGTAAAGGCGCATCCGAAAGTGACAGAGTTTACAGATCCCCCCGTTTCCGAGGCCGCAGTTCGCGTGATTGCCGCGTTCGCCAGCCGTGAATCCGCAACCGTTCAGGACATTCTCGCGTTAACCCAAGCACTTCCCGCCGTACTTGCAGGGCTGCAACCGGCTACTGAAAAGTCGGGTACGAGCAAGGTTTTCGCACAAACGGCCAATGAAACCGCGATCCCTGCCGTACCCGTGGCCGAGTCCGTCACCGATGATTCTGTAACGTGTCTGTGTTGTGGCCGATCATTCACCATGTTGAAGCGTCACCTACGAGCCGAGCATGGATTGAGCGAAGGTGACTATCGAATTAAATTCAATCTTGATGATGATCACCCCCTTGTCGCGCCAAACTATTCTTTGCGCAAAGCGGACTATGCAAAGAAAGCCGGTCTGGGCCGCTATGCCCGTGATGAAGCTGTGCAGGAAAATTTGGGGTCCCAGCTCTAAATTCAAATGCCTTGCTCCTGCCACTGTTTTGTCCAGCCGAGCACCTAATCGACTGCGATACATGTCTCTGAGGCAGTGGGTGCAGAAGCGCGCCTGCCTAACCGGCCCCAAGTGGTCGCGAGACAAGAGGCAGGTTACATGGCAGCGAAAACACAGCCGCGCATATTTAAAAAAATCGAAGTCATTGAAGGTGGCGGGCATCACGGCGGGGGCTGGAAGGTCGCCTATGCTGATTTCATGACCGCGATGATGGCATTCTTTCTGCTGATGTGGATTCTCTCGAGCGCAGACGAACAAAAGTTGCGCGGGATCGCCGAGTATTTTACCAACGCGACTCTGCCAGGCGGTAGTGGCGTGCTGGACGGGGCCACTCTGGGCCCGCCCGGTACCTTGACTGCGTCCAATGGCGCGATTGTGGCCCAAGGTCGTGATCGCGGAAAAATTGACGACCCTGTATCGGCCAAGTGGGAAATCCGGGATGAGACAGCGACGTCGGTGCCCGATGAAATGCGGTTGGGGACAGAAGATGGCATTCACGAAAATCCAGCCGCAGCGGATATCGCACGGGCCTCGCGGACGTCATCGGACGGGTCCGAGGAGGCAGGCGGCGCTGCGCTTGAAAACTTGCACGCGCTCGACAACGAGAAGTTTAAGCAACTTGAGCAGGAAATCTTGCAAGCCATGCAGGAGAATCCCGACCTTGACCCGCTGCAGCAGAATTTGATCTTTGAACAAACACCCGAAGGTCTGCAGATTCAGATTATCGACCAGGAGGGCCAGCCAATGTTCCATAGCGGGCGTGCAGAAATGGCGGGCGCAACGGATATGTTGATGAAAAACCTGGGTAAATCTCTGTCGAGCCTGCCCAACAAGATCACCTTGTCAGGCCATACCGACGCAGTACGCTTTGCCGACAGTCGCAAATATGACAACTGGGACCTGTCCTCGGACCGCGCGAATGCAACGCGCCGTGTCTTCGAAGCGTCAGGCGTCGCGCGTGACCGTATCATTGGTGTATCTGGATTGGCCGACACCGTGCCGTTGGTGCCAGAATACCCTACAGATGCGTCAAACCGCCGGATCACAGTTTCTGTTCAATATCAACAGGTTGATACACCAGCACCTGCCCGGTCAAAGCCGAGCTTGCCAGCCATGCAGGCGGACGAAAAGCTGTACAAGGCGTCAATTGACGCGCCAACGACGGCAACAGATGACGCAGTCGTGCAGCGTGTCGCACAGAATATTGAACCTACGGCAACGCCGCTGAAGGATGATGTATTTCTGAACCTGCGCAACGCGCTGCGCTAATCAGGCTCTGATCAACTCGCCCAAAGAAGGCACCCGTCGGCTGGAAAAAATCGGCCGGCGGGACCGCTCGACAGAGCGGCGCAGGAATTCTGGCAGCATGGCATGAGCTTCTTCATTCACCATCGTGTCGCGCTGCGCAGCAGGTGCGGGGTCGCTGGCGGGAAGGTCAAAGCCTAACATCGTGGCCGGATCCAGCCCTTCTTCTAGCGCGTAGTTATAATTTACAGCGTAATCTATGGCTTCTTCCAGAACGACAGAGTCGGACGCGACAAGCGCCATCAGCCGTCGTTCGTCGGAATACAGGAACTGTTTCGTCTGATAGCCATCCACCTTGGGCACAAAACAGGTGTCTTCGCGGCGCAGTTTAAGCATCTTAATAAGACGGTCAGGCATCAGATTCCGTTCGTCACGACGGAATACGATCATACTGCAGGTGCCAAAGCTCGAAAGACATGCTGCGAGGCAAATGTGATCGGGCCAACCCGAAAATGCAAATTTCACATCGTCCGCATCGATAAGGACAATCATTGTGGTTTCAACATCCGAGATCACGGCACTCTCCAGCTCATTCTGAGTTTTATCTTAGTCAAACCAAGAAAAGATAGCAATTGGTCTTGAGAAACAAATGATTAAACTTGCTAGTGCAGCAACTGTTCTTGAGATTCCGAAGAAAATGCCTAAAGTGCTTGAAAACTTGCAAGTGGAAAACAAATGACGATTATTCTGGGCTTCGTGGTCGTGATGGGCATGGTCTTTGGGGGGTACATGCTCTCTGGCGGGGACATGGGCATTATTACCCACGCGCTGCCGTTCGAAGGAATGATGATCGGTGGTGCCGCGCTCGGTTCGTTTATCGCTGCCAATTCCTTTGCCAATATCGCCGGTGCAGGGCGGGCATTAGTCAAGGCCTTCAAAGGGCCCAAATGGAATTCAGGCGACTATGTTGATCTGCTCAACCTCATGTATACCCTGGCGCGTAAGTACCAGCAAAATGGTATGCTCGCGCTGGATGATCACATTGAAAACCCACAGGAAAGTTCGATCTTTTCGCAGTACCCAAAGCTGCAGAAAGATCACTTTGCCATTGATCTGATCACGGACAGTTTCCGCATGTTGGCGATGCAGTTCGATGATCCGTATCAGGCCGAAGACGTCATTAACCGCAAGTTGAAAAAGCATCACCACGAGGCACTTGTAGCACCGCATGGGCTGACCACCGTTTCCGACGCCCTTCCCGCGATCGGGATCGTTGCGGCGGTTCTGGGCGTGATCAAGACGATGTCCTCGATCGACAAGCCGCCGGCAGTTTTGGGCGCGATGATTGGCGGGGCTTTGGTCGGGACTTTCCTTGGGGTTTTCCTTGCCTATCTTTTCGTCTCGCCGGTGGCCAATCGTCTTCAAGCCATCGAAGATCAGGACGGTATTTACTATGCCGTGATCCGCGACATCTTTATCGCCATCCTGCATGGCCACTCTCCGGCGATCTGTACCGAAATCGGACGTGGCAACATCCCGACAAGCCTGCAGCCCAGCTTTTACGAGATGGAAGAGGCCCGCAAACAGATGCCAGAGGCAGCCTGACCTATGGCCGGGCGCCGCCAGATTGCTGCGCTTAGGCTGATCAACAGCATCAAGCAGCACGAACTGGACGCGATCGGAGCAGAGCTTGCGGGTCTGCGCGCGCAGCAGTCTGCCCTGACAGATCAAAGCGCGGCGCTGACCCAGCGGGCGATTGACGAACAGGCGGGCAGCACCCTGGAAACGCAGGCCTATTTGCCGGGATATCTGTCGTCGGTAGACAGGCAGCAACGCGGGCTGGCGGCCGAAGGCGACGCGTTGAACGGTCAAATCGGAACCTTGGAAGAGGCGTTGTTCGAGCAGTTCCGCGCGTTGAAAACAACGCAGACGGTGCTGTCAAAGGCGCAAAGCGGTGCCAAGGCAGATGCCGACCGCGCGGAACAGGGGGCGATGGATGACGCGTCGCGCGCGCTTTTTGCGTTGCAGCGGCGGTCTCTCTGACGTTTTAACGGCTGCCGCTACTGAACTTTGACACCACACCCAGCGAATTCTTTTTCTCGACATTGCGGATCACCAACACGCAAACCGGCCAGCCGGCGGGCATCAACCCCTGCGCAGTGGGCACCGCCATGACGCTGGCCGACCCGTCGTTGATCGCAAAGGTCAGCACCACATCTGCCTGCGACGTGGCGACGGATTTAACCAGATCGACGGAATCGTCAAAGGTCACTATGCTTTCCGTTTCGAGCCAGCTTGCCACGTCTGGATGGTCCACTGCGGCGATGGTTAACGGCTGCGCCGGATTGCCGATGGGTTCAGCACAAGCGGCGAACCAGGCGCGCAGCTGTACCACTGCGGTTGATGCGCTGCCCGACGCGCTGTTGTCGGTGTTTGATGCGGCTTCGATCACGCAGATGGCCGCATCCGCTACCGCGCCCGCGCCGATCAGCTGCGAAAGCGTGTCGCGTTCGCTTTGTGTGATCCATTTATTCAACAAGGGAGCGCCGACGATTTCAACGCCTGCGGCGAGACGACCAACATCTGCCTTGCCCAGTTCGAATTCCGGCCCATAACCAGCCTGTGTGATCTGCTGCACCAGATGTTCAGCGGCGTTCTTTCTGACGACCGATGGGGTCCTACGTGCCTGTTTTTCCAGCTCGGCGGAAAAGGCAGTTGGCGGCACGGCCTGCACTGGCGTATCGGGCACCGGCGCGTCCTCTTGGGTCAGGCGGGGCAGGGTGATGATAATTTCTGTGCCCACGTCCTCGCGGCTAAAGAACGTGATTTTCCCCTTATGATGGTCGACGATGACCTTGGCGATTGTAAGCCCCAAACCCGTGCCGCCCTTGGACCGGCTGTCAGAGCTGTCGCCTTGGGTAAATTTCTCGAACACCGACGCTTGCGCCGCCGCTTGGATACCTGTGCCAAAATCCCGGATCGAGATGCGCAGCTGATCCCCCTCGGCGTGCAGCGCGATGAGGATCTCTCCTCCGTGCTCTGAAAATTTGACCGCGTTTGATAGCAAGTTATCCAGCACCTGCACCAAACGTTTGGGGTCGCCATAGGTCAGCGTGCCGTCAGCGTCAGATGTTTCCACCCGACGCAACGACACGCCGGCGCGTTCAGCATATAGCTGGTTCGGCACCAAGGCAGTGTTCAGCGTGTCAGACAGGTTCATCGCTTTCATCCGGAAATCCAGCGTACCGGTCTCGATCTTTTCCATGTCCAAAATACTGTTGATCAACAAGATCAGCCGGTCACAGCTAGAGGCGGCGATGGTGACCAGCCCTTTCATCTTGTCAGGCAGCTGCCCCGTCGCACCCGACAACACCAGCCCCAACGCCCCTTTGATAGAGGTCAGTGGCGTGCGCAATTCATGGCTGACCGTCGACAGGAATTCGGTCTTGGCCTTTTCAGCCACTTTGCGCTGCGAGACATCACGGTAGATTGCGATAAAGCGGGGTTCGTCCTGTGCGGGGCTGACATACTCGAGGCTGATATCATAGGTGACGCCCGATTTCGCCTCGACTTCCCATGTGGCACGACGTTCGGGGCCTTTGATCAGGCCGGCACAACGATCCCTAAGGCTCGCGTAATCGCGTTTGCCGATAAGGTCGGACAGGCTTCGGCCGCGCCAGTCGTTGCTTTCGTCGTGGCGCATCAGGTGTTTCGCAACGGACGCATTGGCATACATCACAGCATAGGTCTGGGGTTGAAAGACGACCACGTGATCTTGCAGCAGTTCCAACGTGTTGTTGAACCGCGCTTCTGACACGCCTTCGCGGGTCTTGGTCATATCAGACGCGACAATCGCAATCTCGCGCAGCTGCTTATCGCCGTCGGTGATCGGGATAAAGCTACACTGAAGCCAGACCGCTTTTCCGTCGGTCTTGTGCAGCACCACTGTGCCTTTCCACGGGGTGCCCGCCGTCATGGCCGGCAACACCTCGGACCCAAGAACACCACGGTTTCCGGCATCCATAATATCAACGAGCGGCGTGCTGATCAGCCCCTCGCGGGACCGTCCGCAGGCTTGCACAAACTGGTCGTTCACATGGGTGATCGCACCGTTCTGGTTCAACATGCAAAACACGGTGTGGGCCTCTACCGCGTTGCGATAGAACTGTTTCGACCGCAGTTCAGATTTCAGTACATCTTTGCGGGCGTGGGCAAGACGTGCATTTTCGCGCAGCTGAAAGATCAGGAACAACAGCGAAAACACGATCAGCACCAGGACGCCCAACACCAGCCATTTATAGGTGGACGCAATCCGCAGCGCCGAGCGCTGCAGGTAGTTTTCGTAGGGGCGCGCCCGAAGCGAGATCAGAAGTTCATGCACGGACTGGTAATTTTGCGGCGGCAGCCAAACGGTTCCGCCAGACGCAATCGCCTCGGGGCTGCCTGTGTCCTGACCCAGCAACGTGTCCACAAGAATGGTTAACGCCTCCTGAGGCACGCCGGGTATCGTGCCTAACACCCAATCGGGATACAGCATGGTGCTGGCCCAGAACGGGTAGTCCGGATGATCAACGGGGGATACGGGGCGGAAATCATCAAGGTTGATGACACCGTCACGGGCCAGCCCTTCAAGTACACCGGCGCGCACGACACCCACGTCTACCAGTCCGGCCTGCACGGCATAGACGACCTCGCGCTGGTTCCCGCCCGAGAAAAGGGCGCGGGCCGCGATATCGTCGATATCCAGCCGGTATTTGCGAAACTCGTGCAAGGCCAGCTTCCAACCGGTCATTTCATCTGCGGACACCCCCATTATGCTGCGCCCTGCAATATCTGGGATGCCGCGAATATTGCTGTCGGCGGTGGTAAAGACCAAGACGCTGGTTTTGTCATAAACCTGCCCCTCCCACATCTGGGCGACGGACAGCAGCGGGCGGGCATTGCTTTCGACCTCGGCCACAACAAAGGCCGCCGGGTCAACGAGGAAGAAATCCAGCGCGCCCTGCGCAATCTTGTTGATCATCGTGGCGTCGGTATAGGGCGCAATCTTGAACCGATAGTTCTGCCGCGCATCCAGCGCTGCCGTATTCAGCGCTGCTGCCATGGGCAACCAGCTGTCCAGCGCGCGTGTGATCCCTTCGGAGGCGAGGATGCCGATGGTGATGTCGCGGGGCGCGTTTGTATCTGCGGTCTGTTGTGCGACGGCCGGTTGCATCGCAACGCCCGCAACCACAGCAGCGCCCCAAAGCGCCTGACGCAATCTGCCCCATACCTGTTTCACAATTCTAGCGCCCGCCATATCTTCTTTCTGGGTCATCTCGTCGCTTTGCGGACACCGGAAAGCATAGTCAAAGCCAGCCTCTTGGTACCAAACATGACGGCGTCAAACCACTTGTAAAAGCATCCAAATCGAACGATTCCCCCGCGTTCCCGCAACATCTGCTGCAGAACATGGCATCATCTGCCTCGTTTGAAACTTTTCCTTCACTACTGCTTTAACTGCATTTTTTGCTGTGCCTCGTTGATTGGGCGCTGTTTTGCAATTGCCAAAAGGCTAGGCGGGGCGGGCTGCGTTGGCAATGGTAAACTCCGGTTCCGACTACAACGCAGGGTCGATCTCGCGAAGCAAACGCCTGAACCTATCCCTTTGCATAGTGACATAGCCGCAAGCGAGCTTGGCCTACCCACCTAGGCCCGCGACGCCCCTCACATTTAAAGTTAATTTGATCTTAACGGCTACAACCGGTGGCTGAGGCAAACCCAAGGTGAAGACGATGGCAAATGCAACATTCCTAGAACGGGCTCCACGTGCCAACACATCCTCCCTGCGCGATGCGGTACTGGGCACCTTACTTGGCATCCATGTTTCTGGAAACGCGTCAGCCTCGGTTCTGGACATCACTGCCGATAACACCGCGCTTAAACTTGCGGCAGACCGGATGCGTTGCGCCCGCTATGTCATGCCAACGGACGCGGATCCGACGCAGGCAATCCAGATCAACGCCGGCTTCTCTCATGTGCAGGATATCTGGGCCACGCCCCGTGCCGCACACCCCGAACTGACCCAGGAGGAAGTGACCGCCCCCGTGCCCGACTTTATCGTGATACCCTCCGACACGCATATCGTCGTCAGCAATCTTGACCTCGCGCGCGGAGATGCGATCACCTTCCTGGGTCAGTTTCCCTCCCGCGCCGATCTGCGCGCTGCCATGTGCCTCACGGGGTCTTGTGGTCTGCGCGACGGGGATGTCATCATCAAGATGGAGAACGGCGCCCGCGCAGTGTTCGTTGGTGCGGCCGCCGTCTCGGAACAGCTGATTGATGCGGTGTTCGATTTTTCTACCCAAGGGCAGACGGCCTTCAAACTCGCCGATGCGCTGAACAACGCGACTTCAGCCGAGATCGACACCTTCGTGACTGCGCTCGGCACCGATGAATTCGACCGCGCTTTTGGTGTCGGCAGCGCTGTGGTGTTGCTGGCCAACCTCAACACCCCCGCCGCGACGCGCTTGCTCAATGTGCTCGAACCCGAAGAACTAGACGAGGTGTTGTGCAATGTCGGTGCAGGTACCCTCAAGCTGCTGCTTGAGGAAATGACCCTGAACGAGCTTGTGACATTCCTTGGTGGCGTAAGCTCTATCGTCGTGAGCGCAATGGCGGACCAGATGGGGCCCGCAACATTGGACGCGCTGCTATGGGGCGCGACCTCTAGCTCTGTGGTTCCCCATGGGGAAGCCCGCCGCCGAAACATCTAAGACCCGTGGGCTAGAGCCGCACCAGATGATTGTCCCACATCAACGGTCGTTCCGGCGTCAGCCGACCCGACAGACGTTGCAAGATACCGGTGCCGCTGGTCACGATGAAATCATCAGATGCCGCCGCCACGCCACACACATCTGTCAAAGCGATGCTCCGGCCATAGGTTGCGCGGGTTGCATCAAACATCTGGACCAATCCCGCCCGCGGGGAGGTCACTGCGATTTCGGCTCCGTTGTCAGAAAGCGCGATGCTGCCGATATAGCCGTGCATGTCCTCGGCCGCCTCCAGCAGCAGCGGCGCAGACCCTTGCCGGTGCAAACCCACAAGCGCTGGCGCGTCGCCGTCCCCCTGCCACTGCATGCCAAACGCGACCTGTCCATCGGATCCGACAGCCAGATGCCGGATCGAATTGCGGTGCATTTCGGGGGGCAGTTCGACCTGCTCTGATATGCGCCGGTCGTTGATATAGGTGAGGTTTGGCCGCATCGTGGGGATGTTCAACTTGGCACGACCTGAATCGGGATGCGTATCAATCCCACCATTCGCAACGACCAGCGTATCGCCCCCGGGCAAGCGTTTGATATCATGAGGACCGACGCCGCCACTGGCGAATTCATCCACTCGCACATAACCAAGTGCGGCGTCCCAGACGCCAATGCGCCCAATGCCGTTGGCATAGTCGTTTTCTGTTGTGTACAGCAGGCTCCCGTCGGCAGAGAAAGCGCCGTGACCATAGAAATGCCGCCCCTCCGGCGCGTGCAGTGTGGCCGTTATCCGGCCCGACATGCAGTCGATCACCAGCGCGAAATTGCCGGGGCGCCGTGCAAAGGCAACGGCTTGGGGTTTGGAAGGATGTGCCGCAGCCGCGTGGCCGCGACCGGGCAAGGGAAGCTGGAACAACACGTCAAGCGCGGCATCGATCCCACACAGCACAAAGCTGCCATCGCTCAGGCCTGCAGCCGCGAGATAGGCTGGTCCGCCCGCATCGGCCCAAGTAGGCGCGGGAACCAGCCCCGTTGCCAGCATCCCTGCGATAAAATGGCGGCGGTTGGTCACGGTATCAGTCTCCGTCCAATGCGTTAAAACCCGATGCGACCCCCAGTTGCGGGCCCAGATCGTCGCGCGCGACCTCGCGGATCGCCGCAACGGATTGTTGCAGCACCTCTATCCGAAGGCGCGATTGCGGTGTGGCGGTGCCCGCGAATACTGGATCGCCCAAGTCGCCTGCAGCTGTCAGCGCGTCGTCAAACCGGTCGTCAAAGGTGGCAACAACGGTGGCGCTCTCTGCTGCCAATCGCTGCGCTAGATCTTGCAGCGATATCAGCGCGACCTCGACATTGCGCAAGGACCGGCCTGACCGCCACGCTTCTGCCCGTTTGGGGCGGGGGCGGTCAAAGCTGCCCATAGGGCGCCCGATGCGCGTGTCTGCGGTAAACTCCAGCCCGAGGTTCAGCGCTTTATAAAGCTCTTGTGCGGCTTCCTCGGCGCTACGGTACGGCCCGCCCTCTGCTGGGGCGGCGATGGCATCGGCATAGCCTGTCGTCCAACCGTCCAGAATGGCATGGGACTGCGTGGCGATATCGGCGGTCACCGTTTGCACCAAGTCACACCGATAGGTCGCATCGCCCGAGGTGCTGATCTGTTCGTCAAAAAGTAGAAATTCGAGCGCATAGAACCCGCGCCCCGCAATCGAGACATCGGCATAGGCTTGCGGATTGGTGCCCACGGGATCGGCATCCGCGATCAAGGCGGCCAGTGTTTTCGGTGTCGCACCGCGGCTATCGGGCCAAAACGCCAGCGCAAAGGCGCGGTTGTCGACCTCGGAGGGACCAAAGCGCAGGTGGCTCACGGCAATCCACGCGTCAAAGGCGCTGTGGTAGGTATCGCGCAAGGCCGCAGCATCGGGCGCGCAGTTCTGTTCAGCGGCGTCCGCCAGCGCATCTGCGCGTTCAGCCAAGGTGCTATAGCGCGGCAGGATGTGGTGATCGACCACATCGCGCAACATCGCGGTATCCACATCGGCCACAGCGCCCAATGGTGCGCAGATAAGACCAAGGGCGAGGACCAGATTTTTCATATTACAGACTTTCCAGATAGTGGATCAAAGCTTCTCGATCGGCGGGAGGCATGTCAATGACGCGGTCCTTTGCAGGCTCTGCCTCTCCGCCATGCCAAAGCACAGCCTCAAGCAGTGACCGCGCGCGCCCGTCATGCAGGAATTGGGTATGGCCTGACACAGTTTCGGTCATGCCAATCCCCCAAAGCGGGGCGGTGCGCCATTCGGTGCCGGTGGCGCGAGCCTCTGGGCGGTGATCGGCCAGACCTTCACCCATGTCGTGCAGCAGCATGTCGGTATAGGGCCAGATCAGCTGAAAGCTTTGTTCCGGCTGGTCGTTCAGACGGTGGGTGACAAAACTGGGCTGGTGACACGCGGCGCACCCCGTTTCATAAAATACCTGTTTGCCACGCAACACCTCTGGCGTATCGACGTCACGGCGCGCAGGAACGGCCAGATTGCGGCTGTAAAACGTCACCAGATCCAGCCCTTTGGCGTCAATTTCGAACCCGCGCACATCGCCAGCACCGTGGGGCGCATTCACGCACGCATCCTGAATGGTCGAACAATCGCCGAACGGGTCGCCGAAAATTGGGTTAGAGATTCCGATATCGCCGGCAAAGGCGCCTGCTGATTGCTCGCGGATCGTGGGCATACCCGCCTTTAGGCCAAAGCGGCCCAGCATCGACATGTTGTATTCTTGCGACCAGACAATGTTGGCGCGGCCCGAAATTCCGTCCCTATCCGCATCATTAGGGTCTACCAACGCCAGAATATCCGCCGCAGGGATCGCTTCAAGAAGACCAAGCCCGATCATCTGCGGTGTCACGCGGGGCGACAGCATCGCGTCGGGATGCAGCGGCCCATAGCCCAGATCCGCCGCGGTATAGGTCGGGTGCCGCAGCGATACCGTCTGACCGCCCGACAGCGTCACGGGAAACTCGGTATACTCAACCTGCAAACGGTATTCGGCGTTGTGCCCCGATACGGCGAAATCCTGCATCTGGGTGCCGTAGGTCGGTTCGGCAAGGGTGGCCAGATAGCCTTCGATCTCTTTGATATTACCGGCGTCTTCGGTGCCCGGAATGGATACGCGCAGAAACATTGAAATGGCGCTGTCGTCGGGGCCTTCGGGCGGGTGGCCGCGCCCGTCCTTGATGTGGCAGCTTTGGCAGGATCGCGCATTGAATAACGGTCCCAGCCCGTCAGAGGCCAGTGTCGACGATGGCGAAGATACCCAGAGCTTGCGAAACAGCCCGTTGCCCAGCTTGAAGGTCAGCTCGTCCTCGAACGACATATTCCCTGACGCTTGCGAAAACGCATCAGCGTTCATGCGCGGGCGCACGGTGGCGGCACCGGCGCTGTTCACCTCGAACGGGCTGGGGGCGTCAAAACTATCGGGAAGGGCGGTTACATCGGCAATACGTGCCGTTTCATCAGCGGTACGCGGGATGATATCCAGATGGGGTTCATCAAGCGGCCCGGCGTAGACCGGACCGCTCAATAGGGGCAGGGACATTACCAAGGCCTGAGGGATAAAAGACCGGAGGAAATGCATATTCTGCCCTATCTCTAAATTAGAATGGGATCACCAAGGATGCACCGACGGCGGTAAAGTCATCGCCGTCTACATCGTAGAAGCCGACGCCACCACCGAGCGACATATCATTCTCGAACGTATAGTCTACGCCCACCGTGATCAAATCGTCGTAACCGTTCGCGGTGTTGTCGATGCCGGTATAGCTGGCCGAATACGCCCACGGCCCCTGAATGTAAGACCCGCCCAAAGTGGTATAGGTAGACTCTTCGCCCGTGCCGGCAAACCCGTCGAAATAGGCAACTTCGGCGATCAGGTCGAACCCGTTGCCAAAGTCATGCGCCATACCGATCACGGCCCCTTTTTCGTCGGACAGATCGCTTTCGCCTGCGGTCAGGAAGCGTGCGCCAACCCAATAGGTCGTGTCGCCCATCTCTTGCGTGTATTGCAGTGCGACGTTATTCAGCTTGCCGGTGTTGCCCGCGCCGCCGTCGGCGGTGGTGTTGCGGCCGCGTTTGGTCCCCAGCGAGTCGCTAAAGGCAGTGTCGTCAGCATAGAATAGGGCAAAGGACAAAACCCCGCCCGATGCGGCGACAGGCATGTCAAAGGTCGCACCGATGACTTCGGACAGTTCATAGTCTTCGGCCAGCGATGTGCCGTAGAACCCAGGGGCTGCATCCCATGCAGCGGCAAAGGTCGGGCTGACTTTACCGACGCTCAATTCGCCTGCGGCCAGATCAAAGCGCAGCCCCAGTTCGTTCACATAGAGACCCAGATCGTCGAGATGGCGGGTGTCTGCGGCGTCTGTGACGCTTTCTAGTGTCGCTTCACCGAACAGGGTGATGCTGTTTGCAACGCCCGCTTCGAACGCCAGCGAAAGGCTTGCGTAGTTATCGGTCAGTTCGGCTGCGGGATCATCGGATTTAACCGTGCTGTCGACGCCGATTTCGAATTCACCGCCCCAGACAAAAGCCTGTTCTTGTGCCAAAAGGGGAGTGGCACCGGTCAGCGCCAAAGCGCAACCGGTAGTTTCTTCATTGTCGTTTACTTTCAGTGGGAGGAGGAGCTCATGAAAATCGTGTATTATTCGAAAACCGCACCGGGGCTGTCGAGGCTGTCGGAGCCTTCGATCGCCACATTATCCACGCCCAAGGTGGCAACGACGCGTTCGATGGTCTTGGTCTGGGCGATCAGGGCGTTCACCCCACCCATAACCAAAGCTTCGCCGCCCTTGTTGCCGCGGGCCATCATCTGGTCATAGGACATGCCTGCTTCGGCGGCGGTCTTCATCTGGCCAAGCTTGCGCATGGTGGTCGACAGGTTCAGCTGCATTTCCGCATCAAGATCGGCGTTCTCGGCGGCGACCAGATCGGACAGTGACGGGCCGGTGACCAACGTGCCATCGGTGCGTGCATAGGCACCAAGGTACACGTTTTGAATGCCCAAACCGTCGTAATAGTGGCTGTTGTGAGTGTTGTCCGAAAAGCAGTCATGCTCTTCTTCGGGGTCGTTCAGCATCAGACCAAGGCGCATCCGTTCGCCCGCAAGTTCGCCGTAAGACAGCGACCCCATACCGGTCAGCATCGCCGAGATCGCGCCGTCTTCGTTTCCGGTCAGGGTGCTGCGTGCGGCACCGCCTTCGGCCCATTGTGCGACCATATACTCCAGATCTGACACGATCAGATCGGCTGCCGCCTTCAGGTATTGACCGCGGCGGTCGCAGTTGTCGTTGGTGCAATCATCGCCCGAGGCATAATCGGTCCAGTCCCGCGCACCGGCACCATGTTTCGTGCCGTTCAGATCCTGCCCCCACAGCAAGAATTCAACCGCGTGATAGCCCGAAGCAACGTTAGCCTCGTTGCCGTCGGCTTCGTGCAATGTCTCAGCGAGGAATTCAGGTGTGATTGTGCTGGCGTCTACCTCTGTTCCCGACAGCGTGAAGGTGGGGTTCGCGATGACGTTCAGCGCCGCGGCGGCGTTTTCGTCAGTGGCCCCGCCATAGGATGCGTCAACATAGTCGATCAGACCTTCGTCCAGCGGCCAGGCGTTCAGCTTGCCTTCCCAATCGTCCACGATGGGGTTGCCGAAACGGTAGGCTTCGGTCTGCTGGTAGGGCACCCGCGCCGCCAGCCAAGCTGTGCGGGCGGCTTGCATTGTGTCGGCGGACGGCTCTGCAATCAGGGCATCCACGGCGTCGACCAGCGCTTGGGCGGTGATCAGACTGTCGCCGTACGCGGCTTCGGCGATGTCGGCGTATGTGTCGATCACGTCGGCTTTCTCTACCGCGAGGGCGGGGGAGGCCAAGGTCAATGCAAGCACAGAGGTCATCAGACTGCGGGTCATACGGTCGGTTCCTTTTGACGGATCGCGCCTGCGGATGCTGCCGACGAAAGCGGGTCGACGGGCACTGCCGGAGGCATGGAAATCATGCGCAGTACCTGAAGAATATCGCGTGGAAGGTCAACCCGACAATTTTAGTAAGTTAAACTTTTTCCCGCTCACGTTTTCGGCATCGCACAAAAAATATGCGATGGTCCCAGAGCCTTAGACCACCAACCGTGCGCCTTGCGGCAGCGTCGGGTCAGCGGCGTTCAGGGCGTCAACTGCAAAGCCGGCAGCGGTTTTGTACTGTGCCATATACGCGGACCGCTCCGCGGCAGGTATGACATCTTCGATGCGGTCGAACGTCCCGCCGCAGCGGTCATTTACCATGTTCAACAACCCGAACGGGCCCGCCCCCCTGTTGCGTAGGATGAGGTCGGAAATAGGCCCGCAATAGGTGTCATCAAAGCTGCGCAGCGCGGCGGGTGTGACGCCTTGCTTTAACATAAGTGCACACAGGTTTCGGGCGTCCATAATCGCTTGGCTCGCGCCGTTGGATCCTGTGGGATACATCGCATGGGCGGCGTCCCCGATCAGGGCGACCGGACCGTCAACCCAAGTCGATACGGGATCACGGTCGATCATCGGGTTCTCGTATATCTCGGATGCGCCGCGCAGCAGGGCAGGCACATCAAGCCAATCGTAGGTCCAGCCGTCGAAATGATGCGCAAAGTCGGACAGTTGCGCGGGCTTGTACCAACCGCTTTTGCGCGCGTCGGTTTCATCCAGCGTTACCTCGGCGATCCAATTGATCGTGGCAAAGCCGTCTGCGTCGGGTGCTGAAATCGGATAGATCACCATGCGCTGACGGTGGTCGCCAAGTCCCACAAAGGACGACCCCGTGCGCACCGGTTTCGCCCGCGACGTGCCGCGCCACATCAACGCGCCGCCCCAATGGATCGGCGGCTGGTCCGGATGCATCTGCGCGCGCACGGCAGAGTGGATCCCGTCCGCGCCGATCAGCAACGTGCCCTCGGCTGTGGAGTGTGATCCGTCGGTATGGTGAATGGTCGCGGTCACGCCGCCCTCTGGCAGGATGCTATATCCGCTGATCCTGGCCCCCAGCTGCACCGCCTCTGGGCCGGCGCGGTCCACGAGCGTTTGATACAGCAGCATATGCAGCTGGCCCCGATGTGCGGCATATTGCGGCCAGCGGTAACCCGCGTCGGTGCCGCGCGGTTCGGCGTAAATTTCTTGCCCCTTCTGTCCGACCAGCGCCCATTCTCGCGCGGGCACACCGATCTTGTTCAGCTGGGCGGGGGTGAGCCCCAGATCAAAAAGTTCGCGCACGGCATTGGGTTGGATGTTGATCCCCACACCCAAAGGCTTCAAGGCGCGGACCTGTTCATATACCGTGCAGCGCACGCCAAGTTGATGCAGCGAGAGCGCCAGTGCAAGGCCGCCGATCCCGCCGCCTGCGATCAGGATATGAGGTTGGGTCATGGGACAGGTCCACTTTCGACTAGGGGGCGTTTCGTGCTGCGACGAACGTCCTTTATCGACTGCTGAAAATCAATGGAATGTCGCAAGAAACTGGGGGCTGCCCCCCGTCAGGCCGGAGTGCGAGGCACTGCAACGGCGCGCGGCCCAAAGGCTCGGGGCCAAAAGACCGCGCTACGCGGATTCGAGCGTGGCCTGTTCAGCAATCAACGCTTCCGAACTTTTGAGGAAATCATCCAGCCCAAAGATAATCTCGGTCGGGCAGCTGGCGATCTTGCCGTTGGGGCCATCAAGATGCGTGTCAATCGCGACCTCGTTATCGCGCGCAATGGTGCCCAGATCGTCGAACCCCAAAGAACCGGCAGTGCCGGCGATCTGGTGCAGGATTCTGCGGGCTTCGGTCAGGTTGTCATTGATATCTTGCAGGTAAGTGCCTTCCCATGCGGCCAGCGCGTGTTCGGCCAGCGCACGTTGCCGCTGCTCTAGCATCTCGAGGAACCGCGCGCGGATACGCTCGATTCCCGGTAGCTCCAGTTTCTTGTGCATCACGCCGTTCTCCCTACATTCCAAAAGTCGTTCTGGACCTTTTGGTAGTTGGCTGTCGCTTCTTCGGCAGAGACATGTGCCTCTGACAGCGCATCCATAACCGACGAATTCGTCTTCCACATCAAACGCACAGCCTTACCGGCACAGATACGCGGGTTGATATGCTCTCCACGGTTATCGAACAATTCGGTTTTTGCCAGCGAAATGTTGATATCATTTGCCAAAAGCCTGGGATCGGGGCGCCATCCGCTTTCGGTGATGCACACAAAAGTGCCACCGCCGGCATAGGACATCAGGAACTGGCACCCGTCGAGCGTGTCGGAAATAATCTCTCCGACGTCGCTGAGCATGCTGCAGAATTCGAAGTTCGACATGTTTCCGTGGAAATGTTCGACATCGCGGATATTAAAGGCAAAGCAGATCGACCCGAACAGATCGCTGCGCGACAGCTGCTGCACGTAGTTTTCAAGCGCCATGAATTCGATGAGGTTATTCACATCGTGGATCGCCATCGGTTCGTGCAGCTGCACCGCACGCTCTGGCTTGCCGTTGTGGTGGGTGACCGCTTTGGCGGCGAAAATCTTGCTGGTGCGCGTGGCCAACCCATCGACCGCGCGTTCAACCAGAGATAGGCGCGCCTTAAGCTCGGTCATCTCGAATGGTTTGGTCACATAGTCCGTTGCACCGGCAGAGAAGGCAGCGTCGATATAAGACTTTTCAGACATCGCGGTCAGCATCAAGATCGGCGCTTCGATGTATTGCTTCATCGAACGGATCTGGCTGGCCAGCTGGATACCGTCGGTAACAGGCATCTGGATATCAAGCAGGAAGCTGTCGAACGGAGCGCGGGCGTTATCTTTGATCACCTGCAGGGCTTCGGCAGCGCATTCGGCAGTGACCAGCGTATGATCGGTCATGCCTTCAATGAAATGCGACAAAAGCTCTAGGATGATTGGGTCGTCATCTACCGCAAGAATTTTCATTTGTTTGCCTAACTACTTTTCCGCAACAGCTCGGTATGGCTGTTTCTGTTGCTTTCTATCTGATGGCGAAACTTGTCATAATTGGGGCGATCTCGGTTTAATACTTAGGCATTTAATTCAATTCAAATCTCCTTTTACCTATTTAATAAGGGCGATGCAGCATTGGATGAAAACGCAGATGCGCGGGGAAAACACACCGATGGCCAAGTATCGGTCTGGCGTCAAAAGGGGAATCGGCAACACGTAATCACGCACGTAAAGCGTGCATCCCTATCATCGACAACCCTGCCGGAATGACGGGCATCGGGCTGGCGGGCTCACGTTTTTTTGTAGAGATAGTCGAATTGACACTTGGAGCGATATGTATCAGTGCGCTATATAATAAGGTAAACATATTATAAGCGGACACAACATGCGTACCACCATCAACCCCGATAGCTTTGGTTTCCTTATCAGCGACCTTGGTCGTCTTACCAGGGGCGTATTCGAGCGTGAGATTGACGCAGCTGAATTGGCGGTTACGGCGGCAGAGGCCCGGGTGCTGGCGCATATGGCGCGGTGTGGTGCAACGCGACAGCATATGCTGGCAGAAAGTCTGGGGATGACCCCGATGAGCCTCACGGGGTTTCTGGACCGCCTCGAGGCAGCAGAGCTGATTGCCCGCACGGCTGATCCGAACGACCGCCGTGCCAAGATTGCGTCGCTCACCCCGCAGGCCAATGACGTCCTGTCGCAAATCGCACAGATTGGCGAGCGCGTAGAGGCCATCATCTCGGACGGGCTGACCCAAGAACAATGGCAGACCTTTCGTCAAACCGCGCTGACCCTGCGGCAAAATCTGGCCGCGTTGCGCGGGGTTTCTTGCAAGACCGAGGGCGCGAAATGACATCCCCTATTATGTCGGAACGACGGGTCAGCATGATTGGCGCCTTGCTGGTGGCAATCGGGCCTGTGTCGATGGCGCTATATACGCCAGCGATGACAGAGCTGGTGCGCGTATTCGAGACGACGGAATCCGCAATCAAGCTAACGTTGACTCTGTATTTCGCTGGTTTCGCCTGTGCGCAATTGATCGCAGGGCCGCTGTCAGATGCGCTTGGTCGACGCCCGATTACGATTGCGTTTATGGCGCTTTATTGTGTGGCCAGTGTCGCGGCGACCCTGTCCCCCACGGTCGAGGTCCTGATGGGCGCGCGCTTCTTGCAAGGGATCGGTGCCTCGGCGGGGATCGCGATTTCACGGGCATTGGTGCGTGATCTGTTCACCGACGACCAATCCTCGCGGATCATGAACCTGATCGGCATTATCCTAGCACTTGGGCCGGCGCTGGCACCCACGATCGGCGGTCTGATGTTGCCCCTATTCGGGTGGCAGTCGATTTTCCTGCTTATGACCCTGATCGGTTTTCTTGTGATTTGGGTGGCGTTGTTCTCGATGAAGGAAACCGTGACCGCTGACCCGTCACGGTTGAATTTCAAGGCGCTCGGACGGACCTACAAGTCCTTGCTTGGCAATCCGCTGTTTATGACGGCCGCCTTGGTCATGGGCGGGGCTCTTGGCGCGCTGTATGCGCAGGCGACATTCCTGCCGTTTATCCTGATGGACGAGGTCGGGCTGACACCGGCGCAGTTCGGCGCCTCTATGCTGGCGCAATCGGGCAGCTTTTTTGCGGCGTCGCTTTTGGTGCGCCAGTTGATGGGCCGTTTTTCGGCAAACCGGCTGGTCGGTCCGGGGCTGGTGTTCGTGGCCTTGGGCAGTCTTGGGACTTTGACGCTGCTGCTGTGGCCACCCAGTTTCTTGCATGTGATGGTGCCCGTGGCGACCTATTCCTTTGGTATCGCATTTGTGATGCCCGCTATGTCGACCGCAGCGCTGGCCCCGTTTGGACGTTCGGCGGGGGCAGCGGCGTCGATGCTAGGCTTTATCCAGATGGGCTCGGGCCTGCTTGTCGGGTCAATCGGAGCGATGATGGGCAATGCCCTTTTGGCGATGGCGATACTGATCCCGATGATGGGGGCTATGGCCTGCATATCCTTTCTGATCTATCGCAAGCTACAGCCGCCGGCGTCACCGACGGAACCAGCGGCGACACGCGCGACCTGCGGGCCCAAGATCGCCGCCCAAGCGCCGGTGACTGCGCCAGAAAAATAGGGCACGTCGCCTCCCACAGACCGGCACCTTCTGGTGCGATTTAAGATATGAACTGAAAAGACAGGATCGTCAGAATGTACTCCTTGATTTCCGGGCTGCGCCACGCAGCTCTTGCAACGGCTATTTGTGCGGTGTCTGTCCCCGCAGTGGCACAGCAGGCAGCGCGCCCACCCGCCGCTGTCACCGTTATGACCATGCAACCGCAGGACGTGCAGCTGGCCACCACTTTGCCGGGACGCGTTGTCGCCTCTGCCGAGGCCGAGGTGCGGCCGCAAGTGGCTGGGATCGTCACCCAACGTCTGTTTACTGAAGGCGAACCGGTGGCAGAAGGCGATATCCTTTTTACCATTGACCCAATCGCCTATGAGGCCGCGGTGGCACAGGCGCAGGCATCGGTCGCGCAGGCTCAGGCGCAAGCCCGGTCAGCAGAGCAAGAGGCCAAGCGCTTCGAGGAACTGTCGTCGCGCAATGTGGCCAGCGATCAGGCGCTTGATGCAGCGGTCGCAGCACGGGACGGCGCGGCGGCGTCGCTGCAGGCGGCGCAAGCGGGGTTGCAATCGGCCCAGATCGAGCTGGACCACACGCAGGTCCGTGCCCGCCTGTCAGGCGAGATCGGGCGGTCGCTGACCAGCCCCGGTGCGCTGGTGACCAACAGCCAAGCCAGCCCTCTCGCTATCATTCGCAACATTGACCCCGTTTATGTCGATGTGACGCAATCGGCTGCAGAACTGCTTGATTGGCGGCGCGGCAATGCAGAAAAACGGCTGGGCGACACCCCGCGCGAGGTCAAGCTAACGCTGGCGGATGGAAGTATCTACGACCAGAACGGCACGTTGAACGCGGCCGAGCCGGACGTCGACCAGCAAACCGGCGTGGTCGTTCTACGGATGGGGTTTGCCAACCCTGATCGCCTGCTGCTGCCCGGCATGTATGTTCGCGTTGAAATGCCGACAGGGATCGCCAAGGGTGCGTTCCTTGTCCCGCAAGAGGCCGTGAGCCGCGACCGTCGCGGGCAGCCGCTGGCGATGGTGGTCAACGCCGACAATGTGGTCGAACAGCGCCAGCTGACAGTGCTACAGGACCGCGGCTCTGACTGGATTGTCAGCGACGGGCTATCAGCGGGGGACCGTGTGATCGTGATGGGCCTGCAAAAGGCTGCCCCCGGTGCCACTGTCACACCTCAAGAACAAACCGCCCCCGACACCACGTCCGGGGACACCGCACCGGCACCCGCCGAATAACTTAAAGCCGGAGCGTTTTTGCATGGCCCGTTTCTTTATTGACCGCCCTATCTTTGCGTGGGTGATTTCGATTTTCATCATGGGTATCGGCGTTTTGTCGATCCTCACCCTCCCCGTGGCCCAGTATCCGCAAATCGCACCGCCGTCGGTGGCTGTGCGTGCGTCCTATCCCGGGGCCTCGGCGCAAACGGTGGCCAATACGGTCACACAGGTGATCGAACAGCAGATGACAGGTCTGGACGGGCTACGCTATATCTCGTCGTCATCCACCAGCGCCGGCGGTGCCAGTATCACGCTGACCTTCGAGACCGGAACCGATGTCGATATCGCGCAGGTGCAGGTGCAAAACAAACTGTCGCAAGCCTCTGCGTTGTTGCCAGAACCGGTGCAGCGTCAGGGCATCACAGTGCAGAAATCCTCTGCCGGGTTCTTGATGGTGATCGGGCTGATTGCCGAGAACGGCCAATATGATGCGACTGACCTTGGCGATTATATGCAATCCAATCTGGTCAATGAGATCAGCCGCGTCGAAGGCGTGGGCAGCGTGCAGGTGTTCGGGGCGCAATACGCCATGCGCATCTGGCTTGACCCCGTAAAGCTTGCCGCGTTCGAGCTGACCCCATCCGACATCGTCGCAGCCGTTTCGGCCGAGAACGCGCAAATTTCGGCGGGGTCTTTTGGCAGCCGTCCCGCGGTCGAAGGGCAGGCGCTGAACGCTACGATCACGGCACAATCCCTGCTGACCAGTCCCGAGGATTTCCGCCAGATCGTGCTGCGTGCGGAAACCAACGGTGGGCTGGTGTTGCTGAATGATGTTGCGCGGGTAGAGATCGGTGCGGAAAGCTATGCCACAATCTCGCGCTATAATCGCAATGCCGCGACCGGCATGGCGGTCAGCCTCGCACCGGGTGCCAACGCACTGGATACGGCTGCCGCCGTCGAACAGCGGATCGAGGAACTGTCGGGCTTTTTCCCCGAGGGAGTCAGCTATGTTGTGCCCTTCGATACAACGCCTTTCGTCAAAATCTCTATCGAAGAGGTGATCAAGACCCTGATCGAGGCGATCGTGTTGGTGTTCATCGTTATGTATCTGTTCTTGCAGAACATTCGCGCCACGCTAATTCCGACGCTTGCCGTGCCGGTCGTGTTGCTGGGGACATTCGGGGTGCTGGCGGCCTTTGGGTTTTCGATCAACACGCTGACGATGTTGGGCATGGTGCTGGCGATTGGTCTGTTGGTGGATGACGCGATTGTTGTCGTCGAAAATGTCGAACGCATCATGGAACAGGAACACATCGGTCCGCTGGAAGCGACGCGCAAATCGATGGACCAGATCACCGGTGCCTTGATCGGCATCGCTGTGGTTTTGTCTGCGGTTTTCGTGCCGATGGCGTTTTTCCCGGGCTCGACGGGGGTGATCTACAAGCAGTTCTCGATCACCATCATCTCGGCCATGACATTGTCGGTGGTGGTGGCCCTGACTCTGACGCCGGCGCTCTGTGCGTCGCTGCTCAAGCAGGGCAGCCACGAGAAGCGGCGCGGGTTCTTTGGCCTGTTCAACCGCGGTTTTGACAAAACGCTGGGCGGGTACACCGGCACGGTCGGCTGGCTGGTGCGCCGTCCGCTGCGGGTCGGGCTGGTCTATCTGGCGATCATCGCTGCGATGGTGTTCTTGTTCATCCGCACGCCCGCAGGGTTCTTGCCTGCCGAAGATCAGGGCACCTTGTTCACGCTGGTGCAAGCCCCGACCGGGGCCACGGCGGAGCGCACGCTCGAGGTCATCAAACAGGTCGAAAACTACTATCTGGAAAACGAGGATGACGTCGTTGAATCCGTGTTTGGCGTGGTTGGCTTCAGCTTTGCGGGCCAAGGGCAAAACCTTGGTCTGGTCTTTGTGCGGCTAAAAGACTGGGAAGAACGCACCGCCGCGGCGCAAAGCGTGCAGGCGGTGGCCGGTCGGGCGTTTGGTGCATTCAGCCAAATTCAGGACGCCATGGTGTTTCCCATCGTGCCGCCCTCGGTCAGCCAGCTTGGCAATGTATCCGGCTTTGATTTCTATCTGCAAGGGCGCGGCGGGCAAAGCCACGAGCAATTGCTAGAGGCGCGCAACCAACTGTTGGGCATGGCGGCGCAAAGCCCGCTCATCGCCTCTGCCCGCCCCAGCGGGTTAGAGGATGCGGCGCAGTTCAATCTGGATATCGACTGGCGCCGTGCCGGGGCGATGGGGGTCAGCGCCACGGATGTGGGCACGCTGCTGACCATCGCTTGGGCGGGTCGCTATGTGAATGACTTTGTCGATGAAGGGCGGATCAAGCGGGTCTATGTGCAGGGCGAGGCCGCGGCACGGGCGGTCCCTTCGGATCTTGAGAAATGGCGCGTGCGCAATGACAGCGGCGGGTTGGTGCCCTTCTCGAACTTTGCCGAAGGGAGCTGGGCTTACGGGCCGCAAGGGGTGAACCGCTATAACGGCATCCCCGCGATGCAAATTCAGGGGTCCCCCGCGCCGGGGGTCAGCACCGGCGAAGCCATCGCAGAGCTGGAACGTCTGGTGACGCAGTTGCCCCCCGGTTTCCAGATCGCGTGGACGGGTCTGTCGCTGGAAGAACAAGAAAGCGGCAATCAGGCACCGCTGTTGTATGGTCTGTCGCTTGCAGCGATTTTCCTAGCGCTGGCGGCGCTGTATGAAAGCTGGTCGATCCCCTTTGCGGTGATGCTCGCGATGCCGATTGGTATCCTTGGGACGTTGACGGGTGCGTATCTGGGCGGGTTCGAAAATGGCGTCTTCTTTCAGGTGGGGCTGCTGACCGTCGTGGGTCTGACGGGCAAAAACGCGATCCTGATCGTCGAGTTTGCCCGCGACAGACGCCGAGACGGCGAGAGCATTTTTGATGCCGCCATTGATGCAGCACGGCAACGGTTCCGCCCGATCATAATGACCTCTATGGCGTTCTCATTGGGGGTCTTGCCGCTGGTTCTTAGCACGGGTGCCGGGTCTGGCGGGCGTACGGCCATCGGGGCCGGTGTGCTGGCCGGTACGATTGCCGCGACCGTACTGGGTGTGCTGTTCGTGCCCTATTTCTTTGCCATGGTGGCCCGTTTCACCGGCAAGGATCCGGCCAAGACCACCAACGATTAAGCCCGCATCACCGGCGATGAAAATCTGGCGGAGGTACCCTTGTGTTATCTCCGCCTTTGGCATGTCGGGTCATTGACGACGCCCCTTCGCGGGCTAATTCCCTCTCCGAGGGAAGCACCAAGATTCCACGCCATCCGCCAACAGCTTGAAGGAATAGCCAGCATGATCAACTTTACCCTGAACGGCAAAGAGGTGAGCGTCGACGCGCCCGACGACACGCCTCTTTTGTGGGTGCTGCGCGATGACATGCGGCTGACCGGCACGAAATTCGGCTGTGGCATCGCCCAATGCGGCGCCTGCACCGTCGAGCTGAACGGAATGACCCGTCGCAGCTGTGTCACCCCGATCTCGATGGTCGAAGGGTCTTACGTGACCACCATCGAAGCGGTCGAAGGCCGCGAAGCGCGCGCCGTACAGGCCGCATGGGAAGCGATCGACGTGCCCCAGTGCGGTTGGTGTCAATCCGGACAGGTCATGAGCGCCACGGCCCTGCTGCGCGAGATCCCGAACCCAACGGACGAGGATATCGATAATGCGATGGCCGGCAATATCTGCCGCTGCGCCACCTATGTTCGTATCCGCGCCGCGATCAAGAACGCCGCCAAAGAGCTGGAGGGTTAAGACATGAACACTTCAAAGCTTTCCCGTCGCGGTTTTCTGTCAACGGCTTCTGCCGGTCTGGTGATCGGTGTTGTTCTGCCGGAAAAATCACGCGCCCAATCCGGTGCCGCGACCGCTTTTGATCCGTCGGCTGATCCGGCTACCTTCGCACCAAACGCATTTGTCCGCGTCGCGCCGGATGACACGGTGACGGTCATCATCAAGCATATCGAATTCGGTCAGGGGCCGAACACCGGTCTCGCGACCTTGGTGGCCGAAGAGTTGGACGCCGACTGGTCGCAGATGCGCGCTCAAAGTGCGCCGGCCAATGATGAACTCTACGCCAATTCCTTGTTCGGATTGCAGGGGACAGGCGGGTCCACGGCGATGGCGAACAGCTATCTGCAGATGCGCAAAGCCGGCGCCGCTGCGCGCGCGATGCTGGTGGATGCTGCCGCCGCGGAATGGGGCGTGCCCGCGTCCGAGATTACCGTATCGAAGGGGCGCATTTCTCACGCCAAGGGCACCGAAGCGGGCTTTGGTGCCTTCGCCGAGAAAGCCGCGACTATGACGGCACCTGCGGAGCCCAAGTTGAAGCAGGCCAAGGATTTTATCCTGATCGGGACCGATGTGCCCAAGCTGGATACCCACGCCAAGACGACCGGCAAGGCGGAATACACGATGGATGTGTACCGCGACGGAATGGAGACCGTCGTCGTCGCCCATCCTGACAAGATGGGCGCTGTCGTGGCCAGCTTTGACGATACCGATGCGCTGAAGGTACCCGGCGTGATCGCGGTGCGCGAGATCCCGCAAGGCGTTGCCGTTTATGCGAAAAACACCGGTGCCGCGCTGAAAGGGCGCGAGGCGTTGAGCGTGACGTGGGACGACAGCAAGGCCGAAACGCGGTCGACCGAACAGATCTACGCTGATTTTTCCCGCGCCGCTGCAGAAGGGGGCCGTGCCGCCGAAGAGATCGGCGACGCCATGAAAGGGATCGACGGGGCCGCTCAGGTGATCGAGGCAGAATTCCACTTCCCCTATCTTGCCCATGCCGCACTCGAACCGCTGGACGCCGTGCTTGAAATGACCGACGGCAAGGCCGAGCTCTGGATGGGCTCGCAGTTTCCCTCGCTCGACAAGCCGACGCTGGCAGCCACGCTGGGAATTGACCCGTCTGATGTGCGGATCAACGTTATGTTCGCGGGGGGCAGCTTTGGCCGCCGTGCGCAGCCCACGTCCCATGTCGCCGCCGAAGTCGCCGAAATCGCGAAAGCCGCAGGCGGCAACGGGTCATGGAAACTGCTTTGGACGCGAGAAGATGACATGACCGGCGGCTATTATCGTCCGCTGACCGTGCACAAGATGAAGGGCGGCTTGGACGCTGACGGCAATATCGTTGGTTGGCATGACGTGGTGGTGAACCAATCCATCATGGCCGGTGGTCCGATGGAAGCAATGATGAAAGACGGCATGGACCCGACCTCTTATGAGGGCGCGACGAAAATGCCGTATGATCTGCCTGCGCTTAAGGTCGATTGGGTCCGGCAGGACAGCCCCGTGTCGGTGCTTTGGTGGCGCTCTGTCGGTCATTCGCACACCGGCTATGCGACCGAAGTGTTTTTGGATCAACTGCTCGAGGCAGGGGCCAAGGACCCGGTTCAGGGGCGTTTGGACCTGATGAAAGGCGATGCCGGTCGCGACCGTGGCGTGTTGGAGAAGGTGGCCGAGCTTGCGGGCTGGGACGGCACCAAGGTCAAGGGGGATCGCGCCTACGGCGTCGCCGTGCACGAGAGCTTTAACACCTATGTGGCCCAGATCGTCGAAGTGTCGGATCAGGGCGGGTTCCCCAAGGTCCATAAGATCTGGTGCGCTGTCGATTGTGGTGTCGCCGTGAACCCCAACGTCATCCGTGCGCAGATCGAAGGCGGGGCGGGCTATGGTCTGGGCTCGGTTCTGTTCGACGAGGTCACACTTGGCGAGGGCGGCACCATCGTGGAACGCAACTTTGACACCTACCGCATGCTGCGCATCAACGAGATGCCTGAGGTAGAGGTCGCCATCATTCAAAGCGACAATGACCCCACAGGCATCGGTGAGCCCGGTCTGCCGCCGGTAGGTCCGGCGGTTGCAAACGCATGGCGCGCCCTGACGGGCCAGGCTGTGACGAAACTGCCCTTTAGCAAATCCGTAGGAGTGTAAGCCATGAAGAAGACGCTGAAAATCATGGCCATCGCTGCGCTAATGGCAGGCCCCGTTATGGCAGAAACCGTCAACGGTCTGCGCACGGTCAACGAGTTTGATGCCATCGAAGGGGAGGCGGAACGTTCTACCGCGCTGTTCGAGGAAATGATGGTGGTGATCGGGCATCCGCGCTGCCTGAACTGTCACCCTGTCGATAATTCTCCGCGGCAAGGGATGGATATGCAGATGCACGAGCCCCCCGTTGTGCGCGGGGAGGCAGACTTTGGTGCGCCGGGCATGCGCTGCACCACCTGCCACGGTGATCAAAACATGACCTTTGCCGCAGGGGGCGGGTCGATCCCCGGCCATACGCCTTGGCAGCTTGCCCCGATTGAAATGGGTTGGATTGGCAAATCCGCCGCCGAGATTTGTGCCCAGATCAAAGACGAAGAACGCAATGGCGGGCGGTCCTTGGCAGAGCTGCACGAGCATAACGCCGAAGACGGGTTGGTCGGTTGGGGGTGGCATCCGGGCGAGGGGCGCGAGCCCGCCCCGGGCAGTCAGGAAATCTTTGGCGCGCTGACCAAAGCCTGGATTGAAACCGGTGCGGCCTGCCCTGCGGGGTAATCCGCGCTCCACAAAAGCAAAGGGCCGCGCAGGATTGCGTGGCCCTTTGTCGTTCTGGTCGTAAAAATTAGTCCTTGAAAACTGCCAGCCCAAGCCATTCGGCCACCATCGCGGGTGTCTCGACGCCTTCGATTTCGATCGTCAGCAGGTTTTCGCGCAGCATATCGGTGGCGTTGCGTGCCGTGACCTTTTGCAGCGTAAACCGCCCCCGCAGGCGTGAGCCCGCTTTGACCGGTGTCAGAAACCGCAGCTTGTTCATGCCATAGTTGATGCCCATCACCTGTCCGGGCATCATGTTAAAGCAATCATAGGCAAAGCGGCTGGCGAGCGACAGGGTCAGGAACCCGTGCGCGATGGTCCCGCCAAAGGGCGTTTCCGCCGCCGCGCGTTCGGGGTCGATGTGGATCCACTGCATATCGTGGGTGGTTTTGGCGAATTGGTCGATCATCTCTTGATCCACCGTGATCCAATCAGAGACACCGACCTCGGTCCCGATCAGCGTTTCACTATGGGCAAACGCCTCTTTCAGTGCAGACATGGGTAATGCTCCTTCAGGATGGGTCAGCGGCAACACGCACCATGCGCTTGCCTTTGTTTTCACCGGCCAGCAGACCGATCAACGCTTGTGGCGCGTTTTCCAGTCCGTCGATGATATCTTCGGTTACCTTGATCTGGCCCGCCTTCACCCAAGTCTGCAACGCCCGCAGCGCCTTGGCGTCGTTCTGGGTCCAGTCCATCACGATGAACCCCTCCATGCGCAGACGCTTGACCACGACCAGACCGGGCAGGTTGCGCGGGCCGGTGGGGATTTCCGTGTCATACTGGCTGACGGCACCGCAGCACACCACGCGGCCTTTTTCGTTCATCGCAAACAACGCCGCCTCGAGCACGGTGCCACCAACGTTGTCGAAATACACGTCTACCCCATCGGGGCAGGCGGCGCGCAGGGCCTTGGACATGCCAGGCGCGCGGTAGTCGATGCAGGCGTCAAAGCCCAATTCTTCCGTCACCCATTTGCATTTTTCCGCCCCACCGGCGATGCCCACGACCCGACAGCCAAGCGCCTTGGCGATCTGACCGACATAGCCGCCGACCGACCCCGCCGCAGCCGACACCAGCACGGTTTCACCCGCGACCGGTTGCCCGACCGAGATCAGCCCGTGGTAGGCGGTTTTGCCCGCGATGCCGTAAACAGACATCAGGTTCGACAGTTGCGGCACATTGGGCAGTTTCTCGCATTTCCGCGCATCAGCAGCGACAAAGGTCGACCAAGTCGCCTCGGACGCGACGATATCGCCCACGGCCAGACGGTCGCTGTTGCTTTCGACGACTTCGCAGATCGCATAGGTCGGCATGGCGTCGCCCGCGTTTACAGCGGCGCGGTAGGTGGCCCCCTTCATCCACGACCGGTTGGCCGCGTCGATGGACATCAGGATCACCTTGAGCAGCACCTGCCCGTCACCCGCCACGGGCATATCGGTGGTGGTCTGTTTGAAATGCTCAGCTGTCAGCGAATCGCTGGGCAGCTCTGCGATAACAATTTGTGTGTTGGTCATTTTGATTGTCCCTCTTGATTACTGAACATCCAAAACGACTTTGCCCTGCACCTTGCGGTCTTGCATCAGGTTCAACGCGTCGGCGGCTTTCTCCAGCGGGAAGCGGGCCGAGATGCGCGGTTTGATCTGACCGTCAGCATACATGCGGAACAGATCGGCCATGTTTTCGGCATGTACCTTGGGTTCACGTGCCGTATGCGCGCCCCAGAAAACACCCATGATCTGCGAGCCTTTCAGCAACGTCAGGTTCAGTGGGATTTTGGGGATGCCAGCGGGGAAGCCTACGACCAGATAGCGGCCTTTCCAGGCCAGCGCGCGCACAGCGGGTTCTGCATAGGCACCGCCGACGGCGTCATAGACCACATCGACGCCTTCGCCGCCCGACAGCTTCTTGATCTCGTCCGAGAAGGCTTTTTGCGTGGCGCGGTCGTCCATGTCGCGGCTGTAGATGATCGTTTCATCGGCGCCTAAATCACGACAGAACTGCGCTTTTTCTTCCGACGATACCGCGGCGATGACCCGCACGCCCGAAGCTTTGGCCAGTTCGATCGCGGCGGCACCGACACCACCCGCAGCGCCCATGATCAGCAAAGATTCGCCGGGCTGGATTTCGGCCCGGTTTTTTAGGGCGTGATGTGAGGTCCCATAGGTCAGAACCAGACATGACGCTTCGTCATATGGCATCGCGTCTGGGATATTCATGACCCGTTCCGCGTCAACAATGATGTCTGTCGCAAAGCCGCCAAAGCCGGTCATTGCCAAGACACGGTCCCCGACTGCCACGTTGGAAACGCCCTCTCCCACGGCGTCCACATCACCGGCGACTTCACCACCTGGGGCAAAGGGGCGTTGCGGCTTCATCTGGTAAAGATCCTTGATAATCAAGGTGTCAGGGAAGTTCAGCCCCGCCGCACGCACACGGATTCGGACCTGCCCTTTCTTGGGTTCGGGCTGTGGCAGCTCGGTCAGTTCCAGTGTTTCGGGGCCGCCGGGGGCAGTGCTAAGCATGGCTTTCATCGGGTCTTTCCTCCTCTAGAATTTGCAAAGCAATAGGCGCGTTCAGAAACTGTCTTGTCAATCGAATTTCGAAATGCAATTTTGCAGTGCGGAATTGGAGTTCGCAAAACGAGGGGGGAGATAAGATGCAGTCCGAACAGGAACTGGAGGGTTTCCGCGCGGAGTTGCGCGTTTGGCTTGAGGCAAACTGCCCAGCTGAAATGCGCGGCGGTGAGCCGAGTGAAGCATCGATATGCTGGGGTGGCAAGAATTTTGAGTTCGAATCCGACGCGCAACGCGTCTGGTTAGAGCGCGCCGCGTCCAAGGGCTATACCGTGCCCACATGGCCCGTTGAGTACGGCGGGGCGGGGATGAACCGCGCGCAGGAAAAGATTTTCAAAGAAGAGATGGACCGGATCGAGGCGCGCAACCCGTTGCAAAGCTTTGGTATCTGGATGCTTGGGCCCGCCTTGCTGCACTTTGGCACGCATGAGCAGAAACTGCATTATTTGCCCCCGATCGCACGTGGTGAAGTCCGCTGGTGTCAGGGCTATTCCGAGCCGGGCGCCGGGTCCGATCTGGCCAGTGTCCAGACCAAGGGCGAGGACAAGGGCGACCATTGGCTGGTGAACGGCCAGAAAATCTGGACCTCTTATGCCGACAAAGCCGACTGGATTTTTGCGCTGATCCGCACTGACCGTGATGCATCCAAGCATAACGGCATTTCCTTTCTGCTGATCGACATGGAAGACGACGGCGTCGAAACCCGCCCGATCAAGTTGATTTCCGGTGCGTCCGTGTTCTGCGAAACGTTCTTTACCAATGTAAAGGTGCCCAAGAACCGGATCGTTGGCGAAGAGAACCGCGGTTGGGATGTTGCAAAATACCTGCTGACCCACGAGCGCGAGATGATCTCGGGCGGCGGGCAAGGGCTGTCGGGCGGTCGCGCACTTGGTGCGGTGCTGAACGAATCTTTGGCCGAGGGGCAAGAGATGGACACCGTGCTGCGCGCTGACGCGATGCGCTGCGAGGTTGACGCGCTCGCCATTGGGCTCACGCTTGAACGCTACAAAGACCAAGCCGAAGCCGGCACTGGCGCAGGCAATGCGTCCGCGATGCTGAAATACATGGGCACAGAGCTGAACATGCAGCGCCATGAATTGCTGATGGCCGCAGGCGGCAGCGATGCGCTGGAATGGGACGGGCCGTTGGGCAACCGTCCGGCGGACTGGCTGCGCACAAAGGCCAATTCAATCGAAGGCGGCACAAGCGAGGTAATGCTGAGCATTATCTCCCGCCGCGTGCTTGGGCTTCCGGGGTAAGATCATGGTAAAATTAGTATTAACAGAAGACGAAACCATGCTGGTCGATGCAGCGCGCGGTTTCCTTGATAAATCCGCCCCCGTCAAAGCATTCCGCGACCTGCGTGATGCGGGCAAAACGCATGACGCCAAGATGTGGAAAGAGATGGCCGCGATGGGATGGGCCGGTGTGCTGGTTCCTGAAAGCGCAGGTGGTGTCGATATGGGCCATGCTGCTGCGGGTATTCTGGCGCAAGAAATGGGCAAGACGCTGGCCGTTAGCCCCTTCCTTTCGACAGCGGTGATCGCCGCAACAGCCCTGCGCAACGTCAGCGACGCGCGCGCCGAAGCTGCACTCGCCAAGATTGCCAGCGGTGACGCGACTTATGCGCTGGCGGTGGATGAGACATCGAAGTTCGACCCAAACGCCACCGCGATGGTTGCCACATCCGAAGGCAACGGTTTTCGCCTGACGGGCAAGAAGACCTTTGTCGTGGATGGTGCTTTGTCAGACCGTTTGCTGGTGCTGGCCAAGACCGACAATGGTCTGACCCTGTTCGACATTCCCGCAGACCGTGCGGGCATCACGCGCAATGCGCAGAACATGATCGACGCACGCGACTCGGCGCGGATCGACTTCGACAATGTCGAAGCGACGGGCGATGATGTGCTGGGTCAGGTCGACGACGCCATGACCGTGCTCAAACCCGCGATCGAGGCAGGACAGGCCGCACTGGCCGCCGAAATGGCCGGCGTCGCTGCGGGGGCGTTCGGGATGACCGTTGGTTATCTGAAAGAGCGCAAGCAATTCGGCACATTGATCGGCACATTCCAAGCCTTGCAACATCGCGCCGCCCACCTGTGGTGCGAGATCGAGGTCACCGCCTCTGCCGTGCTGCACGCGGGGCGCAAGCTGGACGAAGATCCCGACAATGCCACCATGGCTGTATCGCTGGCCAAGGCCCGCGCGACATCGACGGCCAAGCTGGCGGTGATCGAAGGGGTACAGATGCACGGCGGGATCGGCATGACCGATGCTTTCGACATCGGATTTTACATGAAGCGCGCCCGCGTTGGCGCCGAATGGCTGGGGGACTACGGCTATCACGCCGCCCAAGTCGCCAAGCACAGAGGATTCTAAGTCATGGATATTCAAGCACTTTTCGGGCTCGAGGGCAAAACCGCGCTGGTCACAGGCGGGGCGACCGGGATTGGCCGGATGGCGGCCGAGGCGCTGGTGCGTGCCGGTGCCCGCGTGCTGATCGCCAGCCGTAAGGGAGAGGCCTGCGAGGCTGTTGCAAAAGAACTGAACGCGCTCGGGGCCTCTGGCTCAGCCGAGGGGTTCGCGGGCGATGTAGGCACCGAAGAAGGTGTCGACGCGATGGTTGCAGCCGTGAAGGAACGCACCGAGAGCCTCGATATTTTGATGAACAACGCGGGTATCACTTGGGGCGCACCTTTGGGTGACTTTCCGTTCAAAGCCTGGGGCAAGGTCATGGACGTGAATGTCGCGGGCCTATTTGATCTGACGCAAAAACTGCTGCCACTGCTCAAGGTGAACGCGACGATCGAAGATCCGGCGCGGGTTGTGAACGTCGGTTCTGTCATGGGCGAACGCGAGATGGGCGACGGCGCCTACAGCTACTCCGCCTCGAAAGCCGCGGTGATCCACCTGAGCAAGATCCTTGCCAAGGAACTGGCGGGCGATGGGATCACGGTGAACGCTTTGGCCCCCGGACCGTTCGTGTCGCGCATGACCGCTTTTGCGACCCATGACGAAGGCATGCGCAGCAAGGTGGGCGACGACGTGCCCTTGCGCCGCGTGGGGACCGATACGGATATCGCGGGCTGCATGTTGTTTCTATGCGGCAAAGGCGGGGCCTATATCACGGGTGCCGTGGTGCCTGTCAGCGGCGGCATCAATGTGATGAGCGGGCCGAACATCTTTGAACAAGCACTGCACTAAGGGGCGATGATGGAAATTCGTTTTAACAATCGCGTGGCCATTGTTACCGGCGCGGGCACCGGTCTGGGGCGCAGTCATGCGCTTGGTTTGGCAGCGCGTGGTGCACGTGTCATGGTCAACGATCTGGGTGTGACAACCGACGCAGGGGGCATCCTCGGCTGCCGCAGAAGCGGTCGCGCAGGAAATCCGCGACGCGGGCGGCGAAGCGATGGCCCATGGCTGTGATGTGTCGGACGAAGCCGGCGTCAAGGATATGGTCGCGCAGGTCATGGACGCCTGGGGCCGCGTCGACATTGTGGTGAACAACGCAGGCATCCTGCGGGACAAGACGTTCTCGAAAATGGAGATGTCTGATTTCCGCAAGGTCGTCGACGTCCATTTGATCGGGTCGGCGAATGTCACCCACGCCTGCTGGCCGATCATGCGCCAACAAAAATACGGGCGCATCGTGCTGACATCCTCGGCGTCGGGGCTTTATGGCAACTTTGGTCAGTCCAACTATGGCGCGGCCAAAGCGGCGATGATGGGGCTGATGAACGTGCTGCACCTTGAAGGCGCGCGCGACAATATCCGCGTCAACACGCTGGCGCCCACCGCCGCCACACGGATGACCGCCGATCTGCTGCCCGAACAGGCGCAGGCGTTGCTGGCCCCCGAAACCATCACCCCCGGCCTGCTGTACCTGGTCAGCGAGGATGGCCCCAGCCGCGTGATCCTTGGCGCAGGGGCAGGCGGGTTCGCTCAAACCCGTATTTACGAAACGGAAGGCGTGACCTTGACCGGCGACGAGAATACCCCTGAAGGTGTCGCATCCGCTTTCGACAAAATCACCGACGAGACAGGCCAGCAAGAGCTGACCGATGCCTTTAGTCAAACCAAGAAATACGCTCTCAATGCAGCCAAGGCCCAAGGTCTTGATCTGGATTGGGGCTAACAGACGAAATTTCAAAGGGAGATCACCATGCGTGACGCAGTAATCGTATCCACAGCCCGTACCCCGATTGGCAAAGCCTATCGCGGTGCGTTCAACGCAACCACACCACAGGCGCTTGCCGCGCATGCCATCGAGCACGCTGTGAAGCGGGCCGGGCTTGACGGCTCGGAAATCTCTGACTGCGTGTTCGGTTCAGCATTGCAGCAGGGCCATCAGGCGGGCAACATTGCGCGTCAGGCCGCCATTCGCGCGGGTCTGCCGGTGACCGTTGCAGGCATGTCGCTGGACCGTCAGTGTGCCTCGGGCATGATGGCAATTGCCACCGCAGCCAAGCAGGTTATCACCGACGGCATGGATATTGTCATCGGCGGCGGTGTCGACAGCATTTCCATGGTGCAGACAGCAGAAATGCGCGTCAGTGCGGATCCATGGCTCAAGCAGAACAAGCCCGAAATCTATATGACCATGCTGGAAACAGCTGAAAACGTGGCAGAGCGCTATAACGTCAGCCGCGAAGCGCAAGACGAATACGCAGCGCGCAGCCAAGAGCTGACCCATCAGGCGCAACAGGCTGGCCGCTTTGACGACGAGATCGTCGCAATGACCACCACAATGATGGTTCAGGACAAAGCCACCAAAGAGATTTCCAAGCACGAAGTTACTTTGGAGAAAGATGAAGGCAACCGTCCTGGTACCACTGCCGAAAGCCTTGCAGGTCTGAAGCCTGTATTTAAAGACGGCATCCACCTGCCCGAAGGCAAGTTCATCACCGCGGGTAACGCCTCGCAGCTGTCCGATGGCGCATCTGCCGCCGTGGTCATGGAAGCCAAGGAAGCCGAACGCCGCGGTCTTCAGCCACTGGGCCGCTACATTGGTGTGATGGCCGCAGGGTGCGAGCCTGACGAAATGGGCATCGGCCCGATCTACGCCGTGCCGAAACTTCTTGAAGCACACGGGCTCAAGATCGAAGACATCGGTCTGTGGGAATTGAACGAAGCCTTCGCTTGCCAGGTCATCGCCTCGCGCGACAAACTGGGCATCCCGGACGAGCTGTTGAACGTGGACGGCGGCGCGATTTCGATCGGTCACCCCTACGGCATGTCGGGCGCGCGCATGGTTGGCCACGCGCTGATCGAAGGCAAGCGTCGCGGTGCCAAATACGTTGTCTGCACCATGTGTGTCGGTGGCGGCATGGGCGCTGCTGGCCTCTTCGAGGTTCTGTAAACCGCTATGGGAGAGCTACTGGTCATACGTCACGGTCAGGCGTCCTTTGGGGCTGACAACTACGACAAGCTGTCGGACCTTGGGCACCGGCAATCCGAGGCCGTTGGCCAGTTGCTTCGCGATACAGGCTGGGTGCCGGACCGGACAATCACCGGCACCCTGACCCGCCAGAAAGAAACGCTTGCCTCGATGGGGTTCGAGGCAGGCGATACACACCCCGGGCTGAATGAATATGATTTCCAGGACTTGCTGAACGCGCGCTATAAAGGGGCCGTTCCGGATCTGGTAAAAGGCGACCGCAAGGTGCATTTTCGCACCCTGCGCGAGACCGTTTTTCAGTGGCAGGCCGACGAAATCGAAGGCCCAGCCGAAACCTGGGGCAACTTTACCAACCGCGTGGAGGCCGCCCGCCTGATCGCCTGTGCCGAAGGGGCCGAGCGTGTGCTGGCCGTAAGCTCGGGCGGCGTGATCGGACAGCTACAGCTGCATCCCTTGGGGCGCCGCACAAAATGATGATGACCTTGAACCTGCAAATCAAGAACACATCAATTACCAAATTCGTCTTCACCAAGTCCGCGTTTTTCTTGCATGAATTCAACGCGACCCCGCATCTGATGTCAGCCCAGACCGCTGGCATGCTGACCTATAGTTAAGGAACGGTAGCCATGAGCACAGACACCCAGACACTCGATATTCCGAAGGTCAGCGCCTATCTGGAAGAACACCTTGAGGGCTTTGAAGGCCCGCTTGAGGTCTCCAAGTTTCAGGCGGGGCAATCGAACCCGACCTTCCTGCTGAAAACCCCGTCGCGCAACTATGTGCTACGCCGCAAGCCGCCGGGAGTTTTGTTGAAATCCGCCCATGCGGTTGACCGTGAATTCCGCGTACAAAAAGCGTTGCAGGACACAGATGTCCCCGTATCGAAAATGCACCTGCTGTGCGAAGACGATGACGTAATCGGGTCGGCCTTCTACATCATGGACCACATCGACGGGCGCAACTTTATGGACCCGCGCATGCCCGATATGGACAAGGCAGGCCGCGCCGGTGTCATCGACGAGATGAACCGCGTGTTGGCGGCTTTGCACGATGTGGATATCGATGCCGTTGGCCTGTCGGACTATGGCCCCCCCGGTAACTACTATGAACGTCAGGTCGCGCGTTGGACCAAACAGTACCGCGCCTCCGAGACCCAAGATCTGCCCGCGATGAACCAGCTGATCGAAAAGCTGACCGCGAGCATCCCAGAAGACGACGGGCAGCGCACGCTGGTGCATGGCGACTATCGCATCGACAATATGATGTTCGAAAAAGACGGCACCAATTGCTTGGCCATTCTGGACTGGGAACTGTCGACCATTGGCCATCCTTACGCCGACCTTGCCGCCGTAATCATGCAGTGGCAGATGCCCGCGGGCACCGAAGGGCGCGGCTTTGGCGGGGTGGACCGCGCAGCACTTGGCGTGCCGACTGATGCTGAATTCATCGCAAAATACTGCGAACGCCGCGGGTTGGAAGGGATCGACAACTTTGGCTTCTACCTTGCGTTCTGCTTCTTCCGCATGGCGGGGATCATCCAGGGCGTGTTGAAACGTGCGCTGGACGGCAATGCCTCTAACCCCGAACGCGCGATGAAGGTCGGTGCCTATGTGCCGGTATTTGCGGAAAACGGGCTTAAAGCGTTGGAAGGCAAATAATATGGCCCCCAACGAGTTCGCAACAGATCCGGCAGAGACGAAGGACAGAAACTTTGTCACGGCGCTTGCCCGCGGGCTGGATGTGTTGCGCTGCTTTCGGGAAAATGAAACGGCCCTGACCAACACGGATTTCTCCGAACGGACAGGGCTGCCCAAGGCGACGGTATCGCGTCTGACCCACACGCTGGTCGAACTGGACTACCTTGTCGCCGAAGCCCGCACAGGCACATATCGGCTGGGTGCGGGCGTCTTACAGCTTGGCTTTGGTGTACTGGCCAGCGGAGGAGATCGGCGACCGTGCGCAAGACGAGATGCGCAAGCTGCGCGACGGACCCAATTCCTATGTCACGATCGCCATTGGCGAAGTGCACCGGCTGGATGTTGTCTATATCGCGACCAAACGCTCGCGCGAGGATGTGGCCCTGCAAATCCGCGTCGGGTCGCGTCTGCCGTTGTTCGATTCAGCCATTGGTCGGGCCATTCTTATGGGCATGAAAGACGACTCCCGCGACCGTGCCTTTCGCTGGGCCGCCGCCGAAGGCTCGGAGTTTGAGGCCCGCGCGCGTGACAGCTATGACAACGCAGTAGCAGAGTTTGCGGACAAAGGATTCTGCTCCAGCTATGGTGACTGGCGCCCCGATGTGAACGGCATAGCGGTGCCTGTGTTTTCGCCGAACGGCTCGCAAGTTTACGGGCTAAATGTCGGCGGACCGGCATTTCACGTCAAGAAGCGCCAGCTAGAGACGACCTATGCACAGCTTTTGGCGGATGCGGCACAGGCGATCAGCATCCGGTTCTAGGCAGCTCCCCCGTGCGCGGGGGAATCAACTTGTCCGAACGTATAGATTGCGGCGTAGGCTGATGTATCCGTATGCCGGCCGCTGGAATTTGCCGAGTGCGCAGCCCATGACATTTGTCAGGATCACATCTTCTTATGTGAAAAAAAATTTGCGAGAGCCGTCGGCGGACACTTGTCAGGCAGCCTTACAATTCGGCGTGTGCAGCCAAGAAATGCGCGATTTATTTATCTATTTAGTATCAACACGTTATTTGTACGCCTGTTGAGAAAAATCCCGGCGCAGCCCCAGCTGCGTTGGAATTCAAACACCTGCTGTCACGCAAGATATGGCATGAAGAACGGTATCACCTCGCAACTTATGAATAGAGGCGCTTGACAATAAACCGCATTATGCAAGGTTCTTTCCAAGGTCTGGCATTCTAAAAAACGCAAAAAGCGCCGGGCCGTCCTTGGGAGGATTGAAATGAAAAATATCGCTAAGTACGGCGCGGTTTCCGCGCTTTCTTTGGTCATTGGCGCGAGCGCAGCCTTTGCCGAAAATATCAAAATCGCGTTCATTGATCCGCTGTCCGGTCCATTCGCAAGCACCGGTACAAACGGTTTGCATCAGTTCGAATTCGCGGCTGACTACATGGTGAACGACAAAGGTGGTTTGCTGGATGGCCAGCAAATGGAAGTGCTGGCCTTTGATAACAAGATCAGCCCCAAAGAATCCCTTATTCAGCTGCAGGTCGCGATTGACCAAGGCGCACGCTATATCGTTCAGGGGAACTCCTCGGGCGTTGCGAACGCCTTGACCGAAGCGATCGACAAGCACAACCGCCGCAACCCCGACAGCCGTGTTCTGTTCCTGAACTACGCCGCTGTGGACCCTGCGCTGACCAATGACAAATGTAACTTCTGGCATTTCCGTTTCGACGCAAATTCCGACATCAAGATGGATGCGTTGACCGATGTGATCGTTCAGGACGACAGCATCAAGAAAGTCTACATCATCGGGCAGGATTATTCCTTTGGTAAGGCTGTGTCTGCGGCCGCCAATGAAATGCTGGGCGCGAAAGGTGACGGCATCGAAGTCGTCGGTGACGAACTGCACCCCATCGGCAAGGTAAAAGACTTTACGCCTTATGCGCGCAAGGTGGTTTCCTCTGGCGCGGATGCCGTGATCACCGGCAACTGGGGCGCAGACATGCTGGGCATTGGTAAAGCGATCATCGACAACGGTTTCGAGGGTCCGATCTATACCTACTACGCTGCGGGTTCCGGCATCACCGCCGCCTTTGGTGAAAGCGGTAAAGACAAGATCCGCCTGATCTCTCAGGGCAGCATCAACCCGATTGCTACGGAAGAAGCACGCGAGACATACAACGCGTTCCTTGAGAAATATCCGGACGGCAACATTGACCAAAGCCGTATCTTCAACACCATCGGCATGCTGGCCCAAGCCATCACCGAGGCGGGCAGCGCGACAGATGTTGTTGCCGTTGCTGGCAAGCTAGAAGGCATGGAATACGACAGCATGTGGGGCGGCAAACTGTTTATGCGTCCTCAGGATCACCAGATCATTCAAGACATGCACGTCGGCGTCCACACAAACGAGAACCTGGATTTCGACTTTGATCAGTCCGGATTTGGTGTCGTGACTGAATCGACCGTCGAAATGGCGTCGATGGACAGCCCGACAACCTGCGAGATGAAACGCCCCGAATAAGGCGATTTTTCTCGGGTCCGTCTGCGTGTGCAGGCGGACCCCTTTGCACCTTGCCACCACACTACTGGAGGGGCCTCATGGACCTCATTCTCGTCAACCTCATCGACGGGCTGGTTACTGGATTGCTGTTGTTCATGCTTTCCGCCGGTCTGACCCTTATCTTTTCGATGATGGGCGTTTTGAACTTCGCTCACGCCAGCTTTTATATGCTTGGCGCCTATTTCGCTTACCAGATCAGTATCGCGCTTGGATTCTGGATGGGGCTTCTGATCGCGCCACTTGTTGTGGGGGTATTGGGGGCCGGTGTTGAACGATACGGCCTGCGCCGCGTTCACCAATACGGGCACGTGCCCGAGCTGATCTTTACCTTTGGTCTGGCGTTGCTGATCGAAGAACTGGTGCAATTTATCTGGGGCAAGAACCAACTGCCCTATTCCGTTCCTGACGCGTTGAACTTTACCGCGTTTGCGATCTCGGGGAACTCGATCCCCGCATATAAGATTTTCATGATCTTCATCTCGATCAGCATCTTCATCGGGCTGCTTTACGTGCTGACCAAAACACGCGTCGGCATGATTATTCAGGCCGCGCTTAGCTATCCGCGCACGGTCGAAGCCTTGGGCCACAACGTGCCGCTGATCTTTATGGGCGTCTTCGGGGTTGGCACGGCGCTGGCCGGTGTGGCCGGTGTAATTGCCGGACCGGTCCTTGGGACCTTCCCGGGGATGGCCTTTGTGCTGGGGTCGATCGTGTTTGTGACCATCGTGATCGGCGGCCTTGGGTCGCTGTGGGGGGCGTTGATCGCGTCGCTCTTGATCGGCTGGATCACGACATTCGCCAAATCCTACAACATCGAGATGGAGAATATTCTGATTGGCTTGGGCATTTCGAAACCCGAGAGCCTGGATGACAGCATATTCCGCGACTTCTGGAGCCTCACTAGCCCGCAGATCGCCGACATCTTGCCCTATATCCTGATGGTGCTGATCCTCATCTTCCGCCCGGCAGGTCTTTTCGGAAAGCGCAGCTCATGACAGTTTCAGATCCAAGAACCGACGTTCCAAAAGGCGCCCGCCCCGAAGAGCAGATCACCACGGACCCGTCCAAACCCGCGCAGCGTATGCGGTCAGGTTCGCTGGTGCTGACACTGGCCCCCTGGGTCATTGCCTCTGTCGTGCTGGCCATTATGCCGATGGTATTTACCAATAACTCGGCGCTGACGATCATGAACCAGATGTCGATCACAATCGTCTTTGCGCTGGCCTATAACTGCTGCTCGGGCAGGGGGGCATGCTGTCCTTTGGTCATGCGGTCTATGCTGGCGTGGGCGGTTTTGCCTCTATGCACATCATGAACATGTCCGATTTCTTCTCGACCATCCCGCTGGTGATCCTGCCGGTGTTTGGCGGGCTGTTCGGCATGGGGCTGGCGATGATTGTCGGTGCGTTTTCAACCCGCAACGCGGGCACGGTATTCGCCATGATCTCCTTGGGTGTCGGTGAATTGATTGCCGCCTGTTCGGTTATCATCGTCGCATTCTTTGGCGGCGAAGAGGGCATCAGCGGCAACCGCACTTATGCGCAGCCCTTCTTTGGCGTAGAGTTCCTGCAACAGATCGAGGTTTATTACCTGACCGCAGGCTGGGTCGTGGTCTCTGCCGCGCTCATGTATCTGTGGAGCCGCACACCCGTGGGCCGTATGGCAAACGCCGTGCGCGACAACCCTGAACGGGCAGAGTTTCTGGGCTATTCCTCGCGGTGGGTACGTTTTTACAGCTTTGTCGCCTCGGGCTTCTTTGCCGGTGTGGCGGGTGGCCTGTTTGCGATCAACTATGAAATCGTGACCGAGGAAAACCTGAACACGACTTCATCGGGGATCATCCTGTTGGTGACCTTCCTGGGCGGTGTCGGGTTCTTTTTCGGGCCAATCATCGGGGCCATCGCCTTTACGTTGCTGCAAACCGTTCTGAGCCTTTCGACAGAGCTTTGGGCCTTTTATGCGGGCATCCTGTTCCTATCCACGGTGATGTTCTTCCCCGGTGGTCTGGCAGGTCTGCTGATGATGCACGTGCCTGTATTCAAGCTGGGCAAGGCATCAACGCTGGTCATGCCCTATCTCAAGACTCTGCTCCCTGCGGCGATCGGTTTGATGGGGCTGGCCGCCTTGGTCGAGATGACGTTCCACTACCGTCACGGGGCCACTGGCGACAACGAGATGACCGTCTTCTGGACCACGTTTGACAGCCATACGCTGATGCCGTGGCTGGTGGCCGGTGCGATAACGCTGATCGGGCTTGGCATCGCCAAGGCCACAGCACCCGCGCTGAAAGAAGCATGGAGTGAAGCAAACACAGCAGGAGGCGCGTCATGAGCACACCCGCACTTGAACTGACCGGCCTCAAGAAAAGTTTTGGCAAGGCCGAAATCATCCGCGGCATCGACCTGAGCATCGGCAAGGCAGAGCGCCACGCCGTGATCGGGCCAAACGGGGCCGGTAAATCGACACTGTTCAACCTGATCACCGCACGGTTTGCGCCGTCGGCTGGAACGGTCAAGCTCCATGGCGAGGATCTGGCGGGGCTCGAACCCTACCAGATCAACCGCAAGGGCCTTAGCCGGTCATTCCAGATCACCAACATCTTTCCGGCGATGAGCGTATTTGAAAATGTCCGCTGCGCGCTGTTGTGGTCGCAGGGCTATAAATACAGCTTCTGGAATCTGGTAAACCGGTCGCGCGATCTGACCGAGGGCGCGGACCGCATCCTCGACCAGATCAACCTGCTGGAACGGCGCAACCTGCCAGCGGGCACCCTGTCTTATGCCGAACAACGCGCGCTCGAGATCGGGATCACCATCGCGGGCGGGGCTGATGTCATCATGCTGGATGAACCAACAGCGGGGATGAGCAACACGGAAACCGACTATATCACCGACCTGATCCTCAAGGTGACCGCAGGCAAGACGCTGATCATGGTGGAACATGACATGAGCGTGGTCTTTGGTCTGGCCGACCGGATCTCGGTGCTGGTGTACGGCGAAATCATCGCCACCGGAAAACCCGCAGACGTGCGTGCAGACGCCCGCGTACAAGAAGCCTATCTGGGCGCCGCATTGGAGGCAGAACACTAATGATGCTCGAAGTCACGGATATGCACGCCTTCTACGGCAAATCTCACATCCTTCAGGGGGTGAACCTGAAGGTAAACGAGGGCGAGATCGTCGCGCTTTTGGGGCGCAACGGGGTCGGCAGATCGACCACCTGCAAGGCCATCATGGGCGAGGTCGAACCAAAAGGATCGGTCAAGTTTCAGGGGCAGGAAATCAGCGGCAAGAAGGCCTTTCAGATCGCTAATATGGGGATCGGCTATGTGCCCGAAAACCGCGACATCTTCCCCGGCCTTACCACGCGACAAAACCTGACGCTGGGTCTGAAGCCCGGTCAAAAGGATGGTGCGGGGCGTTGGTCCATGCAGGCGATGTTCGACATGTTCGAAAACCTTGATCGCCGCGCCGACGTCGAAGCGTCGGTGCTGTCGGGCGGGGAGCAGCAGATGTTGACCATGTGCCGGACATTGATGGGCGACCCCGATCTTGTCATGATCGACGAACCCACCGAAGGCCTGTCACCACAGATGGTTCAAAAGGTTGCCGAGGTGCTGAAAGAGATCGCCAACCGCGGTATCTCGACCTTGTTGGTTGAACAAAAGCTGTCCATAGCGATGGATATCGCTGACCGCGTTTACGTCATGGGGCATGGTCAGGTCGTGTACGAAGGCACGCCGGCCGAGTTGCGCCAGCGCGACGACGTACGCAAAGAATGGCTTGAGGTCTGATCACATACATCAGACCCTAACCTATACATCATCTATTGAAATCGTCGCGGGCCGCGGCCTCATCCTCCTGAGGCGCGGTCGCGGCTTGGGAGGAAAGTTTTTTGGCGTTCGACACAATTAAGTTGGGCCGCATCGGGGACTGGATGCAGACCTATGTGGACCGCAAACGGTTTGCCGGTTGTTCGGTGCTGGTGGCACAGGGCGGGCAAGAGGTTTATTTTGATGCCAAAGGCACGCGTGACATAGAGACAGGGCAGCCGTTTACCCGCGACACCATCGCCCGCATCTATTCGATGACCAAACCCGTCACATCCGTTGCGATCATGATGTTGGCGGAACGCGGGCTGTTCCACCTTGATGCGCCCGTGTCAGATTTCATCCCTGCCTTTGCTAATATGCGCTGCCTGATCGTTGGCGCTACCGGACCGGACCAAACCGAACCCTGCCAGACGCCGACGCTGCACCAGCTGCTGACCCATACCTCAGGGCTGAGCTATCCGTTCAACCCTGGCATCACCGCCAAAGCGATGGACGAAGCCGATATCCTGTTCCGCGCTGATCAGGGCTCGCTGGCGCAGATGACCGACCGTCTGGCCGCGCTGCCGCTGGCCTTCCATCCCGGCACACGCTGGGAATATTCCGTCGGCATCGACGTTCTGGGCCGCGTGATAGAGGTCGTGTCGGGCAAGTCGCTCGAAGCCTTCCTGGTTGACGAAATCCTCGGCCCGCTTGGCATGGATGAGACGCGTTTTTCCGTGCCCACCGGCGGGCAGGACCGTTTCGCCTCGCTTTATACTCCGCTGGCGGGCAGCGCCTATGGGATGAACGCGGCCAAGCCAGATACCCCCGTTCTGCGCTGTGTCGACAAGCCCGAAAACTCCCCCTTTCTGAACGCTGAAATGCACTCTGGCGGCGGCGGGCTGGTGGGCACCATTGATGATTACCTCAAGTTCACAGAAATGCTGCGCACGGGTGGGGCAGGGCTGCTGTCGCCCAAGACGCTCGACTTTATGATGCGCAACCATTTGCCCGGCGACATCGCGTCGATGGGGCCCGCCAGCTTTGCCGAACAACCGATGGAAGGCATGGGCTTTGGCCTCGGCGGTGCCGTCGTGCTGAACCCCGGCCGCGTGCGCGTTCCCAGCAGCCTAGGCGATTTCAGCTGGGGTGGCATGGCCTCTACCTTCTTCTGGATTGATCCGGTGCTTGACCTGTCTGTCGTGTTCTTCACGCAGCTCGCGCCGTCCAGCTCGTACCCCGCGCGTCCCCAACTCAAGGCCCTCATCCACGGAGCGATGACATGAACGATATCCTTTGGACCCCGACAAAAGAGCGCGCCGATGCCTCGACCATGGCGGAATTTGAACGGTTCCTGAACGACAAACGCGGCCTGACGTTCGACGACTATAACGCCATGTGGGATTGGAGCGTGACCGACCTTGACGGGTTCTGGTCCGCGATCTGGGAGTATTTCGACGTACAAGCCAGCGCGCCCTACACGACCGTTATGGCGAAGCGTCAGATGCCCGGTGCCGAATGGTGCCCGGGAGCGATGCTGAACTTTACCGATCAGATCATGAAGCACGTGGACAGCCAACCTGATGGTGATGCGCTGATCGTGCAGTCGGAAACCTTTGGCCGAAAACGGCTGTCGTGGACCGAACTGCGCGACCAGGTGGCAAGCGTTGCGGCGCATCTGCGCGATATGGGCGTGACCAAAGGCGACCGCGTTGTCGCGGTACTGCCCAATACCGAAACCGCGATGATCGCATTTTTCGCCACCGCCAGCATCGGCGCGATCTGGTCGCTCTGCGCACCCGACATGGGGCATGTCGCTATTCTGGACCGCTTCAAGCAGATCGAACCCAAAGTGTTGATCGCGCAAGATGGCTATGTGCACGCAGGCAAAACCGTGGACCGTCGCGAGATACTTGCAGGGCTAGAGGCGGCGCTGCCCAGTCTGGTGCAATGCGTCACGGTGCCGTTCGTGGGCGATCTGCCCGAAGGGCATCTGGCGTGGAACAGCCTGCTCGACCGCGACGCCACATATGAAAGCACGCAGGTGCCCTTCGACCATCCGCTGTGGATCGTCTATTCCTCCGGTACCACCGGCAATCCCAAGCCGATTGTACACGGGCATGGCGGGATCATTCTGGAATCCGCGAAACAATCCTTGCACCATGATTTTCGGCGCGGCGGGCGGTATTGTTGGCTGACGTCTTCCGGCTGGATCATGTGGAACTCGCAATTCACAGCACTGGGGCAGGGCACCACAGTTGCGATGTTCGACGGGGCACCGAACCATCCTGATATGGGCGTGATCTGGCGCTTTGTCGCGGATGAAAAGCTTGATTTCTTCGGCGCAGGCGCCGCCTTCTTTAGCGGCTGCATGAAGGCGGGGCTGACGCCGCGCGACGAGGTCGACCTCTCGGCGCTGCGCTCGCTCGGCTCAACCGGTTCGCCGCTTAGCTCGGACGCCTACGACTGGATATATTCCAAGGTCAAAGAGGACGTCTGGCTTGCGCCGATCTCGGGCGGGACCGATCTGGCAGGGGCCTTCGTGCTGGGGCATCCAGGTATGCCAGTGCGCGCAGGCGAAATGCAGTGTCGCGCGCTTGGCAACGCGGTGCGCGCCTTTGACGAGGACGGCAACGATCTGACCGGCGTTGTGGGCGAATTGGTCTGTACCGAACCGCTACCGTCGATGCCGCTGTACTTTTGGGGCGACGACGATGGCAGCCGTCTGCACGACAGCTATTTCGACACCTATGCCGGCATCTGGCGCCACGGCGACTGGATCGAGATCAACGAACACGGCGGGTCGGTAATCTATGGCCGCTCTGACGCCACGATCAACCGTAAAGGTCTGCGCCTTGGTAGTGCGGAGATCTATCAGGCCGTCGAAGGGCTGGACGAGGTGATGGACAGCCTTGTCGTCGATCTCGAATTTCTGGGCCGTGAAAGCTTTATGCCGCTGTTCGTCGTGCCGGCCAAAGGCGTAGCCTTTGACGATACCTTGAAGGACAAGATCAACGCTGCGATCCGCAAAAATGTCTCAGCGCGGTTCATCCCCAACGAGATCATCGAGGTGGCCGAAGTCCCGCGCACATTGTCCGGCAAAAAGCTTGAGGTTCCTGTGAAAAAGCTGTTGCTTGGGCAGGATCCGGAAAAGGTGGTGAACAAAGATTCAATGGCCAATCCGGACAGCTTTGATTTTTATGTCGCCTACGCCAAGACCCGTGCGACCCAGAAGGACTAAACCCAGATGACTGACGTGGCCCGCCAACTCCTTGAATTGCTGGATATAGAACAGCTTGAGGTCGATTTGTTCCGGGGGATCGGATCGGGCGGGGAAACCACCACGCGCATCTTTGGCGGCCATGTCATCGCGCAGGCGTTGATGGCCGCCTATCGCACGGTGCCGGACCGGATGTGCCATTCGCTGCACGCCTATTTCATCCGTCCGGGCGATCCGTCGATACCGGTGATTTATCAGGTCGACCGCGCCCGTGACGGGGGCAGCTTTACCACGCGGCGGGTCGTTGCGATCCAGCACGGCAAACAGATTTTCAACCTTTCGGCCTCCTTCCACGTGCAAGAAGACGGGTGGGATTATCAACACAAGATGCCCGACGTCAAAGGTCCCGAGCACTGGCTTGACCGCCCCGATCTGCGCGAACCCTATATCGAGAAAATCTCGCCCAAACACCGCGACGATTTTCTGCGCGAACGCCCCATCGAAATCCGCGAGGTTGATCCGCGCGATCTGTTCGAACCTGAAAAGACTTCGGACAAGAACTACCTTTGGTTCCGCATGGAGGCCGCCAAGGGGCAGTCGCCGATCATGCAGCACTGCTTGCTGGCCTATGCGTCGGATATGAACCTGCTCGGATCGTCCCTGCGGCCCCACGGGCTGACGTGGTTTCAGGGTGAGGTCATGACCGCGAGTCTGGATCACGCCATGTGGTTTCACGCGCCGATCGATTTCTCGGACTGGCATTTGTACGAGCTCGACGCGCCCTTTACTGGCGGCGCGCGCGGGTTCAATCGCGGGCTGATCTATAACCAAAACGGACAACTGGCCGCCACCACTGCCCAAGAAGGGTTGATGCGGCCCTACAAAAAGAAAGAAGTTGCTTCATGACAGAGACAGGGGGCCGCTATCCGGGCTGGCGACCGGGCATTGAACTGCGTGACGACTGGCTCGGGCTGGTCCCCGAGACGGCAATCGATCCGCAGCGCGAGATCGTGGACCCCCACCATCACCTTTGGCGTCACGGCACGCCCGAGGCCCCCGCTGTCTACGAGATGGACGCGCTGTGGCGCGACACAGGGGCGGGGCACAACGTGGTGCAGACTGTCTATATCGAATGCCGCTCTTACTGGGATCGAGACGCGCCCGCGCATCTGCAATCCGTAGGCGAAACCCGCACCGTGGCGCAGATGGCGGCACAGACCCCGCGCGGTCAGGCACAAATCGCTGGGATTATTGCGCAGACCGAACTGGTGCTGCCGCCCGACCAGCTGCACGCAGCACTCGACGCCCACGAGGCCGCAGGGCAGGGGCTGATCAAAGGTATCCGCAATTCCGGCGCGCGCGACGCCGAACCGCAGCATCTCGCCATTCCCGGACGTGGCGTTGAAAATCAGTATGGCGACCCCGACTTTGTGCGCGGTGTCGCGATTTTGGGCGACCGCGGACTAACGCTGGACAGCTGGCATTATCATCACCAGCACCAAGAGTTTCTGGATCTTGCCCGCGCTGTGCCGCAGACAACGCTCGTCCTCGATCACTTTGGCACGCCTTTGGGTGTTGGCCGGTTCGAGGGCAAACGTGATGACATCTTTGACGCGTGGAAGGACCATATGTCAGAGCTCGCGGAATGCCCCAATGTGATGGCCAAACTGGGCGGGCTTTGTATGCCCGACAACGGCTACGGCTATATGCACCGTGACCTGCCCCCATCCTCGGACGAGATCGTCGAAACGCAAGGCAAATGGTACGCGCATATGCTGGACGTCTTCGGCCCCGAGCGTTGCATGTTCGAAAGCAACTTCCCCGTGGATCGAACGGCGGTCAGCTATGTGGTGATCTGGAATGCATTTAAAAAGATGTCAGCGCATCTAGATGACGCGGCGCAACAGGCTCTGTTTTCCGGCACAGCGCGGCGTGTCTATGGATTGCCGCCCGCGTGATGCGGACGGCAGGTTTTCAGGTTAACCGAATTTGAAAAAGCACAGTTTGTTGCCATCAAAGTCCCGGACATAGGCCCCGTAAAAACGGTCCGGGATCCGTTGCCCCGGCGCGCCTTCGTCCGCCGCGCCAAGCGCAATCGCCTTGGCGTAGAACGCGTCCACTTCTTCTTTGCTGTCCGCCGTAAATGCCACCATGACCCCGTTGCCGGGGGTGGGGGCCTCTTTGTTATAAGGCTCGCAGACCGAAATCATGGGAGTGCCGCCGCCGGTGCCAATCATGGCAATCCGGCCGCTGTCGATCAACAACTTGGCACACTTTGCTTTCGAACAGGTCGCAATAGAACTGTTTTGCGCGTGCGATGTCGCTGGTGCCAACCGTGGTATAGCCGATCATGATGCATTGGCGCGCAGCCGACCGGATTAAGCAGACCCGCCGCCGAGCAGTTGTTCAGCAGGTAGCCGCCCCCGCGTTCGGTCATGCGCGGCACCAGATGACGGGCCGCCCAGATGTGGGCCATCACGTTGATGTCCAGATGCGCTGCCAGTCCCTCGTTCGGCACTTCCCCCCCCCCCCCCCCCATGCAGCCCGCGATCAGGATGCCCGCGTTCGAGCAGAACAGATCAATCGGACGATGTCGTTTTCAACGGGCATTGATCATATCCGCGATCTCTTGCTATACGCCAACATTTCACACCGAATGCTACGCCACCGATTTCATCGGCAACCGCCCCTGCGCGCATCTTCTTTGTTGAGATCGACACAGACCGACTTTCTTGGCCCCTTCCGCAGCAAAGCGGACGGCCATCGCCTTGCCGATGCCGTGGCGGCACCGGTGATGACGATGATTTTTATCCTTGAGTTCCATATGCTGCCCCTCACGTCCAACATGTTCGACCCGCACAAACGGTCAGTGCCTGACGGTCATGTAGCGGCCTTGCATCCGAACGCAAGGAACACGGCGAGCCCCGCGAAATCCTCTGCCTCGCCAAGACGGCGCAGGGCGTGATTTCATTCTTGATGCGGTTTTCGACTTCGGGATTGATCCCACAGCTCGCGCGCGAATTCGGTTTTCACCAGACCCGGACAGATCGCGTTGATGCGGCAGAACCTTGGGCCCGAATTCAGCCGCAAGGTTGCGTACACGGGCCGATCAGCGCCAGCTTGGACATAGCCATAGGTTGCCCAGCATGACCGACGGTTTTAAAACGCCCCCGATGGACGAGGGTGGATCGCCATCGAGCCAGACCCTTTTTCGATCATGTCGGGCGCGGACCATCTGTGCCAGCCAAAGATTGGACAGCCGCATTGCGTTCAATCGTCTTTGGATAGGGCCTCGTCGGGAATTTCGGAGGGTCGGCCCGTAGTAGGGGTTCACGACTGCGTTGCCGATCCGATATGATCTTGCCGGCCGCTTGGGGGTCTCGTCAACCAGCGCTT
>NZ_JBRKBN010000002.1:0-104872 GCF_053474885.1 Sulfitobacter sp. M13 | reverse complement strand
CACTTTACCCGCGTGCGCTGCTACGAGGCAGTGTTGAACAAATACCCTGCCGCCACCACCGCGATGAGCCTGCTGAACCTTGCGATGCGCATGGCCGGCCCGCGCGAGGCCGTGTGGCATGGTCTGATCCGCAAGAACCACGGCTGCACCCATTTCATCGTGGGCCGCGACCACGCGGGCCCCGGCAAGAACTCTGCCGGTGACGATTTCTATGGTGCCTATGACGCGCAGGACCTGTTCCGTACCCATGAGGAAGAAATGGGCATCGAAATGGTCGACTTCAAACATATGGTTTGGGTGGCCGAGCGCGCACAATACGAGGCAATTGACGAGATCGATGACAAGGATGACATCACCATCCTCAACATCTCGGGCACAGAGCTGCGCCGCCGTCTGCAGGAAGGGCTGGAAATCCCCGAGTGGTTCTCCTTCCCCGAGGTGGTCGAAGAGCTGCGCCGCACCAAGCCCCCGCGCAACAAGCAGGGCTTTACGGTCTTCTTCACCGGCTTCTCCGGTTCGGGAAAGTCGACGATCGCCAACGCTTTGATGGTCAAACTGATGGAAATGGGCGGCCGTCCCGTCACGCTGCTGGATGGTGATATCGTCCGTAAGAACCTGTCGTCGGAACTGGGCTTTAGCAAAGAGCACCGCGATCTGAACATCCGCCGCATCGGCTATGTCGCGTCCGAGATCACCAAGAACGGCGGCATCGCCATCTGCGCGCCCATTGCGCCTTACGCCACCACCCGCCGCGCCGTGCGCGAAGACGTGGAAAGCTTTGGTGCCTTCGTCGAGGTGCATGTCGCCACCTCCATCGAGGAATGCGAACGCCGCGACCGCAAGGGTCTGTACAAGCTGGCCCGCGAAGGCAAGATCAAGGAATTCACAGGAATTTCAGACCCCTATGACGTCCCCGCCGACCCCGAACTGCGCGTTGAAACAGAGAATGTCGACGTCGACAACTGCGCGCATCAGGTGCTGCTCAAGCTGGAAAGCATGGGGCTGATCAAGGGGTAAGACTGCTGCACTTGAACCAGGTTGATAAAGGCCAGCGACAAACGGCTGGCCTTTATAATTGCGAATGATATTTTCACATGCGTATTAATATTAAACGTAAAACAAACTCAGTGAAATCCGTACAAAACAAGTTAGAATGGGAGCGGGCAAACTGTAGATAAATAGCAACTGATTTGGCCAAGAGAAATAACTTACAAATCGCTATTGCGCTAAGCTCGCGGTGCCTGGGACTGTACGCCAGTTTGACTGATATCAGAACAGTATGCGACATCTTCATCTTCGCAGATAAAGCCCTTAACCTGCCGCCGGGCTGACCAATCAATGGTGCCAATCAATAGCGGCGGGGGAATGCAGCGTAACCGCTCCATTGCCACCGCCCGCCGGGTTCCGGCCTATTGATCTAAGAGACGTATTTAATGACGTCGTTAACGACGTGTCTTCTGTGGTTGCCGCCCGTCGAGCAAGAATATTATGACCTGTATTGAGGAGTGATCGAATGCGGTCTTCTGTAAGGCCTCAAGATGCGGCACTTCCAAAAGCCGCGGGCCGGGATGGTGATCAGCGAATTGGGTCCAAATCTTAGCTGCGAGCTTAGTGCTCGAAGACACGTTCTGGTTTTCCCAATCCAGATCTGTTCGATCTTTTTGCCCATTCAGGTCATCGTCTTCTCACACTCCCCCTCCGCACCATTGCTGGTTGTTTAACATGATTATCATGTCGCAACTGCCAGCGCCGGATCCCTGTAATCCTCATTCTTCGTCAGCATCGCCCATATCTGACGAGCCATTTTATTGGCCAACGCGACTGCGACGAGCATCTTTGGTTTGCGCGTTAACATTCGCGACAGCCAGCTGCCCGCCACAATGGTGCGCTGTCCGAGCCAGGTCAATCGTGACATTGCCCCGATGATCAGGAGCCTTCGGATATCGGCCTGCCCAGCCTTGGTCATGCGTCCTAAGCGCTCCTTGCCTCCCGAAGAATGCTGCTTGGGCACAAGACCCAACCAAGCCGCAAAGTCGCGCCCGGCTTTGAACTGCGTCATGTCAGGTCCAAACGCTTCCACTGCGACAGCCGTCAGGGGCCCAACTCCCGGCATAGTTTGGAGACGGCGCGCTCTATCCGATTGGGAGGCCAGCGTCTTGAGTTTCGCCGTGCGCTCGGCAATACGCGCCGCTTTCTCAGCAATCTGTGTCAACAGGTCCTGGCACTCCTCCCGGATCAGATCAGGTACGTCAGAAGTCAAATCCTCCAAAAGCGCAGTCATGCGAGCAAGATAACGTGTTCCTACGGGGAACACGTGGCCATGTTCATACAACAGTGCTCGTAAGGCGTTCACATCTGCAGTCCGCTGATGCACCAGCCGCTCCCGGCTACGGAACACGGCCGCGCGGGATTGCTGCTCAATTGTTTTGGACTCCACGAAGCGCATTTCCGGCTGTCGAGCCGCGATCACGATCGCCTCAGCATCGGCAGCATCATTTTTCTGACGCTTTACGAACGGGCGAACGTATTGTGGCGCGATCAGTTTCACTTCGTGGCCAAGCGCTTCCATCTCCCGCGCCCAGTGGTGCGCGCTGCCGCATGACTCAAAGATAACTAAGCAGGGCTCTTGCTGGGCCATAAATACAGAGAATTGCGCACGCGTAAGCTTCTTGCGAAACCGTACCTCCCCTGTCCGCAAGGCGCCGTGGACCTGAAAAACATTCTTTGCCAGATCGATCCCAATCATTATATTTTCCATTTCGTCGTCCTCTCCATTGTGTGGCTTTCAACACCACAATCTTGGCACAAATCGATGCCGTCTGGGGAGGGCGGCAACCACTCCATCTTAGGTGGGGGTTGCGACGCGCGGTGAGATTCTGGGATTTGAGCGTCGGCGGCGATGGAGCGATGATCAGAAGATTGGGATCATCATGTCGGTCGGGGTTGATGGTGCCTCGGTGACGCAAGTTGCGCAGCGCCATGATGTAACCCGCCACAGCTTTATGCTTGGCAACATGATCTGAAGAAGAAGGGGCTTTGGTCTCCAGGCGATGGGGCGCTTTTTATCCCTCTGGATGTAGCGCTTGATCCTTGCGTTCCTGCTATCTCTGATCTGGCACCCAACCTTTCGGAGCCCACATCAATAGAACTGCGATTGCGCAGTGGACGCTGCCTCTGCTTTGACAGCACAATGGACCCAGGCGCGCTGATGCAGTTGATCCGAGCGGTGGAGGTGGCATGATCGGTCCTGGGACTGGCGTTCGTGTGTATTTGGCTTGTGGTGTCACAGATAGGAGGAAGGGCATCGCAGGCCTGTCGGCGCTGACGCAGGATGTTTTGCGCCAGAAGCCGACCAGTGGCGCAGTGTTTGCCTTCCGCGGGCGCAGGGGTGACCGGGTCAAATTTTTGTTCTGGGATGGTCAGGGCTTTTGCCTCTATTTCAAAGTGCTTGAACGGGGCCGCTTTCCGTGGCCGACTGCGACAGAGGGTGCGGCGCGACTGACCTCCGCGCAACTGGCGATGTTGTGGGAAGGTATGGATTGGCGACGCCCGGACTGGGGCGCACCACCGGCTCGCGTCGGGTGAATTACACGTCTGAATAGCTTTGTTTTTATCGTGCCTATGCACTGGGTGTAGATTTCCACGCAGAAGTGAGCCGGGTAAGCGGATAATTTCCACTGAGATTTGAGCCATGTGACCTTTCCTCCAGCGCGATGCGCAATGGGGGACATTGGAGTGATACACATGGGACTTTTGAACATCATTCGACGTATGGCACTGCGCGAGAAACTATCGACCCGCGAGATCGCGCGTCGCACGGGCATGTCGCGCAATACCATCACCAAATATTTGAACGCGGGCACGATCGAGCCGCAGTTCACGACGCCGGAGCGGCAAAGTAAGCTCGATCCGTTCGCCGAAAAGCTGACCGGGTGGCTGAAGGCGGAGGCCGGCAAGTCGCGCAAGCAGCGGCGCACGCTGAAGCAATTGCATGCCGATCTGATGGTTCTCGGATTTGACGGGTCCTACGGCCGGGTTGCGGCTTTTGCGCGTGAGTGGCGGGCCGATCGGCAACGGGATCAGCAGACGACGGGGCGCGGCACCTTTGTGCCGCTTTCGTTCCGCCCGGGCGAGGCGTTCCAGTTCGATTGGAGCGAGGATTTTGCCGTTCTGGGTGGTGAGCGCACGAAGCTGCAAGTCGCCCACATCAAGCTGTCGCACAGCCGTGCCTTTCTGGTCCGAGCCTATCTGCTGCAAACGCACGAGATGCTGTTCGACGCTCATTGGCATGGGTTCCGGGTCTTCGGTGGCATCCCGGGGCGCGGGATTTACGACAATATGAAGACGGCAGTCGATCGCGTCGGTCGCGGAAAGGAGCGACAGGTCAACATGCGCTTTCTCGCAATGGCGAACCACTATGTATTTGAGCCAGCGTTCTGCAATCCGGCCGCAGGCTGGGAGAAGGGGCAGGTCGAGAAGAACGTGCAGGATTCCCGACATCGACTGTGGCAACCCATGCCGGACTTTCCCGATCTTGCGGCCCTGAACGACTGGCTGGAACAGCAGTGTGTCGCATTATGGAATAAGATCCCGCACGCAGCATTACCCGGGAGCCTTGCTGACGTTTGGGCCGCCGAACAAGCCGCTCTGATGCCATTACCATCCGCATTCGATGGCTTTGTCGAGCATAGCAAGCGGGTATCGCCGACCTGTCTGATCAGCTTTGAACGCAATCGCTACAGCGTTCCAGCGTCATTTGCGAACCGCCCGGTGAGCTTGCGGGTTTATCCTGAACGTCTGGTGATCGCCGCCGAAGGACAGATCCTGTGCGAACATATGCGGGTGATACAGCGCAGCCACCAATTGCCACCACGCACGATTTACAACTGGCGGCATTACCTGGCCGTTCTCCAGCGCAAGCCCGGTGCCTTGCGGAACGGTGCCCCCTTTTCCGAATTCCCTCCGGCCTTCAAGCAGCTGCAAGATCTCATGTTGCGTCGTCCCGGCGGTGACCGGGACCCTCTCGGGACATTGCTGCGCAATGCCCTGCCGGGCAGTGGATGGTCGACATCTTGGCGCTGGTTCTGCATCACGACGAACAGGCTGTGCTGGTCGCCGTAGAAATGGCCCTGGCTGAAGGTGTCGCGACCAAGACCCATGTGCTGAACCTTTTGCACCGTCTTATCGACGGAAAGACAATCGGCGGGCCCGACATCGATACGCCGCAGGCGCTGATCCTTCAGCGCGAACCAGAAGCCAATGTCGAACGCTATGATGGCCTGCGGGCCCGGACCGCCGGAGGTCATCATGCGTCATGATCCCGCCAGCGGCGCCATCATCATCATGCTCCGCAGTCTGAAGATGCGTCACGCCAAAGGTGTGCATTTAAGTTTGCGCACCTCTGGTGCGACATGGCGCAAGCTGTCACCGACCTCATGGAACAAGGCGCACCAGCATTCGACGCTGCGGTGCCGATGCTTGCCCAGTTGTTGAAGGCTGAGGTCGCAGAACGGGAGGTGCGCTCCATTGCCTATCACATGAAGGCCGCACGCTTCCCGGCTTATAAAGATCTGTCAGGCTTCGACTTTGCGGCCAGTGAGATCAACGAGGCCACGGTAAGGCAGCTGCATCGCTGCGAGTTCATGGATGGTGCCCAGAACGTGGTGCTGATCGGTGGCCCCGGCACCGGCAAAACGCATGTCGCGACAGCCCTTGGCGTGCAGGCTGTCGAACATCACCGCCGCAAGGTTCGCTTCTTCTCGACCATCGAGCTCGTCAACACGCTCGAACAAGAGAAGGCAAAAGGCAAAGCTGGGCATCTTGCCGAAAGCCTCGTCCGTCTGGATCTCGTGATCCTGGACGAACTTGGCTACCTGCCGTTCAGTGCATCAGGCGGCGCGCTGCTCTTCCATCTGCTCAGCAAACTCTACGAGCGCACCAGCGTCGTCATCACCACAAACCTGAGCTTCAGCGAATGGGCCACCGTCTTCGGCGATCCTAAGATGACGACCGTACTCCTCGACCGCCTAACCCACCGTTGCCACATCTTGGAGACCGGAAACGATAGCTTCCGCTTCAAAGCCAGTGCAGCCGTAGCGGCGCAGAAAAAGAGGGAGGACAATCATGCATTGACCAAAGCCTGACACCCGAAACATAACTTAAAGGTGGCTCACTTCTCGATGGAAAACCCGGCTCACTTCCGCGTGGAAATCTACATGGGACGTTCTTGGCGTAGCGGGCGTTGACCAGTATAACCTCGAAGCCGTGCTGTTCGAGTATCTCGTAGGCTGGGATCCAATACACGCCCGTGGATTCCATCGCGACGCTAGTCACACCGTGCGATTTGAACCAATAGGCCAAATCATGCAGATCATGCGTGAAAGTTCCAAACGCACGCACGGGTGCATCTGTCACGTCAGGGTTCACTGCAGCCATGTGTTCTCGTGAACCGATATCAATAGCGGCAGCGCCAATGTTGACGGTCTCAATGGTAGGGGGCCGTTCGGTCTTTTGCTTTGCCATCATCTATCCTCCCGTTGGCAACAGAAGGGCGTGGGCTATGCAAATCCGTCATCTTCCTAACCGGGATCACCGCAGGGCGGCGTCACCACTCTCAAGTTCGCATCAACCCATGGACCACGTTTTTTAACGGGGTTCCCGACAACATCGGCACCACCAATAAGCGAACGGCCGCTGCCCTTCATAGCGCAACATAGCACAGGCTGTTTCTACCGCGCACAGGCGGGCCACAACCCGGAACGGTTTTTTAGGATGTCGCGCTCCTCCGTCATGCGCGCCAACTCACGCTTGAGCCCGCGGTTCTCAGCTTCATGGTCAACAGATGATGTCTGTGACGCAGCTTTTGCGTAGAGCTTCATCCATTTGTAGAGCGAATATGTACTGACGCCCAACCGTTCCGAAACCTCGCGAACGGCATACCCCCGCACTGTTATCTGATGGACTGCATCGCGCTTGAAATCGTCACTGAAATTTGGCTTCCCCATAACGGCCTCCTTGCCTCAAAGTTAGGGAAGAAAGCGTCTACAAATCTAGGGGCTATTCAAGGCACTCAAATACATCGCAAAATACTGGGACGGGTTTATTCTGTTCCTCACCGACAGTCGGATCGAGATAAACAACAACACCCCCTCTCGGCAGCATGCAAGAACGCGCCTGCGGGCAATGGTACGAACGTACCATCCGGCCCATTGCAGTCGGTAGCAAAAACAGCCTTTTGGCCGGCCACGCAGCCGGGGTCCAAAACTGGGCCGTCTTGGCCTCTCTCATAGAAACCTGCAAACTAAATGGGTTGAGCCGCACAGCTACCTGACGCGGACACTCACCGCTATCGTGAACGGGCATCGGTAAAACCAGATCAGCGAGCTCTCGCCATGGGGCTACACCCAGGCTGTGTGATTGGAGCACCGCTTACCACGATAATACAGTGTTCGGTTCAGAGTCTTCTAGCGTCTACAGAAGGTGCTGAAATCGCGCCCGGCCTCAGGCAGTCCGACCAGCCGCTGCAAGCTCTAAAGGAACTCAGTGGTCTGACGAAGAGGCATCACAAGCTTGACCTCAAGTGTCATGACTGTCTGAATGGCAGAATGCTAAATTACTGATGCCAACCGCGCCTGCTGATTGATGACGGTGTCCCACCTATCTTCGGACCAAACCAGATTAACCGCGATCCCTGTTTCTTCAACCGATTTGTGAAACAAAGCCGCCGGAAACTATATTGCGTTATGTTTGCAATTGTTAACGAGTTTGTTGCCAACTGATTCGTTGGCCGTTGACACCTCCATAGTGTCCGGCTGAATCTAGGCGGTTATAGTGATCTTGATCGCGAGTACCGATATCAGTCGTAGGCCCTGCTCCCAATATCGTGAGAGGTGCAATTTTTCCGTGAACGATAGCGCCAGCACCAATGATCGCACCTTCCCCTATATTAGCTCCTGGAACGATAGTTACGTTTGTACCTATCCAAACATTGCGGCCGATGTGAACAGGGCGTTTGATGTTTTGCTCGTCATATGGCAGGGCTGTACCACGTGCATTATGATTACGTGTATAGATAGTGCAGTTTGAGCTAATATGGACGTTATCACCAATATATAAACCTCCATCACATACCCAATTTGCGCCAAAATTCACATGTACGTTGCGTCCAATTGTAAGCCCCGATACGCCGTCGAAACGACCAAATCCGTTAACTCTTACAGATACGCATGAATTACTCTTGCGTGTCAGGTACGTAGAAAGTGTCCATTGCCAGAAGCGTCTTGATATATGATAGTGCAGCCGAGAAAGATAATAGCAGGCAAGAGCAACATTATTCATCATGGGCAAATAAGCCGTTTGAGACGGATTTGAGCGTCTCTGCAATGTAGTTCATCTGGGTCTTTTTAAGATATGGATGCATCGGTAAGCTCAATACTTCATCGGCGGCTTTATCGCTATGCGGGGTATTCGATAGCGTATCGGCTACTGCTGGCTGCCGATTTAGAGGTAACGGATAGTGTACTGCAGTTGGGATCAGAGCCTTCTCTAAGGTAGCCTTCACCATGTCGCGATTGGTTGCGCGAACCGTATACTGAGCCCAGGCGGATATATTGTTCTTTTCAGTGATGGGCAGCCTCAATATGTCAACCTCTGCTAATAATTCGTTATACCACTCGGAAACCTCCTGACGTGCGCGCAGTTCGTCGTCTAAAATTGCCAATTTAGGCAGCAAAATCGCGGCTTGAATTGTGTCGATGCGGCTGTTTACCCCTACTCGAATATGGTGGTAGCGGCGATCCTGTCCATGGCGGGCTATCTGCAATATGACTTTTGCCAAATGGTCGTCACTCGTAAAGATTGCACCCCCATCACCGTAGCAGCCTAAGGGTTTAGAGGGAAAGAAGCTTGTGCAGCCGATAGTGCTTAAGTTTCCTGATTTACTACCCTTGTATGAAGCACCAAAGCTCTGTGCCCCGTCCTCAATTACTGGTATGCCGTGCTTTTTTGCTACATCATTAATGGCGTCAAAATCCGCGCATTGGCCATACAGAGATACTGGAACAATTGCGCGTGTGCGCGGCGTGATAGCGGCTTCCAGTAGCGCAGGGTTAACGTTAAAGCTTGCCGGATTGATATCTACATAGACTGGTTTGGCACCAAGCAATGCTACAGTCTCAGCAGTCGCGATGTAGCTGAAGCTTGGTGTAATTACCTCGTCACCCACGCCCACGCCTAACGCCATCAACGCAATTTGTAAAGCATCGGTACCATTTGCGCATGAAATGCAGTACTTTGCACCTGTGTAGCTACATAAAGCTTCTTCTAGCTCAGCCACCTCAGGTCCCAAGATATATTTCCCGTGGGCTAGCACCCGAGCTATAGAACCTTCAATCTCAGCCCGGAGGCGGTCCTGCTGAGCTGCTAGGTCGATAAAATGCATCAATTTAATCCTTAATCAAAGCAAGGTTATTGCCATCTTCAAGGTATCGCTCTCCAGTACGAGGACACGTTAAGTTGGCATTTAGCCGATCTCCAGCGCGACTAACCCAGCCAATTCGCTTCGCAGGAACGCCTGCCATTAATGCGTAGTCAGGAACGTCATGCGTAACCACAGCCCCAGCTGCGATCATGCAATAGGCACCGAGAGTATTCCCGCAAACTATAGTGGCATTTGCACCAATAGTAGCTCCCCTTTTCACGAGGGTCGCACCGAATTCATCCTTACGCTCTATGTGCGCTCGAGGTGTGAGAACATTAGTGAAAACACAGGATGGGCCGCAGAACACGTCGGATTCCAACGTAACCCCCTTATACAGTGCCACATTATTCTGGATTCTGCAGCCATCTCCAACGGTCACATGAGGCCCTGCCATGACGTTTTGACCCAATACGCAATTCTTGCCTATTTTGGTATGTGGCAGTACATGCACAAAATGCCAAATCTTAGTAGCTTCGCCAACATGCGAAGGCTCGTCAACCCAAGCACTTTCATGAACAAATGCAGTCTCGTGGATCATTCCAACACCTTCGAGATGTCCGGGTGCTGTTCTCCACGGCCTGGTTCCACCGGGGCATTACGAATGACGCTAACAAGTTCTATCGACGGACGAACGATGTCGAGGCCATAGCCTTTGCCAACTAGCACATTCTGATAGCTTGCAGTATGCAGGTCAGTAAAACCGCCAGAAAACTCGATTTCCTCCCCTTCGACGGTGATTGAACGGTGTGTAGTTTGTCCTGCGGGTGTATGCGGCGGTAAATGACTGCGGTTTATTGACAGTACCCATCGCACGCGCGCTTGGGCAAACTCTAGATATCCAGCCGCAGAATCCGCTCCTCTGTGATGCACTATATTTTCGCGAATTGGCCCAAAGACGAAACTAAGCATATCATAAAAATGTACACCAATGTTGGTCGCGATGCCCCCTGATTTATGACTGAAACCTTTCCAACTGGCATAATACCAAGCGCCGCGAGAAGTGAAATAACCTAGATCAACGTTGTAAACTTTGTCCTTTGGACCTGCCGCAATCCTGTCGCGGAGTGCAAGGATTGCGGGGTGTAGACGCAGCTGCAGGATCGAATTGATGCGCTTTCCGGTTGTTCGTTCTAGAACTTCTAGTTCATCTAAGTCCGCTACATCTAGTACCAAAGGCTTTTCACAGATCGCATCTGCACCTGAGCGAAGGGCAAATCCCATATGAGCCTTGTGGAGGTAATTTGGGCTACAGATGCCAATATATTGCGGCCCTTGCCCCGCACGTCGTAGCTTATCGACGTGAGTTTCAAACCTTTCGAACTCGGTAAAGAATGCCGCGTCGGGGAAATGGCTGTCTAAAATTCCAACGCTGTCGTTCGGATCAAAAGCAACAGCAAGATCACCGCCGGTGTCCTTGATAGCTTTCAGGTGGCGAGGGGCAATGTAGCCGGCTGCGCCGATTAAGGCATATTTAGTCAACATGGTGTTACTCCTCAGGCGCGTATGACTTTGGCGTTGCCACGAAACCGCCCCCGTGTATCTACTAAAATCTTAGAGCTATCGAGGATCAACTCGTAGTCGAAGTCGCTGTGATCGGTCAACAGAACTACCACATCGTACTCCGCAATTGCTTCGGACGTTAGCTTTACAGAGGTGAGATCGAAGGTATGTTCGCGCATTTGGGGGAAAACGGGCACATTCGGGTCTGAATAATGTACATTAGCACCCCAATCGCGCAACAATTCCATCACAAATACGGAGGGGCTCTCTCGCATGTCGTCCACGTCACGCTTGTAGGCAATGCCAAGGGCCAACACCTTCGCTCCCGTTAGGCTTTTCCCCGCTTCGTTTAAAGCGCGCACTATTTTGTTCACGACATATTGAGGCATAGATGCGTTAACCTCTCCTGCCAGTTCAATAAAGCGTGTATGGAGCCCGTATTCCCGAGCCTTCCAAGTCAGGTAGAACGGGTCAATCGGGATGCAATGCCCGCCAATGCCAGGACCGGGATAATAGGCAGTAAACCCAAATGGCTTAGTCTTGGCTGCGTCTATAATTTCGAAAATATCTAGCCCCATTGCATCGGCGACCATCTTCATCTCATTCACCAATCCAATGTTTATAGAGCGGTGAATATTCTCAAGCAACTTCACCATTTCGGCAGCTTCAGTTGAGCTGACAGTAACAACATGATCGATAAAAATACTATAAAGCGCTACTGCAGCCTTGAGGCATTCAGGGGTATGTCCACCGGCGACTTTGGGAATGGTCTGAGTTTTGAAATTTGCGTTGCCAGGATCTTCTCTCTCTGGTGAGTACGCTAGAAAAAAGTCTTTGCCCACTTGAAGCCCAGCCTTTTCAACGTAAGGAAGTAATATCTCTTTTGTACTTCCAGGCCATGTAGTGCTTTCTAAGCTCAGCAGCTGGCCTTTACGTAGATATGGCGCAATCATTTCCATGGTGGCCACTACAAAGCTAAGATCGGGCTCGCGGTATTTGTTCAAAGGCGTCGGCACGCAGATGATCAGCGCGTCGCAATCAGCCGCAAGTGAGAAATCTGTACTCGCAACAAAACCTGCTTCTTGCATCGATCCAATATCGCTGTCTGTGATATGCTTGATCGGACTATGCCCTGCATTAAGGCGGTCTACACGGTCCTGCACCACGTCAAAACCTACCACTCGCAGGCCAGCACGTGAGGCGGTTAGGGCCAAGGGGATACCGACATAGCCTAAACCTAGAACCCCGATGGTAGCGGTTTTGTCCTTAAACTTTTCCATTAAATCCATTGAAAATTTATTTCCTTTACTAAGCGTAGGCGCAAAAAATTGACGTGGTTCCAAAACAATTGGCCTAGAGTTATCAGCCTCCTCAAAGGCTGTCGATTGCCGAAATTGGGTTTCTCCGCTATAGCTGGTTTGCTCGCCTAGGCTCGGGACCGGCTTTGTTGCACAAATCGGGCTGAGGTTGGACTTCCCCTTACTTCAGACTGATTTAGCCTACGGGGACGGTACGGGGTATGCCGAGATCTGTGAAGCCGTTTAGGATCGCGGCACGAATTTGGATCTCCGCAACTTGCCGGTCGAAGTCACGTGCCGAGAGGCGCTGACCGAGCAACTTCACACAATGCATCCACTGACCGACAGGGTTATGCGTAGCATGATCCCGAGAGGTTTTGTTTCGACGCGGCTGCGGCGGTGGTACCCGGTCACCTGTCGCCACAATGCGCGACCCAGATACTTTGAGGATTGGACGGCTTCGTTGCGTGCTTTGGCCCCGGGGCGTATCGGGCTTCCACAGCTTGGCATTCTTACGCGGCGGTATGACTGCATGGGCATTTCGTGCTGCAATCGCACCATGGCATTCGCGCGTGTCCTAGGCTCCGTCAGCAGTGACGCTCCCGAGGTTTTGATCCGGGGGGATCTGATTGAGTAAATCAGGCAGCATTGGAGCATCGCCGACACTGCTGCTTGTTACCTCAATAACCCGTATCTCCAGCGTTTCCTCATCAATCCCTATATGGATCTTGCGCCATAGGCGGCGTTTGGAACCACCATGCTTACGGGCATTCCATTCACCTTCGCCCTCCGCCTTGATGCCTGTGCTGTCCACTGCCCGGCAGGGCATTGCGCGGCAATGTCCCGGGAGGGAAACAGCAGGTGCAGAGGACCTGCTGATCCTTTGTACGGGATAGCGACAGACAATGTTTTTTGACGACGACACAATTTACTGAAGTCCGGCACCGCCCAATCCAGCCCAACCAATTTCAGTAGGCTTTCCACAAACCCCGTCGTCTGCCTCAACGGCAGGCCGAACAAGACTTTGAGGGTCAGACAGGCTTGCATAGCAGCATCGCTGTAGGTTTGCTGACGCCCCCTTCGACCAGATCCGACCGCTTCCCACGTCATCCCTGGATCAAACCAGATGGATAGCGATCCTCGTTGTTTGAGTGAAAAAATGTACTCCGCCCAGTTCCGGGTCTTGTACTTCGTCTGTGTCCAGCTGCTCATAGCAGCCTGCTACTATACTGGATTCATACAGTGAATCCTACAGGACGCGATTTGTGCAACAAAGCCACAACCCGGCAGAACGCGCCCTGCGCCCGATTGGAATTGGACGTAAGAATTGGTTGTTTGCAGGAGCCGATACTGGGGCGGAAACGCTCGCGCGTGCAATGACCGTCAGTTAAACCGCCAAGCTGAACTGTCTCGACCCGCTGGCCTATCTGGCTGACATCCTCGACCGTATCCACGATCACAAGATCAACCGGCTGAATGAATTGCTGCCGTGGAATTGGGTGCCGCTGGCCGCTGCCCATTCACAGGCCACCTAATGGCTGCCGTGACCCATGTCTGCAGCATCGATTACGTAGCCAGAATGTTGGGCGAAGATGCCCAACTTCTCGAAGCGATCATCTCCAACGACTACAACCTGACCTATGGAAACATCGTCAGCGTTTACGTCGGGCCCGACGAAACAAGTACCGCAATGACCGATGACGGGATCCAAGAGCTGACGGAAATGATCCGCGCCGCTCGTATCACCAACAAAACATGGCATGAGTTCTTTGATGACTTCGTGGATGACACCGATCTGGTGGCACGCATCAAAGCTAAATCACCGCGGTAGCAATGGGGCGGTTACCTTACGACGGCTTCTGTATCAAGCCGCATTATCAGCCGCTCGGTTCAATCCAGTCCTAAGTGACTTCACAAAACGATTGCGCGCGGAGGGCAAGCCACACAAGGTCATTCTCATCGCAGTTGCTCGAAAGTTGATCGTATTGGCAAACTCATTGCTCGCTAAAATTGCTGTGTGGAACCCAGCAATTTAATACAGTTGCTAGGGGCACCTCACTTATCGTGGTTGCAAAGGGCCACTGAAACTCGGTACCGATATCAAGGCAGAAGTTTAGGCGAGTGGAACGCCCGCAAGCATGGCGATCCAAAATGCCGCGTCTGGTGTAAGATACAGATCGACATTTAACGAAGAGACGCTGGAACTACGGGCGGTTGAGGTCACACCAGCAGCAACCGGGATGCTCCAATGCTAGTCGAGTTGCCGTACCAAACCCTTCCGATATAGACATCGGTACTGTCACGGCAGACGGGGCATATGACCCCCATGAATGCCACAAGGCGATTGCCGCCCGAGGACGCCCATGCGGTGATCCCACAGTTTAAGAATAGTAAACCCTAAAAGGCGACGGGTGCCTGCAAAGTTGTCCGCAACGAAGCGGTCAATGCTCAACGGTATCTGGGCAGCACGGTGTGGCGACACTGGAGCGGATACGACCGCCGTAGGCGTGTAGAAACGAAAATACATTATCGAAAACAGCGAGCCGATCGCTCACGGCGCGGGGCTTCGAAAGACAGGTGGCGGGAATTTAGATACGAATCGCCGTCCTCGAACGCTATAAGCGTACCTGCCTCAGAGGTAGTAGGCCAAGTACATTTAGGAAAAGGGAGGGCTCACCTTTACGCCAATCTTTCCGACAAAACCGATTACATAACATATAGTATTTTCGTCTCCGATCTCAGGGCGGAACGCTAATCCTATCGTAGGCCTCTAAATACAGTTTTGATCATTAGCGATATGTCTAAGCAAACACTTCGGTTCGCTCGATAAAGTAAGTCGAGCCGAGCCTTGCGTGGAATACAAGCCCGCCGGTAGATCATATCAGTTTCTTGCGTGCTTTTACACCGTGACAAGAGATGTTCTTCATGCTGATGGAAGTATATCGACGCAAGACCCGATATGCCGGGTCGGGATTTCAATACCTCGGCGTAAATCTCCGGATAACATTCAACATATTGCCGCAAGGGTGGTCTCGGCCCAATAAAGCTAATATCACCGCTGATGACATTCCAAAGCTGAGGTAGCTCATCAAGACGACTGCGACGGAGGAATGGGCCAGTGCGTGTTATACGATCTCGCTTGTCTCCACCAGATACCCCGCTGTCGCAAACAACTGGTTTCATTGTCCTGAATTTTAGTAGTTTAAATCCGTCATTCGGAGTTCTCATTCGTTCCGATACGTAAAAAACTGGACGGCCATCTAAGAAAAGGATAGTTAAAGCTGTGACCAATATGATGGGGCTAAGTAACACTGCCAAAAAGGTAACGCAGACAATATCTAGAATTCGCTTCGAATATGTCATTGGCGTTTAGTGTCCTTCCATTGCCGGATCATCTCTATCGGATTTGAATCGCTTTCGCTAAATGCATGTAGATCGGCCAACATGCTGCAGTCTAGCGTAACATTTTGATTAGATTTCGTCGACGCTATACGCTTTCGCCAAGGATGACGTGCGGCATCCGCCAAGGATGCCATCGACAACGGTGTAGGTGAGGCCACATTCAATATATGGGGCAAAGGCGAGGGGTGAAAACACAAGGACTGCAAGACTTGCGTCAGAGTCTGAGCGCCAATATATGATCTAACGGGCCCGTAGCCATTAGGAAAAATGTCAATTTGCAAGGGTTTTGCGGGACCTGTTTCGTCAATATTCAGCAGGAGTGCGTCAGCTCCGGCTACGTTTCCAATTCTTAAAAAACATAGATCAATGCCTGTTTCTCGCCATTGCGCACATGCTTCTTCCATTTTGAGCTTCGCAACACCGTAGTCATTTGCGGGGCTACAGAAAGAACGTTCGGAAAATGCTTGTCCATCACTCGAACCATACACAGCAGAAGATGACGCGAGTAACACCCGTGCAATACCTGCACGAGAAGCCGCGCTTAGGCATGCTTCAGCGAGAGTTGTGTTGATGCTCAACTTCTGGCTCGACCCCGAGATGACACCCGCTAAGATTATCATTGCATCATAGCCGCGAATGTTGCCCATTCCATCTTTCGCGGATGAACCCATTTTCAGAGGATCCCAAACTAGACTGCCCGCAGGACCAATTCCACGATACTGCGGAGTGATATGTATTTCTCGTGGATCTTTTTTCCAGTGATGCATTACCATCTGGCCGACACGCCCAGAAGCCCCGACGAGCAGCACTTTCCGCCTATCCGCGTGCATATACATCTTCGTAGCGGATAATGTCATCTTCGCCGAAATAGCTGCCGGTCTGGACCTCGATCAGCACCATGGGCAGCTTTCCCGGGTTCTCCATCCTGTGAACGGACCCGAGCGGGATGTAGACCGACTGGTTCTCGCTAATCAGTTTCACCGTCTCGTCCACGGTCACTTTCGCGGTGCCTTCGACCACGATCCAGTGTTCCGACCGGTGATGATGGCTTTGCAGGCTGAGCGCGGCACCGGGGTTCACAACGATGCGTTTCACCTGAAACCGTCCGCCGATCACAAGGCTTTCGTACCACCCCCAAGGCCGGTAATCGCGCGGCAGTTGCACCGCTTGGCTGGCATCACGTTTCTTGAGCGCATCAACGGCTTCCTTCACCCGCTGCGCCTGCGATTTGTCCGCGACCAGCACCGCATCGCCCATGGCGACGGCGATGATATTGTCCAGCCCGATGCCCACCAGCTGCAACCCGTTGGTTTCGGACCGAAGTAGCGTGTCCGCGCAGTCAATCGCCGTGGCATTGTCGGAACAGACATTCCCCGCCGCGTCCGGCCCGCTTTCCAGCCAGACGGCATCCCAACCGCCCAAGTCGGACCAGCCCGCGGCGAAAGGCATCACCGCCAGGTTATCTGCCTTTTCCATGATCGCATAATCGACAGAGATATCATCGGCTTGGCCCCACGTCTCTGCCTCGAGACGGGTAAACCCCAAATCCGAATCCGCCCCGTCGAGCGCTGCGGTGACAGCGCTGATCAGGTCGGGGGCGTGGGTGTGGTAGGCATCAATGATCGCCTGCGCGGTAAAAAGAAAAATGCCTGCATTCCACAGGAAATTCCCTGCCTCCAGCATCGCGGTCGCTGTCGGGCCGTCCGGCTTTTCGATAAAGCGCGCAAGGGGTTGCGGGGATTTGGCTGTGGCGTCTGCATCCTCGGCAAGCTCAAGATAGCCATAGCCCGTTTCGGCCCGCGTGGGCGTGATGCCGAATGTGACCAGGTCACCGGCCTGCGCCCGCGGAACGGCCGCCTGCACCGTCTGGGCAAAGGCATCACTGTCGGGGATCACATGGTCCGACGGGGCCACCAGCATCAGCGCCTGCGGATCAGTTTGTGCGACGTATAGTGCGGCGGCGAGGATTGCAGGGGCGGTATTGCGCCCGTCAGGTTCAATCAAGATCGCCTGCGCCGTCATCTCGACCTGCGCCAGTTGTTCGGTCACGATGAACCGGAAGGGGTCCCCCGTCACCACGATAGGCGCTGTGAAGCACGCTCCGATTAGGCGGCGCGCCGAGGCTTGGAACAGGCTTTCATCGCCCATCAGTTTGGCGAACTGCTTGGGGTACGACTTCCGTGACAGTGGCCAAAGGCGTGTGCCGGACCCGCCACAAAGGAGAATGGGATAGATCATAAATGGGCCTTGTTAAAATACTTTAATGAGAAATTATTAAGTAATGTTATCTTAAGAGCGTACCCTGTTCTGATCCAAAAACCAATCATAAGTCTCGCGCAGACCGTCTTTCAGATCGATCTGTGCGCGCCACCCCATATCGGCCAGCCGCGAGACATCCATCAGCTTGCGCATTGTCCCGTCGGGTTTAGACCTGTCGAACACCAGCCGCCCTTTGAAACCCGTCGCCTGCGCCACCATCTGCGCCAGTTCCGCGATGCTGACATCGCGGCCCGTGCCCACGTTGATATGGCTGAGCATGGGTTGGGTGTGCGCGGCGTAAACGTCACGCGGCAGGTCGAGCACAAACAGCGATGCCTCGGCCATATCGTCCACATGCAGGAATTCCCGCATCGGTTTGCCGGTGCCCCAGATCACGACCTCTTCAAGCCCGTCCCGCGCGGCCTCGTGGAAACGACGGATCAGGGCGGGCAAAACATGGCTGTTTTGCGGATGAAAATTATCCCCCGGCCCATAAAGGTTCGTCGGCATCACGCTGCGATAATCCGTGCCATATTGCCGGTTATAGCTTTCGCAAAGTTTAATGCCGGCGATCTTGGCAATGGCATAGGGCTCGTTCGTCGGCTCGAGCGTACCGGTCAGCAGCGCCTCCTCTGCCATCGGCTGTGTGGCGTCGCGTGGATAGATGCAGGAGCTGCCCAGTTGCAGCAGCTGTTTGACCCCCGCCCCAAAGGCCTGATGGATCACATTGCATTCGATCATCAGGTTTTCGTAAATAAAATCAGCGGGGTAGCTGTTGTTCGCCATAATTCCGCCGACCTTGGCCGCGGCCAGTATCACCACATCAGGCAGCTCTGTCGCCATAAAGTCGCTCACCGCCGCTTGATCGGTAAGGTCCAGTTCCGCATGGGTCCGCGTGATCAGTTCAAGCGCCTCCCCAGCAGTCACGCGCGCCTGCAACTGACTCAGGATCGCACCACCGACCATGCCACGATGCCCTGCGATATAAATCTTCCGCATAGGCCTATCCGTTCTCGAGCGAGATCGGCAGATCCAGCCCGTGCTCTTTCAGCAACGCATGCCGCCGCGCGACCTTAAGGTCATTCGCAACCATCTCGGCACACATCTCCTGAGTGGTGATCTGCGGCTCCCACCCCAGCTTTTCCTTCGCCTTGGCGGGTGACCCTAGCAGCGTCTCTACTTCGGCGGGGCGGAAATACTGCGGATCAATGCGCATCACCACATCGCCGGGGCTGACTGCGGGGGCATCATCACCGCGCACGCTGTCAACGATTGCGCACTCGTCCAAACCCGTCCCTTCGAACCGTAGGACGATCCCCAGCTCTGCCGCCGACCACGTGATGAACTGGCGCACAGAATACTGCGCGCCGGTGGCGATCACGAAATCATCTGGCTCATCTTGCTGCAGCATCATCCACTGCATCCGCACATAATCCTTGGCGTGGCCCCAATCGCGCAGCGCGTCGATGTTGCCCATATACAGGCAGTCCTCCAACCCCTGCGCGATATTAGCCAACCCGCGCGTGATCTTGCGCGTGACAAAGGTTTCGCCACGGCGCGGGGATTCGTGGTTAAACAGGATGCCGTTGCAGGCATACATTCCATAGGCCTCGCGGTAGTTTACCGTGATCCAATAGGCGTACATCTTGGCCACGGCATAGGGGCTGCGCGGGTGAAAGGGGGTTTTCTCCGTCTGAGGTGTCTCTTGCACCAAACCGTAGAGCTCGGAAGTTGACGCCTGGTAAAAGCGTGTCGTTTTCTCCAAGCCCAGAAACCGGATCGCCTCAAGCAGCCGCAAGGTACCATTTGCATCCACATCCGCCGTATATTCGGGCGACTCAAAGCTCACCGCGACGTGGCTTTGAGCCCCGAGATTATAAACTTCGTCGGGATGCACTTCACTGATAATTCGGGTTAGGTTGGAGCTGTCCGTAAGGTCGCCATAGTGCAGTTTCAGCTTCGGATTTTCTTCATGTGGGTCTTGATAAATGTGATCAATTCGCTGGGTATTCAGCGACGACGACCGCCGCTTGATTCCGTGGACCTCGTACCCTTTTTCCAGCAATAACTCCGCCAGATAGGAGCCGTCTTGGCCAGTAACCCCTGTAATTAGCGCTCTCTTCATTTCCGTCACCTTATCTCTCAACGCGATAAACGTTGTTTCATCTTTGTGAATAAATTTATAAAAATCGCCGCGTCGATGGGCCCGCCACCCAGCCGCCGTCGGCGAATTGACAGCAGCTCTCGCGAATTTTGCATTATTGAACGGAACCCCGCTGTACTTTCGCCGCCTATTCGCATGTTGACAATAACATCCTGGATCACCGAGTGCGAAAATCCTTCAAGCTCCAGTGCGCGCATCAGCCAATCATAATCGCCTGCACTACGATATTCCGTACAAAACTCGCCAACCCGCTCCAGAACTATCCGACGAGCATAGGTTGTGGGATGTGGTAAACTGAACCCACGTCTATAAGCACCTGAAACATATGGCGTAGGTTGCCAAATTCGGACCGGCCAACTTCCGTCATGTTCGCGAACAAAATGCAAGCGTCCGGAAACCAGGTCGGTACTTTCAAGCGCGTCAACAATCAGCTCAAGTGAATCAGGGCGCGCGAAGCAATCATCAGAATTGAGACACCCGAAGAATTCACCGGTGACGCGCCTCAAGCCCTTATTCATAGCATCGTAGATACCGTTATCCGGCTCGCTATAGAGATGAATGTGAGGGTAATTAAATCCACGGACGATATCGCATGTGCTATCAACAGATCCTCCGTCGACTACTATCAACTCCTTGCTCGGATAGGTTTGCTCAATAAACGAGGTGATGGCATCACCAATTGTTTTCTCGGAATTATAAGCGGCCATAACAACCGTGATTCTAGGTTTTGGAGTAATCATATTTTTCTCCGTATATTTTCGGCGACTAGAGGAAAAGCAATAAATAAGGACACGGGAAGAGCACTGCGCGTGACTAGCGCAAACTCCGTTATGCCATTTGAAAATGCGTAAGAAATAACCAATGTCGCCGTGATTGCATAAACAATCGAATTCGAGCCGCACGTGCGAGCCACCAGTCTGAGAAAATAAAAAATAATAAGCAATATCAGAAGTAGTCCGCCTAGTCCAATGTGCGTGAGAATAATTCCCAAACCAGAGTCATACCAAGTGAGGCTAGCGCCAAAAATACTTGCACCAAAAAAAACGGAACTTGACAGCCACTCAGAAATTGCAATTTCGAATTTCAAAACTCTACTCATCGAGCTGACGTCATTGAAGAAATCGAATTTAAACGCGCGCTCTGACGCCTCAGCAAAAAATTCCGTGGCGACTGGGTGAATATAAGACGCAATAAAACCCAATATAAATAAAATTAGAGATGCCTTGATGGCAAATGACCTCGAAATGTGTGCCCGGCCAGAAGCCATCTTAAGAACTGAATAAATAATCGCAGAAACTATGATTACAGCGAGGCCATTCCTGCTACCGGATAGAATTAACCCGCCCATGGAAAAAATTACTACAGCCGATGTTACCCAAACGGGATGTTTCAACGACCTTCTTAAATAGAGAAAGTAAAAAATGAGCGCCATGGACAAATAGTTGCTATATAAATGCGCATCGGAAACTAAAAAATCTTTAGAGCCAGGATAGCTTAGCCTTGACAATCCAAATATAGATCCGGAATCAACAGAAAATTTGTAGTAATAAGCCCAAGCAACTAGAATCAAAAAAGAAACCAGCAATGAAATTTCCACGCCACGTAATCGCTGAGTACTGACTGTTGTCGCGACGAATACAATTGGTACGATAATCGGAATAGCGTATTTATATACAAACGCTAATCTGGTGAAATCGGCGCTACCGAGAAAATCTGCATTGAATAATATAGATATCAACAATGCAAAGAATACAGCAGCCAGCGCAGTGAGTAATTTTTTTGACAATGGTAGGAAAGCAGAAGAAATAACAAGCGCTGAAACTATAAATATGTCGTTAAACCTTAGTGGATCTAACACAACCATATTCCAAGGCGTGGACAAAATCGCGCAAATTAGCAGAAAGTACGGAGCTGCAGAGAGCGCTTTAAGCTTCCGAAACTTCACATCTTTTCTAAATGGGACACTGGTATCCATTTTGCACCCGCTACGAAGCTTAACACTATCCAGCACCTGGCTACTTTCCTAGCGTATTAGAACATAGAATATTTTTCTCAAGACTATTTAGCAAAGACACTTTATCTATTTTAGCGCGTGCCCTTTTTCGAATAATATCTTTTGCATTAGATCTAGCGTCTTTTGCTGCCCGAATAATACAAGACCAGTCAGGCGGCCCATACTCATAACAACCTTTTAGTTCTCCGACTCCAACATCTCCATGCCCAGAATATACGGGCACGCCTGCGGACAGGCTCTCACGAACCTTAAGGGTGCATGCGGTTTTTGCGTTAACTATATCTAAAGAAAACGCACCGAGACTGAGGTCCATTCTTTGAAGAAGTTTCCAGATATCTTCTGCTGGCAAGACCCCATATCGTACTACTCGTTCCTCTAGGTTATTTTCAACGATAAACGCCTCCTGATGGGGTAGCAAGCGTCCCACTAAATGGAGTTCCCAATTTGGATGACCGTCAAACTCCTTTATGCTAAGAAGTATCTTCTCAAGGCCATTCCATTCAAAAAATTGAGACGCTATAAAAATAACTTTGAGATCGCCGCCGCGGCTATCAGTTAACGGTTGATTCCAATCCCCTAGATGGAGCCCATTGGGGTAAACATAAGTCTTTTGGAACGTAAGTCCTAAGCGTTTTTTTTCATGCTCTACTATTTCATCCGTCACACCGATGATTCCCGCCGACTTTCCTATAGTTAGACGCATGAACAAACGGTCCGACCACGACAATACACGGCCAAACATATGACCACGTGTTCTCAAGTAGTAATATGTCAGTGTGTGAAATACGTACCAAGTCTTTGCGCGAACGTTTTGACCAAGGAACATTCCAAATGGATCGACTGGGGTATGGCGAACAATAATAACCTCATGAGTACCGGCTGCTTTACGTACCCGCCTGTACAAATGTAGCCTACGCCCTAGAAAACTTGAGTACGCACTCGGAATTTGTCGCAAAACACTTCCGGGATAGCTCTCGTCTAAAGACCATAGTTCGACTTCCAGATCTAGACCGGATATTTGACTCGCTCTCTTCTCCCACTCCATTTGCTGACGAACCCCTGGGTTGGCGCTGGCGCTTTTCACATTGGCGATGTGTATAACTTTAATCGGCACACTACCGTCTCCCAACAGGGTAAAAATAGGATCGCTGAGATCTAGTACAACATGTTACCCCGTTTAGCCATCCATCCGGTGCTGATATTTTCACGTCCGTCTCCTGATAAAACCCGTCTCGCTTTTGTTCGCCCCTAGTGCTCGTTCAAGCCACCTTTCACTCATAAGCCACGCGGATTTTCCAGCCCAATGCTGAGGGGCGGTGATGTGAATTGTAGAACCCGTTTATCTATTCGATGATCGTCATCGTCCGCGTTATAATTGCCAGATCGTGCCGCATGCGATTACTGACGGCCCAACCAATGGCATGGACCTGTCGCGGTTTGATGCCGCTCCTTTGGTAGCATTTACTGCAACAAAGAAGATGAACTATGGGACTGAAACGGACGGACGAATTCCGGCAAGATGCGGTGCGTATCGCGCTGACCAGTGGGCTAACGCGTAAGCAGGTGGCTGATGATCCATTGCCTGACAGGGTATTGCCCAGCAATGTCCCGAGAAGGTGGGCGTCGGGATGTCGACGCTGAACAAATGGATCACTGCGTATCGAGGCACTGATGTGGTTTCGAAGAAGGATTTGAGTTTTGCCAAAGAGAATGATCGGCTTCGACGCGAGATCAGGCTCCTCAAGCAGGAGAGGGAAATCCTAAAAAACTGTTCCGGGTTGGGGCCTGCCTGTGCGCGGTAGAAACAGCCTGTGCTATGTTGCGCTATGAAGGGCAGCGGCCGTTCGCTTATTAGTGGTCTCGATGTTGTCGAGAACCCCGTTAAAAAACGTGGTCCATGGGTTGGTGCGAACTTGAGAGTGGTGACGCCGTTTTGCGGCGATCCCGGTTAGGAAGATGACGGATTTGCATAGCCCACGCCCTTCTGTTGCCGACAGGAGGATAGATGATGGCAAAGCAAAAGACCGAACGGCCCCCTACCATTGAGACCGTCAACATTGGCGCTGCCGCTGTTGATATCGGCTCACGAGAACACATGGCTGCAGTGAACCCTGACGTGACAGATGCGCCCGTGCGTGCGTTTGGAACTTTCACGCATGATCTGCATGATTTGGCCTATTGGTTCAAATCGCACGGTGTGACCAGCGTCGCGATGGAATCCACGGGCGTGTATTGGATCCCAGCCTACGAGATACTCGAACAGCGCGGTTTCGAGGTTATTCTGGTCAACGCGCGCTACGCCAAGAACGTACCCGGCCGGAAAACCGACGTCAGTGACGCCAGTTGGCTGCGGCAGCTGCATTCATATGGGCTTCTGCGTGGCAGCTTTCGACCAACAGCTGAGATTGCAACGCTGCGGGCCTATTTGCGCCAACGGGAACGGCTGGTCGAGTATGCGGCGGCTCATATCCATCGACCGGCAGGGTATCGCATAGCGATGTCCCGAGAGGGGAGCACATGCAAAAGGCACTGATGGAGATGAACCTGCAGCTGCATCACGTCGTCTCTGATATCACCGGCGTGACGGGGATGAAGATCATCCGTGCGATTGTTGCGGGCGAACGGGATTTGGACATGTTAGCCGCGTATCGCGACGTGCGTTGCAAGGCTTCAACAGAGACAATCAAAGCCGCGCTCAATGGAAATGATCGCCCCGAACACATCTTCGGGCTGACCCAATCGATGGAGCTTTATGACTTCTATCAGGCCAAGATGCTGGAATGTGATCGTCACCTCGAGGCGACGCTGGCGGCATTAGGGGCCGTTACGGAACATGACCCAAGTGGGTTGCCGCGCCCGCGCACCAAAACCAAGCAGGTCAGCACCCCTTCGTTCGATGTCAGGGCAGCGTTGTTCGGCGTCCTCGGCGTTGATCTAACGCAAATCCATGGGATGGGACCGTCCTTGTCGCTCAAGCTAGTAGGCGAATGCGGCACTGACCTGCGCGCTTGGCCGAGTGCCAAGCACTTCACATCGTGGCTCTGTCTGGCACCCGGTAACAAGATCTCCGGCGGCAAAGTTCTATCATCCCGAACGCGGCGATCATCCAGCCGTGCGGCGGCCTTGCTACGCCTGGCTGCGGTCACCATTGGACCAAGCGACAAGGCACTGGGCGCATTTTACCGGCGGCTGGCAGCAACGGCAGGCAAAGCGAAAGCAGTCACGGCAACGGCGCGCAAGATCGCAGTTTTATTCTACAACACCCTGCGCCATAGCATGACTTATCAGGATCCCGGCGCGTCTCATTACGAGGAGCGATACCGCAATAGTGTGCTCGGCAATCTCAAACGTCGGGCCAAGTCATTCGGGTATGATTTGCAAAAATTGCCAATGGAGGCTGACATGGCTGTTTTTTAGGAAGCAACGCAGTTCCTCGCGAGCCTAAAGCCGTGAGGTTTAGGCTCGCGAGGAACACCGGGCACACCTCCCAGTCAGCCGCCTGTGTCACGTTGTCGGTGTCAGCTCGAGCGGCTTGCGGGCTTTCCGCAGCCGCCCTGCCAGTCGCAGACAACGGTCTGATATGGTGACTTTGGCCCACATAAAGGAACAATCTCGTCTCAGTCTTGGCAGCTATGGCAGGCCGCGGATGACTGAGGAATTGATAGAGATTGGCCTGGATGTTGGCCATCGTCGCGTGGGCCGATTGATGCGCCAGAACGGCATATCAGTCATTAGAATCCGCAAACATAAGGCCACAACTGATAGCAATCATAAGTTCAACATCGCGCCCAAACTGCTGGATCGTAACTTCAACGCAGATGTTCACAACCAGAAATGGGCTGGTGATATTACCTATATCTGGACCCGCGAAGGCTGGCTCTATCTTGCCGTGATCTTGGATTTGCATTCACGCCGAGTGGTCGGCTGGGCCGTTAGTAACCGGATGAAACGCGATCTGGCGATCCGAGCGTTGAAGATGGCCATCGCATTCCGGGCACCGCCCGAGGGCTGCATCCATCATACTGACCGTGGCAGCCAAGGCGGATTCAACCGGTCGTCGCAACACCCCATTTTAGGAGGTGTAGATGACGAAAACAGGCAGACGAAAATCCGAACGTTCGACACGGGGCAAATTAAACTCGCCAGGAAGGCCGCCAGTCTGGCAACGTGAGAATCTTTGCCGGTTCTGGCGGGGCGTGGCCGCAGGTCATTCCAGTGAGGTGTCCGCCGTTGAAGCGGGTGTTTCCGGTCCAGTCGGAATCCGGTGTTTTAGGAGTTCTGGCGGAATGCCCCCAACACACCTTGCACCATCAGCGACGCCATTGATGAGGCGTAATCTGACATTTTCTGAGCGAGAAGAGATTGCTTTGGAATGTGCGCGAGGGACAGGTATCCGCGCTATCGCACGTAAGCTCTCGCGGTCACCCAGCACGGTATCGCGAGAGATCAGGCGCAATTCCGCGACGCGCAGCGGGGATTTCGACTATCGCGCAATCACGGCGCAGTGGCATGCGGATCGTGCAGGACAGCGCCCGAAGCCAAGCAAGCTGGCGAATAATCCAGCCCTGCGCGATTATGTAAAGGACCGTCTTTCCGGTCTCATCGCTACGCCGGGTGGCATCGCCTTCGATGGCCCTGTCGTGATATGGAAAGGACGGCGGGCCGTTCATCGGCAAAGCCGACGCTGGTCCTGTGCCTGGAGCCCGGAACAGATCGCGCAACGTCTGAAGATAGACTTCCCCGAGGATCCAACCATGCGTATCAGCCACGAGGCCATCTATCAGGCGCTCTATATTCAAGGACGGGGTGCCTTGAAGCGGGAGCTTTCGGCCTGTCTGCGCTCCGGCCGCGCACTACGGTTACCCCGCGAACGCGCCCGTGGTCGTGGCAGACCCTTCCTCACAGATGCGCTGATGATCAGCGACCGTCCGGCAGAGATTGGCGATAGGGCTGTGCCTGGCCATTGGGAGGGCGACCTCATTCTCGGTCTTGGAAGTTCCGCGATTGGAACACTGGTCGAGCGCACAACGCGCTTCACAATGCTTTTGCACCTGCCGCGCATGGAGGGCTATGGAAAGGGGGATGTGCCCAAGAATGGACCAGCGCTGGCTGGCCATGGCGCTGACGCTGTCCGCGATGCTATCGCAGGGACAATCATGGGACTTCCTGCGGCTCTTCGCCGTTCTCTGACTTGGGATCAGAGTGCGGAGATGGCCCAACATGCGCAGCTCCAAGTCGATACGGGTCTGGAAATCTATTTCTGCGACCCTCAAAGTCCCTGGCAGCGCGGGAGCAATGAAAACACCAATGGCTTGCTACGGCAATACTTTCCCAAAGGCACAGATCTCAGCCGGCACGGTGTCAATGAGTTGAGCGCAGTCGCACATGCTTTGAACACAAGACCCCGCAAAACCCTCGGCTGGCGCACACCTGCAGAGGCACTCGACCGGCTGCTCAAACAGCATATAATCGAAAGTGTTGCGACGACCGGTTGAATCCGCCCAATATTGTTCACACGACTATCAGAAGATCCTGCGCCAACACGGCTTCAACGTGTCCATGAGCGGAAAGGGAAATTGCTATGACTGTGAGTATGGTATTGCGGCTTGATGGCCTGACCCATGTTACGATTGACTGCGTGTCATTGCGTTGACGTGTCGACCATCAAGTCGCCCCGGCAACGGGCGAGATGTGACCTTATAGGAGCCTGACGGGTACGCCCCATCACAGTCCTGTCCCCTCGGATCGGTGCCTGGGCATTCTTAGCAAAGAGGGCATCATGAAGACCACACATCCAGTTATTATCGGCATTGACACGCACAAGGCCAGCCACGTCGCTGTGGCGATTGATACGCAAGGCACCCGCTTAGCGACGCTCTCCATTCCAACCAATCCGAAGGGGTATTTAGAATTGGAGCGTTGGTCTCAGTCTCTTGGGAAAGTTCAGGCATTCGGGATTGAAGGCACCGGTTCTTACGGCGCAGGCCTTTCGCGGTCGTTGCTCGCCCACGGCCACAATGTCATTGAGGTCACGCGTCCAAATCGGCAACTGCGATACACGCAGGGCAAGACAGATAGTTTGGACGCGGAAGGTGCCGCACGTTCCGTTCTTTCTGGGCAAGCTACGGCACGACCGAAGACACAGACGGGGTCATCAGAAATGATCCGCCATCTGAAGATTGCACGTGATACCGCTGTTAAATCGCGCTCGCAGGCGATGGTCACCCTGAAAACACTGATCATAAATGCACCCGCCGATTTGCGCGACGCACTGAATCATATCCGTGGGAAAATCGCACTAATCCGGCACCTCGCCGCCTTTCGACCTGGTGATATCGACAATCCATTGGCCTCTGCTAAAGCCGCCATGCGTGCATTGGCGCGTCGTTGGCTGTGGCTGCACGAAGAGATTATTGCGCACGATAAGGAACTGGAACGGCTTGTCACAGAACGCGCACCAGAGTTGATGGCATCTCACGGCATTGCCACATTGACGGTCGCAGAGATGCTGATCCTCGTTGGCGATGATCCAACACGCATTCGATCAGAGGCTGCCTTCGCTAAGCTTTGCGGGGTTTGTCCCATTCCGGCATCGAGTGGGAAAACACATCGGTTCCGACTGAACCGGGGCGGCAATCGCCAGGCCAATGCTGCCCTCTATCGTGTTGCCATTGTCAGGATGCGAAGCCACGAACCGACACTGGCTTATGTCAAGAAACGCACAAAAGACGGGAAGAGCAAGAGCGAGATTATTCGTTGCCTAAAGCGCTACATCGTGCGCGAAATTTATAGCCAGCTTTGCGTCCCAAAATCGTCCCAGATCAAGGCTTGACGAATATAGGAGCTTCAACGCAGCTGTCGAAACGTTCTTCAAAACCATCAAGGCTGAATTGATCTGGCGCGATACATGGGAAACCCGCAGGAAGGCAGAGATGGCAATCTTCGGATACATCAACGGCTTCTATAATCCACGCCGCCGCCACTCAGCACTGGGCTGGAAAAGCCCTGTCGCCTTCGACCGAAGGGTGGCTTAAACGAGCACCGGGGGCGGCAGGAAAGCGCGACAGGTCCAATTCGCATGCCTTTCAAAACCTTTCTTTCACCCTACAACACCACTGTCTTTAAAAGAACCGCGAATGGTATTCGCAACTTATAACGATGGAAGTCGCAATACTCGTTGAAAAATAAAACCGGTATACGCCGAGTATAATACCAAAGAGATAATAGCAAAAGATAGTTCAAGCGAGAGTAAGGGGGCTAACAAATAAAGACCAAGAGATAGGCACGACAACCTCGCGATATCTAAAGCTAAAAAGATTCGCTCCTCACGCAACGGGACGCGCACCTGAGAAACGGGATTAATTGCGGACTGCCCCATGGCAGCCGCGAATAGGTAGTAGATAAGTGTAAAATGGGTTAATAAAAGCGGCTCGCGTAACAGCCATAGTAGACAAATAAGCGCTGAAGCAACAACAATATAAAACCCTACGCTTTCTGCCATTGCTCTAGATATTAGCCTAATTAAAATCGAGGGTTGGCGTTTCGACGTAATCGACCATTTCAGCGCATCAGCGAGAAATAAACGGCCCGTCACCTGGCCGACCAAGGTTACCGGTGCGGCCAAAGCTCGCATAAATAGGCCAAAATCAGCCACAAAACTCGCCGTCTGAGTAGCGGCCGCGAAAAGGAGAGGGATGTTAAGGTAGGCGGAATTCACTCCGGTAGACGCAGTTAGCCATGTAGCTCGTTTTGCCGTCTTAAGGTCTGGAAAATAAAATTTTGGTGAAGCTACGTGCCCACTAGGTATACACCACACATAGTAGATAAGTGAGATCGTAGATGGTAGCGCGACACTTAAACCCAATACAAATAAGATGCGGTCGCCGGAATTTAGAAGATCACTATTCATGATACCGATTATCAAAATAATTGAGGCTGTAGCTTGAGCGAAGCGTGTTGCGAGGAGCAGGTGTAAACGCTTGGCTTGGACAAAAATAAAATTCTGAACTGAGCTGATTGCTAACCCTACCAATATCGGAATGGTTAAAAAAGAGAGTGTTAGCGAGCTAGTTGTTATTCTGTCTATTGCAGCCACACATAAAAAACTTACCGCGATAGTTATTGCGATGAAAAATGTTGGGGTCAGTATACCCGCATACGTCTCACGCTCAAACTTTTGGAATATCAAAACTTCCAACCGCATACTTGCAACAACACCTATGATACCGGCGATAGACAATTGCACGAGTAGGAATTTGAAATCGGTTTCGGTTAATGCTGTTTTCGCGACGAGTAGTACGAGAAAATTCGTGAGCTGGGTCAAGCTAGTTGCCACTGCCAACTTTGCGCGGACGCCGGTAAGGAAAGAAATCATTCAATCTGGACCATTATTAATCAGACCCTATCAATCCACAAATTTTTGATTCGATCGTCGCACAAAAAATTCCTTGAACTGAAAATGCGGATGCAAACCCGTCTACTTCATAGCCACCCTCCTTGATCTGCTGATCGGTGGGAATGTATCCGAAGACCTGCCCTGAACAACCGGTTAGAAAGGTAAACCCGTCGCTTTCCTTGACTAAATTCGTGTAGCTTGATGCAATTTCCGCGGAAACTGCCTTTATTCGAACCGGCCCGAATCGCCATTCATCGCAGGTCAATGATGGAAGCATCTCAGCATCAGTCCTAATTTCGGCCAGTTTGAGGTAGCGCCGTTTTCGTGTCAGCTGAATGTCACTACAATTAATAGGTTTGTTGATCTGAGCATTAGTCCATGCTTGATCAAAAGTCACAGCGAGTTTAGAGATCAGCGACTTGATCTGGGTATTGTCGCGTCTAGCGAAACTGTACGCCAGTCCCACCCACGATCTTGACCGGTGGAGTGGCCATTTGCTTTTAAGAGCAGGTCGGATATCTCCACTGAACCCGGGCATGTACAATACTGGCAACGATGCATCGCCAAGTTTCGAACGGACATAATCTCGTATGACGCCAGGATAATCTGAGCTTATATCTTGGATATGGGATTCTGAAACAGCATGACATGGCAAGGACCATAGTACCGCACTAGGGCGATCGTGTGCGTCACTCAAAATGATCAATTTCAAGCGATCGTCGATAGGTTGTTTAGCGTCGGGTGCCATGATCATACGCCTTGAAATGCTTAATCGAGCAATATCTAAACCGCGTGTCATACGACGTCGAAAAACTGAAAAAGTGCTTCGTGCCGTTCCTTGCCTAAACGCCGTTATTACCCCCATTTTCTCCTCATTCGCACGCGCTAAGCCAGTAGCAATTTGGTCCGCAACAAAGGTTACATATTCGGGGATGCATTTCCCGAGCTTAAATTTGCTAGGGTCAAGCGCTGGCGCATTATGGGTATGAGAAGCAACTACGACCAAGCTAGTAGTATCGAATGATAGGCCAAGTTTCGCGCTTCGCTTAATGATCTCATCTACAAGCAATTGACTGGGGTAAAGACTGTCAATTGCCACTAATGCCGAAGTTTGCTCCGAGATCCCTGAAAACAATATATAGTTTGCCTCTAGCCTTGATCTAATAGCTTGGCTGGAGTTCGATCGGCCGATTCGCCCAAACAGTGGTAGCGGAGCATTTGGTGTGATATCAGAAGAGCCGGCTTTCACACAACATGACGGAGGAGTTGTCATCACGAACGCAAGCTTTTGATAGTATTCTCAATCGCGTCAACAAATCTTGATGTACGGTAACGTGCATGTACGAGTATGGAGCTATGGCGGGAAGGATTGTGGCGGGATGCAAAAGCCATGCGTGCCTGGTCTAGGTTCACATCAGCTGCAATGTCTTTGAAAAATCTTTCAAGGTCGTTGTGCCAATTCTCTAGACGAATAACGCTATGCGGACGGCCTTCAAGAAAAATACGAATATTTGCTTCAACATTTTGCACTAAATCGCTCGCAATATCAAAGTCATCGTGGGGTTTGTCACGCTGTAGTATGCCCTCACAGTATGCCCGCATAATGCCTTTTCTATAAATCCACCGGCGGTTGTATGACTTGGCTATATCCGTAGCGCTTCGCGTCAAAAATACATAGTGAATTTGTTCGTCGTTATGTTCGCTCAATAGGCCCAGCATCCAAGCAAAGCGCGTATCAATTTCTATGTGTTGATCGGGAATTTTTACTCTTTCGCTCGCCAAGCTTCCCTCACGCGTATCGTGGCCAGAAGTGAAATTTCGAACATGTTGACAAGCGTGAAAGAGGCTCATCGAGCCCGCGCGCCCAGTTGTGAGAACAGCAACTTTTGTCATATTTTTCTTTGCTTTCGGTTGTAACACGTAGCTAGGAATTTTATTTGTCGCCAAAATTCTTTAGGTGGCGCAAATGACTAATTTTTGGCCTGAAAAAGCCGGCTTGTCCACCAAGTTTCTTCGCGAATGGACGATGGGTTGCTGCTCTTTGATAGTAAGCGTCCGGTCTGACTGCCCTACGGTGTGGTTATCCATGGCAGCAGATCATCGACACGGTTGATCTTGTAGTCTGGAATGCGGGCAAGGGTATCGGCCAGCCATGCCTGCGGATCGATACCGTTCAGCTTGGCGGTTTCGATCAGGGTGTAGGCAATTGCGGCGGCCTCGCCGCCAGTTGGTGATCCTACAAACAGATAGTTTTTTCGCCCGATTACGACGGATCGCATCGCCTGTTCGGCGGTGTTGTTGTCCAGCTCCAAGATGCCGTGTTCGAGGTAGGGTCGCAGCCGCGACATGCGCGTCAGGGCATAGCGGATTGCGGCTGCGAGCGGCGATTTGCCCGAGATGCTGGGAAGTTGGGCGTGCAGCCATGTTTCCAGATCATCGAAGATCGATTTCGCCTGCGCTTGTCGGAGATCGGCGCGTTGACCTGGTGGTGATCCACGGGCTTCTTTCTCGACCGCATACAGTTGCGCGATGCGCTCGATGGCCTGGTCAGCGATGGCGGAACCTTGAGCGCGGTGGATATCGACGAACTTACGTCTGACGTGGGCCATGCAGGCGACTTCGCGGATATCGCCGGAGTGATACAGGTCTTCGAACCCAGCATAACCGTCCGCATGCATCTAGCCTTGATACTTTGCGAGATGATCCTTGGGGTGCTGCCCTTTGCGGTCTGGCAAGAACTGATACCAACTTGCGGGTGGGACGTCGCTGCCCCAGGGTCGTTCATCCCGGTCATAAGCCCAAAGGGGTGTGTCATGAACTTTGTGTATCTGGTCTGGCCCATGCGGGTTTTAGATACAGTTACGCATTGAAGCGATCCTCAAACATTACGGCGAAATTGTAGATATGTACGGACTCTCGGGACACTTTCTGTAAATTCCCTAATTTGGGATGGAGGAAGTATTCATGACGAACGAAGAACGCGACATTCAACGCAAACTTAGAGTGCTCCAGCACGCTGAGAAGATCGGTAACGCCCGCAAAGCCTGCCGGTATTTTGGGGTCGGTAGGTCCCGTTTCTACCGATGGCGCGAAGCATATCAAAAGCATGGCGAAGCTGGGTTGAAGAATGCTAGATCGGTTCCGAAAAATCCCGCCAATCAAACGCCAGCTGAAATCGCCGAGAAAGTTCTGTACCTGCGCCGCAAATAACACTTGGGACCGATCAGGATCGTTTGGTATTTGGCTCGCGACCATGGCATCAAAATTTCTGATGCTGGGGTCTACCGCATCCTCAAACGCAATGGTCTTAATCGGTTGCCCAGAGGCACACGAATGCGCAAGCTGCACACCAAACGCTATCAAAAGCAGGTGCCAGGGCATCACATTCAAGTGGACGTTAAGTTTCTGACCTTTAAGGGGAGAAATGGCGAAAAGGTTCGTCGTTTCCAATACACAGCGATCAACGATGCGACCAGAGTTCGGGCCCTCAAAGTCTACGAGAAGCATACGCAGGCAAACGCCATCGATTTCATTGACCACATCGTAGAGAAGTTTCCGTTCCGCATTCGCGAAGTTCGAAATGACAACGGTCACGAGTTCCAAGCCAAATTCCATTGGCATGTCGAAGATCTCGGGATCAGACACGCCTACATCAAACGAGGCACTCCTCAACTCAACGGCAAAGTCGAACGATCCCACCGTTCTGACCAGCAAGAGTTCTATCAACTTCTCAGCTACAAAGGTGACGTCGATTTAGAAGCTAAACTTGGCGAATGGGAGCGGTTCTACAATTTCGCCAGACCACACGGCGCACACAACGGACAGACCCCTTACGAAGCGCTCAGAGACAAGCTACAATCGCAACGCGAGTGTCCCGCGGGTCCGTCCAAGTTACACTCATTGCTCCCCAAAAATGCTGTGTGGAACCCAGCAATTAAATACAGTTGCTAGGGGCTATTCACTACTTCTCAAAAGACTACTTGGCATAATAGTCGCGGAACCAAGCTACAAATTCCCGAATACCGTCCTTGATATCGGTCTGTGGTTTGTAACCCGTGAGGGTCTTTAGCAGTTCCGCATTCGCCCAAGTCGCGGGCACATCGCCCATCTGCATGGGCATGTAGTTACGGATGGCCTTTTGACCAAGCTCTTCCTCGATCGCTTCTACGAAATCGAGCAGGCGCACTTTGTCCGAGTTGCCGATGTTGACGATGCGGTAGGGGGCCACGGGGGAGAGGCTGTCGCCCTCGGGCACTTCACGGTTATCGGGGCGGACAGGGGGCGTATCGATCAACAGGCGGATGCCGCGCACCAGATCTGTGACATAGGTAAAGTCGCGGTGCATGTCGCCGTGATTGTAGATATCAATCGGCCGCCCATCGAGGATCGCATCGACGAATTTGAAAGGTGCTAGGTCGGGCCGCCCGTTCGGCCCATACACTGTAAAGAACCGAAACATTGTGGTCGGTAGGTTCCAAAGGTGGGCGTAGGAATGCGCCATGGCTTCGTTTGCCTTTTTGGTAGCGGCGTAGAAGGTCAAGGGGGTGTCAGCCTTTTCTGTTTCCTCAAACGGCATTTCTTCGTTAGAGCCGTAAACAGATGAAGTCGATGCCATAAGAATATGTTCGACCTTGAGCTGCCGAGCTATTTCCATCAAGTTGAACGTACCTACTATGTTACTTTCAAGGTACGAACGGGGGTTCTCCAATGAGTACCTTACGCCTGCTTGACCAGCTAAATGTACGATTATGCCGGGCTCAAAATCTGTTGCAACCGTCGAAAGAAGTTCATTGTTCTCGAGCATGCCTTCGGTCGCGGAAAAATTAGGGTGCTGCAGAAGTACTTGATGGTTTTTTTGCTTCAACTTGACGTCATAATAGTCCGTCATGCCGTCAAAACCGTGAACGCGAAACCCTTCGTCGAGCAAAAGTTGCGCGAGGTGGAAACCGATGAAGCCGGCGGTGCCGGTGATAAAGACTTTTCTCACGGTGGGGTCCAATACGATAAAAAGAATTTGTTTCGCGCGCGAAACATTTCGGGTTTGATGATTATCTCAACGAACGGTTTAGGTTACTAAGATAGACACCGTATTCGTTTTTTTCAAATAGTTTGGCCTGCTCTTCCAATGCCGCGGCGTCGATCCAGCCCTGATCAAATGCGATTTCTTCAGGACTCCCTGTTTGCAGCCCCTGCCGGGTCTCTAGCGTCCGCACAAAATTTCCTGCATCCAGCAAGCTCCCATGGGTCCCAGTATCCAACCATGCATACCCTCTGCCCATGCGCTGAACGTTCAGTAGGCCATCCTGCAAGTACGTCTCAAGTAGCGTTGTGATCTCCAACTCTCCACGCACTGATGGCTTGACTGTTTTGGCGCGTTCGGATGCGGTGTTATCCAGAAAATACAGCCCCGTTACCGCATAATTCGAGGGTGGCACTTCAGGCTTTTCGATGATCTGGCGCGCTTGGTCGTTCTCGTCGAAATCAACCACACCATAGCGCTCTGGATCCGAGACGCGATAGCCGAAGACGGTGCCTCCAGTGGTTTGGGCGTCGGCTTGGGCAAGTATCTCGGGTAAGCCGTGGCCGAAGAAGATGTTGTCTCCTAGGACCATTGCCGAGGGGGCACTATCGAGGAAATCTTCGGCCAAGATGTAAGCCTGCGCCAGTCCATCGGGGCTTGGCTGCGTGACGTAGCTCAGCGAAATTCCCCATTGGCTACCGTCACCAAGCGCGCGTTTGAATTGGTCGGCGTCTTGGGGCGTGGTGATGATCAAGATGTCGCGAATGCCGCCCAGCATTAGCACGCTTAACGGATAGTAAATCATCGGCTTGTCGTAGATCGGCAGCAGCTGTTTCGAGACGGCAATCGTGATCGGATAGAGCCGCGTGCCGGAGCCGCCAGCGAGGATGATACCTTTGCGTTTAGGCGCTTGGGTCATGCGAAATCAATCCTTCGGAAAGTCAAGTTGGGTCAAAATATGGGCTAGGCTCTCGCGCCAATCGGGACGGGAAATGCCAAAAGCAGCCTCGGTCGAGCTGCAATCTAGCCGCGAGTTCAGTGGGCGTTTCGCCGGGGCAGGGTATTCAGACGACGGGATGTCAGTGACAGAGCAAGGGATATTGGCCGCATCAAAAATCGCTCGGGCGAAATTGGCCCAGCTGGTGTCAGGTGCGCTGGAGAAATGGTAGATGCCGGATTTCTCAGATTCTACCACGAGGGTTTTGGCAATTGTAACACAGGCCAGAGCAATTTCTGCTGCGCAGGTGGGGCCGCCGATCTGGTCGGAAACGATGGTTAACGCTTCGCATTCCGATGCGAAACGCAGCATGGTTTTGACAAAGTTATTGCCATGGGGCGAGACGACCCAGGAGGTCCGCAACACGGCGTGGCGACCACCAGCCACTGCAATCGCGAGCTCTCCGTCGCGTTTGGTGCGGCCATAGACGCCTTGTGGATCGGTGGGGTCAGCGGGAGCCCAAGGTGTGTCGCCCGTGCCTGAAAATACATAATCGGTCGAGATAGAGACGAAGGGAATGTCGCGCGCGGCGCAGGCGCGGGCCATGGCGGCGGGGGACATGGCGTTGATGAGATGGGCCGTTTCCGCGTCGCTCTCAGCCTTATCCACGGCAGTGTAGGCGGCAGCATTAATCACGGCGTCAGGCGCATATGCATCGATCAAGGCCGCGCAGGAGGCGGGGTCGGTCAAATCCGCATCAGAACGGGCGAGGGCGGTAATTTGGACATCATCGCCGTCCAGCGCTCGGAGTTCCGTGGCAACCTGTCCGCTGTGGCCAAAGACAAGGATCTTCATGCCTTGCCCAACCGCTCACCAACGCCCTGACGGCTTTGCAGCGCGCGCCACCAGCCCTCATTCTCGAGGTACCAATCGACGGTGAGCGCCAGCCCTTCTTCGACCGTGACCGAGGGGCGCCAGCCAAGCTCCGTCCGTATGCGCGTCGGATCAATGGCATAGCGCTTGTCGTGGCCGGGACGGTCGGCGACAAAAGTGATCAATTCGGCATGGGGCGCGCCTTTGGGGTGGCGGTCATCCAGCAAGGCGCAGATCATTTTGACAAGCGCCAGATTGCTGACTTCATTCTCACCACCGATGTTATAGCTACGTCCCGACGCGCCTTTGGTGAGCACGGTGAGCAGCGCATCGGCGTGGTCTTCGACAAAAAGCCAGTCGCGCACATTCGCACCATCACCGTAAACCGGAATCGGCTCTCCGGCGAGCGCTCTGAGGATGACCACAGGCACCAGCTTTTCGGGGAAGTGGTACGGTCCGTAATTATTGCTGCAATTTGTCAAAACTATCGGCAGGCCATAGGTTTCCCCCCAAGCGCCCACCAAATGATCACTAGCAGCTTTCGAGGCGGAGTAGGGGCTGCGCGGGTCATAAGGAGTATCTTCAGTGAACTGTCCCGTGGGACCGAGGGAACCATAAACCTCATCAGTAGAGACATGGTGAAAGCGGAAACCTTCGGGCTTGCCCGCGTCTTGCCAATAGGCACGCGCGGCCTCAAGCAGCGAATAGGTGCCGGTCACGTTGGTCTGAATAAACGCCCCCGGCCCGTCGATGGAGCGATCCACATGACTCTCGGCCGCGAGATGCATCACCGCATCTGGCTTATGTGTCGTGAATATCCTGTCCAGCGATTCCCGATCACAAATATCCGCCTGCTCAAACGCATAAAACGGGCTGTCCGCCACGCTCGCCACATTCCCAAGGCAAGCCGCATAGGTCAGCGCATCAAGGTTCACCACGTCATGCCCCCGCGCAATCGCCAGGCGCACCACTGCTGAGCCGATAAACCCCGCGCCGCCCGTCACCAATAGCTTCATCTATAAAGCCTCAAACGTGAACGGACTGTTAAGATCAGCCAAAGAGGGCGCCTGTGCGTCCTTTTTCGATAAAACCGGAGCTATATCATTCAATCCCCAGTCGATACCGACCTGCGGATCATTCCAAGCGACCGCACCCTCGGTCTCCTGAGAATAATAGTCCGAACATTTGTAGATAATCTCGGTCTCCGACGCACGTGTCACAAACCCATGCGCAAACCCCGCAGGCACCAGCAGTTGTTTTCCATTCTCGAAGCTCAGCTCGACCCCAAACCATTGCCCATAAGTCGGCGACCCGTTGCGAATATCAACTGTTACGTCAAAAAGCACGCCGCGCCCGCAGCGCACTAGCTTGTCCTGCGCATGGGGCGGTGCCTGAAAGTGCAGCCCGCGAATGGTGCCTTGAAACATCGATAGCGAGTGGTTGTCCTGCACGAATTGCGTGGTAATCGCATGCTCCGCGAGCGCCTTAGCGCTATAGCTTTCGGAAAAGAAGCCACGGTTATCGCCGAAACGGGCGGGTTTGATAACGACGACACCTGGGAGCGGGGTTTGTTCGAGGGTGATAGGCAAAATTACGCCTCATAATTAGGATTATGTAAAATATTTGGTCAGATGTACCTTGGACGGACCTGCGGGATACTTTCTGGGTTACTGTAGCTTGTCTCTGAGAGCTTCGTAAGGGGTTTGCCCGTTGTGGCTGGCGAAGTTGTAAAACCGTTCCCATTCGTCGAGTTTGGCCTCGAGATCGATGTCCGTCCGCGACCATGCCCAGTGCCGCAGCGCAGCTTCCCCGAAGCGGACGTTGATGGTCAGTACCGCACGTGAATTGATCGGACGGCTACACCGCGGACTTTGTAAGCTTTCGCGGCGGTTGAAGGAGGCGTTTCGTTCACACAGAGCGGTTTGGTCTCTGGCAATCAACGAGTTGGATTGGCCAGCGATAATTGAAGCAACGCAGAAAGTAAGGAATGGAGCTGCGAATCTTGTGAAAGGCAGAGGCTTCTGACCCTGCCAATACCAGCAGTCATTTTGTGATGGCCAGTGTGCCGCATATATCAGACGTTGATCAGGGGCGCGGCATAGGCCCCACCTTGGCCAGGAGGCCTGAGATCGGCCCAAGCCATATCATCCGGCTCAGCGGTTCAGTTTCCTCAAACCAATCATTCTGGCTTGGTTGTCGCATTGGCTCTTTCGTGGGTGGTGCCGAGAAGCTTTTTTGCAGTGCAGCCTACTGAAAATTGGGAGTGTCATGAACTTTGTGTTCGTATCCTAACCACGCTGGGCTTGAGGCTTGCAAAACGCAAACACCGCGGAGAGTTTTGCCATCGACTTTTGAAGTCTAATCAAATGGCGATGGTTCGCCCTCATACGCCCCTCCATGAATGCAAAGTATCTCTTCGACCACATCGTTTTCAATTTGCATTTTTTTTGCGCAACTTTGAATGTGTTCTGGATTCCGGATTTTATCAACGGCTTTCCTGAAATCCTCGCGAACCTTGTTTCCGTAGGCCGCCTCCGCAATTTCCCAAGCGTCTTTAGGAATAGGGCCCCATCTCGAGATCATTACAGATAAATCCAAGATGTCTCGGCTCGCAACCTCTGGTGCGTACCAGCGATCAGAATTAGCCAATAGCTTCTCTGCATACATGCAAGGCCGACTTAAGACCGGCAGTCCGTAGCGTGCGTCGAGTTCACCTTGAAGATCGATTCGCACTTCACGAACAATCTCGAACTTGATGTTAGCTCCCTGACTATGGACTACGGTGCGGAGGCCATATTGGTTCGCCCGGACCTCTCGAACGCACTCAAGTTGCGTCTTTGGTCGAAGGATGTTGTTTAGATTGGGTTGCCCTGCAATTGCACTTCGAAGGGCTCGATAGCCCTCTTGGCTCGCACATAGAAAATCAATATCAGCACTCTCGCGATATTCGTCTAGCGCGAGGGAAATGGCGGTGCCGCCACCAAAGTAACAACCTGTTTTCTCGAGAAGATCCCCGTCAAAGGACCTCAAAACGTTCAGGATGGCGTTATGGTGGTCGCGACTAAACGAGACTTTTTCGAACGTCACTTCAAGCAGGCATAAATACGCCGTTGCCAAAATGGGCAACAAGAGTATCAAGCAACTTCTTTTCCTCTACATCGAAGTTCTCAGGCTCTACTAGACGCCAGTTGTTTTCGTAAAGGCCAAGCGCCTCGGGTCCATCCAAGACAGTATTGTCAGGGCGGTTCCAGCACAAAGTGCGTAACTGAGGATATGTGTTCGCATGGATTTGCATAATTAGGACGCTATCAGGTTCAGTTGCTAGTTTCCAGCTTTTCGCTATCGCAAGTCGCAACTTCGGGTCAGCGTTGGCTGCCAGCATATTCACTATAACATGTAGTGATTAACACTTTGCTTGCAAGGGGGTTCCTAGGCCAGGATATGTCGCTAAATGATCAGTATGACTAGCGCAAGCACCAGCGTTCTGGTCTCCAGCCAATGAACGACTGCTTGCATCAAATTGAGGCGGTTACCTCGCAGATGCGGCGGAGGTCTGCAATCCGCCCCTTTTGAAGAGAATGCTTACGGCCCCAAGCGGACATAGACCAAGATGGTCATCGTTGCGACGCAGATTCTCCGAAGCTGTTTTTTGGCGTAGGACAGTATCAACTGCTACCCAGATATCTAATAACGCTTTATCTGAGCAGAATAAAATTACTTCAAGGCGCGACCCGATTAGGCAGTCGCCACCAGATTGATACCGCTCATTAATCCTGCCCACCAGCATTCTCCGCGGCCAACTTCAGCGAGCCAATGTCCACACCCAAGGTTTCTGCAATCGCGCCGGACATCAGCCAATCAACGACACAGTCATACTTGGATAATCTGACAACCGTGTCGGGAACAGCTTTCCGCAATAGACGTTGAAAACCTCGCTCCGGTCACGATGACATCAACGTCCCAGACATGTCCCATCTGGAACGCCAGGTCCAATCCGTTTTTTGTGCTATCCATGACCAGAATACTCTTCTTTCCACAGCCCGCGATAGCCTTGCGTGCGGACATCTCTTCAGCGTTATAATCCATAACACTGCCCTCCTCGGACAGGCCGCCACAGCTAAACACGGCGTAATCGACGCGATATCTTGCAAAGAATTCGAGAGCTGGCGCGCCGATCATATCCAGGTCGCGCATTCTTACGGTTCCGCCTGCCAGTTCAACGGCAACACCGGGGGCCTGTTGCAAGGCGCAGACGGCATGGATGCTGTTGGACGCAACAAAAAGGTCTTGATGAGAGACCAAAAACCGTGCGCAAGTTTCCACCGTTGTGCCGGTGCCCAGTGCCACCCGCGCGCCATCAGGGATCAGGGTTTTTACCGCCAGAGCGATGCGCTGCTTTTCCTGTCGCGCTATGCCTTCGCGCGGCAGATAGCCGATGTTCTCACTTTGCTGGCGCAGCCGAACGTAGCCGTTACGGCGCTGGACAAGCCCCGCTTCGTCGAGATCACGCAGGTCTGCCCGTATGGTTTGCACCGAAACGGTAAGCTCGGACGAAAGTTCGATCGCCGACAGCGTGTCGCTCTCGGACAGAAGCGCGACAATCTCGTCTCTACGCTGGATAGCATCCCGTCGCACGGTAATTTCCTTTGGAAAATATTAGATCTTTTCGGCAGGTTAGGAAAATCATTGAAGCCCCGCAATATAAATAAAAGTTTCAAACAACTGTTACAAATCTGTCAGATCTCTCAGGGATAAGGCTTTTGTGAATTGCTTTCGTTCGAAAGTAAAAACTCCAGGAGAGCCCATGAAGTCCTTCGTCACATCCACCGCTTTCGCGCTTTTGGCCAGCACGGCCATGGCCGATACAATCACCCTTTATACCTCGCAGCCTAATGCCGATGCGCAACGGACGGTTGATGCCTTTATGGCCGCCAATCCCGGCACCGAAGTCGACTGGGTGCGCGACGGCACAACCAAACTGATGGCCCGCCTGCGCGCTGAGATTGGGGCTGGCAACCCGCAGCCAGATGTCCTGTTGATCGCCGACACTGTGACGCTGGAGGGCATGGCACAAGAGGGTCTTTTGACCGCCTATCAATCACCTGAGGCCGGTGACTATGACGCGGCCCTGCACTCTGCCGAGGGCTACTACCATTCGACCAAATTGATCACCACTGGGATCGTCTACAACACAGGTGTAGAGACCGCGCCGTCCTCTTGGAAAGACCTTTCAGACGCCTCTTTCAAAGGGTAAATCGCGATGCCCTCGCCGCTTTACTCGGGTGCCGCGCTGATCCACCTTGCCACGCTGACCGGCGATGAGGCTTTGGGCTGGGAGTATTACGAAAACCTCGCCGCGAATGATGCCCGCGCACAGGGAGGCAACGGAGGCACCTTTAAGGCCGTAGCCTCAGGCGAGAAGCCTTACGGCATGGTCGTTGACTTCCTTGCAATCCGCAACAAGGCCGATGGTTCCCCGATTGATTTCGTCTTCCCCGAAGAAGGGGTTTCCTACGTGACCGAGCCGGTGGCGATCATGTCTTCGGCCAAGAACGTCGAAGGCGCGGAGAAATTCGTCGATTTTCTGCTCAGCTCCGAAGGCCAAGAACTGGTTCTGGACATGGGCTATATCCCCGCTCGTGACGGTATGGGCGTCCCCGAAGGGTTCCCCGCCCGCGAAGACATCAAGCTGATGGCCTTCGACCCCGCCGAGGCCCTTGCAAACGCCGAAGCCAATAAGGCCAAATTCGCAGAGCTTTTCGGCGCGGAATAATGAGTGTCGCGCAGCAAAATATAGGCAGCCGGTCCGAGGCCCGGCTGCTCTCTGCTATACTGGTCGTCGCAATCTGTCTGACGCTTGCCCCAGTGCTGCGCCTGTTTGTTGAGGGCGTCACCGATCAGGGCAACCCCAGCATGACGCTTATGCGCGATGTGCTGGCGCAGCCCTCTACTCTGAGCGCGCTCAAACATTCATTGGTCACCGCGGGTTTTGGCACTTTGGTATCATTGGTGCTTGGCGCGGCTTTTGCCTTTCTCGTGGCGCTGACAGATCTGCGGGCCAAAGCGGCTTTGGTCTTTTGTCTTATGATCCCGATGATGATCCCACCGCAGATCACTGCGTTGTCTTGGACCCAGATCATGGGGCCATCGTCGGTCTTGTTAAAAACACTGGGCATCGCCCCTCCGCTTGGCGCGCCGCAGCCGCTTTATTCACCGGAGGGGATCATCTTTTTGCTGGGCATTCAGCATATGTCGATCATCTTCCTGACCCTACGCGCGGGTCTTCGGTCTATACCCCAAGACGTGGTTGAGGCCGCCCGCATCAGCGGCGCCAAAGGGCTGCGCACTTGGTGGCAGGTGGTGATGCCCCTGACCTTGCCCAGTCTGGCGGCGGGCACGGCGATTACCTTCGTGACCGCGCTTGGCAACTTTGGCATCCCCGCGATGCTGGGCATCCCCGCAGGCTACGCGACGCTGCCGACACTCGTTTATCAAAAGCTGGCTGGCATGGGGACAACCGTCTTGGCCGAGGTTTCGGTTCTGGCAATGCTAATCGGGGCGGTCGCAGTGACGGGTATCTTGTTGCAGCGCCTGTGTCAGTCCCGCCAGAGGTTGCATCTCGTGGGCAGCACCTCACGCCCGCTTGCCCTGCCCTTGGGCGCGGCCCGTCTGCCGGTTGAGATACTTTTATGGGGCGTGGTCTTTGCCATCCTTCTCCTGCCGATGTTCGGCCTTTTGGCAACATCATTGGTGCCTGCTTATGGCGTAACCCTGCGCTTTGACACGGTGACGCTTGCATCATGGTACGAGGTGCTATTCCGCCAACCTGTCACGTCTCGGGCCTTTGCCAACTCCTTTGGATTGGCAGCGGGTGCGTCTGTCGTTTTGGTCGTGATCTGCCTTCCCTTGGCGTGGCTGATGGAGCGGCGCAAAACGCGGCTGGCGCGCCTTTTCGACAGCCTGCTTGATTTGCCCTACGCACTGCCGGGTGTTGTCCTGGCGATTGCGATGATTTTGCTGCTGATCAAACTGCCCTTCACCGAAGCCACGCTTTACGGCACCATCTGGATCATTTTTCTGGCCTATCTGGCGCGGTTCTTTGCCGTGATGTTCCGTCCGGTTCAGGCAAGCCTGAAGCAGTTCGATCCCGCCATGGACGAAGCCGCCCAATCGGTCGGTGCCTCCCTCTACCGGCGGCTGCGCGATGTGATCTTTCCGCTTTCGGCCCCAGCGGCGGCGGCGGGAGCCATCCTTGTGTTTCTCACCGCGTTTAACGAACTCACGGTTTCTGCGCTTTTGTGGTCCTCGGGCACCGAGACATTGGGCGTGGTGATCTTCAATCTCGATGACAGCGGCGAAACCGGGATGGCCAGTGCGTTGGCAATGACCATCGTCTTTGTGGTCGTGGTCCTTATGGCGCTGATCCAATTGTTTTCCCGTCGCTTTCCCAAAGGAGTTGTCCCATGGCAGACATAGACCTGTCTTCGGTCGGCAAGACATTCGCAGGTACGCCAGCACTACAAGACATCACAACCCGGTTTCACGACGGCGAATTTATAGCGCTTCTAGGGCCGTCCGGCTGTGGCAAAACCACCCTTCTGCGCATCTTGGCCGGGTTTGAGGCCCCCAGCAGCGGGCAAATCCGCATCGGCAACCGCGAAATGGCCAATGCCCAGACAGGGGCGAGCCTGCCGCCCGAAGAGCGTAACATCGGGTTTGTTTTTCAGTCCTACGCGCTTTGGCCGCATATGTCGGTGCGGCGCAACGTCTCCTACCCGCTCGAAATCCGGAGGTTTTCCAAGACTGAGATCGCCAGACACACCGATGCGGCACTCTCCTCAACGGGGCTTGAGAACTATGCCGACCGCATGCCCTCTGACCTGTCAGGCGGACAACGGCAACGGGTTGCTTTGGCGCGCTGCCTTGTCTCTGACCCCTGCGCCGTTCTGCTGGATGAACCCTTGGCCAACCTCGATGTGGCGCTGAGGGCCACGATGCAGGGCGTCTTTACCGATTTTCACAAGCGCACCGGGGCCACGATGGTCTATGTCACCCATGACCAAGCCGAAGCCATGGCGATGGCCGATCGGATCGCCGTGATGGATCAGGGCCGCATCCAGCAATTCGACACGCCGCAAACCCTTTATGAACGGCCCAAAAACCGCTTTGTCGCCGAATTCGTCGGGCGCGGTACCGTGGTGCCAGTGCAAGAGGTCACGCAGACCGGAGAAGCCCGGCAGGCGCGGATTTTGGGGGCAGATGTTGCTGTGCGATCCACACGGGCTGAGACGCAGGTCAGCCATGTTTGCCTACGCCCCGAAAACTTAACCATCACCGAGAGCGGCGATCTGCGCAGCAAGGTCGCGCGGGTTACTTATATGGGCGGAAAATACCTCTTGGAAACAGTGACCGAGTGCGGCGCGCGCCTATTTGCAGAAACCCGCACCCGCTTCGACGTCGGCGCGCAATTGGGCCTGACAATCACCACCCCTTGGGCTTTTTCAGAGGATTAAATGCAAAGCATACGAGTACTTTCCGGCATCGGGGATAAAGGCCCTGCGTGCATGCAATTGACCGTGGGCAATCGGATCTGGCTGCTTGATTGCGGCTTTGGCCCCGAAGCCAACGCACATTTTGATCCCGCGTGGCTTGAGGGGGCCGAGGCGGTGTTCATCACCCATGATCACATTGATCACATCGGCGGTGCGTCTTATGCCGTGGAGGCGGGCCTTCCGATCTATGCTACGGCGCAAACGGCCAAAGCTCTGCCGCCTGCGGCCAATGTGCATCTGCTGCCCGAACAAGGTCAGACGACGATTAACGGCGTCACCTTGACCACCGGGCGCAATGGCCACGCAATGGGCGGCGTCTGGTTCCACTTTGATCTTGGCGAAGGGCTTTTTTATTCTGGCGATTGGTCAGAGGAATCCGATTGGTTCACCTTCGATGTGCCGCCGCCCGCGGCGACTGCGATCTTGGATTGCTCTTACCATCTTGATGACGTGCCTCAATCGGATCGGTTCGACGCGCTGAATGCCCTGTTGGACCGTATTGATGGTCAAGTGCTTTTGCCCGTCCCCCCCTCCGGCCGAGCGGGCGAAATGGCGCTGCATCTGGTGCGACGCTACGGATGTGAAAGCGTGATGCTGGACCCTGAATGCCAAGATACGCTGCGCGCGGCGCTCAGTAGCGGTGACGTCAGCGCCAATGCGCAGCAAATCGCCCCGCTGTTGGACCGCGGCCCGATGGAACAAGCACGGTTTCTGATCTGCGACACACCAAATGCCGATGGCGGTGCCGCTTGGGGCTATGTGCGGGCATGGCACGAAAGTGGGCGTTTGGGGCGCGACGCGCATGTCGTATTCACCGGCCATATGACGGCCCATGCGCGGGGCATTTGCAGCGTTCCGGGCGGCTATTTCCAACGTTGGAACGTGCATCCACCCCTGCGCGATCAGGTGAGAATGTTAGAGCGCCTCGGCGCTAAACGCTTTGCCCCTGCCTTCTGCACGCAACCCGAAGATTACCTGATAGAAGGGCTCGACGCTGAGGTGTTTTTTCATGATCGGGTCCGCCTATGACCGCAGCACCTTTGCCATCGCGCAGCTTCTGCCTGATCCGCCACGGCGAAACGACTGCCAATGCAGATGAGATCATCGCCGGGGTAACGGATGTCCCGCTTACCCAGTTGGGTCGCGATCAGGCGCGCGCCCTTTCAAACAGGATATGGCCAGAGCCGATTGCGATCTACGCAAGCCCGATGTCACGGGCCAAACACACCGCTGAGCTCGCCTTTCTAGCCCGAGGGTTTGAAGTAGATGACGGGTTGCGCGAGCGCGACTGGGGGGCGTTCGAAGGGCAACCCTTGAGCGAGCAGCCCGTCAGAGAAGTCACACCAGACCGGGGCGAAAGCTGGCCCGATATGTTGACGCGCGTGCAAACTACGATCACCGACATTTGCGCCGCTTCCCCGCGCGCATTACCGGTTTTGGTATGCCACTCGGGCATCATCCGCGCCACGCGTGTGCTTTGGACGACAGGTGACGTGGGCCAACGCCCGCCCAATGCAAAACCACTCTTATTTGAAAACACAGGCAATAAATTACTGGAGAAGACCCTATGACCCAAGCTGCAGCGACCCCCTGTGTGGTATTCGATGTTGATGGCACACTCGCAGAGTTCGACGCAGAACGGCTGGGTCATCTTGTACATGGCGTCGAAAAGCATTGGGATGACTTTCACTTCGCGATGGCAGATGCCGCATTGATTGCCCCGATTGCAAAGCTGATGCGACGGCTGAAAGAAAGCGGTGAGACTATTCTGATTTGCTCCGGGCGGCCAGAGGGCTGGGCCGACCATACGACTGCATGGCTGCGCAAACACGACCTGCCGTTCGATGGCATATACCTGCGCGCCGAAGATCAGGACGAAGCCACCGACCCCGAAGTGAAGCGCCGAGCCTTGAAAGAAATGCAAGCCGACGGCTTCAAGCCTTGGTTGGTGATTGATGACCGAAGCTCTGTGGTCGAGGCGTGGCGCAGTGAAGGTTTGGTATGTCTACAATGCGCCCCGGGGGATTTCTAAGAATAGGTCGAAAGATGTCATCCATTGGCCCGTTGTGTCGACGGACACGTACGGCCCAACCCGGACTATGGAGCGTATCGCAGCTAACGGCAGGTTCGAGCCCAATTTCCTCGATGCTGCGCCTTGTATGAATGTCGGCTATCGCGGGTTCGATCTGACTACCTAAAGCCCTGGCCAAGCGGTCGCCAAGAAATTCCGGCCAAGATAAAGACCCCGGCTGATGCGATCAGAAACGGCATCGTAAGTGCTGTGGCCCGACCTAATGGACCTTCGGCCATGCTCACAATTGCGCCTGATGCGACCAGCCCAAGAGGCAGCATTCCCCATGCGAAAAGGCGATAAACGCTGTTCACTCGTCCTCTGATTTGATCTGGGACGACGCGCTGACGGTAGGAGATTGAGATCGTGTTCCAGACGATCCCGCTGAGATAGAAAAAGAACATCGCAACGGCAACCGTAATAGGCCCTGGGGCGAAGGCGATAAGCAAGAACATAGGCGCTGAGGCAAGGTTCATCCATTGAGCGAGCACGCCCGTTGAAAAGAGCTTCATCAAGGGCGCAACCGCGATACCGCCAACAACACCCCCTATGGCTCCGACGGCAAGGATCAGACCGTAGGCTGTTGCGCCCGCGCTCAGGTTTTCCTGGATGTGAAGAACAAGCGCTATGACGGACATTTGGGCAAAGAAATTCCAGAAGCCGGTGATCAAGACAAGAACTCGCAACATCGGATGCACCACGACAAACCGGAATCCTTCCGATAGTTCTGTTCGCCACGACTGTTTCTTTTGTTCGGCCGGTTTGAAGTTACCTTTCAGTGAGGCGGTCAGAAGTGCGGCGAACAACAGCGCGACTGCGATAGCAAGGAATGGCAGAGGAACAAAAATGGCGACGATGAAAGCCCCAAGCGACGGTCCAGCCATACTGTTTCCAACAGTCTCGACACTTCCCAGAATGCCATTTGCACGTTCAAGACTGTCCGATGAAACGATACTGGGAAGCATAGACTGTGCTGCATTGTCACGCGCTACTTCTGCACATCCGATAATGAAACCAAGCGATAGCAGACTCCAGTAGAGTGCAGAGTTTCCAATACCATCAATGGCGGGTTCGGTAATCGGCAAGCTCAGCACCATCGCCCCACCTGCCACGCCATAAGCAAGGGTGCGTGCCAAGTCACAGAACACAATCAGCCGCCTGCGGTCCATGCGATCCGCAAGGATGCCGGAGGGTAGCGCGAACAGAACCCATGGAACGCGAAGCGCCGCTGGCAAAATCGCGATCAAAAGTGGATCACGGGTAATGAGCGAAGCAATCCATGCCCAAGCAACTACGGCGATGCCGTCGCCAAGATTTGCCAGCCCAACGGCTGCACTAAACCGCGCAAAAGCGCCCGGCTGATCGTTTCTCGCCCTACTTTCTACTGACACATCCGCCATAAACCCACCCGGTCAAACTTGACTTAGCCGCTGATACCACCTCAACATAAGTTGAGGTCAAGAGGGCAAGTGGATCGAAAATGGCCGGTAAATTGACGATAGGTGAAGTATCTGAACGGACAGGCGTATCCGTATCTGCCTTGCATTTTTATGAGCGAAAAAAGCTTATCAAGTCGCAGCGCACACCGGCAAACCACCGTGTCTATCCTCGCAACATGATCCGGCGTGTTACCGTGATCCAGATTGCTCAACGAGCTGGCCTGTCTCTGGCTCAAATTGCGACAGCGTTGGAGAACCTCCCCAATGATAGACCCATATCTGCCCGCGACTGGGGTCACGTCTCAACAGCATGGCGCGATGATCTAACCGAACGCATTGAGCTATTGTCCAGTCTCCGGGATGAACTGACCGGCTGCATTGGTTGCGGTTGCCTAAGCGTTGATGAATGCCCGCTAGCCAACAAAGCTGACAAATTGGCAGAGCTTGGTGCCGGGGCACATCTGCTTAGTAAAGACATCGACAGCGTATAGGTCGTGGAGTGGCAAAGCCGACATTCAAGTTTGTAGAGGCAACGGTAGCTTTGTCCGCGCTACCGACCTTGGCATGTCGTGCGGATGATGTCCGGAGTGAGCCCATTTTACCGGTTGCTGCGGTTTGTGCGAGTGTCGGCTATCACGGGAAGACCCATAAACTTCGACCACCGCTCAGGTTTGAACAGGGTCTTTGGTCGCTAAATCAAGGTGTTTTTAGCATATGCCAAAAAAGGCGCGGCTTAATACGCCCGGGATTTCGAGAAAATGCTTGACCTCCACGCAACATATCAATAATTCCGGATATATGGATAAAGATCACGCCCTCGACGCCTTCGCAGCGCTCAGCCAGTCCACTCGGCTCGATGTATTCCGCCTGCTCATCAAGGCCGGAGAGGTCGGCATGACGGCGGGTGATATTAGCGACACCCTCGGGGTTCGTCAGAACACGATGTCGGCCAACCTGAGCATTATGGCCCGCGCCGGTCTGATCCGGAACAAGCGGGAAGGTCGCAGCATTCGCTATTTCGCCGACATGGACGGGACGCGCGGTCTTTTAGCCTTCCTCATGGAAGATTGCTGCGGCGGACGCCCTGAACTTTGCCAGCCGGTCATCAATGAGCTCGCTTGTGACTGCTAAGGCGCGGAAAGCTTAGAATGGAGACTTGCCGAACATGACCGATACTTCGCTCCCCGCTGCGGCGGGTCTGGGAACCTTTGAACGCTGGCTGTCCGTTTGGGTGGCGCTTGCCATCGGCGGCGGGTTGCTGCTGGGTAACATCTTTCCGGATCTCTTTTCTTTTCTGGCTGCGCTGGAGGTCGCCTCGGTCAATCTGCCGGTGGCGGTTCTGATCTGGGCGATGGTCTATCCGATGATGGTCGGCGTGGACTTTGGCGCCTTACGCAAGGTCGGAGACAAGCCTAAGGGGCTGGTCGTGACCTTGGTGGTCAACTGGCTGATTAAACCCTTCACGATGGCCGCCCTCGGTGTGTTGTTCTTCGAGTATGTCTTTGCTGGGCTGATCCCGCCGGACGACGCGCAGGCGTATCTTGCGGGCGTTATCCTGCTGGGGGCCGCGCCCTGCACCGCGATGGTCTTCGTCTGGTCAAACCTCACACGGGGCGATGCGACCTACACGCTGGTGCAGGTCAGCGTAAACGACGTGATCATGGTCTTCGCCTTTGCGCCTATCGTCGCCTTCCTACTCGGCGTAACGGACATCGTTGTGCCGTGGGACACGCTGCTGTTGTCGGTGGGTCTCTACGTCCTGCTGCCCCTGCTGGCAGGGTATCTAACGCGCCGGAATCTGGTAGCGAAGGGCGGAGAGGCGGCGGTCGATTCCTTCAAATCCCGCGTGCAACCGTTCTCGATCATCGGGCTGCTGGTGACGGTGGTGCTGCTGTTCGGGTTTCAGGGCGAGGTCATTCTGAACCGCCCGCTCGTCATCGTGCTGATCGCCGTGCCGCTGCTGATCCAGTCCTACGGGATCTTCTTTGTCGCCTATCTTGCAGCGCGGGCATGGCGCATCCCGTTCAACGTCGCCGCGCCCTGCGCGATGATCGGCACGTCCAACTTCTTTGAGCTGGCCGTCGCTGTCGCGATCAGCCTGTTCGGGCTGGGGTCGGGGGCAGCACTCGCAACTGTCGTCGGCGTCCTTGTCGAGGTGCCCGTGATGCTGTCGCTCGTCGCCTTCGCCAACCGAACGCAGCACTGGTTCCCGAAGGAAGGAGGTGCCCCATGAGCATCGTCATCCACCACAACCCCGACTGCGGCACCTCGCGAAATGTGCTGGCGATTATTGAGGCGTCAGGCGAGACACCCGTGGTGATCGAATACCTTGAAACAGGCTGGACCCGCGCGCAGCTTCTGGCGCTGTTCGCCGCTGCTGGATTGACGCCTCACACGGCCCTCCGGACCACAAAATCCCCAGCAGAGGAACTTGGGTTGCTCGATCCCGCCGTGGACGACGAAACGCTGCTTTCGGCCATGCTGAAGCACCCTGTTCTGGTCAACCGTCCTATTGTATGCGCGCCCAAGGGCGTCCGGCTTTGCCGCCCGAGCGAGACGGTTCTGGATCTTCTGGACCGGTTGCCACCCGGTCCGCTGTCGAAGGAAGACGGCACACTGCTGATTGACACGGAAGGACGCCGCCTTGACTGATACTCCGAACCTCGAAGAAGACCATTTCCAAGCCATCGACACGGATCGGCTGTTGACACCTGCGCGGGCAGCGCATGCCCCGCGTATCGCGCTGCTCTACGGATCACTGCGAGAGCGCTCGTTCAGCCGACTGATAACCGAGGAAGCCGCCCGTATCCTGACGCGACTTGGGGCGGAAACGCGCACCTTTAGCCCGTCTGGCCTTCCCCTGCCAGACGACGCGGAGGCCGATCATCCAAAGGTGAAAGAGCTGCGCGATCTTGTCACCTGGTCCGAGGGCATGGTCTGGTGTTCGCCCGAACGGCACGGCGCGATGACCGGCATCATGAAAACGCAGATTGACTGGATACCGCTGTCGCTCGGCGGCGTGCGCCCCACACAGGGAAAGACGCTGGCCGTCATGCAGGTCAGCGGCGGCTCGCAAAGCTTCAACGCGGTGAACCAGCTCCGCATTCTCGGCCGCTGGATGCGCCTGCTGACCATCCCGAACCAGTCCTCAACCCCGAAGGCGTTTCTGGAGTTTGACGAGGCGGGCCGCATGAAACCTTCACCGTTCTACGACCGGATGATCGATGTCATGGAAGAGCTGATGAAGTTCACACTGCTCACTCGCGATAACAAAGATTGCCTGCTTGACCGCTACAGCGAGCGCAAGGAAAGCGCGGCAGAGCTATCGAAGCGGGTAAACCAGAAGTCGATATAATTGGGGGTTTCAACCAATCCCGAACCGGCATTGCAAATTGACGAGCCTTCTTTCAAAAATCATCTCTTCGGGATTGGCTCGCTAAACCGGACATTGATACCCTTGCATCGAAGGTCGGCAAAGACCGCTGAGCAGATCGTGGCTTGGACTGCGGCGAAGGTCCTGAAAGAGCCCACTTTACCGAATGCTGCGGCAGCGACGATGGTCCGTTATACATGAACGTTTGGAAGCTCGATCCCGGGTGCGTGCAGGCCACGAGGCGAGCGTGTGAACATCTCGAAACCGTCGGATGTCACGCCAATCGAATGCTCGAATTGTGCCGAGAGGGATTTGTCACGTGTTACGGCCGTCCAATCGTCTGAAAGCATTTTCACCTCGCCGCGCCCCAGATTGATCATCGGCTCAACCGTAAAGATCATGCCCTCTCTCAGCTCCAAACCGGTTCCAGCTTTGCCGAAGTTCAGGATGTCGGGGGAGTCATGAAAGACCTGTCCGATGCCGTGACCGCAAAATTCGCGGACCACCGAGCAGCGTTCACGATGGGCATAGGTCTGTATTGCATGGCCGATATCACCTAATCGCGCCCCCGGACGCACAGCCCTGATCCCTTGCATCATCGCCTCATGGGCAATCTGGATAAGACGCTCAGCCGCGCGTTTCGGCTTTCCAACCACATACATCCGACTTGAATCGCCATGCCAACCATTCAGGATCAGAGTGACATCAACGTTCACGATATCTCCGTCGCGTAACTTTTTCTCGTTCGGGAATCCGTGGCAGACCACATGGTTGACCGATGTGCAGCAGGCATATGGATAGCCTTTATAACCCAACGTCGCTGGTGTGGCGTCATGCTTGGCCGCGAAGTGAAGGACGAACGTGTTGATGTGCGATAAGGCTGTGCCAGCGCAGATGAGATCGGCAATGTGGTCGAGACACCTCGCGGTTAAGTCACCTGCGCGGCGCATACCCTCAAAAGCGTCAGGCCCATAAAGTTTGATGCTCTCGGTTCTACGGGCCTGCTCCGCCTTAGGTGCCGAAAAAACGTCTATATATCTATCCATAACAAGATCACTTCGAAATTCTATTTGTGGCAACCGCAGTCAGATTGACCTTGAGTTGCCGCGCAATTATACGAATCATATACGGTTCACTTATACCAAGGATGGGAAATGGGTCGATGGGCATCGTAAAAATTGGGGACGAAATGCATGAGGAACTGCGCAAATCCAGTTCAGTTATGTGTCGTTCGATCAATGCGCAGGCTGAATTTTGGATGAAGGTCGGCATGCTTGCTGAAGCAAACCCAAATTTGCCATTTACGGAAATCATGGCGCAGCAACTCAGGAACGCAGATGTGCGGGTTCCGGAGATTGAAGCTGCCTGAAACCTGACCTTGCCATTTCAAGGAAGGAAGCAGTCGTCTGCCTTGCATAATCAAACGGCAGCTTTGTCCCGCTGAGTAGCCCTCTATCCCTCACGCAGTGAATGTCCGGTTTCCACCCCTTTTTCCACGAGGGTCGCTGCTTCCGGCTGAACCCGATTGGCCCTAGACGCATTCCGCGTGGATTCTACGGCTGGATTCCAATAAAAATCGGGAAATTACCATATCACTGTAACTTAATTCCAAAAAGTCCCGGGCGACCTCGAAGCTCCTAATCATTGAAATGACGCTCGGAGCGCCCTAGACCTGTCTCACCGCTATTCGGCCGCGCCTTCCAGGAAATTAAACTCCTGCCATGCGGCAGTGCCAGCTATGCCATGTCGCATACGAACGCCGGTGCAGTCAGTCATGCTGTAAAGAACTGTGGCAAATGTGCTGGACCCCCCGTGGGTTTTGGCGCGCATCCGGATGGGCGCCTCTGGGTCGTCGAATAATGCCTGAACTTCATCTGCGGTCGTTAATGCTTCCTGCCGGGCCGCTAACCAACTCAGGCGCAAGGCCGAACTTTTCGTGAACCCACTCGCTCCAAGCCGTGCCAGCGCAGCCGCATCAATGTCCGAACTGATAAGGGGATGATTGGTGTGCAATAGTCTGCCGTTGTTCGGTATGAGCATCGGCGAGCAGGTTTTTGCAGAACATTCGAGCGATGTGATCCCTTCCCGCGTGGCGATCGCATAATGCTGGCCGCTGGCGTGTCCAACCTCCGACAGACGCCTTTGCGCATTGGCGCTGTCGGGCGCGCCGAGGGCATGTCGGACGGCAAAGGCCACCGGCAGGCCGTCAGCGGCATGCTCCAACATCAGCAGGGTGTTCACTCCGATAGCCAGCCCGGCAGAATTAACACCTGTCAGTCCGATCATCCCTGCGGCGCTCAACACCACAGTCTTCGGCATGTCCGGCCCACCGAGGCGCAAGGCCACCTGTGAGCCCTCCATATGCGCGGGTAGGTCCATGTTTTGAGCCAGCACATGTCCCCCCGCGACCTTCTGCGCGATCAAGCTACAGCCTGGCGGCGGTGCCTTCGGGTCCGCGTCATACCACCATTGCTCATCCATCAGGTTGTAGACCGCCATCCGCGCGAAACTCTGACCCGCGCCGTCGGCGATGCCGTGCAACTCAGCCACCAAATCGGGCGTCACCGCCTCGGCGCGGCGCAGCAATGCAGTCTCCGAGATGAAGTCCTCGCAATAGCGGTCAAAATCTGCAGGCGCGCGCGGCCCCAGCCCCGCCATTGTCGCAACCTCCCAATGCTCCAGCGCCGTGGATATCCGTTTGCGCAGTGCCTCGCCGTGGACCTCGCCGCGGGTGCGCGGGCTGCCAATGCAATCGATGATCTCCATGGGGTTCCTTTCAAATGCCGCGCGCGGCGGCCATAACGGCGCGCAGCTTTTCATGGTCAATAGCGCGCACAAGTTTGCCGGCTGGCTTCACCGCCACACGGTCTTCGGCGGCGACCATCGCGTTCAGTACGGCTTCCTCGGTCGCCTGCACCGCGGCGGTGTAGAAGTAATCAAGATGACTGTCCTTCAACGCCGACAGAGTCATCACATCCGGCGTGTGCCAAGGGTTGGCTTGCGGATTGGCAGTGCTAAAGGCGAGGAAGATATCGCCCGAGTTATGTCCGCCCGTGGTCCCATTGCGTCCAATCCCGATGCCACCGCGCCGGGCAAGCCGGTTCAGCTGATGCGGTAGTAACGGCGCGTCGGTGGCGATCACCACGATGATCGAACCCATCTCAGACGGGTAGACCAAATCTTCGGTCATCTCCCTCCCCACTGGCACGCCTGCGACTTCAAACGCCGCGCGCGTGCCGTGATTGGCTTGTACCATGACACCAAGCGTATATGTCGCCCCGGCCAACGAGATGCGGCGCGAGGCGGTGCCAGTTCCGCCCTTGAACTCATAGGCGATCATCCCTGCCCCGCCGCCGACGTTGCCCTCCGCCACAGGCCCGGACGCAGCATGATCAAGCGCGGCCTGCGCGTGAACTTCGGCTACACCCCGCGCGTTGATGTCATTAAGCACCCCGTCATAGGTCTCTCCCACCACGGGCAAACACCACATGTGATCGCGCTCAAACACATCGGCATGGCGGTCAATCATCCAGCCCACAGTCGCATGGCTGACCATGCCGACACTGTGGCTGTTTGTCAGCATCACCGGTCCCATAAACCACCCCAGGTCGGCGATGTGATGCCCGCCGGTCAACTCGCCGTTACCGTTGAACGAATGCAGCCCCGCCCAGACTGGCGTGATCTCTCCGTTGGTCCCGCGCGGGAGGATCGCGCTGACCCCGGTGCAGAGCCCGCGATGCCGCCCTGGCACCGCCTCTTCAATCACCGTGGAGAAGCCGACGGTGACACCGGGCACATCTGTGATCGCGTTGTGAGTTCCAGGTGATCCTCTAAACGGCAGACCAAGTTCGCGGGCGCGAGGGCGGTTGGGCATCAGCTTTGGTCCTTACGTTCACTGGGCAAGATCGGGCGCATTTGGCTGGCCGGCTCATAGGAAAATGGATCAAAATGCGTCGCCAATTCGCGCATTTCGCGCAGTCGGTCCTGTGCTGGTGCGCCCACGCGGGCGGTAATCCCACTTAGAAACAGGCCCAATAGCGCCGCGATCCCGGCGGTGCTGTCCAGAAAGGTGCGTGTCGAGGTGGCGACTGAGAGCACATGGGGCGTATATTTACGTGGCCACGCGCTGTATTGATCAGTAACCATAACCAGCGGCACATCGCGCCGCAGGCAAAGCTCGGCCACTTTTACCGCCTCATGCGCATAGGGCACCACTTCGACCATTATCACGCAGGAGGATTCGGGTTTCTCAATGAACAACTCCGACCAATTGCCGCTGCGCCCATCGGCAAAACGCACACCGGGGCGAGCGTACTTTAACCGGGTGGCGAAATCCATTGCCGTGCCCTTCACCCCCTGAAAGCCGGTTACATTCACATGTTGCGCCTTTTGCACCACATTGAGCGCCGCCTCCCACTGCGGCGTTAGGGCCATGCGGTAGACTTCAACGATGGCATCGAGCTCTAACTGCAACTGGGCATCCAGTTCCGACCCAGTACCGTTGGGGATGGCAATCCGGCGTGATCGCAGGCTGCCCTCATCGCTGTCGCTCTTGCGGAACTCGGCATTTACCGCAGCCTTGAACGCTTTAAAATTCTCGTAGCCCAAGCGCCGCACAAAACGGCTCACCGTCATCTCGCTTACGCCTGCACCCACTGCGAGATCGGCGGCGGTTTCGAACGGCAGATTGTCGAAGTTCCGCTCAACCCAAAGCGCCACTTCGCTTTCCGCCTTAGACAGGTTGCGTGCATTCGTTACGCGCTCGCGGGCGGGACCGGAGGGGGTATGGTTCAGTTTCTTCATGCAGCCCCCGCGTGCAAATGCGGAATAGCTTCGATCAACTGCCGAGTATAAGCCTCTTTTGGGTTGTCAAAAACCGCCCCTGTTGGCCCGCTTTCAACGATCTGCCCCTGTCGCATGACAATCACCGAATTGCACAGCCGCCGTATCACGGCGAGGTCATGGCTGATAAAAATCATCGAAAGCCCTCTTTCCTTTTGCAGCTTCAGCAGCAGGTCCATGACTTGAGCTTGCAGGGTCACATCTAGTGCCGATGTCACCTCATCCGCGATTAATACGCGCGGATCAAAGGCAAGCGCGCGGGCGATGGCGACCCTCTGACATTCGCCCCCTGACAATTGCCTCGGATAGCGGTCGGCCAGCTTGTCGGGGATCCCGACCTGTTCCATCAGATCCGCGACCTTGGCTTTGACCTCGCCCGGCGGGCAGAGCTTGTGTCGGCGTAGCGGCTCGGCAATGGCGCGCGCCACCGTCATCCGCGGGCTAAGCGCCTCATAGGGATGTTGGTAGATCAACTGAACCTCGCGCAGATAGGCCACCCGGTCCCGACCCGTGGGATCGACAGACTTTCCGTCGAAATGCACCGTCCCGCGCTGCGGTTTGACAAGCCCCACGAGGGACCGCGCCAGCGTGCTCTTGCCCGACCCGCTCTCGCCAACGATGCCCAATGTCTCTCCCGCCCGCACCGAAAGGTTGGCGTTCTGCACCGCAACAAACCCACCCTCGCGCCGGGCGATCAGATCAGCCAGGCTGCGCCCGCCATAACGGATGCGTAGCCCCTTCCCTTCGATCAACGGCGCGCCAGCGCTGGCTTCAGCGACCGGACGCAGGGTCAGACGATCGGGGTGCGAGGCAATCAGTTTGCGCGTATAATCATGTTGCGGCGCGTCAATCACCCGCGATACCGGGCCGCTTTCCACCATTTTCGAGCGACGCATCACCAGCAGGTCATCACAGACACGCGCCACCGCCCCAAGGTCGTGACTGACAAAGATCATCGACAGGTTCTGCTCGCGTCTGAGATGCGCCAGCAGGTCGAGCACGCTCTTCTGCACCGTGGCATCCAGCGCAGTGGTCGGTTCATCAGCCAGCAGTAGATCCGGCTGGCAGGCAAGCGCGCCCGCAATCATCGCGCGCTGCTTCATCCCGCCGGACAGTTGATGCGAATAGGCCCGCACCCAGCGGGCTGGCTCGGGGATTTGTACCAAATCAAGCAGCCGCAACACCTCGTCACGCACCTCTTGGCCGCGCAACTGGGTATGTTTGTGCAGCGTCTCGGCCACCTGATCACCAATTCGCATCAGCGGATCAAGGTGTGAGGCCGGGCTTTGAAATACCATTGCAATGCGCTTCCCGCGAATCTGGTTCAACGCGGGGAGCGGCATACTGAGCAGGTCTTGGCCGCCGTATTTGGCACTCCCGGTGATCTTTGCCGCCGGCGGCAGAAGACGCATCAGCGCGCGGCAGGTAACCGACTTGCCCGAACCGCTCTCGCCGACGATCCCCAGCGACGCCCCCTTCTCAAGGTCAAAGGAGATGCCATCCACTGCGGTGGTCTGACCAAAGCTCACCGAAAGGTCGCGCACTGTCAGCAAAGCACTCATCGTTCAATCCTCAACATCCGGGCCAATCCGTCGCCGATCAGCGCGAACCCAACCCCGATCAACACCATGGCAAGACCGGGGAAGAAGCTTATCCACCAAGCGGAGGAGATATAGGTCTGCCCCTCAGCGATCATTACGCCCCATTCGGCAGCAGGCGGCGACACCCCCATGCCCAAAAAGCCAAGCGCCGCGCCAAAAAGGATCACCAGCGTCACATCCGTCATAAGGTAGACAACGACGGGCGACAGCGCGTTCGGCAGCACATGGCGCAGCAAGATATAACCGTGGGAAAACCCCATGGTACGCGCCGCCAGCACGAACTCAGATTGCCGCAGCACCAGCGCCTCTGCCCGTGCCAGCCGCGCATAGCCGACCCAGCCCACCAGCGCCAAGGCGATAAAGTAATTCTCAATCCCTGGCCCCAGTACTGCCACGATTGACAGCACCAGCACGAAGAATGGAAACGGCACGGTTATGTCCACCACCCGCATCGCAACGGTATCGACCCAGCCGCCGAAATAGCCCGCCACCAGTCCGATTGTCATGCCAATAACCAAGGGCGCAATCACTCCCAGCAGACCAATATAGAGTGCCAAGCGCGCACCATATACCACCCGACTGTAGGTGTCGCGGCCGACATTGTCGGTGCCGAACCAATGCGCCTCCCCCGGCGCTTCCAGAATCGCGCCAAAATCGATGGCATAGGGGTCATGGGTGGCCATCAGAGGGGCAGCGGCGGCGATCAGCCCCCAGATCAGCACGAGCACCACGCCAGTCACGAACATCGGAGAGAGTCTCATGGTGTCACCCGTGGATCGATCAGCGCCGACAGCAGATCAACCGCCAACATTACGAGGATTGTGGTCAGGGCGAAAACCAGCGTTGCCCCCTGCACCACAAAGTAATCCCGCGCCAGAATGCTATCGACCATCAGCTTTCCCATCCCCGGCACGGCGTAAACGGTCTCTACAATCACCGAGCCGCCCAATAGATAGGCCACGATTACGGCAAAAAGGTTCAGCGTTGGCAGCATGGAGTTGGGAAAAACATGGGTGCGAAAGATTTGCCGATCGCCCAAGCCCTTGGATTGGCCGGTTACCACATAGTCGCGGTTCATCTCCTCCAGCAGGGCCGCACGCAGGGTTCGCACGAGGATCGGCACCACCCAGATTGCCGTGGACAATGCGGGCAGAAAAAGATGTCTGAAATGATCGAGGATGGTCTCACCAAAGCCGCTTACGGGGAACCAGCCCAACGTCACGCCAAAGAAACGCGCGAAAAGCAGTGCCAACCAGAACACCGGCACCGCCAGCCCCAGAACGCCCAACATGCGGATCACCTGATCCGCAGGACCGTTCTGCCGCTTGGCTGACCAGACCGCCAGCGCGATCACAGGTGGCAGGGTCAGCACGATGGTGTAGATGACCAAAAACAGCGTCACAGGATAATGCTGCGTGATGAGTTGCGACACCGGCACGCGGTAGCGCAAGGACGCGCCCAGATCACCAACGACGAGGTTTTTCAAATAGGTGAAATACTGCATCAAAATTGGTTCATCGAGCCCATAGCGGTCGCGGATCAGTGCGATGGTCTCGGGGCTCGCGCGGTCGCCCACCAGCAGGCGCACCGGGTCACCTGGGGTTGCGGCCATCAGCGTGAAGGTGATGATGCTGACGCCTAGCAGAACGGGGATCGCTTGCAACAGTCGAAAGGCGATATAGCGCAGGGTGTTCACAGGCTATCCTAAGTCGTAAAAGTGAGGGTGTGCCGAAGGGCGGGCCATAGGTCCGGGCGGCCCGCCTTACGCAAGCCGCCCGGGATGGCCGCGCTTAATTGGCGATCAGTTCTGCGTCTTCCAGCGTCCACTGCAGCGCCGGGGTCAGGGTCAGCCCCTTCACACGGTCCGCATAGGCGATAGAGAAAGGCGCATAGTAGAGCGGAATCTGCGCGAGTTCCTCAAGCGATATCCGCTGGATCTTGCCGTAAAGCTCGGCGCGCTTGGTCTCGTCGCGTTCGCGCAGCGCCTCTTCAGTCAACTTGTTCAGCTCTTCATTGTGGTAGTTCGTATAGTAAGACTTGCTACCGCATGTGTCACAAAGCGCCCAACGTACTGCCAAGTCAGGATCTTCGGTCTCGTTGTAATACCAGTTCACAGTGACCTGATACTCGCCCTCGGCCATGTTCGACCACCACAGGCCAGCATCAACGCGCTCTACCGTGGTCTTGAAACCAACCGCATCCCACTGCGCTTTCAGCAAGGTTGCAAGCTGCTCAAACGAAGGGGTGATCATCATGGTAATCTCGGTACCGACAAGGCCCTCCTCATCCAGCAGTTTGCGCGCCGCGGCAGGATCATATGCTGGGGGCTGCAGCGAGGCATCGTGAAAGTTCAGCGCGTTGGAGAAGGTGCTGTTTGCCACTTCCGCATTGCCCAATGTTACCGCATCGGTGATCGCTGCCCGGTCCAGCGCCATAGCGGCGGCCTTGCGCACGTTCAGATTGTCGAAGGGTGCCTTGTCGTGGTTCGGCAGCACCAAATATAGCACGGTCGACGGCTCCAACGCGACGGAGACACCGTCAGAGTTGTTGACCTCTTCCACCTGCGCCCAAGGCACTGAGCGGTTCACGTCGATTTCACCGGCCATTGCCATGGTGGCGCGGGCATTGTCGTCGCTGACCTCAATCAGCTCAACGAGCTGAATCTTAGGCAACCCCTCGCGCCAGTAATGCGGGTTGGCGGTCAGCGTTATGCGGTCGTTCGGCTTCCACTCTTTCACCATATAGGGGCCAGAGGCGACAGGATCAGAGGCAAAGGCCCCTTCTTCGCCGCGCGCTTCAACGTCATCCTTGCTAACGATGCCCGCATTAAAGATTTCGAGGTTGGACAACATCGGCGCGCTGGCATGTTCCAGTGTGATCTGCAGCGTATCTTCGTCAACGGCGATAACTTCCTTGATCGGCGCGAAACCAGCTGGATAGGCCGAATTCTCATCCTTGGCGACTCGCGTCAGGCTAAAGGCCGCGTCCTCAGCGGTGATGGGGCTGCCGTCCGAGAATTCCGCGTCGCGCATCTCGAAGGTATAGGTCAGCCCATCTTCAGTGACTTCCCAGCTTTCTGCCAGACCCGGCTCCAGCACGCCATCCGCGCCCTTACGCAGCAGACGCGCGTAAAGCTGGCCATATGCTTCAATATTGCCACCGGCAGCCGAGACGATCGGATCAAGCACAGTAACCTTGTTAGGCGAGGCAATTCGGATAGCGTCCTGAGCAGACAGGACCGTGGCCGAAAGCATCAGCGCCAAAGCGGCGGGGATGATCTTGTCGGTTGTCATTTGTTATCTCCTGTTGGATTCCCTGCGATATCGGTAGCAAACTACCACTGCGCTTGTGAAGCGTTATTTTAATACCCACTCTTTGAACTCTGGATCTGAACAAGTCGCACGCTACAACGTTTATGCTTGCGAGGTACATTTCCATAGCGACCTGATTACCACTTAAGTGGATGATGTTATGAATTTACTGCCGAGCGGTAGATGCGGGCCTCAGCATTTTCTCAGTGATAGATCTCACCATGTCGCTCTTGAAGTGTAAGCGCAGCTTAGACCCCACCTTCCTGTTGGCGGTGTGATCTGCGAGTCCTTTCCTAATGGATTTGAGCGAGATTCTCCATGAATGGTACGATTGAGTTTCTCACGGATACTGGCGCAGGTCGTCGTAGATGCCGCCACTGGCCGGAAGAGGTGAAGGCGCGCAGGGTGTCTGGACAAATTGCCGTCACGTAGTAACTACGCTACCGAAACACTCCTCAGGGTTTTGTAAGATAGCCAACGTCAGGGATTTTTAATGATCAAGGTGATCCACGTCGAAGATGACAATGACATACGAGAGTTGGTCGGACTTTCATTGGAAATTTCAGGCGAATTCGAGGTTCTGAGCTGCGCTTCCGGCAGTAAAGCGCTGAGCGCCGTGGAAGCATTCAAGCCCGATGGCTTACTGTTGGATGTTATGATGCCGAACATGAACGGCTTAGAGACGTTAGAGAATATCAGAAGCTTGGAGGGCTACTCCAAGATACCAGCTATCTTCTTAACCGCCCGGGCAGGCGTCGACAAAAACAAGGAGCTATTCGAAGCAGGAGCGCTCGGCGTTATCGTCAAGCCCTTTGAAGTGGCTACCTTAGCCAAACAGATCCTGACGATATTCGATGGGATCAACTAGTCTGTAAGCGTTCTCAGGAGGGCACTGTCGGGTCAGCTTGACGTCTTGAAGTTCCACGGGAGCAGATCGTCGATGCCGCTTTGTGGGTGACCATTGGCGATCGCTGTGAGGGTTGCCTTGAGATAGGCGAAGGGCTCGATGCCGTTGATCTTGCAGGTCTCGATCAGTGAGGCGATGCGGCCCCAGGCGATACCACCCTCGTCATGCCCAGCGAAGAGGGCGTTTTTCCGATTGAGGGTGATGGGGCGGATCAGGTTTTCGACGCGGTTGTTGTCGATCTCGACGCGCCCATCGGCCAAGAAGGTCTGCAGTCCGTCCCAGTGATTGTGGATGTAAGTCAGCTTTTCACCCAGCCGGGATTTGGTGGAGATCTTGCGGCGCTCAGCCTCCAGCCATTCACCGAATGCTGCGACCAGCGGGGCACTGCGGGCCTGACGGGCAGACAATCGCTGGCCGGAGGAGATGCCACGAATGTCAGCTTCGACGGTATAGATTTCGGCGATGCGGCGCAGGCCTTCGGCGGCGATCTCTGAGCCATCTCGGTCAAAGACTTCCTTCAGCTTGCGGCGCGCATGCGCCCAGCAATGGGCCACCCGAATGGGGGCACCGCCCTTGCGCGTGGGTTTGGTCAGCCGATTATAGCCCTGATAGCCGTCGATCTGCAGGATGCCGTCGAAGCCTGTCAGGAAGGTTTCGGCATTCGCGCCCGCCCGACCGGGGGCATAGAAGTAAACCACACCGGGCGGATCTTCACCGCCCCATGGTCGGTCATCGCGGGCCAGTGCCCAGAGATAGCCAGTTTTGGTTTTACCGCGCCCCGGATCCAGCACCGGGGCCGTGGTTTCGTCCATGAACAGTTTGTCGGATCGTTTCAGGTGTTCGGCCAGCCGGTCGACGACGGGCTTGAGGTGGAAGGCCGCCTTGCCGACCCAGTCCGCCAGCACAGCGCGGTGCAGATCAAGACCCGCACGCGCCAGGATCTGGCTTTGGCGGTATAATGGCAGATGATCCGCATACTTGCTGACCAGCACATGGGCGATGGTGGCCTCGGTCGGCAGGGCACCTATGATCAGATGCGATGGTGCGGGAGCCTGGGTCACGCCGTCGGTGCAGGTCCGGCAGGCGTATTTCGGGCGGACGGTGACAATGACGCGCAACTGCGCCGGCACGATGTCCAGCCGCTCACTGCGGTCTTCCCCGATCTTGTGCATAACGCCGCAGCCGCAAGGGCAGCTCAGGCTGTCAGGTTCGATGACTTCTTGGATGCGCGGCAGTGCGGCCGGTAGATTGCCGATGGTGCGCTTTGGCGCAGATTTGGTTGTCGTCTTGTCACCTGTCTGAGCGGCCAGTTGGTCCTTCTGCACCTCGACCTCAGCCAGGGCGATGGACAGATCCTCGAACGCCAGCTGCCGCTCATCCTCGGTCAGCTTTTCCGACCGTTTGCCATGTAGGGCATGGTTCAGCTCCGCAATCAGGTGCTCTTGCCGTTGGGTGATTTCCGTAAGCGCCGCTACCTTTTCCATCAACGCCAAAACCGCCGCACGCTGCGCAGCAGGGATGGTGGATAGGTCAATGGCGGGTGTCGTGATCATGCCATCAGGATACGATAAAACCCCATTAAAAACACACAAAAGACAGCGGTTGATTCACTCTGCCGCAGCAGGTGGGCGCATCTCCAGAGCCTTGACCTTGCGCCAGTCCAGACCGGCAAACAGGGCCTCGAACTGGGCGTGGTTCAGCGCCATCATCCCGTCCTTGATCGCCGGCCAGGTGAAGGTCGCTTCTTCCAGCCGCTTATAAGCCATCACCAATCCGGTGCCGTCCCAATACAAAAGCTTCAGCCGATCCGCCCGGCGCGAGCGGAACACAAAAACCGTGCCGGTGAACGGATCCTTGCGCAGCACCGACGACACGATCGACGCCAGACCATCATGACCTTTCCTGAAGTCCACAGGCTGCGTCGAGACCAGAACCCGCACACGGTTTGATGGGAACATCATGGCTGACCCTCGATTGCCCGCACGATCTCGGCAACCCGGGACGAACTGGTCGTGCCATCGAGCCGGACTGTCACACGACCAATCCCAATCTCGATGGAGGTATGGGATGACTCGTCAGGCTTCGCGGACCGCCCCGCAACGGCCGACATATGCGCACCGCCGCCACCATCCGAGACTACGAGTGGCGCAAAACTAAAGGCGTCGTCATCGCCCGCAGGTAAAACCAACCGGCCATCGCGTGCTTGACTCCGCCATTCCGATAAATGGTTCGCCCGAAGCCCATACCGCGCCGCAACTGCATTCACGCTCACGCCCGGCTGCAAACTCTCAGCCACGATCCGTGCTTTGACCTCATTGGGCCACCGCTTCTGGCCATTGGCCCGTATCTCCACCCCGTAGTCCCTGAGAAACTCTACCGTAGTCGCCATCGCGAAACTCCCGCCCAATATCCGTCAGAAACGGAGTCGCAGCTCAGGCGAAAACTGGGAAGGTGCTGTCCAGGCAACGCTTACACTAGTCTAGCGGTTACCTAGTTCTTCTGGCTGGGCCGCAATTGTTCAGGCGCTACTCAGCCAGAACCAACAACAAACCTATTCCGGGTCAACATAGCATATGGCTTTGGTAAGTTTTCAGTCTTCAACGTAGCCCCCACACAGCCCTCGACAAACGATCCCCCGACGACGCATTCTTCGACACGGAACGAACCCAAAAGGCGGCATGACACCAACCCGATTACATCTTAGCTGAGCCGCAAAACTGTCCAAATAAGTGGGACCACTTCAGTCGGACTTCTGTGGTTGGCCGCTTTTTTCGTAGTTTACTACATCTGATCTCTGTCACCCTAGCTAGGCGAAGCTGATACCACATGTCATGGTTCACATTGAATTTCTCACTGTATGTTAACTTTTGACACTCAACGTGAGCATCGCTCACGGATTAACTAGTTGAAAATGCTACATTTGGTAGTGAATGGTTCGAAAAGTGTGTATGCGTTACCAAAATGATGAATTTCAATGAGTTAGATGCAAGAACGATCCGTGAAAGAGGCGATATGGCCCAACTTTGGGAGGCATCATCCCGAACATCTCTGATGAGGTCGTAGATCGAGTACTCTCGGAATTTGGCTATGCAGCCCTAAGGTGCCCCTAGCAACTGTATTAAATTGCTGGGTTCCACACAGCGTTTTTGGCGAGCAATGAGTTTGCCAATACGATCAACTTTCGAGCAACTGCGATGAGAATGACTGTAAGCGTTCCCAGGAGGGCACTGTCGGGTCAGCTTGACGTCTTGAAGTTCCACGGGAGCAGATCGTCGATGGCGCTTTGTGGGTGACCATTGGCGATCGCTGTGAGGGTTGCCTTGAGATAGGCGAAGCGCTCGACGCCGTTGATCTTGCAGGTCTCGATCAGTGAGGCGATGCGGCCCAGGCGATACCGCCCTCGTCATGCCCAGCGAAGAGAGCGTTTTTCCGATTGAGGGTGATGGGGCGGATCAGGTTTTCGACGCGGTTGTTGTCGATCTCGACGCGCCCATCGGCCAAGAAGGTCTGCAGTCCGTCCCAGTGATTGTGGATGTAAATCAGCTTTTCACCCAGCCGGGATTTGGCGGAGATCTTGCGGCGCTCAGCCTCCAGCCATTCACCGAATGCTGCGACCAGCGGGGCACTGCGGGCCTGACGGGCAGACAATCGCTGGCCGGGGGAGATGCCACGAATGTCAGCTTCGACGGTATAGATTTCGGCGATGGGGCGCAGGCCTTCGGCGGCGATCTCTGAGCCATCGCGGTCAAAGACTTCCTTCAGCTTGCGGCGCGCATGCGCCCAGCAATGGGCCACCCGAATGGGAGCACCGCCCTTGCGCGTGGGTTTGGTCAGCCGGTTATAGCCCTGATAGCCGTCGATCTGCAGGATGCCGTCGAAGCCTGTCAGGAAGGTTTCGGCATTCGCGCCCGCCCGACCGGGGGCATAGAAGTAAACCACACCGGGCGGATCTTCACCGCCCCATGGTCGGTCATCGCGGGCCAGGTGAAGGTCGCTTCTTCCAGCCGTTTATAAGCCATCACCAATCCAGTGCCGTCCCAATACAAAAGCTTCAGCCGATCCGCCCGGCGCGAGCGGAACACAAAAACCGTGCCGGTGAACGGATCCTTGCACAGCACCGACGACACGATCGACGCCAGACCATCATGACCTTTCCTGAAGTCCACAGGCTGCGTCGAGACCTGAACCCGCACACGGTTTGATGGGAACATCATAGCTGACCCTCGATTGCCCGCACGATCTCGGCAACCCGGGTCGAACTGGTCGTGCCATCGAGCCGGACTGTCACACGACCAATCGCAATCTCGATGGAGGCATGGGATGACTCCTCAGGCTTCGCGGACCGCCCCGCAACGGCCGACATATGCGCACCGCCGCTACCATCCGAGACTACGAGTGGCGCAAAACTAAAGGCGTCGTCATCGCCCGCAGGCAAAACCAACCGGCCATCGCGTGCTTGACACCGCCATTCCCCTTTTCGGGATCTTGCTGCGCAAAACCCTGTCGGGCAGTGGATAAATGGTTCGCCCGAAGCCCATACCGCGCCGCAACTGCATTCACGCTCACGCCCGGCTGCAAACTCTCAGCCACGATCCGTGCTTTGACCTCATTGGTCCACCGCTTCTGGCCATTGGCCCGTATCTCCACCCCGTAGTCCCTGAGAAACTCTACCGTAGTCGCCATCGCGAAACTCCCGCCCAATATCCGTCAGAAGGGGAGTCGCAGCTCAGGCGAAAACTGGGAAGGTGCTGTCCAGGCAACGCTTACCTTAAAGTTCAATCTATAGAATTTTTCAAAGGTCACCGCCGTATCGTTGACAAGCCCAACTGGAACTGGTGAAGCGAGAAACGCGTCTCTCATAGTTCGAGGACCAAGCTTCATGCGCAAACCCGACCTTGACCAAGGCTGGCCACGCCGCAGCGCGGCGTCACGGAACAGATCATTCATCGTGCAGCAATTTCCATCAAACCGCGACAGGTCCATCATATTCTTGCAGGACTACTCCAGTCTGCTTTGTCTCGCGGTCTTAATTTTACCGAAACTTTTTAATGATATTTAGTTCTTGCACAGTCTAAGGAAAAACAATGGCCTCCAATAGGAAACTAAAAACCAGTCAATATAAAAATAGTATATCTAGGCTTGGAAGCCTGCATGAAACTTTAGGTGAAATGGGAGATAGGACCCAAACGATCATTCTGGAAAATTCGGATATACATTTCGATAACATCTACCAAGGCATTCTCAGTATTGAAAAGCACCCAAGCGCTCTCAAAATTGCTTTGAAGGTTGTTCAGAGCATCTCGGGTTCCGACGCCAAGCATACGAGTTATATTGCCAGCGTTGAGGAGCTCTTTGTTCCAACTGAGCTGGCATCCGGTGAGTTGAGATGGTTCACTTACGACGATGGCTTTGTTCCTTCCACTAAATCCTTAGTCGGAAAGATAAAGCTTGGATTAGTAGAGCTAAATATGACCTTTTACCCTGCCACCGCTGAAGAAACGCCTGACGCGTGGATATGTTTTGTGTCCATTGAAAGCGCGATCTCTCCACCAAATGGCGGGGGAACGCGAGCTGATCCATTGACTAAGAATTCTTTAGCAATTTGATACCTCTTGTTGGTAGCGCGCGCCAGCGATGGGAATAGGCGCTGTCGATCTGTTAGACGGGCGGAAAGGCTTCATTTGTGAGGCCGAAGCAGTTGCAGATAGCACAGACATCACCCAGCTTGGTGACTGGCGGCGATATCTAGCGCAGGCATAAGCCTGGGGGCAGGAGGCAATTGAAACGCCTCAAAATCCGGCACATCAAACCCTTCCCCTACAGCATCAACAGCCCGGGCATACAGCCCCACATACTCTGCCAACATCTGGTCCAACGTAAACAACCGCTCCACTCGCTCCCGTGCGGCAGTACGGGGAATACCGATAGCCTCCTTCAACGCATTTGCCAACTCGCCGGCGTTCGCACCAGCATAACGCGCCATATCACCTGCCACCTCGCGGATCGCGCCATTCTCGACCGCGGCGATTGGCAAGCCGCAGGCCATGCCCTCAATCGCGGCAAGGCCAAAGGGTTCGTCCCAAAGCGGCGTGAACAGTAGGACAGAAGCGCGGGCGATGGCATTGGTCAGGTCTGCACCTTGCAGCAGACCTCCGTATTGAACGTTCGCCCCTAAAAGCGGCACGATTTCTTTGTCGAAATACGTCTGATCCTCGATGGTACCGTAAAGCTTGAGCGGGATGCCAGCGAGCTGCGAAGACTGTGCAGCCAGATGCGGCCCCTTCGTCGGCGTGATACGGCCCATCCAGACGGCAGTGCCGTCGCCTCGAGAGCGGAACGGCCAATCAGCCAGGTCGATGCCATTGGGCACAACGCGGGCGAAGGGGACGTCTCCTTCTTCAAACCATGCCGCCAATTGCCGCTGCGAGCAGGTGGTAAACAGGGACCACGGCGCCCCACCATCGGCGACGGCGCGTTTCAGAACCTCAAACGGCGGTACATGTAGGGAGGTCACCATCGGGATCCGATACCGCGCAGCGAAACGCGGGGGAAAGCGGTGCAACGAATTGTTATGCACCACGTCAAAACCACCCTTGGCAATTCGCGGCAACATACGCTCGAACGCTTTATCCAGATGTCCCGTCAGCTCTGGTGTGCCGCGCCATTTATGCCAAGGGAATTCCCGATCATAGTGGATGTCGACGACAGGCTCGACCTTGCCACCCCAGTCGCTGTCACCGGCAGCAAAGAGGGTCACGTTATGTCCTCGCGCCCGTAGCCCACGACACAGGTGCCAGCAATGCGCCTCCATCCCGCCCATGAAGGGCCGCGCAATGGGAAAACGCACATGCCCGACGACGGCGATCTTCATGGCGTCACTCCGCCGCGATGGCAGAGATACGGTCTTCGCCCGCTTGGGCGGCGGAGCGTCGCTCTTCCTCGGTATCCAGATCGCCCTGAAGCTTGTCCAACACACGGCGGCTATTGGCGTAAGCCATATCGCCGGTCTGGCGGCACAGCTCGAAATCCGCCTCATTGGGTGCGCGCAGGATGGTCAGCGCATCGTCGCTATTGTTGATTAGACCCATCAGATGGAAGGCATGCAGCCAATGGCCCATGGTGCGATGCCCCCAGCGTGTGGCGAAGTATTCGGCATTACGCACCACAGCCTCGATGTGGTGGATCGGCGGCATGCAATGTTCGTGATACTGGTGATAGACCTTGGCCCCCTTCATCCACCAGATGTCGATCCCCCGGGCGTCCAGCACGCGGCCGAAATCTGTATCCTCACCGCCATAGCCGAAATAGCCTTCATCAAACCCGCCACTGCGCGCCCAATCGGTGCGGTGCATGGCGAAGTTGAGCGACCAGAAACAGCGGTAATCCTCGCAATAGCGCAGACCTTCCGCCGGTGGTCCCTGCCGGTCCGAATGTTTGACACCAATCGCGTCAAAGTGGCCGAAATCGAGGCCAACCTCTGTCGTCCCTTTGGGGAGATAGGCGACTTCGCCCATCACCAGCCCGCGGCCATCGTGGCATGCCTCGGCTACATCGGCGACAAGATCGGGGTGCGGGATGCAATCGACATCGACGAAGGCCAGAACCTCCCCGCTCGCCTTGGCCGCAACCGCGTTGCGCGCGGCGGCAAGGGGGAGCTCCTCATCGGGGCGGGTGACTTGGATCTGATGGATGGGAAAGGGCGTAACGGGCAGCCCCTCGTAAGGGTCATCCTGCATGGCGGCGATCACCAACTCGCGCGGGAGCAAGGTTTGCTGTGCCAAGCTGCGGATAACAGTGTGCAAATGCGCCTCGCGGCCGCGGGCGATGGTCAGAACGGATACGTCACGCATGGTGAGCCTCCTTTAAAGATGTTGAAATTTCGGGGCGGTCCCAGAGCCGGGCGGCCAAGGTGCCCAACCACTGCGCGGTACGGGCCGCGGCATTAGCATCCCCTGCCAAAGCGCTTTGTCGCGCGGGGTCGTGCTGCTGTTGAGCCTGTTCAATCGCGGCCCACCAAGCATGGGCAGAGCTCGGCATATGCGGCAAATGCAGCGCGGCACCCGCCCGCCCCAAAACGCGTGCCTTTTCGACCTGCTCGTCGAAATAGCGCCACTCCGGCACCACAATCCACGGCTTCGCGGCGGTAAGCACTTGGGCGCAGGTGGTGTTGCCGGTGGACGAAATCACAAGATCAGCCCCCGCGATATAGTCGGGTGCGTTGTCTACCCAGCCTTTATGAATAAGGTTAGGCGGCAAGGTCGCGTGCCAGTCGCGCTGCACCTCGCCGATTGTGACCCAGTCCATCTGCGGATAGCTACGCGCGGCAACGCCCAAGGCGGCCTCGGAAATCCCGTTGCCGCCACCGCCACAGACCACCAGCGCCATTGGCCGTTTACCGAGCTTCAGCCTTGCGCGGGCATCTTTTGGCTTGAGCAGCGACACATTCACTCCCAGACCTGGAGCGTAGTGGGTTTTCTCCACCCAAGCGCTCCAACCCTCCTGCGCCAGATCCGCATGGAACGGGGCAAGCAACCCCGCGGCACCGTCATAGGCCGCACGATGCCCCGCATCGCTGCGGTCGCCATGCTGCAGAATTTTGACATGGGGAACTGAGCACAACCGCGCCAGTTGCGCCACCTCGGCCGAAACATCGACAATCATCAGCTCTGGTGCCTCACTGGCAAAGAACTGTGCCATCGCAGCCATCGCCTCGCAGATACCGGACCAGCCAACCGGCGCGCAATGGGTCGTGTCGGGTGTATCGAGCAAGGCTGCTCCACCCGGCTCATCCCCCCGCGCTGCAAACAGGGAGGGCAGCTTTCGCACCGTCACATTCTCGCGCAACGAAGGGAAAATATCGTCGCGTGCGCAGAAAATCCGCACCGGGCGCGCCTCGGGCAGCGCGTTGACGAGGGCAGCGCAGCGTTCCGCATGGCCACGCCCTTGGTGATGCACGAAATAGCCGAAGGGCCGCATGGGAACGTCAGGAAAATCACGCATGATTATTCTCCCGCCATCAGCATCGGCTGCGGTGTGCGGTAGTATTTCACCCCATCCAGAACCCCCGCCGCATGCTTCAGCGAAGAGCGGTATACCGAGGCCAGACCATCCAGCTCCGCCAGCGCATTTGCAGGCAGCACCGCGCGGTCAAATCGTGACAACATATCCAGGTCATTCCCGCTGTCGCCAGCAACGATCACGCTGTCATCAGACATGCCGAGACGCGAAGCCTCGAAGCGGATAGCAGCAGCTTTGCCGGCACTGCCAGGGATAATATCGATGAACTTTTCGTGCGACGGAATGATCCGGGCCGACACCCCCGCCTGATGCAACCGTGCTTCGATCCCGGGCACGTCGCTTATCGTACCGAACAGGCTTACCTTCCACCGACGCTGGTCATAGACTGGCTGAAACCTCACGTCGGTACCTTCCAACGCCGCGCGCACCGCTTGCGCGTCCCAATCCTGCGTAATCAGCGCCGCGTAATTCTCACACAGGGTAAACCCGCTACCCTCACGGCGCCAAATCTCTGTTCCGGTAGAGCTGATGATTGTATCGGGCGTAGGCAAGTCCCACTCGGTCAACACCCGCTGCGCCTCTGCGACCGAGCGACCGGTGGCGACAGTAAAGGCATATATTCCTCCCTCCCGCCCCAGCCACTGCGCAAACGCCCGCGCGCTATTGCGGCAACCGGTGAGCGTATTATCGATGTCACAGGCAAGCAGATGATCGTGGCGCACGTCGCCAGTGACCGCGATGTGAGACACCTTAGTCACTGCCTCCATCACCCGTTGTGTACGCATAGCCCAAGCCGTCCAATCGTAGGTCCGCCGCGCAATGTTCTGCGCCCGCCGCGCCGCCAGCTCGCGCTTTGGCGCAGTCAGCACTTGGCACAACCCCTTGGTGATGCTCGCCGTATCATAGGGATCGATCAACGCACCAAGACCCAGCTCGGGGATAATATCCGACGGCCCGCCCGATTGCGTTGCAACCAACGGCACACCCGCCTGCGCGGCCTCGATCAGGGTCAGCCCAAAGGGTTCGTGAAACGCCGGATTGCAGAACACACCGCCCTCGGCCGCCAGCGCATAAAGGTCGCTGATATCCTGCGCTGAGTGTTGCCGTGGCAGCGCCACCTTACCCCAAAGATCATGCCGGTCGACCCCGTCAAAAAGGTCGGCAATCACCGCATCACGCTCGCTGCACCCCTGCCCCAACCCGTCACGAAGCCCTGCGATGATCACAAGGTTCGCACGGTCTTGCAGCGTGGGATCAGACGCATAGGCATCCACCAACCGGCGCAGATTCTTCTTCCGAATAGGCCGCGCGATGGAGAGGATGATGGGTTTGCTCACATCACGCAAAAAATCGCCCAGTATCTGCCGCGCCCGCGCCGCATCGCCCTGCTCCTCTACGCAAACCCCTGGCCCGATCCGATGCGTGCGCCCTTCCGCAGCCGGCACGAGCTTCGGAAGCTGCCGCTCCACCTCATCACGCGACGAGGCGATAATTGCATCCGCCTTTGCCAATGCGCGGGTCTCCCGCGCGATTCGCCCCTTCAACTCGACCGAGGGCACTTCCCCCGGCGCCAACTTCTCCGCCCCCAGCGAATGCGCGGTATAAAGCACCGGAATCCCGAACCTCTTCCGCGCCGCCAACGCCAGCTCCGCCGCATCTGCGAAATGCGCATGGATCACTTCCGGCCGCGCCTCGCCCATGGTTTCAATTGTCTCTAACAAGGTGTCTTGCAGCGAAGGCAGCTCCCCCACCAAATCACCCTTTTCCAAATACTCAGCCCGATCCGACGCCAGTCGTACCACCCGACACTTGGGCGCAATTTGTTCCTTGGCCTGTGCAAAAACAGCCCCCAGCTCCGGCGCGTCAAACAGGCGCGTCACAATCGTGACCTCTTCAACTTCAGGAAGCTTCGCCTGCGCCATAGCGGCGCCAAGCACATAGGCGATATGCCCACCAGTATCTTCTGTCATGCCGTACTTAATGGGCGGAGCGGAGAGACATCCGCCCAGCGAAATATGCATGATGCGCATATCAGCCTCCAAAAATTTTGATGTATTCAGGGCTCAGACTACAAGCTTCACATAGCTAACAGTAAAGTTACCTTTTGGTTCCCATCTGTTCCGCGAATTGTTTTGGATACCAAGGAAAGCGATTGCCTCGTGAGTTCATCCGCCTGTTCACGTTCTTATTATCTAATAGGTTAAATTTTGTTTGCCCACACTTCGATTTCAAGGCTTTACGGGCTTGCCAATACAGGTAAGGAACAGGAACAAATCCTGCCTATAGAGTTTTAATATCTGTAGGTGGATTACTGGCAGTACGCTTTGCGGATTCGCGACAAAAACGCTCCCCTCTGGAGTCCCAATTCGTCGGACGTTTTCTGAAACCACGCCGCGTCCCCCGGCAAAACCCTTACGTGCAAATGAGCCGTGTAGTTAGATCTTGGCCTACCTCGCGGTTTTGGCAGCGGATCAAGTGCGCTCAGCTTCTCTGGGTCCTGAGCGCCTTCAACCTCCTCTAATACAACCCTCGCTATTTTTGCCACCAACGCGGCCAACTGTTCTTCATTATATACCACTTTAGCCATAGCTACTGCTTTCCAAGCACTGAGGACTCTCAAAAATCTCAAATCCTGTATCATAGGGCGTCATTATTCACAGTTTACTTCATAGCCGCAACCAGAGATTTGCCGCCTATGTCTGGAAATGGATTCTACACATATTGACCCTTTATTGAGCGCGCTGGCATCCGTCCTACGAAAGCATCGTCGCGCCTTGAATATCTCTCAAGAGGAGCTTGCTCACAGGGCTGGGAGAAGTATGCGATACATCTCCCTACTGGAGACAGGAAAGCATCAACCAACGCTGGATACCCTGAGGCGTATGAGTAGCGTGTTTGATGTGCCACTCAGCCAGCTTATCCTAGAAGCTGAAAAGGACCTGCACGCTAAAGATATGTAAATATCAAATGCCTGTCGGTCTGCCTGAGCGCAGCGTGGAATATAGCTTTACCCTATTTGAGTGATTCAGATAGGGTAAAGCTAAGGAGGAGATTTAAACCGCCACGTACGTGGCAAAGGGTAAATATCTGTTTATATCGCCATTGGTCATCAGACCACCGCTTTTGGAAGCCCGTACTAGAGAGCCCGACTTGCCTGTCATGCCTCCACATGCGAAGTTACTTGAGTACGCGCACTCCTACAACGCAATGTAATCCACGGACGTCAAATCAGCTTCATGGACGGTAAAATCAATACAGATCTCGGATCGCCTCAACCTGCCTAACGATGATCATCTCGGCCTTGCGCTGATCCAGAACTACCGGCCGCCTCCAGTGGCAGAGCAAACTGCGCACGGTAGTCCGTCCCGCGTGCCGCCATTGCCCAATTAGCCTCGTACGACGCCCGCGCGTGCGAATCGATGTCGTAGGGGGCGGTAGATGCAGCTCTTTCCCCGTCCAGAACTCTGCATCGATGCAGGCGTGATCATCAAGATTGCCGGTCAGAATCTGAAACACATACGCGAGGACAGCTCACGCAGATCGGCTGCCGGCGTGCTGCTTGCGGCCCGCAGATGCTTCGCAAACGACTCTTAACTAGCTTAGCGTCCCCGAGGCTCACCTAGTCCAACAATGGTCAGGGAAGATAAAATTGCGCGCCGCATCCAGCCCTGCTCTAAGTTGATCCGGTCAAACCGTTAGATCAGCAGCATGTCCTTACCCATCACTTGCCGAAGCTCAAGCGAGGCGGCATGCTTGTGCAATCTTCATCGCGATATATTCGCTCTTCAAGACCGAGTGCTGATCTTTAGATGCGATGAATTTCGCGATCATCTTGCGATTGCCGTTCGTGACTTGCGCCTTGGGACGCGCGCCGCCGATCGATATGCCGTGCCAGATGGCTTCGTCGAGTTCCTGCGGCAGGGGCCCGCCCCGCTCAACAAGATCCGCGGCTTCGATCAGAGTGGTCAGGTCGACCGCCCCCGCCAATCGCGACACATATTCGGTGGCAGAGGTTTGGAAATACAGCGCGCTTATCCGGTCTGATCCCGACTGCATCATATAATTCATCTCGTCCAAAGTATCGAGACCCTTAGCAATCCCCTTCAACTCTGTCAGTCGGTTAATGATGACATGGTTCCCCCAATGATACTGCCATATCCCCGTTCTCCACGCGCGACCTGCCATCTTCATTCGCATCCCTCCGTAACATCTGCGTTACGTTAACGGGTGCGAAGATATGCAGATATTACATTCACACTCAATCCAAGCACGTTAGAGACTAAGGCAACACGTATCTGACATTGTTCGTCAACACGTAAACAATGTGCTGCACTGGCGACTCCATAAAATTCTAAGGAACTCCCCGCGACGCGCTTTCAACTTGCCGCATCCACCGAACAGCTTAACTGAACGGAGCGGGAAAGAGGGACCTCATGACACCACATCGCTATGTATTCGTCAGCGGGCTGCATCGCTCGGGCACCAGTCTGGTTGCGAGGTTGATCGGCGATTTGCCCGGTGTCAGCGCCATCAACGCCCCTGTGCCAGAGAATGAAGGCGTCTACCTACAAGGTGCTATCCCCCATACTGCGCGGCACGGCATGCCAATGCATTTTGGCACCGACCCTGCACAGCACCATATCGAGGGCTCACGTTTCGACAGGTTAGAGACGCAACTGCGTCTAGAATGGGACTGGGCATCGTACTTTACCGATGCGCTGTGGCGCGTGGAGAAATCACCGGTGAACCTGACCCGGATGCGGCTGTACCAGCAGCTTTTCCCACTGTCGCAGTTCGTCGTCGTGACCCGCCACCCAGAGGCGGTTGCCGCCGCCACCTCCAAATGGGTCGACATGGATCACGACATGATGATGGACCACTGGCTGGATGCCCATGACATCGTGCGGCGGGATCTGGCGTATTTGCACGCCGTGGTGACTGTTCGCTACGAAGATCTGATCGCTGATCCCAAAGCGACGCTGGCGCGTCTCGCGGCGTTTCTTGATGTGGATACGGTGCCTGTGTCTCAGGTTATTCGTGACGGCAATCAGGATTATGCTGGGACGGGAACGCTTTCTGCCACGCAGGCGGAACGGGCGTCTCAATGGGGGTATGGGCCTGGGCTAGAAGTATCGCCTTGGGCCGGCGTCACCCGTCATCCCTTGCGGCGTATTGCCGAAAGTGTTGAGGCGGCGGCGATACGCAAAGCGCTGACATAACCTCTACCCACTTCACAAAAATCGATACAAAAACCCTTATTAGGGACGTAAATACGCTCGTATCCCGCCAGTCTAGCTTCGCCGTGCCCCCCTGCCTGACTCGCAATCCAACCCTTCGCGGAACTTTATCCCCCGCACGAGGTTCAATTTAAAATAGCAATTTTCGACCATCGTTCTCTTCCTCACCAAACTGCGCCCCTTACCTAAGGGTTCTACGGCGCGACAATTGAAAGAGGCGCAAAACGATCCGCGACGGTGCGATCCTGCGCCGTCATTGAGAGATGATTTGGCTTCCCGAAAGGCTACGCAGATGAACATTCGTACTCAGGTAAAGACCCATTCCCAAACAGCTACGCCCTTTGCGGCCACGCGGATCGCGGACAATGTGCTCGACCTTATCGGCCAGACGCCGATGGTGCGCCTGCCCCGCTATCTCGACCGCGAAGACGTTAATCTGATCGCCAAGGTCGAGGCGCTGAACCCCGGTGGCAGCGCCAAAGACCGGCCTGCGCGTCACATGATCGAACGCGCCTTGGCGGATGGTCGGCTTAAAGCGGACGATACGGTGGTTGAGTCTTCATCCGGCAATATGGGGATCGGATTGGCACAGGCCTGTGCGGTGCATGGGCTACATTTCATCTGTGTAGTCGATCCGAATGCCCAGTCCCAGAACGTCGCGATTATCCGCGCCCTTGGCGGGCAGATCGAACTGGTGGACTACGCTCCCGACGGAGATTTCCTTGCCGCGCGCCTGGATCGGGTCGCCGCCCTGCTCGACGAAGACTCCCGTCGTTTCTGGCCGAACCAATATGCCAACCTCGACAATCCTGCCTCGCATGAACTCGGCACCATCGCCGAGATTGATGCGGCACTTGGAGGCCAAATCGATGTGCTTTTCGTCGCCTGCTCGAGCACCGGCACGGCTCGCGGATGTCGCGATTACCTGCGTCGGATGGGGCGCAAGACGAAGATCGTCGCGGTGGACGCCATGGGCAGTACGCTGTTCAACGGTACCGCGGGCCCGCGCAAAATCTCTGGCATGGGCGCGGGTCGTATCCCAGAGCTGGCCAAGGGGCAGGAGTTCGACGATCTCGTTCGCGTTTCCGATGTTACCTGCGTCGCCGGCTGCCGTCGCGCCGTCGCGCGTGAAGGGCTACTGGTCGGCGGTTCCGGCGGTGGTGTGCTCGAGGCGGTGCGCGGGATGCAGGATGAGCTTGCCGGTCTGACCGTCGCCGCGATCATCCACGATTCCGGCTCGCGCTACCTGGGCACGGTCTTTGACCCCAAATGGGTCGAGCGAGAGCTGGGAATTTGCGAGGCGGACGTGACCGCATTGGCAGGATTGGCCCCCGCGGATTCATGAGCGACACACAGATTGCCATCGTCGGCTGCGGGCCCAAGGGGCTCTACGCGCTTGACAGCCTGTGCGAGGCGGCGCGGCGTGAACCCGAACATCGTTTCGCCGTTCATATTTTTGAGCCGTCAGCGCATCCCGGTGCAGGGCCGGTCTATGATCCGCGCCAGCCCGAAGTGCTGCTGATGAACTTCCCCGCCGGTCTGATCAATGCTTGGACCGACGAGCGCGGGCCGTCGTTTCTGGAATGGGCGGCTGGTAGCCTACCCCCCGTAGATGCGGGGAATTATGTTCCCCGTGCCCATGTGGGCCTGTATCTGTTCTGGAGCTTTGAGCGCGTCGTCGCGCAGGCCCCTTCGAATGTGAGACTGATCCGGCACGAAACGCGCGTAGGCGACGTGCAGCGAATAGCGAACCGATGGTCGATATCGCCCGCCAAAATCACCGTTGATCACGTCCTAATCACGACCGGTCACCAAGACGGGTTTCGTTATGGCGTGGCAGATATGCGCGACCATATCCCCTCCCCCTTCCCCATTGACCGGCGTCTGACCCAGACCGCCGTTCCGCTAGCGTCAACTGTTCGCTGCAAAGGCTTCGCGCTCACCTTTATCGACACGATGCTCGCCTTGACCGAGGGGCGTGGCGGGGTCTTCACGGTCTCCGCCGCCGGCTATAACTATGCCTCCTCAGGAAAGGAGCCGCGCCGCATCGCCCCCTTTAGCCGCAGCGGTCGTCCGATGCGCTCCAAGGTCGAGGCGGCGTTGTTCACGCAGCCGCAAGACGGCGTTTTTTGGGACGATGGACGCGCAGAGCTGTCGCAGATCCTGCGCGCGCCTAAGGCCACCTTTACCCACCACATTTGGCCCGCGTTTTTGTCATTCGCCGATCAGGTTCTCGGCAACCCCTCCGGCACGAGCAACGAGTTCTTCGCCCACCGTTCCAAAACCACCTTCACCCCCGACGAAATCCGCCAAGACCTGCGTATCGGCTATGACATCGCCATGGGCCGCCGCGCACAAGACTGCGCGTGGGCTTTGGCCGAGGTCTGGCGCCGTTGCTACCCGCAGCTGATCAACTGGATCAGCCACCGTGAATTAGGCACCTACGATGGCCAGAATTTTCGCCAGATCGCAGCAGAAATGGAGCGGCTGGCCTTCGGTCCGCCCGCGCAGAATATCGGCAAGCTGATCACTTTGGAACAGACGGGCATCGTCAGCTTTGACCACATGTCGAGCGAGGCCGCGGCAGATGTAACGATCAACGCCACGATCCCGACCTCGGGGGGTGCCGAACTTGCCGCACCGCTCGACGGTCTTTTGCGCGCCGGGCACCTTAGTATCGGCACAATGGGCGGTATTAGGGTCGATAAAGATGCACATGCCCTGACACGCGACGGCACCGCTAAGGGCCTCTCTATCATCGGCCGCGCCACCGAAGGCTGCGTGCTTGGCAATGATACGCTCTCGCGCTCCCTGCATGATCTTCCCGAAAACTGGGCCGCCGCCGTCGTGCAAAACGCCCGTCAATCCAACGCGCTGGAGCATTCCTTATGACCATCCCCCCATCGATCTTCAGCCCCTGCCACGGCGTCGTGCCCCTGCGCCCGCGGCTGGAAAACTGGATGGCAGAGCTGCTGCAGGATCGCCCCCGTCTCGACTCGCTGACCGACCGCTTTGGTGCGCCGCTCAACATCCAGTCGGTCGATCCCTTCCGCCGCAATATCGCGCAGCTGACCGATTGCGTGACCGATTATGGCCTGTCTTTCCTGCCCATGTTTGCGCGCAAGGCGAATAAATGTCTCAGCTACGTGCAGGCCGCCCGCGATATGGGCATCGGCATCGATACGGCCAGCCATGCGGAGGTGGAACAATGCCTTGAACAGGGGCTGCCGGGTGACCGGATCGTCTGCACCGCCGCCGTCAAGGATCGGGCGCTGATGACCCTTTGTATGGGTGGCGGCGTGACTGTGATCCTTGATAATGATGATGAGCTGGAACTGCTGGAGGACGTTGCCGAAGGCGCGACCAAGCCTGTCTCTGTCGGCCTGCGGCTCAACGGATTTGAGCGTGACGGTGTCAGTCTCTATTCCCGTTTCGGCTTTCCGCTGACGCAGGTCCCTAGCCTCGCCGCCTGCATTGCCGCGTCTGAGACACTCCGCCTCGACGGGCTGCACTTCCACCTCAACGGCTATAGCGCCGAGGATCGCATCGCCGCAATCCTGCAAACGCTCCCCCTGATCCACAAGATCAAAGGCGACAGCACCTCGCCCTTCTTCCTTGATATCGGCGGCGGCATCCCGATGAACTACCTCGACGATGCGGCAGATTGGGACATATGGCTGGCCGAGCTTGACCGCGCCCTCGCCGGTGACCGCGCCCCCATCACGCAGCATAACGACGGGCTGGGGCGCAAAGCGGGCGGCGAAGGCAAGGTCGACAGCTACCCCGTCGCGCAATCTCTGGTGCAAGAAGACTGGATGCGCCGCATCCTCGATCACATGGCGGACGGTCAAACCGTGGCGGCGCATCTGAGGGATGCCCATATCTCCCTACGTTGCGAACCAGGGCGCTCGCTGCTGGACGGCTGCGGCATGACCCTCGCCCGCGTCGCCTTTTGCAAGCGCGACAGCGCCGGCACCCCCGTGATCGGCGTGCAAATGAACCGCACCCAATCCCGATCTGGCTTCGCCGAATTCGCGCTTGACCCGCTCATGGTCCCCGCCCTCGGCCCGCGCAAAGAGGCTATCGAAGGCTACCTCGCCGGCACCTATTGCACCGAAAGCGAATGGCTGACTCGGCGCAAGATGTCCTTCCCCCAAGGCATCAAAGCAGGCGACCTCATGATCTTCCCCAACACTGCCGGCTACTTGATGCATTTCCTCGAAAGCCGGTCGCATCAGTTCCCGCTCGCGCAGAACGTGTTTGTGACCGACGGGAACGCTGGGGCCGTTACACTGGATGACATCGACGCGGGTTAATCGACCCTAAAAGGCGTGAACGATCTCTGACACCAGTGCCGCGGTATTCTTGACGTTGAATTTTCGCATCAACCGCGCGCGATGCACCTCTACAGTCCGGTGCGAGATATTGAGCGCGACCCCGATTTCGCGCGAGGTTCTACCGTTGACCAAATGATGCGCCACCTCGCGTTCCCGCGGGCTTAGATCAACGGAGCGAAAGCTTTTGTCCGAGATCTTTTGAAACGACCAGATCATCAGTGAAAAGGGATCCTGAGGGGACAGGGTCGCCCCCTTTGCCTGAACCCAGAAAATGGTCTTGTCCGACGCCTGCATAAAGCGTTCGTCTTCATAGTGGGTATCCCCCGTCTCGCGCATGCGCTCTTCGCAGCGCTCGCCGATCTGGTTGAAATCGGCGGTAGAGGGATAGAGCCGCTGGACCGACCGATTGACCAGCTCGGCCCTTGTATACCCGAACAGACGCTCCACCGCTTTGTTGGCTTCGATGATGCGGCGATAGCGCACGATGATCTGTGCCACAGGTGATTCCTGAAACCCCAGGCTGGACGCTTTTTGAGTTGTGGATGTGTCGATCATTTGCATTTCTACTTAGTTCACTACGTAGTGATACGTATCATATTACGTGTTTCTACCAATAGATTACGGTTCTGACATCAGTAAAATGCTCCTCATATCAGGGAGGATATTATGACCACCGGAGTTTCCATCGTCGGGAGCGGCCACACGCAATTTGGCCGCCTGCAAGAAAACCTTGAAGAGCTGATCGTCGCCGCAACGTGCGAAGCCGTCGAGGAGTCCGGTATTGATCCCAATGATATCGACGCTGTTTTTCTGGGGCATTTCAACTCCGGCTTGGTGACGGACGGTTTTGCGTCCTCACTGATCCATCAGGCCTATCCGCAGCTGCGTTTCAAACCCGGGATGCGGGCCGAAAACGCCTGCGCGTCCGGCTCTGCCGCGATCCATGCGGGGATGAACACCATTCGTGCAGGACAGGCACGTACCGTGCTCGTCGTTGGTGCGGAAAAGATGACCGGCCGCAGTACCAAGGACGTCACACAGGCGCTTGCCGGTGCGGGGTACCAGAACGATCCGGCCGAGGCAGCGCTAAGCTTTCCTCAGGTGTTCGGTGTCGCGGCGCGGGACTATGACGCGCGGCATGACAGCCCGCTGGATGCCATGGCCAAGATCGCGGTGAAGAACCACGCCAACGCCATGTCCAACCCGCTGGCGCATATGCATAAAGAATTCACCTTCGAACATTGCAGCACCGTGTCCGATATGAACCCCGAGATCGCGCCGCCGCTACGATTGACCGATTGCTCGCTGGTGACCGATGGTGCCGCAGCCCTGATCCTCACCACCGATGAAAATGCGGCGACCTTCCCTAAATCCGTGGCCATGCGTGCGGCGGAGCATGTGAGTGATTTCCTGCCCATGTCGCGCCGTGATTTTCTGGCATTTGAGGGCCCCGAACGCGCGTTCGCGCAGGCGTTTAAAGCGGCCAATGTCACGCTGAAGGATATCGAATTCGCCGAAGTCCACGACTGCTTTACCATCGCAGAGCTGCTGACTTACGAAGCGATGGGGCTGGCCCCCAAAGGTCAGGGCGCGCGCGCGTTGGAGGACGGCACGGTCTACCGTGGCGGCGCGCTGCCGGTGAACCTGTCGGGCGGGTTAAAGGCCAAGGGACATCCCGTTGGCGCGACGGGCGTTTCCATGCATGCGCTGGCCTTCCGTCAGCTGACCAACCAAGCTGGCGATCTGCAAGTGCCCGGTGCTGAACTGGGGCTGTTGTTCAACATGGGCGGCTCTGCTGTGGCCAACTATGTTTCGGTGCTCGAAGCGCGCAAGGTCTGATTACATATGAATATTTCTGAATGGCTGCTTCAGGCCGCACGGGTGTCGCCCGATGCGCCGGCGATCCGCTGCGGGTTGGATCTGCACGCGACCTATGGGCAGTTCGCGGCACGTAGCGCAGGCATGGCGACCTATTTTTCGGACACCTTAGGCATCCGAAAAGGCGACCGCGTGGCGCTCTTCATGCACAACTGCCCCGAGTATCTGGAAATCCTGCATGCGGTTTTGTGGATGGGCGCGATAGTCGTGCCGATCAATTACAAGCTGCACCCGCGCGAAGCGGCGTGGATCATCGACGATGCCAAGGCACGCGTTGTCGTAACCGAAACCGGCACGGTGTTCGCAAGCGGCATCGAGCTTGCCCATACCTGTAGTGAACTCGGCATCCACGATCCCGCGCTGACCGCTGCGGCGCAAACCTGCGCGGCGATTACGTCTCCTGTGGACACTGACAAAGACGATGTGGCCTGGCTGTTCTATACCTCTGGCACCACGGGACGGCCCAAGGGCGTGATGACCACCCATGGCAACCTCATGGCGATGTCACTTGCTTATGCGATGGATGTGGACAGCCCCACCGCGCGTGACAATTCACTTTATGCGGCGCCTATGTCTCACGGGGCGGGGCTTTATCACTTCCCGATCATCCGCGCAGGTGGCTGCCATGTCATCCCGCATTCCAGCGGGTTCGATCCGGCAGAGATAGCAGAGCTGGCTCAGGCGCTGGATAACCTCGTGTTTTTTGCAGCGCCCACGATGATCAAGCGCCAGATCGCCCATGCCCATGCAACCGGCTATGACGGCATGGGCATCAAGACCATCATCTATGGTGGCGGTCCGATGTATCTTGCCGATATCGAAGAGGGGCTGGCGATATTCGGCGCGCGGTTTGTCCAGATTTACGGCCAAGGCGAATGCCCCATGACGATCACCGTGCTGCCCCGCGATCTCGTTGCAGACACCGCCCATCCAAACGCAAACGCGCGGCGCGGCTCTGTCGGGTTTGCGCAGGCGGGTGTGCAGGTACGGGTCGTCGACACCGAAATGCGCCCCCTGTCCGCCGGCGAGGTTGGCGAGGTCGTCGTATCCGGCGATGCACTGATGAAAGGGTATTGGAGCAATGAACAGGCCACCGCTGATACCATCGTTGGCGGCTGGCTGCGCACGGGCGATCTGGGGTCGATGGACGCGGACGGCTTTCTGACGCTCACCGACCGGTCGAAGGACGTGATCATCTCGGGCGGGACCAACATCTATCCACGGGAGGTGGAGGAGACCCTTCTGGCCCATGAAAATGTGTCCGAAGTGTCGGTGATCGGTGTGCCCAGCCCGGAATGGGGAGAGGATGTCGTAGCCTTTGTCGTCGCAACCGGCAATGGGCCCTGCGACGCGCCGCAGCTGGATGCCTGGTGCAAAAGCCGCATGGCCTCGTTCAAGAAGCCGAAGACATACCACTTTGTTCAGGATCTACCCAAGAACAGCTACGGGAAAGTCCTGAAAACCAGCCTGCGCGAACGTATTGCGCAAGAGCTGGAGGGAGAGCATCAGGCCTAAGCCGTGATGCAGAACAACGCGTGTCAGCCTTTGACGCGCATGATGGGAGAGAGAAACATGAAACGCAGAACATTCCTTAAAACCGGTGCAGCCGCAGCATCTGGTGTCTTTACGCTGGCCGCCCCCTCGCTTGCGCTGGCCGCTACATCGCTGAAGTTCGACAGCTATGTTTCGGATTCCGCAGGCCCCTCGTGGATCGACCGCTGGTATCTGGACGAGCTGGAAAAACGCACCGAAGGCGAAGTCACCATCCGCCGTTACTGGTCCGGTTCGCTGAACAAGGTGGGGGAGCACCTTGGCGCCGTGCGGGATGGCACATCCGAGATGACGTTGATTTCGCCCGGCTACTACCAGTCAGAGCTGCCCGTCACCCGCGGGTTGGAATGGTACTTCCGCATGAACCGCGCCGACGCGCTGCAAAAGGTTTGCCGCGATGTCTACGACCAATTCGACCCGCTGCGCGCTGAATGGGAAGATCGCCACCGCTCAAAAGTGCTGTACTGGACCAACTGGAACTATGCGCCGCTGATCTTGCGCGACCCGATTGATACGCTAGACGGGATCAAGGGCAAACGCATCCGTGCTTACGGTGTTTCTGCCGATGTGGTCGAAGCGCTTGGCGGTACGGCGGTCGCCATGGCTGCACCCGAAGTGTATCAGGCGCTGGAGCGTGGCATTCTCGACGGTGTTTACGGTTTTGATTTCGTGACTGCGATTGCCTATAAACTGCACGAGATTGCGCCTCAGTTCTATGACATTGGCGACGGTCCCCACGCCCCAGCCGCGACGATCATGAACAAGCGGGTGTATGACGGGCTTCCCGACGACGTGCGCAAGATCTCGGACGAAATTGTCGATGACATTTATGGCGGCCAGTTCAGCGCGATCTACGAAGACGTGCTTGCCACCTATGTCAAAACCGCTGAAGCCGAAGGCGTCACACTGAACACCGTTTCTGACGATCAAAAGGCCATGGCCAAGGATTTGGTGCAGCCTGCGCAGGTGAATTCCTGGCTTGAAGATACCGCGAAACCCGCAGGTATCGATGGCGAGGAAATGCAGTCCTTGATCGATGCCGCCATCGAGAAGTACGACGCCGAAGCAACGCTCAAACGCCCCTACGAGATCAGCCAGGCATCGTAATCGCGTATCGCGATCGCATTTTGCGAAGGATTAGATAATGCAAACTATCAACAGTTTACTGAAAATCGTGTCCGATGCGCTTGGTGCGGTCGCCATGCTGTTTCTGGCGTTCCTTGTGTTTGGCACCACGCTTGACGTTTTGGTTCGTGCCATCACGGGTAGCCCGATCACCGGCGTTTTCGAATTTACCGAACTGGCGCTGGTCATGGTCGTGTTTCTTGGCGCGGGATGGGCCCAACGGGACGATGCGCATATCCGCGTAACTGTCCTGACGGAGAAACTTTCCCCCGCCACCCGCGCCCGGATTGTCGCGTTGGCATGGGCGGTCGGTGCCTTGGGTCTGCTGATGCTGGCCATCCCCGCCACGCATGAGGCGATCTATTCGGTCTCCATTCGTGAATACCGCTGGGGCTACGTCAAGATCCCGATCTGGTGGACAAAGGCCAGCATGGCAACGGGTCTGTGGTTCGCGTTCATCCAGATGGTGATCCAATCTATTCAACTTTTTCTCTTCGGGGAGCCTGCACAGAAAAAGCAAGCTTCACCCGACCTTCACTGACGTCAGGAAGCCCCGATGGATCCGTCTTTTGCCCCCTATATCGCCGTCGCGCTGATCATCCTGCTGATGGCATTCGGCGCGCCGGTATTTGCGACGCTGGCGCTGTCCGGTGCCGTCGGTATCGTCTTGGTGGAAGATTTCACCTTTTTGATGACGCGGCTCAAGTCGATCTCATACTCCACCACCGCCGTATATACGCTCACGATCATCCCGCTGTTCATCCTGATGGGCAGTTTCGCGCATCACGCACAGGTGGGTAAAAAGCTGTTCGACGTCGCCAGCCGCTGGGTCGGGCATCTGCCCGGCGGATTGGCTATGGCAGCGATCCTGACCAGCGCAGGCTTTGCAGCCACATCTGGGTCAAGTGTGGCCACCGCTGCCACTGTCGGGTCGGTCGCGATACCCGAGATGAAGAAGGCGGGGTACGAGGGCAGCCTGTCCGCAGGCGCAGTCGCGGCAGGCGGCGTGTTGGGTGTTCTTATTCCGCCAAGCGTCTTGTTGATCTTCTACGCCGCGTTGACGGAAACATCGGCAGGCAAAATGCTGGTCGCCGGGTTCTTGCCGGGGCTGCTGACCGCCATCATGTTCATGGTCGGTATCTATTTCATCGCCCGTCGCGGCGATATGCGCCACGCGGTCACCCCACGCGCCAGCTGGGGTGAGGCCGTGCGCGAAACGGGCAAAGCATGGCAGGTCTTGGTGCTGTTCATCGTTGTGATGGGCGGTATTTATCTGGGCCTCGTCACCCCGACAGAGGCGGGTGCCGTGGGGGCCTTTGTCGCCTTGATCATGCTATTGATGCACCGCCCAAGTTGGTCCGGTATGGCGGGCCGTATTGTTGCGAGCTTCCGATCGACCATCGACACCACAGTGATGATCATGTTCACCATGATCGGTGCCGCCGTCTTCAGCTATTTTCTGACCCTGATCCAAGTCCCTAACCAATTAGCCGAGGCGGTCGTCGGGTCAGGTTTGCCGCCGTATCTCATTGTGGCGATGTTGCTTTTGGTCTTTGTCCCTCTGGGTATGTTCTTGGACGCATTTTCGATGATGGTCATCACCATCCCGATTATGTTTCCCACGATACAATCGCTTGGCTTTGATCCGATCTGGTTCGGCATCCTGGCCGTAAAGATGTGCGAAATCGGTCTGATTACGCCGCCGGTCGGGCTGAACTGCTATGTCATCGCCGGCATTGATCGCGAAACACCCCTGCCCCAGATTTTTCGCGGAGCGCTTTGGTTCGTGCTGCTTGAGGTCATCACCATCGTGATCCTCTTTGCCTTCCCGATCATTACCACCATTCTGCCGAACTGGATGGGATCTTAATCCTTCAGCCGGCGCGCCTAACAGCGCGCCGGCTGGCTATCTCACGCCCGCGGTTCGCTGTGCAGACCCTTGTAGATCGTGTAGCACATCACCAGCATCAGGATACTGAACGGTATGCCTGTGGCGGTGACCCCTGCTTGTAGCGCCGACAATCCGCCGCCAATCAGCAGCACGATGGCGATCAACCCTTCCACCACGCACCAGAAGATTCGCTGCGGCACCGGCGCGTCGATCTTGCCACCTGCGGTGATCGTATCCACCACCAGAGAGCCTGAATCCGACGAGGTCACAAAGAACACCAACGCGAGCACGATCGCGATGGTCGATGCGGTTTTGGTGAATGGCAGCTCGTTCAACATGCCGAACAGGCTTAGCTCGGGCGAATAACTGTCGATCACATTGGCTTTGACCAGCGATGTCTCGGGGCTGGTCAGGATCTGGTCGATGGCGATACCGCCAAATACGCCCATCCAGACAAAGATGATCAGCGACGGGATCAGCAAGACGCAGATGATGAACTCCCGCACTGTGCGCCCTTTGGATACACGCGCGATAAACATGCCGACGAAAGGCGCCCAGGATATCCACCACGCCCAATAGAACGCCGTCCACCCCTCGCGGTAGGCGTCATCCGTGCGGCCAAAGGGGTTCGACAGCGGGATTAGCTCTTGGGTGTAGGCGATCAGGCCAGTCCAGAAACCGCTCAGGCCGATCAACGTCGGCCCTGCAAAAAGAACGAAGAGGAAGAACAGGATCGCGACGCCCATGTTGACCTCGGACAGCACCTTTACCCCGCCGTCCAACCCGCGCCAGACCGATACAAGGGCGACAGCCGTGACCAGAATAATGATGATCACCTGAACATTCGTCGAAATCTCGAGCCCGAAGGCAAAATTGAAGCCGGCATTCGCCTGCTGTGCGCCAAGACCCAGCGATGTGGCCAAGCCGAACAGCGTCGCAAAGACCGCCAGAATATCGATGATATGGCCGGACCAACCCCAGACCCGTTCACCCAAGATCGGATAAAAACACGACCGGATCGAAAACGGCAGACCCTTGTTATAGGTGAACAGCGACAAGGCCAGCGCCATAACAGCGTAGACAGCCCAACCGTGCAGGCCCCAGTGATAGAAGGTCGCCGCCAGCCCCATGGACCGCGCGGCCGCGACATTCTCGGGGATGATTGATCCGTCGGCTGAAATGGGCGACGGCACCCCAAGCGGCCCCGAAACGTTCATATGATAGACCGGTTCAAGCACGCCAAAGAACAGCAGCCCGATCCCCATACCGGCGGCAAAGAGCATCGCGAACCACGCAGGGTAGGAATATTCCGGCACCGCATCTTCGCCGCCCAAGCGCACCTTGGACATGGGCAGAAAGATCAGCACGATGCAGAAGATCACAAAGAAGTTCACGATAATCATGAACATCCAGTCGAGCTTGCTTGTCGCGAAATCACGCACCGCAAGAAACAACGCGCCCGCTTGATCGGGAAAGATCAACGTCAGCAGCACAAAGGCCACCGCCGTAACGCCAGAGATCACAAAAACGGGGTTGTGAATATCAAACCCGATGGGGCCAAGGCTGCCGTCGATGTTGTCCTGACCGACCTCGAAATCAGTCTCTATCTCGCCGTTTTCTGGTGTGGGTTCGGTCATTCTCTCTCCGTTCCTATGGCTCAATACCGGGCTCTAACGTGGGGAACCGCGCGTCAATTTGCAGCTTCTGAAAGTTGAACTAGATCGCCTTGTGAGACTTTCCCGCATAATATTGCGTTAACGCTTGAAATTTTGACCGTCCCCACCGCCAAAGGAGGCCCCCAGATGTGCAACCTTTACGCCAACACCTTGGCCCCTACCCTCATGCAGCAGCTGTTCGCAGTGAGCACCATGAACGACCATCTCGGCAATGCAGAGCCGCATACGGCCACCTTTCCGAAGGGGACGGCGCCCACCCCGATCGGATGCCTGCGATCTTGGACCCTGATGAGTACGAGGCATGGCTGACAGCGCCAGCGGAAGATGCATTCCGCCTAATTAGACCCTATCCTGCCGAAAATATGGTGATTCATCAACAGGGGAAAGATCTGAAATCCGACCGCGGCGGGCTGTGATGAGGCTGCTTTTTAACTTTGTTCAGGGCGGAGGGTGTATCCCTTTGCCCAATCGTCAAACGCGTCGTTAAAGCTATCCTGAGACACATGTTCCAATCCAGGCAGTTCCCGCAGCAGAATGTCGAGGTTCTTGCGGTCCCGCTCGGATATCTCCGGATGTGACCGAAGCTGCGCCAGCTTTTGCGGCAGCCGGCGCTCCTCGCGCACAGAACTGAAGTAAAGCACGAAGGGTATCGCCTTGATCTGCGCGACAAGCGTCGCGAACTGCGGCAAGAGAAACCGGCTGAACTGGTCGGTACCCTGCTGGTGAATATCAGACAGCGCCAGAATGGTCCGCCCGGCAGAAACAGCTTGGGTAGTGGAATAGACAAAACTGACTGACAACGTCAACACAACCATGCCTGAAATGCCAATTAGAGCCGAAACAGCCCCCCATAGTTGGCCGCTGCTTTCATAGTTCCCACCGCCCAGAGTGGACAACAAATGCCCCGCGTAAATCGCCTTTTCAACAATGTTCGTCGGCGCGTTTGAAACCGGCGAGACAACCGATCCTGTCCATCCCGACAAGATGAGCGTCCAGCTGAGGCACATCAAAACGATCCAGGCCGCCCCGATGCTAACCACCACCAGTGGTCCGCAAGTACGATGCACCCAATCCTGTCTCGGGAACAACCGAATGATGTGAAAAGTATTACGCGCAACGCGTGGTGCCAGCGGACCATTCGCCCCGACCCCAAGCGTCGACATCACGACATCCGCCGTCACGACCATCAATAAACAGATGCCGAAGATCGCAGATATCATCATCGTGCTCCTTCTCTTCGCAGATAAGCTGCCGACCAAAGAGAATGGCAGCCTGATCTGCATCAGACTGCCACATGTTACATCAGTCTACGCGGTGACGTTCACTGCATGTCAAACTCAGGCGGCTGCGCGATCAGGGGTCAGCCCACCCAGCTTTTGGCTCAGCTGTACATACTGCTCCGTCAGGAACTGAAGCTCTGGATCGCCCGCAGCATAGGGTTCGATCGCGCGGTCATAGGCCTCCAGCACATTCGTCTCGTATTTACGCGCCTGCGCCTCGACCCCTTCAGGCCCATCGATCCCAGCAGAGGTCCAATCAAGCGCAGAATACACCCGCTCCGGCGCTTCCAGTTCGCTCACGTCTGTCCCTGCGTCGGAGAGGTATTTCTCAACCTGTTCGATGTTCGCTTTGCGCATTGAGGTAATCTCGGTCACCAGGACCTTACCCGCACCATCATCAAGGTCTTTCAAAGCCGTTTCATAAGCCGTCTGCGTGCCGCTCAGCACCCGCCAAAGCTCACTCATCGCGTCATTCTTGGTCTGCATACTCACACCTTTTGCTATGATTAACCGGAAGCCTCACCAAAGCTGAACAGCTTGGTAAAGAGTTGATATTGCGATCATTATTTCCGAGGAGTTAACACACGCTGCGGGCTTTGGTTCCGGTGATTTTAGTGGGCATGAGCGATTTTTGCGGAGAGCTGGAGATGGGTACTTTAATCTTCGGGCATCCTTGAGAGCCGTGACCGCGAACAAGCCCCATCTGGCGAGGGTTGACCTACTTTGTGTCACCCCTCAGCTTGGCATTCGCAAAGTCTGCATCCGCCTTCGCTTTCTCAGCGAGAGCCTTCAGCTCCGAAGCCTCTTTCGTCAATTCTACTAATTGTTTGTTCAAATCTCGTTCACTTGTCCTCGCCTCTTTCGCTTCTTCCTTCGTCTCAGAAAGAGTACTTTTTAGGTCTGCAATACGTTCCGCCGATTGTGATTTCGCGAATTCGGCTGCGGTCTCACCGGCTTTGATTGTTTCCTTAAAATCTGCGATATCCGCATCCGTCTTATCCTTGGCTTCATCAGCCAAACGAAGCTCATCCTCTAGCTTTGATATCTGTCCTTCCAACAGCATTCGTTCCCCAACGAAGGTACGCTTTGCATGATCTTTTGCTTCGATCCATACTCGCTTAAGAGTATGATCCATGGCCACGCGAACGCTGTTTGGTATGTCTGCCGATTGCTCCTGGAGCAATTTCCATTCTCGGAGTAACGGTGTGATGGTTACGAGTGACCCACCACCAAGCAATTCTCGAATGTTCCTATTGGTCGGCTCAGTGCCCTGCTCGATCAATTGTTCAGCCGCCTGGAACACCCGCTGTTGGTTTATTGCCATTTCTTCCTGCCTAACTGTCGATCACACCGAGTTGTAACATATTGTATCGTTATACCCGTTACAATATGTTACATATAGGATCTATATCTGCGATTTCCGTCATATGTTTGGGCAAAGCGGACTGCTCTTTGGTGTGGCTGAGAAACCAGCTTTCATAGTCTGTTCGATCAGGCCGCGAGTATTACAATAACTAGTTTACAGAGCGCATTGCTCCCAAGTTTAGAGAAACCAAACAAGCCCATAGTCGGCCTTGGGCGAGAGGTCGGGTCTGAAGCGATGCACTGGGTAAAGTGTGTACATATCCGCGAGAATGTTGCGCGCTCAAGCGGACCCGAAAAATACTGGACACTGATGTCCTTGATTTGGCCGTTACAGTTTACAACCTTGGGCGTGAATTCGTTTCAAATTCGTTCGGGAAGTTTGGGGAATGCTCTCGAACAGGGCTGCTAGCATCAATACGTACAATCTGTTGGGATCGTACCGACTGTGTTTTCCGCCGTCGGTTTGACCCACCGTAATGCCCTAACGTACGCGTGCTTTGCTGTCCTAGCGCCGCAGCCCTCGCCTGTTCATCAAATTGCCCTTCCGTCCTCAAAGCGTCCGCGAATGAATGCCTAAATACATATGGTGTCACGTTATGCTTGAGACGAGGGAACGCGCGACTAGCAATTTTCTTGACGCGTTTCCCAAGACTATTGGTCAATAGCCGCTCCTGTTCGGCTATCGATAGCACCTTTCCAGATAATGAATACGGAGCCGCCGCTTGATCAAATATTAAACGGTTTTCAGCGGACCGCGAAATGTGGCGGTGTAGCCAAAGCGCTTCGGGACTGTGACAGCCCAAGGTGATCTGGCGTATCGCCTGCCCCTTCGCTTCTACCGATATCTCCATTTTCGTAGCCGTTTTTGCTCCGTTAATTTTGAACGTAAGCCTTTTCGCCGCATCAACATCCGCTATTGAAACCTCAATGCCTAAACGGCATGAAAATTCGACTGGTCGGCAGCCAGTCAAAATCAATGTCGCAATCATTGCCCGCTGCAAATCGCCCGTGTCGTCGTCAGCCAGCACAAACCGCCAGTAAGTGTCGAGCCAACAATAGGTCGGGTCCGATTTGCGTTTACGATCCTGTTGCTGATTGAGCGCACGCAACGACGCAATTTGGGCGTTGGGCTTTCTTTTTAGTTTAACCGATCGATCGCCTGTATTTTTTCTTAGAGCTTGATGTGATGGGTCCGGGGGTTGGGCCAGAAGGAAAGTCACCGCGCTCCGAAAGCTCTCATATTCAGTCTTATCAAGCGGGCGTTGCACGGCCCGAATTCTGGCGATCAACGCACTATCAACGCTTTTACGAAGCCATTCGTTAAGTTGGAGTGTCGCCTTTGCCGTTGGCCTCTGCGAGATCTGGTGCTTCCAGAAAAGTGGAGCACTTTCGATCACCAACTGGGCAGCTAAGCGCACCAGCGCGGATCTGTAGGCTTGACGGGTGTTAACGGTCTCCCACCCCCCTGCCCTATCTATCCGAAGGAAGGCCTCATACGGATTGTGGCGCGGGCTCTTTTTAGCAAGAGCTGCAGCACGCACTTCGTATTTCTGCCACGTACCCGAAGCAATGAGATTTCGGGAGAGTACAAACGATTGGCTTCCTGCGCATAGGCGTACGCGATCAAACTGTCGTTCAATAAGCGCTCCGATGGCGTTGGGTTCAATGATGCTTTGTTACTCGCAGCATCTGGTCGGTTTTTGATCGGAAACTCAGTCACCATATGAGCACCGCAATTTGGTTTCCGCTAGCAATTTTTCCCCTCACCTTGGTGAGGAAACCCGGCTTAAGTGAAAGTATATCTTCTATTATATGATCAGCATCCTGTACGTAGTGTTCACCTTTGGCTGCAGGGTGAGGATTGCTAACGGGAAGGCACACAACCCGACTAAGAAACCACGACACACGCCCTTCTGATCTCAATGGATTTAGAATGGTAGGCGCACTCATTTCAGCATGCCTCGCCCATCCAATGCTCAAGCACACACACCCAAGTGCGGTCATCAGATTTTCCGAGGAACGGCAAAAGAGTGAGCCGAAGCCTTGCCGGATTTAGTGCAACCTCCCCTACGAAATACCTCGGGAACGAAGCTGAGGATTCCTTGATCAGATCCATTGTCAGCGGTGAGATTAAGTGGGGTAGTCCATGAATTGCGGCACAGCAGCACATGCGGTTCTCGGACAAGCCACGTGCGACTTTGACTTGGATTTTTCTTCCTATGGCATCCAGCAGCAAGTCACATGCATAGGTCGATTGTTTTGGATGACGCTGCAAAACACCCGCGTATGCCGGTCGCCGAAAACCTGCCAAGATTAGTTTTGCCGTTTCAAGCTTCAGCTTTTTAAATGGTGATTTATTGTGATCGTTAGCCTGTGCCATTTTAAATCTCCCTCCTGGTAGGAGGTTGTCACGACCCATTAACACAAAGTAAAAAGCATCGGCCCAAACGTGAGTTTTTGCCCCAGCTAGGGTCAGACGGATTTTATTGACGGCGCACTAACAGAACAGTGCCCGACAAGTCTTAGTACGTCAGCGACGCAGGAAACTAAATCTGAACCAGCGCAAAGCTATGATTGGGCAAGTTTGAGCTACATGACTACGCGCGAGATTGTAGTGTATCAAGGGCTCCGCCCAAGGGAGGCAGAATCACCAGAATACAATCCAGAGTTGAATATAAATGATGCGAGAACACCAAAGTTTTCAAACTGGATAAATTCCTGCAGGACTAACTCGGTACCTGCAGGAATTTGTCACTTTCTTTCATTAAAAACCCATAGCCCCGAGCGATTATTAGAAGGACAGAGCCTAGCATTTGACCTCGGTCATCTAAAATAGGTTGAAGACCGGCGTTCCCTCAAGATCTCCATCTTGGTACTCTTCGAAGATTGCTGTTCCGCTGATCCGCACCCTAGTGTCTGGCATAAGCGATCGGAGGGCTTGAGCGACTTCGTTAACGCAACCAGAGCTGTCATCTAACGTAGCCCAAGCACCAGTTACCGCGATCTCGGAAGTCTCGAGCTGCATACTTAAGAACTTCGAAGCATCATCTGGTCCTTGGAAATCTTTAATTAGGCAGTGTGAGCGATTGTCCTGCCAACCGTCATAAGCTGGCTCGCCAGTATCGCAGCCATACAGACGAATTGCTGAAACCGAATTCAGACACCCCGCGCGTTCCGCAGCGACAATAGCATTGGCCAGCCCCTTCTCTATTACGTCGTCAAACCCTCGTTGGATTTCATCCGATAAAAAGCCATCGATCACCACAAAATGTCCATCATGTGAGAGTATTTCCTCTGCAATTGCGTCGCGATATTGGCGCGCCTTACGCCCTAATTGGGATTCTGCTGATCCGAACATACTACCAGGGAGGACAAGAACTAGGGTTTTCGGCAACTCAATATGGGTTGTTTTTGAATTAATATTTATATCATTTTTCATATTATTTCCTTGCTTTAAAAAAGAATTTTAACAACGCATCCTGTTATTGAATGCTCGGTCAAATTACCTCTGAAGGATTAAACTGAGATTTAAATTTTCGGGATACGCAACGGCTCATTCGTCAATTCTGGACTAGAGAGCTTTCTTTTCCTCCACCCCCCGCCATCTGTCCTTGGAGCTAAATAACTCCTCTGCGCGACTAGGATCGACTGGACCGCGGTTTAACCGATGGGCACGGCAGCAAAACCTATGTTTTACCGCTATATCTCGTTCGCAGCATTTTAAACGCACTTGCAGTTCGAGGTATGCAACCGGACAACCGGATTTCACGAGGGAAGCCAGTAGGCACTTTACCGTAGTTCCTTATCAGGTAGAGATCGCCACAAAGGGCAGGGGCCTCGGAGGCAAACTTGAGTTATTCTTTCAAGATCTGCAGCGATCAGTACGTCCCTGAGGCCATTATAGCGTAAGGGTACAAGAGCGCTAAGAAGTTCTAGCAGTAAACAACTTCTTAGCCTATATGCCAGCACGGTAGAGTGGATCATAAGAAGCTCGAACTTACGTATATTGTGGTAGCCGATAGAACTTAGTCTGGATAGCGGTGATCAGATTTTCTCTTCGATACACCTCGGTAGCGATCTCCTAGGGAAACCACTTTCTGTCCCCTTAACCCGACATGCCATTTAACTTTGTGTAGTTTCTTGACCGCGGTCAAGAAACTCATATGCGGTCAAGTTGTGTGCCTAAGGCCTTTTCGAAATATGCATCGGGGTACTTAATCGTGTCTGATCGCGCTATGAGGTAGTCGAAGACCAAAAGCAGTTTGCCTGGGCCAGCTTTTTGGATGCCATGTTTCAATTTATCTTGTCCTACTCTAAGCAGTTTACCGAGGTCATACAGAACGCGAGTAAGGGTTTCCCCTGAGTGAGGAGGGACCGGGAAAAGTCCTGCTACATGGGTGAAGTCTTCCCAAGCCATCTTCTCAGGGTTACGGTTCATCCTGGCCTGAGTTGGCGACGTTTGTTCATCTTGTTCCGCTGTTTTTACAGCAATCTTATTAATATCTTTTTTTAAAGACTCTATGTGCCGGACATTTTGTCCGTTTGTGGCGGTCAGCTCAATTGGATCGAGTTTATATGATCGCTGTTCGAGAGGTTGTAAAATGGCTCCTGCACTGGCGTTTACTACTGTGTGCCTCTCACCGTAGCAGGCGTCTGTGGCGGCGCCCAGAGCTCGGAGCTCCGAGATAATGCTTAGAACTGCGTCCACGGTCAACGTCGCTCGACGCAAGACATTTCTAAACATGTGTAGGGTAGAGAGTTTTGCTTCATCGAGGCCTGTCTGTCGAAGGAGAGACGCACGAAGTGCTAAGGCTTCGGTCTTCAGTGACCGTAGGTGCTCGAGTTCTTCGGTAAGCTGTGACGCCTGCATCGCGAGAGTGTCGTACCGTTGGATCAAGGGCTTCAGGTCGATGCCGAAGGCGTCCTTAATCACACCTCCATACCGTAACGGGAAGCGTTTACCATTTGCGGAACTCTTCCGTTCAATCAGTTCAGCCGCTGAGAGGCGTCCAAGGCTGCGGCGAAGTGTTCTTTCATCAAGACCATTGGCACGCTCTGACAACGAAGCGTTAGATGGGGGAGACGACAGTGAGTGCAATCTGCTGGCTGTTCAGATTTGCACGTCTTTCACGGGGTAGAAAGCTGATGAGTGCGGACAAAACAGCAAGGTCGTTGGTCGTCAGGCCGAGCACTTTTCGCAGGACGCGAACCGGGCCTAACAGCTCATAGGGGTTAGGGCAGGGCAAGTTTGTCCATTCCGCCAAGGCGGTTCGTGTTCTGTTCTGATGTTTCATGATGTTTCGGAAGAAAAAGCTTCCCTGTTCACCGCCAGCGGTGTTGAAATCGATTCGATTTGGGGGTATCAATTAGGTGTCGAGACTAATTGAGGCCCTTCGGAAGTATCGCTTTCGGGGGGTCTTTCTTTTTCTAGCCGGTCCTCCTTTCGTTTGCTGCTCGTTGTTTTTGACGTCTTGACCGCGGTCAAGACGTGGGGTTGTTACTCTGGCCCATCTTGACCGCGGTCAAGAAGCTCAATTACCAGCTTGTGCACTGCCTCCTCCACGCGTGGGGCAAGATCTGCATCAGTGTCGATAGTGATGCGATTACCCCTGCGTCCGACCTTCACGCGCTCGTCGGGGTTCACCGAGGGTGCAGATGGCTTGGTGGCCGTCAGCAAGGTAACCGCTGCTTCTAGACGATCGGGGCCTGGTAAGTTGCGGGGAATTTCGGCGGCAATTTCGCGGGCTCTTGCGCGGTCTTTCTCGCATAGCCGAAAGAGCTTTTCCCAGACCCGTCGACCAACGCCGTGCGCAGGTCCGATAGCCTGAATCAATTCGGTAGGGATGCCTGTCGCGATACGGTTCATCCGTGAGACAAGCGATTCGTCTATCTGAAGTGCCCGATACGCAACAGTCTGAGCGTTCTTGCGGGCCTCGTCTGTCTTCCCAAGTTCCCGAATGATCCCGGCTACAAAAAGCGCTCTCTCGATGAATGATGGGTCTTGGCGGGCATTGTTTTCCACGCCTTGGGCGATGAGCGCTTCCTCGTCGGTCATTTCCATGACCGTTGCGCGCACCTTCTGTCCTAGTTTGCGGCAGGCGAGAAGCCTGCGGCGCCCATAGACAATCTCGAGGGATCCATCCGAGGTTCGGCGAACCAAAACCGGAACCTTTTGACCGTGCTCGCGGATCGACGAGACAAGATCATCCAGTCCATCGCTGGGATCGATGCGATCCATGACCGCGGACATCTGTATGGCGTTCGCGTCTATCAGACGTGTGGCGTGTTTATCTTCTTCAAGGATGGATGCTTGTGCCCGAGCTACAGTCGGGCTCGTGCGATTCGTATCCAAATTTTCTTCCGAAGGCGGCGCTTCACCCATCGCGTTCTTTAGGGAATTCCCGAAGACTTTACGTGCCATCACTACGCCCCCAAGCCTTAAGGATTTCTCGTTCGACCTCATCTGTCACGCGAGAAACGGATTCGGTGGCGCGCTCGTAAGTTCGGCGGTTCACGTCGCGAGGTTCTACCTCAAATATGCTCTGTTGGGTATTTGCAGCGTCGCCCACTGCAGTTGATTTGAGGAACTCGGCCGATAGTACCGCGTCTCCAAGAACAGTTCGTAGCAGAGACGAAATTTGAACCTGCGGACCATCGGTATTTTCGTAGCGTGTGATGAGAACTCTTACGAAGTTCAGCCCGTGTTCGGGGGCATGCGTTTCGACTACGCCCATCAAGTTACTCGCCATTGCAAGAAAGCTCGCAAGGGACATGACATCGAGCATGGAGGCGTTCAGCGGGATCAGTACCCCAGTCGATGCAAAAAGAGCCGAGATCACCGAGAAGTTTAGCTGCGGTGGAGTATCAAACAGTACCACATCATATTGGCCCAACACTGGCTCAAGTGCATCCCTGATGCGGCTATGGAACGTGGTGGTGCCTTCTCTGAAGCTCAGTGCGACCTCGAACTCGTACTCCATGATGTCCATGGATGCCGGGATCAGGTCGACAGTTGGGAAGTTCGTTTTGCGAATGACTTCTGCCGCGGGAAGCGGATCATCGGATTTGATAAGATCGTATGAGGTTGGCATATCCGGATCAAGTTCGGGCGTAACGCCGAACAGGTTCGTTAGGCTTGCCTGGCTATCAAGGTCGATAAGCAAAACCCGGTACCCTCGTAGACCCAATAGTTGCCCAATGTGAGCAACAGATGATGTCTTGGCAGAGCCGCCCTTTAGGTTGAAGATCGTCAAAACCTGACAAGCTTCTCCCTGTCTCCTGTGCGGATGCTCTTCTGGTTTGATCCTTCCGGTCTCAAGAAGCACGCGTTGTGCCTCAACCATCTCCTCTGCGGAGAAGCTACGGCGATTGCCGCCCTCTAAGATCCCTTCGGGGAAGTCTTCGAGGTTTGACACATGATGTCGGAAGGTGTTCTGGTTGATGCGTAGCAGCTCTGCCGCTTCCCGCATAGCGAAGCGGCGGAGGCCCTTCTGGGCGTCCGGCGGGAAGGTTTCCTGCGCATGTTCATGCAGCCGGTTACCCAGCCGCTTGGACATGACTTCAAATCTCTGGGAGGCTCGAATCCCGCTCATTGCTACCCTCAAGTCTTTATTGTTTGAGAGATATTAACAGATATGGCGGATTAATCTAGCATAAACTGTTGAGCTGATTGAGGGCGTTGAGGCCGAATATTGGTGACGAAAGTAATCTGTTGGATATCAGAGACTTATCATCTACACTCTCGCGAAAATTCAACAGTTTGTTGCGCGCGCAGAAGTAAACACAAGATGTATTTTGTATACATATGTAAATCGACACTTTTTTCAAATGCCCGATTCTTTTAGAGCTCTATCGAGCGACCCAAGTACCTTTTGCAGGCTCTAAAAGCGTTCTTTCCGATGACGGCTGGCAACTTATTTGCTTTCGGGGCCGATGTTAGAGCATCGCATCTAATCAATCAAAGATGGCAAGCCGTAGCGATCTCGTCCCCTGACGCCAGCTATGATCGCCGAACTAATCTGGTTGTGGTTGTAAAGACGGAGCGGAATCCTGACGGCAATCTTTGCGGCCATCATTAATTATCGTAATCCGCACAGTCGTACTCCAACACTGGGTTAGGATAGGCCCTGTCGAATTCGACAGGAAGCTGGCGTTAACGAAGATATACGTTGGACTGCGGCGTAACAGGTTCAAAATTCACACATAGATATTGGTAGGAATGGGCGGAATTGAACCGCCGACGACACAGTAATCTGCTGCTAAAGGGTTTATAAATCCCGTGTCCCACCAAGGCACTCCCAAATACCGAACTGGTAATCAGTCGGATATTCGGGAGCTCAGGTTGTGGTAGTATGTGTGATCCATACAACCATGTTACGCCATCGTCGAACCTACTGCAAGAATGAGTTTACGAAGCGCTCTCGAACAGCAATCTAACGTGTGCGTTCATTTATATTCTACGACTTTTAATACAGAGGAAGTATTGGTGATCGAAGCGAAATCACCATGAGTCGATGCTAACCGCACGCACTACCAGCAAGCCAAGGTCTACAGATGGCCGGGCAGTCAATAGACTGATACCATACAAAATCGAACTTATGCTTAGGATCGACCCCATGCAATATTGACGCAAACCGGTCTATGGACGGCGAGGCAGAAGCGGTCACTATCTGACGTGTGCTTGAGAAAGCCAACTCCATCCGCAGCCCAGGCGCATACCTTCGTCGGCTGACACAAATGGAGCGCGCTGGGGTGTTTTCACTGCAACCTATGCTTATGGCTCTGGCCAACCGTGAAATTGTCAGCTGACAATTTATAATAATATAAATATTACAGGGTCTTATGAATTATGCCGCCGGGCAACCATGCAAATTGTCAGCGGTAAGACGATCGGCCGTCCATCCATGCCATTCCTACGACTCTTCCTTGTGATGTCGGGATGGAAGTTCTTCTCATCGGGGCACATTAGCGCATGATTGCCAGTGGTATCTGACGTATTCCCTTTTCGCGTGTCTCTTTATATAGCTTCGCGCGGGGAGGATTATTCAACATCTTGCGGCTGTATCAAGAGTAAGTCGTATAACATAAGCCATGAGCGGCGGATCCGCAAAAACACCTTCGTGAAACCCAAATAATTTGGTAACCTCTGCACATTATAAACGACATTTTTATATTCAAAGAAAAATTATCGTCATGCACATGAACAGTATTCACGACCTTTCTCGGGCGACGAAGCGGGCCATTTTCCTTGCCATCGACAGCATGCTCGTCCCCATTGCTCTTTATTGCGCGTTTGCCTTCCGGTACGGGACGGGTACGCCCTGGATACTGATCGCCGACAGTTGGGTGCTATTCCCCGTCATCTCGATGTGGGGCGTTGGTATTATTTGGGCGCTGCGGCTGCACCGGATCAAGCTCAATGCTTTTGACACACACTCCATGTCGAACATCGGTGTAGCATCGCTGCTAATAGCGTTCAGCGCCGTCATGTTGAGCTACCTGCTAAAGTTGTCGGCACCGCGCTCGGTACCACTGCTGTTGGGGCTGTTCTTTTGCATCTTCGCTGTAGTAGTGCGTATTGGTGGGCTCAATCTGCTGCGCTGGTTGTCAGAGCGTGGTGGCAGCCGCAAGCCCGTCGCAATTTACGGGGCAGGGGCCGCGGGTATTCAACTGGCAGCAGCCCTGCGGCAAGCGAGCGAAGCGCGGCCAGTGTTCTTTATCGACGACAACCCGAATTTGCACGGTCTAATGGTAGCCGGCCTGCCTGTTCATGATCCTTCTAAACTCGGGAAGCTGATAAAAACACGCGGCATCGAACAAATCCTATTGGCGGTGCCATCGATGGCTAAGAAACGTCGGGACGAGCTGATCTCTAAACTTGGCGTATATGAGGTCGAGGTGCAGGTGCTGCCATCATATGTAGACCTTATGTCTGGCAAAGGGCTTGCCGATAGTTTGCGCACGGTCGCGCCAGACCAGCTTTTGGGACGGGATAAGGTTGCGCTCGATACACCAGAGATTACCAAAACTTATGCCGGTCGCGTGGTAATGGTCACTGGGGCAGGGGGCTCCATTGGGTCCGAGCTGTGCCGGCAGCTGCTCAACTGTAATCCCGCGCGGATCATTATGTTCGAGCAAGGCGAATTCCAGCTTTACACTATTGATCAGGAGCTTCAGGCTGAAGCGTACGCCACGGGGATTCCTATTATTTCCCGTCTTGGTTCGGTCACGAACAAGGCGCGCGTAGCTGGAGTGATTGCGGAGGAGGGGGTCGAGATTGTTCTCCACGCCGCTGCATATAAACACGTGCCGCTTGTCGAGGAAAACGAGCTAGAAGGCGCACTTAACAACGTTCTGGGCACGCAAGTGGTGGCCGAAGCCGCCGCCGAGGCAAAGCTGGAGCGTTTCATCCTCGTTTCAACTGATAAAGCCGTAAGGCCGACAAATATCATGGGAGCCACCAAAAGGATGGCTGAACTAGTCGTGCAAGATACCCAGACACGGAACGCTGCCACGAAGTTCGCCATGGTGCGCTTTGGCAACGTGCTTGGGTCCTCCGGCTCCGTCCTGCCGTTGTTCCAAAAGCAGATTGCCCGCGGTGGACCAGTGACGGTGACTCACAAAGACGTAACGCGTTTCTTTATGACCATTCCAGAGGCGGCCCGTCTGGTCTTGCTTGCTGGTGCCTATGCTAAAGGTGGCGATGTATTCGTGTTGGACATGGGAGAGCCACAGAAGATCATCGACATCGCCCGACGGATGATCACGCTCTCTGGCCGGAAGGTTAAAGATCCGGAGACGGGGGAGGGGGACATCGAAATCAAAGTGACAGGTCTGCGGCCAGGTGAGAAGCTATATGAAGAACTGCTAATCGACGATGACAGCTTGTTGCCGACACCTCATGCTAAGATCCTTCGAGCGCAAGAAGGGATGCTAAGTCAGATTGAGGTGGCCTCGATGCTGCGGGAGTTGCAGGGCTCGATTGCGGATGCGGACAAAACGCGGCTACGGAAACTCATTGCTGTTCGGGTAGAGGGATATCACATTCAAGGGTTCGATAGTCGTACCTTAGGGGGCTGAAACGATGTTCTTCGAATATATTAGGAAACCCGAAGTAATCACCCCTTCCCCAAATCCAACCTTTGATTGCTAACTCATCATTTTCACATTTGCTTCTTACACACACATCTGGTGTTCTCAGGGGTGATTATCTTACGCCAGCTCAGTCGATCATAGAAGATATCCATCTTGGCACCAATATCTTGTCAAATAACGCATAAAATCGATACTGTTTTCGCTATAAAGTTTCGCATACAAAGTTTATGGCGAATATGATTTACACCTAACCATCAGATTAATTCAAAAGAATATTGTGAGACGCCCATGCAAACGCCCAACCTTGCTCCGATCCCTGAACTTTATGTCTCTTATGACTCGGCGCAAAAGCTGAAGGTGGAAGCTGGCGATCTGGTCAGCCATGACCTTACGCCGCGCCAGATCTGCGATCTAGAGCTGCTGATGAACGGTGGCTTTAACCCTCTTAAGGGTTTCTTGACCGAAGAAGACTATGACGGTGTTGTCGAAAACATGCGTCTGGCGGACGGGTCGCTTTGGCCGATGCCGATCAACCTTGATGTGTCGGAAAAATTCGCTGAAGGGCTCGAGCTTGGGCAGGACATCGCGCTGCGCGATCAGGAAGGCGTGATCTTGGCGGTGATGACCGTCACCGACCGTTGGGTCCCGAATAAGGCCCGCGAGGCAGAGAACGTGTTTGGCGCGGACGATAGCGCGCATCCGGCGGTGAACTATTTGCACAACACCGCGGGCAGCGTCTATCTGGGCGGTCCCGTGACCGGCATCCAGCAGCCGGTACACTATGATTTCAAGGCGCGTCGCGACACGCCGAACGAGCTGCGCACCTATTTCCGCAAGATGGGCTGGCGCAAGGTTGTGGCCTTCCAGACCCGCAACCCCCTGCACCGTGCGCACCAGGAACTGACCTTCCGCGCCGCACGCGAAGCACAGGCGAACCTGTTGATCCACCCCGTTGTCGGCCTGACCAAGCCCGGCGATGTGGAC